>JAZOOF010000021.1:0-35588 GCA_045654885.1 Bacteroidaceae bacterium
AACACAATGGTTGAAAGAGAAAGGTATAAATGGAGAAGCCTTGTTTGTTGACGAACGCGATTGGACTGCCTTAAAAGGGTTGTTCAATTTTACAGGCACGCCGGCCCTTGTGCTCATTGGAAGGGATGGATTTGTACACGATGCATCGCATGATGTCAATGCCCTTGAAAAGGAAATTGAAGAGTTGTTGAAATGATAAAAGTTTTGATTAATTGATATGAAAAGATTTATTTTAACCCTAATCGTTGCATTTGTCACCGCGTGTGGCTTTGCACAGGAGAGCATAAGTAATAATAAGAAGCTCCATTGCCACATTGAGGGCGAGGTAAAGGAGAGTACTTTCACCCGAATATTGCTCATTATTGGTGACGGTGACCCAAGGGTGGTGCCCGTAGATACCATCTTGGTAAAGGATGGGCATTTCTCTCACGACCTTTATATCGACGAACCTGAATTTTATCAGTTGTTTGCCTGCGAGGATTACAACAAAGGTTGTTGGATGGCGCTGGATTTCTTTGCCGAGGAGGGAGATGTTTATGCTACATTCTACGGCTATGCAATAAATGATGCTCCACTTCCTACACTGCATTCACAGACACCACTCAACAAAGAGCTGATAGCCTACAAGAAAGGCATTGAAGAAAGGTTCTACTTGCCTATGAGACAGGAGGAGGCTGCTTTGGAGAAAGCAGGAAAACTTTTAACAGCCGAAGGTGCAGCCCTCAAGAAACTATATGATGAATGCGAAGACCGCGATTCGCTCAGGAGTATCAGCAAACAGATTGAGCAATTGGAAAAGGATAATCGCCTTTATACGCCGGAATACAAAGCATTTATGGAAAAAGGCGAAGAGTTAAGGAAAGAAATGTACGCATACGAAATTGATTACATCACGAACAACACGAACCTGGTAGGACTTTATCTGCTCAACCAAGCAAGGCAAAGGCTTTATAACAAAGACAATGCTGTTGAACAGCCATATGTGGATGTTTTCAAGCGTTTATATGATGCAAAATACCCAACAAACAATATGGCAATTAACTTGCGCAATTGGGTGTCGTCGATGGATGTGCGCGTGGGTTCACGAATAATTGACTTTACTCTTCCCGACCTAAGCGGTGCAGCGCACACGCTCTCGAAAGAGATTGAGGGTAAGATAGCCATTGTTGACTTCTGGGCATCGTGGTGCGGACCTTGCAGACGTTCGTCAATGAGCTTCATTCCTTTGTACAACAAGTACAAGGATAAGGGATTCACTGTGGTTGGCGTTGCAAACGAACTGGAGAGTGAAGATATGAGGCTTGCAGTGGAAAAGGACGGTTACCCTTGGCTGAACCTGCTCTCATTGCGTGGCGTGGGTAACATTTGGGAACGGTACGGTATCAGAGGTGCCGGAGAGGTGTTCCTTGTTGACAGAGACGGAACCATTCTCGCCATAGGCATTACCGCAGAGGAAATTGAAAGGATATTAAAGGAGAAATTGTGAATTGTAACTGTAAAATAACATACTTGAAATTTTTATTAATATCATATATCAGCTAAATTTGCGTTGGGAAGAAAACAAACCTTCTTGCCAATCGTTTGTATAGTACTTGGTGTTATATAGTAAAAGTTGACAGTTATGAATATATCAGAGATTAAAGGTAGAGAAATATTGGACTCGCGTGGAAATCCCACAATAGAGGCCGAAGTTATATTGGAAAATGGTGCGGTGGGACGTGCTTCTGTTCCATCGGGAGCATCTACCGGTGAAAATGAGGCATTGGAATTGCGTGATGGTGACAAAAGTCGCTATAATGGAAAAGGTGTAGCGATGGCTGTGGCAAATATAAACGAACGAATAGCCCCTGTGTTGCGCGGATGTAACGTCTTTGACCAACGTGGCTTGGACCGAATGATGCTTGAACTTGATGGTACACCCACAAAATGCAATCTTGGAGCCAATGCCATACTTGGAGTTTCACTGGCTATTGCACGGGCTGCGGCAAAGGCATGCGGCATGCCTCTGTACCGTTATATCGGCGGTGTCAATGCGCACGTGTTGCCTGTTCCCATGATGAACCTGCTCAATGGAGGGCGTCACTCCGATGCTCCTGTTGCATTCCAGGAGTTCATGATACGCCCGATTGGTGCGGATAGCATACGCCGGGCTGTGCAGATGGGTGCCGAGGTCTTCAGCGCTCTGAAGAGTGTTTTGAAGGAACACGGTTATAGCACAGGAGTTGGCGATGAAGGCGGTTTTGCTCCGGCACTAAATGGCACGGAAGAGGCTTTGGATATACTCGTGCAAGCAATTAAGGCTGCCGGATATACCCCGGGAACAGACATTACATTGGCTCTTGATTGTGCTGCATCGGAATACCATCGCGACGGAGTGTATGACTATACGCTTTTTGAGGGTCCCAAGGGAAAAAAGCTTACATCAGCAGAGCAGGTAGATTATCTGGAACGTCTCATTGAAAAATATCCAATCGACTCCATTGAAGACGGCATGGGCGAGAATGACTGGGAAGGATGGGCTATGCTCACCGAGCGCATAGGCAACCGTTGCCAGCTTGTGGGTGATGACCTTTTTGTTACCAATGTCAAATACCTTGGCAAAGGTATTGAACTTGATTGCGCCAACAGTGTGCTGGTAAAAGTTAACCAGACAGGAACACTTACCGAGGCTCTCGATGCCATTGAAATGGCACGTCGTAATGGCTATACAACCATCATCAGTCACCGTTCGGGTGAAACCGAAGATACTACAATAGCTGATATTGCCGTGGCTGTAAATGCCGGACAGATAAAGACCGGTTCAATGAGCCGTAGCGACCGCACTGCCAAGTATAACCAATTGATACGCATTGAAGAGGAGTTGGGAAGCACTGCACGTTATGGTTTGTAGTGATTGTATTATTTGTTGGAAAAGTGTGGCTGAATCGCAGTTTTACCTTTGATAACACTCGCCAATCGTGGCTCGCAGGGCATCACATGAAAACTACTCCTCTGCCAAATACCCCTCCGTCCTTTGGACACCTCCCCTAAAACAGGGGAGGAATAAGCTGTCGGCTTAATGACTGAGGGGAGAAAGTTTTAAATTTTTCCACCTTTTGCAATCCCCTTGGGCCTATTTATTGTCCCTCTTGTTGAAGAGGGACGAGCGACGTAGTCGCGGAGGGAGTTTAATAAATGCGGATGGAGTTCAAAGAAGAACATTGCTGCAAATTCCATCTTACTGTCCCTCCCCGTTTGTAACCCCTCCGCCTTCGGCACCTCCCCTAAAACAGGGGAGGAATTAGGCATTAACCGCACATTGTGCGATTGAACCTGCTCACGCTCGCTGTGAAAGTTCAAATAAATTTGACTTTCGCTCGCTTACTCGCAGCTTTCAGTTTTCACCTTTCACCTTTCCGTTTTCTTCGGTTCCATGTGGATACCTATGTGTGTCTCAGGGCCGAATTCATTCTTAATTGCACTCTCAATCTTTTTTGTGATATCGTGCGCATCCGTCAGCGACATTACACCGTCCATCCTTATGTGGATTTCGATTGCAATGTTGTTGCCAATGCGTCGTGTGCGAAGGTGGTGAGGGGAGTCCACTTCGGGGAATGCCGTTACAATTGTGAGAATCCTCTCTTCAACCTCTTTCGAGAGCGATTTCTCAAGCAACTCATCAATGCATGGCTTAATCAAATCCACCGCCACCTTAATTATAAAGACGCTCACAATGAATGCCGCAATGGGGTCGAGCACTCTCCATTTCTCACCCAGAAATATTGCGCCGGCAATGCCCATAAGGGTACCCATTGATGAAAACGCATCGCTCCTGTGGTGCCATGCATTGGCAATGACAGCCTTCGAATCAAGTTTTTTGCCTTTAATTACCGTATATCGGTACAACGCCTCCTTCAACACAATGGAAACAGCAGCAGCCACCAATGCAAGCATGCCCGGTGCCTCAAGCACCTTGCCGTTTAAAGCATCGACAATACCTGTTACAGAGTTTACAAGAATACCAATTCCCACACCCATGAGCACCACGCCTATTATTGCCGTGGCAAGTGTCTCGTATTTACCGTGGCCGTAGTCGTGGCTCTCGTCCTGTGGTTTGCCCGATATTCTAACAAATATAATAACCACTATGTCTGTGACAAAATCGGACAACGAGTGCACGGCATCGGCCACCATTGCGGCACTGTGGCCGACTATGCCTGCAATGAATTTGAATACAAGCAGAAGAAAATTTACTATACTCCCAATAATGGTTACATTGTAAATTCCTTTTTCACGTGTTGCGGTATGTGATGTCATAAAGAATCATATTTAATCCTTGAAGTGCGAAATTATGGAAAAGCTATAAGATATAACAAGCATTTGGGTATTATTTTTGAAAAAAAGAGATATTTTCCCTTGACTCCTACCTTGGTTCAATGCGTTTGCACTATTTTTGTATCGTAATTACACTCCTAATAAAAAGAAGATGTCACTTTCTCCCCGTAAGATAGAACTCCTTGCTCCGGCAAAGGATTATGAAACAGGTGTTGCTGCAATAAACCACGGTGCCGATGCCGTGTACATTGGCGCTGCACAGTTCGGTGCGCGACAGGCAGCCGGCAATTCGGTCGAGGATATTGCACGCCTTGTCGACTATGCCCACATCTTTGGTGTGAAGGTGTATGTGACACTGAATACCATTATCTATGACGATGAGGTGACTGCCGTAGAGCAGCTTGTCAAGGAGTTGTACGATGCCGGCGTCGATGCGCTCATTGTGCAGGATATGGGAATTGCCGGGATGAACATTCCGCCTATCCCCCTGCACGCCAGCACACAAATGGATAACCACACGGTGGAAAAGGTGAAATTCCTTTCTGCTGTAGGTTTTCCGCGTGTGGTGCTTGCACGTGAGTTGACATTGGAGCAGATAAAGGAGATACACAGCGCTGTGCCCGAAACAGAACTCGAGGTGTTTGTACACGGCGCGCTCTGCGTGAGCTACAGCGGACAGTGCTATGCGTCGCAGCACTGCTACGGCCGCAGTGCCAATCGTGGTGCATGTGCGCAGTTCTGCCGCTTGGCTTTCGACCTTGTCGATGCCGAGGGCAAGGTGATTGAGCGCGACCGTCATCTGCTCTCCTTGAAGGACATGAACCGCTCGGCTTCAATTGAGGAGATGCTCGATGCAGGTGTGACATCGTTCAAGATTGAGGGACGTTTGAAGGATGCATCGTATGTCAAGAACATCACTGCATATTATCGCGAAAAACTCGATGCCGTTTTTGCACGTCGCAAGGAGTATGAGCGCGCGTCGCAAGGCAAGTGCTATCCGCAATTCATGCCTGCCCCGCAAAAAAGTTTCAACCGTGGCTTCACTGATTATATGTTGCATGGTTCAAAGGATGGAATGACATCGTTCGAGAGCCCAAAGTCAAAGGGTGAATACATTGGGCGCGTGAAATTCGTGTCACGCTACTATTTTACCGTTGTGGGCGGTGAGTTCAACAATGGCGACGGTGCTTGCTATGTGGGACAGGACGGCAAGCTGCACGGTTTCCGCATAAACAAAGTAGAGGGTAACAGAATATATCCGCAGACAATGCCGCAGATTGAGAGCGGCGATGAGTTGTATCGTAACTACGATTGTGATTTCGAGCGCCTGCTTTCGCGCCCCGATGTTCCGCGCCGCATTGCCATCTCGTTGCGTTTCAGTGACAGCGCGTTCGGTTTCAGCCTGCAGGCAACTGACGAGAGCGGGGCAGAGCATTGCGTTGAGTTCCCGTTCAAGAAAGAGGTGGCACGTTCATCGCAGCGCGAGAATATCATCAACCAGCTTGGCAAGTGGGGAAACACACCGTTCGAAGTAACAAAAGTCGATGTGGAACTTGCCGACGATTGGTTTGTTCCATCGTCACTGCTGTCGGAGATGCGCCGTACATTGTGCGAAATCATTCTCAAAAACCGCCGTGCCGCCGTTGAGCGCACTGACATGCGACTAAAGGATAATGATACTGTATATATCACTGATGCACTTGATTACAAAGGAAATGTTGCAAACCGTCATGCACAACTTTTCTACAAGCAACATAAGGTAACTGATATTCAGCCGGCATTTGAGCTTGCAGCGAAAGATGGTGCCACGGTTATGTTCTGCAAGCATTGCCTCAAATACAGTATGGGGTGGTGCACAAAGAGCGGAAAACCATCGCCGTATAAAGAACCGTTCTACATTGTCTCGGGCGACGGCCGCCGTTTCCGCCTGGCATTCGATTGCAAAGAGTGTTTGATGAAGGTGGTGGCGGAATAAATTAAAAAGCCGCGCCTTAGGGGAACGACGCGGCTTTCTTCTACAGGCAAACGCCTTTGCCCGCCGGGGTACCGACCTTCGCAGGCAGGCGTTCCCGTGTTGAATCTATTACTATGAAAAACACAATAAATTAACATACCGCAGTAGGGTTTTGTTCTACCGCGGTATGTTAATTTGTGTTAATGTGAATTGCGGACAATATCACTTGCCACAAATCTCCTTGTAGTCACAATATTCGCACTTCTTGCTGTCGGTCGCCGGGACAAAGGGCTTGTCGATATCGAATATATCTGTCAGCACCTGTTGCAACCTCTTCATGTACTCCGCCTCAATGGCTGAAATATCCTCTACCGGATTCTTTTGCACCTTGATTACAAAATCTGTACGCTCGGCATTGTCCTTATGGTGTACATATAACAGGCTCGGTGATATTTTCCGTTCAGCAACCGGGTCAATCTTCTTTACCCAGCCGCTGTTGCATGGGCATCCACCTGAGAGCGCATTCTTCAGAGCAATGGAGTAGAGGAATGCCTGCAAATGGTATCCTGCAGCCTTTGCCTTGTGGGCGAACACATCGTCGAGCGACATGTTGCCATCGGTGCTCTCGCCGCCACCGGTCTTGTAATCGATTATGTTTATTGTGTCTCCCTTGCTGTCAATGCGGTCTATGGTTCCACCAATCTTCACATTTATGCTGTTGCCCGAACCGGTGAATGCGAAAGGCATTTCAATCTTTGCCTCGCTGCCCACATAGTTGAATGGAGCATAGGCAGCATCCATTTTAACAAGGCGCAGAAGGAAGCGGTGCATGACACCACGCTTTATGTACTGCTCGCCATTGTAAACAGGCTTGTTGTTCTTGAAGAACTCGCTCTTGAAAGCATCGTCAATGAATTCGTAGAGCAGTTCGGGGTTCTTTATGTAGTATTCAAGAGCCGATGCAGTGACTGTTGTCGTGTTCCAGTTGCTTATAATCTTATTGTACAGGTTTTCGGCAGCCTTGTGGAATACCGTTCCAAAGTCATTGTCCTTGAACTCCTCGTCGACATCGAGCAGAGGTTTCATGTTCATCACATAGTAGTAGAAGAACTTCAAGCCGCAATCGATATATCTGTTTATGGCCGACGGGGTCATTGTGCCGGCATTGCTGTTGAACGTTGTGTCGAACCTGTGGCGCAGTGCATCGACGATTTCCCTGCTCTTGGGTTGCTCCTTTACCTCTATGGCCGCTGTGCTTTGCTGCGAGGTGAGCATTATGCGCTTCGCATCGTAGAGCTTGCTGCCAAGCATCTGCAGGATGTAGCGTGAGCATTCGCCACGCGTCTTGCTGTCCGACGAGCTGTTGTAGACAAGCGTCACACGCTCGGCGCGCTGCAGCAGACGGTAGAAGTAGTAGGAGTATATGGAGTCGCGGTGCTCGCTTAGCGTAAGCCCGAATGCCTTGCGCAAATTATAAGGGATATATGAGTTTTCGCCGCTGTTCTTTGGCAAGTTGCCTTCGTTCACTCCAAGCAGGATGATGTTCTTGAAGTCGAGGTTACGTGTCTCCAGCAATCCCATTATCTGCAGGCCCACAACCGGCTCGCCGTGGAATGGCAGACGCTGCGACGAGAGCATTCTTATGAGCAGTTTGCCAATTGTGGCTTGCTGGACTACAAGATCACCGTTGCCCACAAGCTGCAGCAGACGCTGGCATTGGGTGTATACCTTCAGTATCGCCTCAATGAAAAGCTGGTCATAGAGTGTCTTCTTCTCATTCTTCTTCAGGGTCTGTGCAATGCCGTAGATGAGACGGCTCAAACCGTCGAGCCACTCTTTGTTGTCGGTGTAACGGGTGAAGAGCTCCTTAAGGAAATCATCAAGGTGCAACACGGCATCTGTAGGGAAGAATATCTTCTCGTATAGCAATTTATGGCGCAAATCCCTGCTTTCCCCGCTTCCTTGTATTACGTAAGGGTGTTTGAGCACGTCGCACACGAATGACATTGTAAAACTGTGTTGCTTCTCGCTCCATCCTCGTGTCTGCAGGTCGACAAGCAGTTTCACAAGTCCGAAGATTGGAGTGTGAGTGAGCGGAAATCCCATTGTTACGTTCATCTGCCTTATATCGTACCCGTTAGCCTTGTCGGGTATGGCATGCAACGTGGGTTCGAGCATTGTCTCATCGCACAGCACAATGGCAGTGTCAATCTCCTCCTCAGTAAGGTTCTCATTGAGCCATTGAGGGATGTAACGCACGGCGGTGCTGTCGTTCACAGTCTCAACAACGGTTATCTGCTTTTCTGTTCTCAGGTTGTCGAACATCTCCTTGCCGAACACTCCGGGGAAACGTTTCAGGTTCTTGCGCATGAAGTAGCCCGCCTCCTGCGTGTCGACTTGGGTGTAATAGGTATCATAGTCCCAATAGAAAAGAGCCTTGCCCTGTTTCTGTACATAGTCGAACATGTGGCTTTCCACCTCGTTGAGGGCACTGAAACCCACAAAGAGATATTTGTCGTAATCGAGCACAATCTCCTTTCCGCTCTCTATGACATCGCGGAAGAGCATGCCCTCATAGGCCATGCCGCTCTCCTTGAGCGACTCCTTGAAGGTGCAGTATATTGTGTAAAGGCACTCCCAGATGGTCTGGAATTTGCCCTCAATCTTGCCGCCGGCCTTGAAGTTGCTGAAGAAACGTGCTATCGACTCGGCCTGACCTGGCTCAAGAACATCCTTTGCCGTGCCAATCTCGCGCAACTCCTTTATGTTTGCAAAAAGTTGTTTGGCATTGGCAAGGTGCTTGTCAACGTCGTCAAAGTCCTTGATAAGCATTTCGCCCCAGTAGTAGAAACTGTCGAGCGACTCAACCTCGGTGTCGGCACTACAATTCTTGTACATCGATTTTATGTACTCCTTGTAGAGCTTGCTGACAAGCAGGATGGGGTCGCCTATTGCATACTGGCTGTTCTGTTGGAACAGGTCGGCTATGGTAAGGTATTTTGGGCTCCACAGTGGAGCGTTGTTGCTGCTTTCGAGCAGATAACGGTTGAAGAACAGCCCCGCACGTTTGTTGGGGAATACAACGGCTACATCCTCAAGATGACCGTTGAACCTCTTGTACACATCGTCTGCAACGAGTTTCAGAAATGGTGTCATATATCAATAACGTATTCTATTCATTAATAATAAACCGAAATGGAATGGAGAATCACTATCCCGCTTATACACTCTCAATCCTGTTGGGGTAGACGTACCAGACATATCCGCTCACATTCTTGTAGCCTATCGCCTTGAGCAGCTCGACATACTGTTTTACCTGTTCGGTGTGCTCATCTCTCTTGCTGGCAAATTTATAGTCCACAACAACAGCCGTGTCTCCTTTTATCATCACACGGTCGGGGCGGCGGCTCTTATCCTCGCTGTCGGCTATGAGGATTGAGCGCTCGTTGAACAGCTTGTAGCTGCCGTTGAACCATGTTGCGGCATCGGGGTTATCGAGAGCTCTCCCCAACAGATTCTTTATCTTCTCGTAGCGTGTTCCTTCGGTTATGAGTCCTGTGAGTAGAAGGACTCTGTTCAACGCACTCTCCAAGTCCTCTTTTTTCTCTATCTGCGACAGCACAAGGTGCATGAGTTTACCCTCGTCAATATACTTCTGCTGTTGTTGTTCCTCGGTGTCGGTGGCAAGGAAACGGTCGAGCTCGTTCGACTGGCGGAACTCTATGCGGCTGTCGTAGTAACTGAACGGCAGGCTCACAGGCTGTGGCTTCTCCTCGAACGGGTTCAGTTCTTTCTCCTTGTCGCTATCTTTCTTTTCCTCCTCTTTCTTCTTGTCAACACCCTCGCTTGGAACTATTGTTCCATAGCGCAGGACCTTCTCTTTGTCGTCATATGTTGCACCGTCAATTACAAGGTTGGGGATTACACAGTTTATCAAATCGGAGATGCTGCTCTTTTTGGGTGCGTTGTCATCCTCTTTTTTCTGTTTGTTTCCGTCTTTTTCCTGAGTGTTGTCGCTGAACATTATCAGGTTGCTCTTTGCACGTGTCGTTGCAACATAGAGTATGTTCAGGTTGTCGACAATCTGGTACAGGTACTCCTCAAAGTAATCGTCCCTGTACATCGACTCGGCCATATCCTTAGTGCTGTTTATGGGCAGAAGGCTTATGTTGTCAAAAGGAGCCTTACCCGGCACGCACCATATCAGGTTGCGCCCATCGCCCGTGAATGTCCAGTCGCAGAAAGGGAGAATCACAGTGTGGAACTCCAGTCCTTTTGACTTGTGCACCGTCATCACACGTACGCTGTTTATGCTCTCGGCAGGCACACACTTGTCCTTTATGCTCTCGTCCCATGCGGCAAGGAACTTGTTAAGGTCGGCATGACGGTTGTTAATATATTGCGATGCATGGTCAAGGAATGCAAACACATAGGCCTCTTCCTCGCTTGAATTGCCAACGTCGAGCATTGCAAAGAGCTGCTCAATGAGTTCGTATACGGGCAATCCCTTGAGGCGCTCAAGCTCATCGCGCAGTTTGGGCGGGAGCAGGGTGGTGACATCATCGCCCACATTGCCCTCGTTGCCCTTTGAGGTGACCTTGTTATATAGCTTTACAAGGTTTACAATGTTTACCTTGTCCTCGGGGGTCGCAATGTAACGCAGCGCAGCAATCACAAGTCTTACGTAGAGTGACGACGAGAGCTTGTATGCTTCGTCCGACACTATTTTGAGGTCAGGAAACTCCTTGTTGAATGCATCGACCACAAGGCCAATCTTCCTCTCCTTTGTGCGCAACAGTATGGCTATGTCGCGCGGAGCAACCTTCTCAACTTCTAGCAGTTGGTGCAGTGTCTCCATCAGTTGCTTTATGGCCAAATCATTGTATTTCTCCTCGGACTCTCCTTTCTGCAACAGGCGTACCTCGGCATATCCTTGCCAGGGTTTCTCTTTCTTCCCCGGCTGTGGTTGGGGAACAGCCTGCTCCACGTCGTCATAGGCAGCCTGTATGTTTTTCAAGCCTTTGTCGCCCAAAAGAGATTTGTATGTAGTAGCAATACTTTTTATCGATTCACGGAAAAGAGCATTGTTGAACGTTATTATGCGCCTGTCGCTGCGGTAGTTTGTCGATTTGTATGTAAAGCCGTCAATAGCGACATCCTGATTGGCGAATGTTATCTGGTCGGCACGGAATGAGCCTCCAATGTTGTTCATGATATTCCAGTCGCTGTTGCGCCAACGGTAGATAGACTGCTTTACATCGCCCACTATGAGGTTGAACTTGCCACGCGCAAGCACCTCTTCGAGCAACACTTTGAAGCATACCCACTGCAGTTTCGATGTATCCTGGAACTCATCGATGAATATGTGGTCAATCTCTGTGCCAATCTTCTCAAAAATGAAGGTGGCGCTCTTTCCAATCATTGTACTCAACAGGTGTGTGGTCTCGGCAAGCATGAAACGGTTCTCGCGTGCATTCTCATCTTTCAGTGTCGATGCGATGTTGTTGAGCATTGCAAGCTGGTGATAGTGTTTGAGGGAGAGGGTGCAATTTATCTTCTCCTCGTACAGTGCCTTGCACTCAGCAATGAGTGCGGCAATCTCATTTACGTAGGGGCATGAGGATGATATCTCCGCTGGGGTGCTCATGAGTGTTGCAATTGCAGGAGTGATTTTGACGACTCCCTCGTTCAGCATCTTGGTGAACACATTCCATATGCTGCCGTTGGCCGCACCACGTTTGAAGTCCTTTACGGTGTACCCGCTCGCATATGAAAAGAAGCGTTTGGCAACACTCTTGGCTTTGTCATCAAGACTCTCTTGCAAGGCTGTCACATCGCCGTAGAATTTCTCGAGCAATGCACCGTTGTCACGCTCAATCTCCTCGCGCAATGCCTCGCCGCGTTGCTGGTACTCCTCGTTCAGTATATTCTTGGCAAAATCCTTTATGTCCTTGTCAATCTTCCATCTCTTGCCGGTTCTCATCTTGTCCTCGATGTACTTTACAACCTGGGCAATCTGTGGTGTTCCGGGTTCCAGTTTCTTTATGTAGGCATCGACGGCGTTGTTGAGCAGTTCCTCGGCATCGAGCGAAATCTCCATGTCGCCGCTAAGGTCCAGTTCCTTGGCAAGACTGCGCAGAACGGACTGGAAGAATGCATCGATTGTCTGTATACGGAAGTGGCCATAGTCATGCAGAATATTCTCCATAGCCTCACTTGCCCTCTGTCTTATCTCCTCGTCACTGTATTCCGGGAGCTGCGCTTTGATTTTCGCCGTGTAGTCGGCAGCACTCTTCAAACCATGTGCAACACCATAAAGCTTGCCCAATATTCGCTCCTTCATCTCGGCCGTCGCCTTGTTGGTGAAGGTTACGGCAAGAATTCTGCGATATGCCCCTGGGTCTGCTATCAGCAGCTTTATATACTCAAGGGCAAGAGTGAAGGTCTTGCCCGAACCGGCCGAAGCCCTGTATATCTTTAAATTTCCGTTCATATTCCTAATGTGTTTTTCCTGTTATCTCAACCCTGCTTTTACCCGGTGACAGTTTCACGACGTTCACCTTTACGGGTATCTGTTCAAGCATCTCTGCAAGGTGCGATATCACGCCCACCTTGCGTCCGCTGCTCTGCAGTTTCTCAAGCATCATCAATGCAGTCTGCAATGTCTCCTTGTCAAGCGCACCGAACCCCTCGTCAATGAACAGCGATTCAATCTTCATACGGTTCGATGAGAGTGACGAGAGTGCAAGCGAGAGTGCAAGCGACACAATGAATGTCTCACCTCCCGAAAGGGTGTGGGCAGAACGGCTCTCGGCCATCATGTCAAGGTCAATGACCTTTATGCCCAGACTACCATCGGCAATCCTTGCAAGGCGGTAGCGTTTGGTCATGTCATACAAATGCTCGTTGGCAACACCCAACAGGATGTCAAGTGTATACTCCTGGGCATATCTCATGAGTTTGTCACCGGTAGCCGAACCGAAGAGCTTGTCAAGGATGTCCCAATGTGACTTCTGCTCCAGTTTGCTGTTGTACTCAACGCTGTATTTCCCAAACTGTTCGCGGTTTTTCTCATCCTTCAGCAATTGGGCCTTTACCAGCGTTATGCGTTCGCCTATTCCTTTTGTTTCACCCTCCAACAACAGCAATCTCTGCTTTATGCTATCGGCATTCTCTTCTTCGGTTGTCTTTGTCGGTGCATTCATGTGGTCGGCAAGCAACTGCTCACGCTCGCGCATTCTTGTCTCGGCTCCGGTAATAGCCTGCATAAGTTGCTCTATGTTGCTGCGCATGGCGGCAATGGCGGTGTGCCCC
Organism: Bacteroidaceae bacterium; assembly: GCA_045654885.1. Lineage (GTDB taxonomy): Bacteria > Bacteroidota > Bacteroidia > Bacteroidales > Bacteroidaceae > HGM04593. Next base: position 13,583 of record JAZOOF010000021.1, read on the forward strand.
ACCTGCAGCAGGGCATCGAGCGTTGTTGCATCCATATTGTCGTCACGTGATACAAGAAAATCGTTTATCTTTGCCCGGAGAGACTCCAATTTCATTGCCGTATCGGCCAGACGGCGGGTTATGGCTGTGATTTCTCCCTTCAGTCTGCCACGCACACTTTCAATCTCGGCCTTGGTCTGAACGGCATCGGCAAACAGTTTGTTTACATTGGCTATGGCCTTTATATAGTGCTGTTGCATTTCGTTTGCGCTTTTCCAGTCGCCAAGGAGGGACGCGATATGCTGCTTCTGTTTCTGCATGCCCGACTCAAGTTCCTCAATCCTTGCCTTTTTCTCTTTCAGTTCCTTTTGGGCATCCTGCAGGCGTGACTGATGGCCTGCTTTGTTGGCTGTACATACATTTATCTCATTGGTGATAGCATGCATGCGCTCTTTGTAGCTGTTCCATTTTGTATAGAGGCCGGTGAGGTCACTTGCAGCATTCTTTCTTGTAAGCAGCGTTGCAGCATCCTCTACACCGGCAAGGAGTGAGAGGTTTGCATTGTGGTTGCGGGCAATGGAGCTGTTGTGCAGTTCAATGGCTGCCTGCAGTTTCTCAATCTCGCTCCTGCAATTGGAGATGTTGCCCTCAAGGTGCTCTATGAGCTTGCGGTTGGCCTCCTTCATCTCCTCAAGTTTCTCCTCCTGTAACAGATTGGCCGCCACCTCAATATTCTCGTGATGCCTGCTGCCGCAAACCGGGCAGGGCTCGCCCTCGACAAGTCTTTTGCGCAAAGCAGCAATCTCGCTCGACATTGTCTGCTTCAGTGCCTCTTCACTCTCACGTGCTTGCAGAAGGTGTTTCTCGTGTGTGACAAGCAGTTCACGTGCAGCGGCAAGGGCTTTCTCCTTTCTTTGCACCTCAAGTTTCTCATCCTCAATGGCTTTTATGTTTGCCACAATGGCCGGAATCATCTGTATGGCTGTGGAGTAGTGGGCATTTTTCTCGAACCAGGCACTCTTTTCCTCATGCTCAACAGCCAATGTTGACAATTGTCTGTCACATGCCGCAATCTCGGCACTGAAGCGCTCAAGAGCAGCATCTATGCGCTTTGCATCGGTTACAAGTTCATCGTGCACCCTCTTGTCCTTTGCATACTGTTCCTCGGTTTCACTTGCCTCTGCTATCAGCGGCTGCTTTTCAATGTATTCGGCATTGATTCTCTCCTGGGTGGCAACAGCATCTTCAACACTCTTCCTTGCTTTCTCGTATCCTTCGTTCTTCGCCTCGAGTTGCTTTTCATACACGGCAAGCTGTTCTTTGTCATTGCCTTGCTGCAGCGCGGTGTCGCGCAATGTCATGTACGCATCGCGGATTGGCTGCACACTGTCAATGAGTCTTAGCTTCTCAATCTCAGGTGCTGCCTTTTCAAGCCTTTGCTTGGTCTCAGTAACCTCTTTCTGCGCCTGAGCCAGCTGCATGTTTATAGCTGCAAGACGTGCAAGCCACTCGAGCTTGGCTTTCAATACCTCTATGTTTTCTCTCTTTAGCCTCAGTTCCTTTTCAAGGCTCTCAATCTCCTCTTTTGCAGTTGCAACCTCGTCGTCGCTCAACAGCTGAAGATCCCTGCGCTTTGCTTCGAGCAATTCAATATCCTGTACAGCCTCTTTCCTCTTTGCAAAGATTGCTGCCGATATGCGGCTGTATATACCCGTGTCGGTAAGCGCGGAGAGCATCTTGGCCTTCTCGTCCTCGTCGGCCTTCAGGAATGCCGAGAAACGGCCTTGTGCAAGCAGTACGGAACGGGTGAACTGCGGGTATTCGAGCCCTATGAGGCGGGGAATCTCGGCCTGGTGCTCCTTTGCCGAGAGCTTGCGACGTTCGCCCGTTGCCAGGTCGGTCATATACATCTCGGCACTCTGCATCTTGCCGTCCGGTCTTCCATGTGCGCGGGCAATGCTCCATCTTACGCGGTACTCCTTGCCGTCGACGGCAAGGAAATCGACCTCGGCATATCCTCGTCCGCGCCCTTTGCGCAGAATGCTCCTGATGTCATTCACCCTCATGCTCTGCTCAATGTAGTCGCCGCCTTCAATGTTGTCAAGGCGGGGCGACTCACGGTAGAGTGCAATGCACATTGCATCGAGTATGGTTGTCTTTCCGGCACCGGTGTTGCCTGTAATGGCAAATATGCCGGCCGAAGAGAGCGGTTCCTTGCGGAAATCGACCTCAAACTCACCATCTATGGATGCCAGATTGCATCCCCTTATTGCCAATATTTTCATCGCGTACCTCCTTTACCACTTCGTTCAACTTATCGAGCAGATGCGCTGGCATCTCCTCTCCATTGCATATCTTTCTGTATATCTCCTGCATAATCTCAACAGGGTCCTTGCGCTTGAAATCGTCATATGTCATTGCTGCGACCCCAACAAATTCGTGCTGTGTGGCAGCGGCGCTTGTTGCAATACGTGTCAAGCGTACCGCCTTTCCCTCAATGGCATCCTCAATCTGCTGTCGCAAAGAGGTGTCTTCGCTCTTTACAAGCACATTCACCTCGAGGAATGGCGAATGTTCGTCCACCACACCCTCGGGCAGTTTTGCAAGTTCGGCAACGACACGGTCTATGGGCTCATAGGTTGCCGGAACGCTCATCAGCTTAACAGGGGCATCAAAGGGTATTCTTTGGATATCGCGTACTTCGTTGTCAAGTACAACCATTGTCACGCTCTGTCTGTTTCTTCTCTCGGCAAATGACATTGGCAACGGAGTACCTGAGTAACGCACGTTCTCCCTGCCGCCGACACGCTGTTCCCTGTGCAGATGCCCAAGCGCAGTGTATGCGATTCCCTCATTTACAAAGTGGGCATTGATGCCCTCGAGACCGCCTATTATAGCGTATTCCGACTCATCGCCAACCGAAACCTCGGCACCCGATGCCTGCAGATGTCCCATAGCCAGTATTGGCGAATATCCGCGTTCTTTAGCCCTGTTGTAGAGTTCATTGTACAGCAACGCAACCCCGGCACTGTAGTTCTCGGCCTCGGGCAGGTCGTGCATGCGCAGATAGGGGACAGCCAGGCAACAGCCGCCATTCTTCAGCGGGACAATCATCCTGTCATAATCAATTCCATCATTTTTAAAATGCACAACACCCGACACGGTTGTGTTAAAGACTCCAAGCATGGGGTTTGGTGCCTCAAGGCGTGCCGCTGAGTCGTGATTGCCGGCTGTTATTACAACCTGCAACGTGCTGTTCTCGGCAGTTACTTTTGTAAGGAAACTGTAGAACATCCTCTGTGCCTCGGCCGATGGGTTGGGAGAGTCGAAGATGTCACCGGCAATGAGCAACAGGTCAATCTCCTTCTCTTTTATAATGTTACACAACCAATCGAGAAACACTCGATGTTCGTGGTATCTCTCATACCCATAAAACGTTTGTCCAAGATGCCAGTCGGCAGTGTGAATTAGTTTCATAGATTACATCCAAATATTTTGCTAATATACTGTTTTTACATAAAAATCTCAAGCCACATTACCGTTTATTTGCGCAAAAAAAACAGAACGTCACGAGACTTTTGTGGCTAAACAACAAACCTTGTCTATTATCATATACTCGTATTGAGTGAGAATGTTACACAAAAAGCCTTCATCCTTCCGTTTTCACTTTTAATCACACTGCGTGTGCTTGAACCTGCTCACGCTCGCTGTGAAAGTTTAAATAAATTTGACTTTCGCTCGCTTACTCGCAGCTTTAACCGCACTTTGTGCACTTGAACCTGCTCACGCTCGCTGTGAAAGTTCAAATAAATTTGACTTTCGTTCGCTTACTCGCAGCTTTCACCTTTGACAATGCCGTCTGTTCGCAACCCAAACGGTGCCACTATCGCAGCACTTCGCTTGACGAGATGCTGCCAGCATTGTCTAAACCTCGGTCGTAGACCTCGGCTTTCCGCTTTCCGCCGCGGGTAAGCGAGTGACCGCTCCATTCACTGACCGTGAGGTGTGATGGAGAGTATACAGCAATGTGACACCTGATATTCGTGCGGAGATTACCGAGTAGCGGTTTTTATTCCCATTTTATTCCTCTTTTTGTTCGCTCATTAAAATGTTTTGATGTACCTTTGCACACGGTTTTAGTTTTTGGCCGGTGATGTGGCCGGCAATGTAGAATAATTTAAGATTATACGTAATGTCTAAATATTTGGTTGAAGACACACGCAAGGTGACTACACAGCGCTTTGGTGAGATGAAACGCAAGGGCGAGAAGATTGCAATGCTGACAGCATATGATTACACAACAGCTTCAATAATGGATGCTGCAGGTGTTGATGCATTCCTTGTTGGCGACTCGGCATCTAATGTTATGGCCGGCAATGCAACGACACTCCCCATAACCGTTGACGAGATGATTTACTATGCCAAGGGTGTGGTACGTGGCGTAAAGCGTGCATTGGTGGTTGTTGATATGCCATTCGGCTCATATCAGGTAAATGCCGACGAGGCCGTGAAGAATGCTATTCGCATAATGAAAGAGACAAATGCCGATGCTGTGAAGATGGAGGGTGGTGAAGAGATTCTCCCCGCAGTACGCAGAATCCTTGATGCCGGCATACCCATCATGGCACACTTGGGCTTGACACCGCAGAGCATCAACAAGTTCGGAACATACGGCGTACGTGCAAAAGACGATGCCGAGGCTGCAAAGCTGCTTGCCGATGCAAAGTTGCTTGCCGATGCCGGTTGCTTTGCCCTCGTTCTTGAGAAAATTCCTGCAACACTTGCCGAGAAGGTGGCAAAGAGCATTGAAATCCCTGTTATTGGCATTGGTGCCGGAGTTAATGTGGATGGTCAGGTGCTTGTATATGCCGACATGCTTGGCATGAATGCCGATTTCAAGCCTAAGTTCCTGCGTCGTTATGCCGACCTTCACTCAATCATTACCGATGCTGTGGGCAGCTATGTCAGCGACGTGAAGGCCTGCGACTTCCCTAACGAAAACGAGCAGTACTGATATACTGCAAAATAATAGTTCAAACAGGTTCTCCATTGCCGAGAGCCTGTTTTTTTATTCAATTTGAGTATTTTTACGCTCTTCGAGAATTGCAGTCAATGTTGTGTGGAAAGGTATGTTGCTGCCAAAAATTATGGAATCAGGAATCTGTTTTATCAAAGTATTGAGTTCTTCGGTAGCAAAAAGCCGGTTGTACACAACAAGCAGGTAGAGCCCGACAGGATTATGAATGTTCTCTTTAACGGCAGTATGCAAATAACTCACGAGCCTCTCTTGCAAGTTCAGGCCGCAAGCACTCAGACGTGCCAGTTGTCCGCCATTGAGTTCAGTGGTGTAGTAGAGCTTTTCAATCTCACTAAGTTTAGCGAGATATGAAGTGATTGAATCTTCTATTGAGTTTCTCAAATCATTCAAAGGTGTACCTGTGACACGGCAGCCTGTGGTATCAATGGAAATCCCTATATCTCCTTTTTCCATAAAAAACATATGATAGTGATAGCAGTTCTGATTTTTGTAGCGCAAATAGAGCGGAGTGGGATGCTCTACTATGCCTTGGAGGCTGAATCGCTTTCCTTTTACAGTGCAATGTGCAACCTCTACAAGCACAGTATCACCGGTGAAGCTGGCGATGCCAATTGTATCCCCTTCGGTCGCATTTTCAATATGTCCATGAATGCTGAATGTCTTATCCACCTTACCACACGAGGATAGGCAAATGAGTAACAGGAACTGCAGTATGGGCTTTGGCATAGAGGAGAAATGGGAATATCATATATATAACAAGCCACCGAACAATAATGTTCAGTGGCTTGCAATTTATTTCTCCTTAATATATTAGCAGATGTAGTGGCTGCTGATAGACTGGTTCTCAAGTACGCACTTGATAGCCTCGGCAAAACCCTTGGCAACAGAGAGCTGTTTTACTTTTGGACAACCCTTTGTGTAAGGGATGCTGTTTGTGAACACGATTTCTGTCATCTTTGACTCACGTACACGCTCCGATGCGTTGCCCGACATGATGCAGTGTGATGCGATTGCACGAACTGACTTTGCGCCGTTCTCCATCATGAGGTCGGCAGCCTTTGAAATTGTACCGGCTGTGTCAACGATGTCATCAACAAGAACGACGTTCTTGTCCTTCACGTCACCGATAATCTGCATTGTATCTACAACGTTTGCCTTTGCACGTGTCTTGTGGCAGAGTACAAGGGGTACACCAAGGCACTTTGCATATGCGCTTGCACGTTTTGAACCACCAACGTCGGGAGTTGCGATTACGAGGTCCTCGAGGTTGAGTGACTGGATGTATGGTACGAACACCATTGATGCATAGAGGTGGTCAACAGGGATATCGAAGAAGCCCTGAATCTGGTCGGCATGCAAGTCCATTGTGATTACACGGCTCACACCGGCAACGCTCAACAGGTTTGCAACGAGTTTTGCGCCGATTGAAACGCGTGGCTTGTCCTTGCGGTCCTGACGTGCCCATCCGAAATATGGCATTACTGCTACGATGCTGCTTGCCGATGCACGCTTTGCAGCGTCAATCATGAGCAACAGCTCCATCAGATTGTCCGAGTTGGGGAATGTTGACTGTACAAGGAAAACATCCTTTCCGCGGATTGACTCTTCGAAAGAGACAGCAAACTCGCCATCGGCGAAGTAAGTGGTGTTCATCTGTCCGAGTTCACAACCCAATTCCTTGCAAATTTCTTCTGCGAGATAGCGTGACTTTGTTCCCGCAAATACCATATAAGGAGTCTTGTCCATAATAAATTAGTTATTAGTTTATGTTATTATTCTGTTTGTCGTTATTATAGTTTATCAACGGCCTTTTTTATTCTCTTGAAGCGGTTGATGAGGTCTGTGTAATCTGTTGAGCGGCAAGAGTCGAAGTTATCCCATATCAACTCCTCAAGGATGACACCGCCGAAACCATACTTTGTAAGCCTCTTGAGGTTGTCCTCGTCAATGTTGCCGAAAGCCCAGGTGTTCCTGTTAATCATCTTCTTGCCAATCTCGTTGAGCTCGGTGCTCTGGTAATAGGTGCGGCCAAGGGGACCATAACATACTATGTCATAGACCTTGCGCAAATCCTTGAGATGGGTAAGATTGTTGGCATATCCTACAAACTTGCCCTTTTCATTGCCTATTGGCGAAGAGCCCATTGGGAAAAGGGTTCCGGCAAGACGATACTCTTGCATGAGCCTGTTGTTGCAGGAATATATTCTTTTGTGATATTTTTTAGGGATAAGATTCAACAGTCTCTCCATAAATTGAGGATGGGCATATTCCTTGTAAAGGAACAGATAGTCAAGACCCTCTTCAAAAAGACGGGTAATGATTTTATCCTCCTCAACGAAAAATGTCGGTTTTGTGGCGACTGCCAGTTTCATATGTCTTTGTTTTAGTATTTTGTCCTACTTGAGTGCAAAATTAATAAAAATTAAAATAACGGTAGCATTAAAAACGTACAATTATTGAATAATGTAGTTTTATTTTTTTTCAACCCTGCAGAAAACGCTGTCAAACAGCCTTTCGGGCCAACCCGCACCTTTGTTTAGTAACAAACAACAGCGGCACGATGTTCTTTTTGCATAATGCGATAAAGAAAGGCTCACCTATAAACTATAAGTGGCAAAAAACTCGCATTCGCTTGCCGTTAAATTCTACAGCAGTCCTTAACCTTAATTGTTCACTTGTATTTTTCTTCAAGTCTTTCTTTCTGTACTTTTTGAAAAAAGTACTCAAAAACATGGGCAGTCGTGTACGGCATTCGGTGCTTCCTTTGTTCAAGAGTCGCTTTGCGACATCTTTCAGTCGGTGCACACCTCGCCGCTCGCTGCTTGTCGCAATGCTTGGGGCGGCAAGAACTCGCTACGCTCAAACATCATGCCGCCTGTTTCCAAGCATTGCTCGGCTACTCGCTGTGCCTCCCAACGCTGCCCTTCCGCCCTTGGCGGGGAATTTCCTTTTGCAATGAACAGGCGCGTAGAATAGTTATTTCAACAAAGTTAAAACGGCTGTAAATTTAATACATTAATAGACTGCTCCCCTAGACTTTGCAGGTGAGCCTAAAGCAAGTGTTTGTGGGAACACAAGCAATAGGCAATTTACTCCAACTTTTGCAGGTAAAGCGGCAACACTCCGCTCGTCGGCTGTAATAAAAAGACATCACGCACAACCATGATTCCGGTGTTGTGCGTGATGTCTTTTTATCAGTTGTTCTCGTCCAGATATCGCTTTGCGAGTGCGCCAAACTCCTCTATGCGGCGGTCGCGCAGGAATGGCCACCATTGACGCACTGTCTCGCTGCGTTTGAGACTCACCTCAATGACCTCGCACTGCTCCTGCTCGCCAAAGTCGGCAATGAACTCGCCTTGTGGGCCGGCCACGAAACTGTGTCCCCAGAACTGTATGCCGTTTGTCATTCCCGACGGGTCGGGTTCATGTCCGCAACGGTTCACGGCAATGACCGGCAGGCCGTTTGCAACAGCATGACCGCGCTGCACTGTCTGCCATGCACCAAGCTGGCGTGCCTTCTCCTCGGGGGTGTCGCTGCTCTCCCAGCCGATAGCAGTGGGGTAAATGAGCATGTCGGCACCACGCAGGGCCATGAGACGTGCTCCCTCGGGGTACCACTGGTCCCAACAAACCTGTACTCCAAGCATGCCAAGCGAAGTACGTATGGGACGGAAACCTATGTCTCCGGGGGTGAAATAGAATTTCTCGTAATATGCAGGGTCGTCGGGGATGTGCATTTTGCGGTATTTACCGGCGATGCTGCCGTCCTTTTCAAAGACAACGGCAGTGTTGTGATAAAGTCCCTTGGCACGTGCCTCAAAAAGCGAGGTCACGAGCACTATGCCGCACTCGGCCGCCAACTTGCCATAGAATTCGGTAGACGGGCCGGGGATTGGCTCGGCGTAAGAAAAGTTTTCGGTTGACTCCACCTGGCAGAAGTAGAGCGAGTTATGCAGTTCCTGCAGTACAACAAGCTGCGCGCCCTTTGCCGCAACATCGCGTATGCAAGCCGCCAGTTTCTTCTTGTTAGCCTCTACATCGGCACCGATGCTCTGCTGTATTATTCCAACTTTTATAGTGTCCATATCTGTTTCTTCTGTTTATAGTTATCTTCCTTTTGGATATTGCATTGTCACGCAGTGCAGTGAGCCGTGCTGTTTGATGAGCGCACGGCAGTCAATGCCCACAATCTCCAGGCCGGGGAATGCGGCCTTAAGTACCTCTGCGGCACGGGCATCGTTCGCAGTCTGTGCATATGTGGGGTAGAGTACAGCCTTATTGATGACAAGGAAATTGGCATATGTGGCCGGGAGGCGCTCGCCGTCCTCGTCATAAATGGGCGATGGCGATGGCAGGGCAAGCATGCGGTAAGGTTCGCCTGTCGCAGTGCGCAGTCGCGCAATCTGTTTCTCCATCTCAACCAAGTCGTTGTATTGTTCGTCGCTCTCGTCGGTGCATTGCATATATACAATGGTATCATTGGGTGCAAGGCGCGCAACAGTGTCGACATGTCCGTCTGTGTCGTCACCTATGAGGTTGCCATAGTCGAGCCACAGGATGCGCTCGGCATGGAGCATCTTCAGCAGGCACTTCTCAATATCTTCCTTCTCCATCGGTTGGTTGCGGTGTGGAGCAAGCAGACACTGGCTTGTGGTAAGTATTGTACCTTTGCCGTCGCTCTCAATAGAGCCGCCCTCGAGCACAAAACTGGTGCAGTCCTCGTACTCGCCTTTTACAATGCCGGCATCGTAGAGTTTGCCGTTTATGGCATTGTCGAGCGAGGCCTCGAACTTGCGTCCCCAACCATTGAAGCAGAAATCGACATAGTGGGGTACGTTGCTGCCAAGCAGTGTTATGAAACCGTGGTCACGCGCCCAGGTGTCGTTGGTATCACACTCGAAGAATGTCATGTTGGCTGTTGCAACATTGTTCTTTGCGAGTGTGGTGCGCACCTTCTCCACATCGGGAGCAACGATGAGCAGATGTTCGCGTGCACTGATGGCAGCAGCGAGCTGCACATAACATGCCTCCACCTCGTCGAGCATGTAATGCCAATCGGTTTTCTCATGTGGCCAAGTAAGCTGTACCATCTGCTGGTTGTGCCACTCGGCTGGCATATATAGTTGTTGTTTTGGCAGTTCCATAATCATATTTTGCGTTTGCGGTCGAAGAAAGGATTTTTTGAACTTGCGCTCACCGGAATGCCTATGATGTAGTTGCAACCGGGCATCAAGCCCATTTTAAGGGCAGCATAGCCCACAGAATACATTACGCGGGTGTCGAGCCTCAAGTCGACAGCTGTTGCACAGGCCGAGCCGACGGCAATACCAACGTCAATGGTGTTCATTGCACAGGGAACACCCGGTGTGCGCTCGCCACAGGTTGGGAAACCACAGTAGCCGCAGTTGAGGCACATTGCCTCCTCGCGTGTTCCAATGAGCACCACGGCCTCGGCCGACTGAATGTTGTCTGCATCGCGCATCAGTCCGCCGCGTCCCATCTCCTCGCCAATCTTGTGTAGCGATTCGCTCAATGTCATGATATCCTCGCCTGTGAGCATCATAACCTCAATGATGTCAAAACCTTTAGCTTTTGGAGCGGTGCGTGCGGCAGTCATCATCTGCTTTGCACACTCAATAACATGTCCGTTACGAACATCCCTTTCGTTATATACCATAAATTTATTTACTTGTTCTTTTGTACTATCTTTTTGCGAAGATACACATTATTTTATTATTTAGGTCACTTGTGGCAAACAAAATTGTTCCAAAGTATTTTGAAAGGCTTTTGCAGAAATGACAACGATACCCAAAGCTGAGAAGAATTATTTGTCGTTTTTTTCACTCATTGCTGAATGTACATGAGTCCCGCGAATTGTGTATCGACATCGAAGGAGAAAAACTTGAATGTGTTTAACAAACATTATTTAAATAAAACGAGGAAGAGCAACTGTAGTTTCTTCAAAATTAGCTATATTTGCCACAACAACCATGCAGGGAAGTTTATAAATATTGTATTTTTAACCAAAAAATAGATATATGAAAAGATTTTTTATTTCGTTGGCGCTGATATTTGTCGCGCTGACTACATTTGGCCAGACAGTATTGCCTGTCGACCCGAATGTGAGAATAGGTAAGCTTGACAACGGCCTCACCTATTACATCCGCCACAACAGCCAGCCGGCACAGCGTGCCGAGTTCTACCTGGCAACAAACGTCGGTGCTTTCCAGGAGGAGGACGACCAGGATGGTCTTGCCCACTTCCTTGAGCACATGTGTTTCAACGGTACAAAAAATTTCCCCGACAAGGCATTGCTCGGGTATCTGCAGGGTATCGGCGCCGAGTTCGGCCGTAATATCAATGCGTCTACCGGCTTTGAACAGACACAGTACATGCTCAACAACATTCCCATCATCCGCGAGGGTATCATTGACTCGTGTCTGCTTGTTCTGCACGACTATGCACACTATGTAACCTGTGCTCCCGAGGAGATTGATGCCGAGCGTGGTGTTATCCTTGAGGAGCGCCGTTCACGCCGCGATGCCAACTGGAGAGTATTCGAGCGCCTGTTGCCATACTACTATGGCGATACAAAGATGGCGCGTCGCACACTTATCGGCGGCGAGGAGCAGCTCAAGACATTCAAGTACGAGAGCCTCACAAACTTCTACCGCAAATGGTACAACCCCGATATGCAGGCAGTGATTGTAGTGGGCGACTTTGATGTTGACATGATGGAGCAGAAAATAAAGAGCACTTTCAGTTCTATACCTGCACCCGAGGTGCCTACAGTAAAACCGGTAATCCCAATCCCAAGCAACGAGAAGCCCGTTGTTGCGGTAATTACCGACCCCGAGGCTACAAGTTCATCAATACAGCTGATTTGGAGAAGCGAGGCCATGCCTAAGGAGTATGCATCGACCGATGTGGCATTCATGACAGACATTATAAAGATGATTATAGGTGATGCCTTTGCCGAGCGCATGGAGGCCATAACTGCATCATCTACAGCACCATTTTTGAACGGTAGCGCTAATATTTCATCACTTGTTGAGGGTACCGATGCCGTGATGGCCGACGTTACATTCAAGGACGGTGAGTACAAGAAGGCGCTTGAGGCTTTCTATACCGAGCTTGAGAGAATCAAACGTTACGGTATTACAGAAGGCGAGCTTGAGCGCGCTAAGATGGAGCTTATAAGCAGCGCCGAGAGAGGTGTTGAGGCAGCCCCCACACGCAAGAGCCCACAGTTGGTTTATCCAATCCTCGACCATTTCTTCAATAACAGCTACATGCTTGAGCCTGCTGTTGAAATGCAGCTTGTACAGGCTGTATGCGCACAGTTGCCGGCAATGGTATTCCAGCAGATTATCGCCCAATTGATTACCGATGAGAATATGGTAATTGCATACACGGCTCCCGAGCGCGAAGGTCTTGTTCACCCGACAGAGGCCGACCTGCTCGCTGTCATCGAGCAAGTGAAGGCAAGCGAGATTGCCGCACCTGTTGAAGAGACTTCAAACGAACCTCTGCTTGATGCCGAAGCAATAAAGGCAGGCAAGATAAAGAAAGAGAAGGAGAGTGCGTACGGTGCTGCAGAGTGGACTTTGAGCAATGGGGTGAAGGTTGTTTATCTGCCAACAGCGCACAAGAACGACGAGGTTCAGGTGCGTCTTGTAATGAATGGCGGACGCTCACTCATTGAGACTGCAGAACTCCCATCGTTCGACGACAATGTATGGGCGCTCTACAGCCAGAACCGCGGCCTTTCAAAGTTCAGCGGTGTACAGTTGAAGAAGATGCTCACCGGCAAGAACGTACGTTGCGAGCTCAACATTGAAAAGACTCGCCACGGTGTCAACCTTGTTTCAACACCAAAGGACCTTGAGACTGCAATGCAGTTGCTTTATTTGAATATTACAGAACCACGCTTCGACAACGAAGAGTTCCTCATTGGCATCAACCAGATTAAGGCCATTCTTCCAAATCTTGAACAGATGCCACAGCTCAAGCTCCAGAAACTAATCATGGAGACGCTCTATGGCGGTCACGAGCGTGTGCTCACAATCAACAGCGAGCTTGTTGAAAAAGCCAACATCGCCGACTTTGAGAAGGCAAGCCGCCGCCTGTTCGGCAATGTAGCAGGCGCAACTGTTTATGTTGTAGGTAATGTTGACGCCGAGACACTGAAGCCACTTGTAACAAAGTATATAGCATCACTCCCCGGCGGCAAGAAGGGCAGCAAGTTCATTGACCGCAAAGAGGATATTGTCAACGGCAATGTAGTAAAGGATGAAGCTATGGTAATGGAGACTCCAAAGAGCACTGTATTGCAGGTGTACACAGCCGACATGCCATACAGTGTGAAGAACGAAGTACTCCTTGACATTGCAAAGCTCTACCTTGATATGGTATATGTAGAGACTCTGCGCGAAAGCGAAGGCGGTACATACGGTGCCGGTGTAGCAACAGTATGCAGTCGCGAGCCAAAGGATGTCGCTATCCTGCAGGTTGTATTCGAGACCAACCCCGAGAGTGCCGAGAAACTTTCAAAGCTTGCTGTTGAGGGTGTACAGAAAATCATTACCGAGGGCATCCCTGCCGACAAGTTCGATATGATTCTCAAGAACGTGCAGAAGAACATTCCACAGGATAGGATAAGCAACGGCTATTGGGGTAGCGTATTGCAGAAGTATGTGGAGTTTGGCGACAACTATGACAGCGAATATGAGAAGGCTGTGAACACTGCAACTCCAGAGGCTGTTGTAGAGGCTGTGAAGAGACTTGTCGATGCCGATAACTTCATACAGTTGATTGTTTCTCCACAGGAGTGATAACCACAACTCTCGAAGCATTTAATTATAAAACAATTGTTGGTGACCCGCGGGTCACCAACAATTGTTTTATTGAGTTTGAATAAAATAGCAACAGTCGTTCACTTATTTGTCATACAGTTCAATGAACTCAAAGCTGTTGCCTACAGCATCAAGGTATCGCATGAACTCCTCGGTTGCAATAACCACTGTCGCATGGTTGTCATTGGGGTGGAAACTGAGTGATGTCTCATCCTTCAGGTTCTTGTCCATGAAAAGGTGGACGTGGTTATCGGTGTCGTTTATCAGGCCGAAAGGGGATACAGAGCCTGGCTGCAGACCAAGGTACTTTTCCATGCGCTGTGGCGATGCAAAAGAGAGTTTTCCCTGATGCAGTCGTTTCTCAAGGTCGTGAATATCGAGGTCGCGCTCGCAATCGAGAACAACCAGATAGTGACGGTTGCCCTTGTGGTTACGGAAAAAGAGGTTCTTGCAATGCTTTGAACCATCTTGTTTCCAGTACTGCCGTGCAATTTCAATTGTGGGTGCCTCGGGGTGGGTGTACCAACTGAATTCAAGCCCCTTTTCGTCGAGATAGGCCAACACCTTTTTAATGCGTTCGTTTTCCATAATCAGAGCATGCGTTCAATATATTCACATAGGCCATCGACATTCTCGGGCCTTGTTGCCCAGCTTGTGCAGAAACGCACAACGTCGCGCCCACCGTCATACTTTCCCCAGAACTCGGGCACATACTTCTCGCCCAAAATTGCCTGCTGTTCCTTTGTAAGTATCGGGAACTGCATGTTCGTTGTAGAATTAATCCACATTGGAATTCCTTTTGCCTCGAATGCCTTGCGTATGCGGCTTGCCTGTTCGTTGGCATGGCGCGCAAGCCTGAAGTAGAGGCAATCGTCGCCGCCCTTCAACAGCTGCTCGAACTGTATGCCAAGCAAACGGCCTTTTGCCAACATGCCGCCGTGCTGCTTAATTGCATAGCGGAAACTGCGGTGCATCTCCTCGCTTTTGAATACCACAGCCTCGCCAAAGAGTGCACCGACCTTGGTGCCGCCAATGTAAAAGACATCGCACAGGCGTGCAAGGTCGGCCAGTGTGAAATCGCAGTCACCGGCCATTAGACCATAGCCCAGGCGCGCGCCGTCGACAAAAAGGTAAAGGCCATGTTGGTGGCAGAACTCAGAGATTGCTGTCAGTTCGGCCTTGCTGTATATGAGTCCGTTCTCGGCAGGGCAGGAGAGGTATACCATTCCCGGCTGCACGGTGTGCTCGTGCGACTGGTCGTTCCAGTGGTTGTGGTAACACTCGGCAATCTGTTCAAGCGACAGGCGTCCGTCGGTTGTAGGCAAGGCAATGACCTTGTGACCGGTAGCCTCGGGAGCACCGGTCTCGTGAACGTTGATGTGTCCGCTGTCGGCCGATATTACGCCTTGATAGCTGCGCAGATATGCATCTATTACAGTCACATTGGCCTGTGTACCGCCAACAAGGAACTGCACGCCAAGCGTTTCATCGCCACACTGTTCCCTTATTATATTACGCGCACGCTCGCAATAATCATCACAACCATAGCCTATGTGCTGTTCAAAATTACTTGCTGCAAGCGCTTCAAGAATCGAAGGGTGTGCACCCTCTATGTAATCGGAATCGAATCGTATCTTCATATTGTTTCTATAATTTTTGCGAAGATAGTGATAAAACGCAGAATTTCTCCCAAATAAACAAGAAGTTGTTTGAAATTCTCTCAAAGAAATGAATCCAAACAACTTCCCGAATCGTTATTCGCGTTCTTGACCCCACTCGACAAGGTGGTAATGGTCGTGCCCATGACCGACCCCGAACCGCGGGTCATAATAAGCAAGATTCCAATCTTTGTACCAGCCCTCGGGGCGAGATGGCGCAGCGCAACGGAATAGCGGTGCTTTACAAGAAGCATCATTCTGCGAACTTATCTGGCCTACGGTCTTGACACTGGAGGGTATGAATATACTCTCCGTTTTTACAATAAAATCAAAGCAACCACTCACCAAAGCCTCTACACCGTCGGCAAGATAAATATCCTGCACGTTGTTGCAACATGCAAAAGATTTACGCCCTACGACTGCTGCGCCCATAATCGCAATTCTACAAAGATTTTTACAACTGAAAAAAGCATTCTCGCTGATTTCTGTCACCTCTGCCGGAAGGAGTACCGACTTCAGCAGATTGCTGTTTGCAAACATATGGCCACCAATTCTGTTTACCCCAGCCGGGATTGTCAGTTCTTCACAATCATAGATATGGATTTCACTACCTTGTATAAAGAGTTGCCCGATTGCATTTGCCAGATATGCACTCCTGTCGAACCACTGTTGGATGTCACCCAGGAAGCAGACCTCCAGTTTACGTTTTGATACGCTGTAGAAGTTGGATATTGCACTGCTAAAGCCCCCAACGCAGGCCGGAACAGTTATCTTGCGCAGCAGTGGAGCAGAGAGCAGTGCCTGCGGGGCAATCCCAGTCACCCCCTCCGGAACCGTCACCTCTTCAACGTTTGGAACATCCATCAACACCCCGTCTGTGACAACATACTCAGTGGCTTTGATTTCCCAGCAAGCGGTAATCTGTTTTTCGCCATCTTCGCCCAAAGTGAATGTGCGTTCCTTTCCCTGTTCAAGGAATCCAAGAAAATATTTCTTGTCCATCTGATAACCGAAAATCCGGTAACCGACAACCATCTTCCCGTCTATAAAGCCGTACACCTTGAAACTGTAGTCGGAATCATTGAATGGAATGCTGGTATATTCATTGCATTCGCGCAGTTGTGTCGTTGTTGTCTCAGGGGCAAATGATGAACTTGTTGTCAAAATACATCCTGCCGGCACTTCCATATCCGGGGAGAAATACCTTTTCTGAGGTTCATCAGCACAAATGATTGCGGTCATGGATTGCGGGCCTTCGCGCCATATCTCAACCTCGCAGTTCGCTTTGTCCAACACAATCTCGTGCAAAATTGTTTTTTCACTACCGAGATATTTAAGTTCCAGGGTGACGCTGCGTTCATCAATGGAACGCAAGGTGATTTGGGGAAATTTACACTCGGGATTGCTCCAACTGTAGTATTTGAAAAAGACATCTCCCACCGCCAGCTTATCCTTATATTCTTCGGCTCTATCGTTGATTTTACCCTTGGTATGACTATGTATCTTAAGCCTGTTCCAAAGGGCCGGGAATTCATCATGGTCATACCACAGACCGGCTTTTACACCAGGCAACACTTTCTGCATATATTCGTGGTTGCATTCAAGTTTTTTGCCAATCTCTCCCTCATCGAGTGCAAGAGTAAGGTGCTCATCGTCCAAAATCAGGACTTTCAGATTACCATTCAACACCTTACCGGCATACAATTCCTCGCGCTTTACAGTATGCAGTTCGTCATCTGCGGCCAACTTATAACGCAGCTCGCGCCACAATGCTCTTTCATAACCACTGTAACCGGCATAGTTCATTCCCGGTGCAAACTGCCTGTTGTTGTCCGCGTCGATATATGCGATTTTGGGTGTTATACATACAGTGTCCAAACAGAATATCTGCTCATCGTCAAGAATGGGGAACGAATCTGCCACCTCCCCGGGCTCTACATTCAATCTATTTGAACCAATATTATAATTGAAATAAAGTTCTATTTCAAAATAAGCACTTTCAATGGGCGTATCATTATTCTTTTCGAAATTCGCACAACACAGGCGCATAACCTCGTTCCAATCACCTCTTTTGATTTCTGAAATAATCTCCTGGAATCTTTGCTTTAACATAGCGGTATATTTTTGTGGTTACCCTCAAAAATACAAATTATTTGTCGGAATAAACAAAAGAAAAGGAGATAAAGTGCATTATGAGGAATAAAATACAACACTCATGCAAAACATTTCAAGCATTACGAATGTTATACATTTTAGAAACACACAACTGACGGTTGTTAAAAATAGTGAATAATCACGCATAAACGGTGATATAACCAATAATTGAATCACTTTATTTATAGACAGGAAAATCTATGGCTATGAAGGAAAAAGAAGTAATACATTTTTATTTTGGCAAGGATTGCATACCACCAATGGGATGCTGCAACATATCGGGTTTCAAGGCTGCTTGCCTTGAGTGGTCGGACGGACGTCTTGCTTGTCAACAATGGGCAGCATCAACAGGAGAAGTATCGCGTTTCCATGAACTGCAACAGACATACGACGCTCTCTGCGACCCGGCAGCAGATGTTGATGACAAACAGATGGTCACATTGTTGTTGGAGATTGTACAAACATACAACGACGAATACAACAGGGGGCGCAAGGCGCAAAAGAATGTACCGTTCTGTGATTATGAATTCTTTGTCCGTTGCATTCTCGAACTGCAGGAGAGAGGCAGGAAAATGTTGTCCTCAAGTCTCAAGGCCGAGCTTTACCGTGAGGCCGGTATGTTTGAAAAGTGTCTTGAATTCAGCTCTGCCGTTTGCCGCAGCCGTGATGAGAAGGAAATCGTGGACGAAGTGCTTTTCCGCGCTGCGCATGCCGACACCAAACCGTTCATCATTGAGCAGTGCGAATACTACAGCACAAATCCAAGACCTGTAAAAAGATTTCCATGCCAAATGTAGAAAACTGAAAGTTGCGAGTAAACGAGCAAAAGTCAAATTTATTTAAACTTTCACAGCGAGTGTGAGCCTGCTCTCGCTTACCCGCAGCTTTCCGCTTTCCGCTTTAACCGCACTCCGTGCGATTGAACCTGCTCTCGCTCGGCAGAGTAAAAGTGAACTTTTCCTCTGCTCTCGCTTACACGCAGCTTTCACCTTTAATCCCACTTCGTGTGATTGAACCCCGGCTGCATTCGCTGTAAAACGCGAAAGCGAGCTTTCCGTTTCGCTCATTGGCGCGGGCTTTCCGCTTTCACCTTTCCGCTTTCCGCTCGTTATTGTATTGTTAAAAATAAATAACTATGTATTAACATATTGCTTATTTTGTTAAATTTGCAGACTAATAGTCAAAGACTATACGAGACGCATACACGATTATTTTTTTTAACTTTATAAGTATTCATTTAAAATGAAAAAGTACATCAAATTTCTTTTGTTGGCCATTGTTGCCATCACTGTTAGCCTTCCTGCATTGGCAGTGAAGGATGGTGAGCAGTTGCCTTTGGACCCGACAATCAGGATTGGTAAGCTCAAGAACGGCATTACCTACTACATCCGTCACAACAAGAACCCCGAGAACCTTGTAAATTTCTACATTGCACAGAAGGTGGGTTCTATCCAGGAAGAAGAGAACCAGCGCGGTCTTGCACACTTCCTTGAGCACATGTGTTTCAACGGAACAGAGCACTTCCCCGGCAAGTCAATGATTAACTACCTTGAGGGTATTGGTGTGAAGTTCGGTGCCGACCTCAATGCCTACACCTCAATTGACGAGACCGTCTATAACATCAACAATGTTCCCGTAAACGTAGAAGGTGCCATTGACTCATGTCTTTGGATTCTGCATGACTGGGCCGATGGCCTCACACTCGACGAAGAGGAGATTGACAGCGAGCGCGGTGTAATCCACGAGGAGTGGCGCGGACGCAACAGCGCCATGATGCGTATGCAGGAGCGCATGCTTGCCGACATTTTCCCCGGCAGCAGATATGGCAGCCGCTTGCCAATCGGCGTCATGGAGGTTGTTGACAACTTCCCCTACCAGGCTTTGCGCGACTACTACAAAAAGTGGTATCGTCCCGACCTTCAGGGAATCATCATCGTAGGTGACATCGATGTTGATGACATGGAGAAGAAGGTGAAGAAAATTTTCAAGCAAATCAAGAAGGCCAAGAAGCCTGCCGAGCGCGTGTATTTCCCTGTTGAGGACAACAAAGAGCCAATCTTCTCACAGCAGATTGACAAGGAACAGCCCAACTACATGCTGCAAATCATGTACAAGCACGATGCTGCGCCACGTGAAATGCGCAACACAAAGGAGTTCCAGTATGACAGCTATCTGAAATCGGTTGCCACCTCCCTCCTGAACATGCGTTTCCGTGAGATCACAAGCCGAGAGAACCCTCCATACATGGGTGCCGGTGTGGGCTACAACGATTTTGGCGTTGCACAGACAAAGAAGGCATTCACAATTGCAATAACCTGCAAACCCGAGCAGATGATGGAGGCCGTTCCATTCGTGCTCACCGAGGTTGAGAGAGCGCGCCGTTTCGGTTTCACCGAGTCGGAGTTGCAGCGCATCAAGGAGCAGTCACTCGCAGGCAACGAGACATGGTATGCCGAGCGTGATAAGCGCACCAGCGGATACTATGTTGAGCTCTGCGTAAGACACTTCCTCGACAACAGCAGCCTCATGGACCCGACAGTGGAGTATGAGCTCTCGAAGGAGATTGTAAATGCCATTACTCTGGAGGAGGTAAACGCAGTCATTCCATCACTCTTCCGCGATGACAACAAAGTAGTTGTTTCATTCGCTCCCGAGAAGGAAGGTGCTGTATATCCCGGCATCGAGGATATTGAGATGTTGCAGAAGATGATTCAGAACGCAAGAATATCGGCATACGAGGACAACGCAGTAGATGCACCGTTGCTTGCAGAGGTTCCAACAGGATGCAAGGTTGCCAACACCGAGGAGGGCAAGTGGGGCTCAACCGTGTGGACACTTGAGAACGGCATCAAGGTTATTGTAAAGCCAACCGATTTCCAGGCCGACAAGATTTCACTCGCAGGTTACAAGATTGGCGGAACAAACCGTTATGCCGACAGCGACCGCCTGAACATAGCCATGCTCTCGGCACTTGTACCTGCAGGCGGTTACGGTGTGTTCGATGCAATGCAGCTCAACAAGAAACTCTCGGGCAGCACTGCAAGCGCCAACGTGGGCAGCGGTTCACTCTACGACGTTATAAACGCAGGCTGTTCAACTAAAGACCTTGAGGAGATGTTCCAGCTCATGTACCTCAAGTTCACACAGCCACGTAAGGACGAGAAGGCCTTTGAGTCACTCACATCGCGCATGCGCAACAACCTGAAGGACAGGAACCTCAACCCCAACACGGCACTCAGCGACACACTTGTGAAGGCTCTCTACGACAACCATCCACGTGTGATGCCGTTGCTTGCATCGGATGTCGATAAAGTCAACTATGACCGTGTTCTCGAGATTTACCGCGAGAGGACAAGCGATGCCACAGGCTATACATTCTTCATCGTAGGTAACGTGGACCTCGAGGCTTTGAAACCGATGGTTGAGCGTTACATCGGTGCTTTGCCATGCAACGGCCGCGTAGAGGAGATTGTTGCTTCACCGGTAGAGTCACGCAAGGGTATCTACAAGAACAACTTCAAGAACAAGATGGAGACCCCAACCGGCACACAGGTTGTAACATACACCGGCGACATTGAGCCATCACTCAAGAATATCCTCACCATGAGCTTCCTGAACCAGGTGCTCAACATCGTCTACACCGAGGAGGTACGTGAGAAAGAGGGTGGAACATACGGTGTAGGTGTACAGGGTTCAATCGCTGCCGAGCCCGAGAACCAGTACTCGCTCAACATCAACTTCAAGATGTCGCCCGACCGCCGCGAGGAGCTCCTTGCCATCATCATCAAGCAGTTCGAGAAAATGGCTGCCGAAGGTCCCGTGAGCGAGCACGTGGAGAAGGTACGCAGCTACATGCTCAAGTCGTTCGAGGAGAAGCAGAAGAAGAACGGTTCATGGATGAACTGGCTCTACAGCTACTATTTCGAGGGCAAGAACACCTACGATGGTTACACCGACCTTGTAAACAGCATCACAGCCGAGGATATCCGCCTGCTGGCAAAGTATATCCTTGACCAGGGTAACTATATTGAGGTGAGCATGACACCCGCAGAATAAAGAGTACTTGTAAACAAACAAATAAGCTGTGCATCAAAAATGCACAGCTTATTTGTTTTGGTAATAATATAGATGTTGACCCAACACTTCAAAACTCACCACTTGTGTCATATCGACCGTATGGGAGATAACTCATGTTTTGTTTTGGAGATCCTTTGACAATCCTTGCTTATCGCAGCCTACACGGCGCAAACTTCGCCTGCGCTACGTGTAACCAACTGCTGCAAGTATTGTCGAACTAAAGTTTCGTCGCTACGCTCTGTCGG
>JAZOOF010000022.1:0-40128 GCA_045654885.1 Bacteroidaceae bacterium
GTTTGCGGCAAATAACAGCCGACCGAGGGATGTCGCTTGCGACTCGCGAGCAAAAGGCTGTTATGACTGATTTTGCCGGTGCCGGGCGTTTTTGGTGCTTTTTGAGCGACAAAAAGCACGTATAGAAAGACTTGAAGAAAATACAAGTGAACAATTAAGGTTGGAGACTGCCGTGAAATGTAATGGTGAGCGAAAGCGATATTGAGACCGTTTCCAAATATTTTCCTTTTAGAATTTTTAATTTATATGCTTGCCTAAACTAAAATTCTACTGAACCCATTTGACTTTCCCTAAAATTAAACAAAAAAAGCGTCTGCCCCGTGAGGAGCAGACGCCGGTATTTAGGTTTAAGCGTTTATTAGAGCTTTGGACCTGCTGCAACAAGAGCCTTACCGGCCTCGTTGCCTGTGTACTTGGTGAAGTTCTTGATGAAGCGGCCTGCCAAGTCAACTGCCTTCTCCTCCCACTGAGCTGCGTCAGCATATGTGTCGCGTGGGTCGAGGATTGCAGGGTCAACACCGGGCAACTCTGTTGGAACAACAAAGTCGAAGTGTGGGATAACCTTTGTAGGAGCTGTATCGATTGAGCCATCGAGGATAGCGTCGATGATACCACGTGTATCCTTGATAGAGATACGCTTGCCGGTACCGTTCCAACCTGTGTTAACGAGGTAAGCCTTAGCACCGTTCTTCTCCATCTTCTTAACCAACTCCTCGCCATACTTTGTTGGGTGCAAGCTCAAGAATGCAGCACCGAAGCAAGCTGAGAATGTTGGAGTAGGCTCAGTGATACCGCGCTCTGTACCTGCCAACTTAGCGGTGAAGCCGCTGAGGAAGTAGTACTGTGTCTGCTCAGGGTTCAGGATAGAAACCGGAGGCAATACACCGAATGCGTCAGCTGACAAGAAGATAACCTTCTTTGCAGGAGCTGCCATTGAACCTGGCTTGATGTTGTTGATGTGGTTGATTGGGTAAGATACACGTGTGTTCTCTGTAACGCTCTTGTCAGCGAAGTCAATCTTGCCGTTAGCGTCAACAGTTACGTTCTCAAGAAGTGCATCGCGCTTGATAGCGTTGAAGATATCGGGCTCGCTCTCCTTGTCGAGGTTGATAACCTTTGCGTAGCAACCGCCCTCGAAGTTGAACACTGAGTCGTCGTCCCAACCGTGCTCGTCGTCACCGATAAGCATGCGCTTTGGATCGGTAGAGAGAGTGGTCTTACCTGTACCTGACAAACCGAAGAAGATTGCTGTCTCGCCCTTCTCGTTAGTGTTTGCAGAGCAGTGCATTGAAGCGATACCCTGAAGTGGGAGGTAGTAGTTCATCATTGAGAACATACCCTTCTTCATCTCACCACCATACCATGTGTTGAGGATAATCTGCTCCTTAGATGTCAAGTTGAATACAACTGCTGTCTCAGAGTTCAAACCGAGCTCCTTATAGTTAGCAACTGCTGCCTTAGAAGCGTTGTAAACTACGAAGTCGGGCTCGCCGAATGCCTCAAGCTCCTCAGCTGTAGGACGGATGAACATGTTTGTTACGAAGTGAGCCTGCCAAGCAACCTCCATGATGAAGCGTACCTTCAAGCGTGTTGCAGGGTTGGCACCGCAGAATGCGTCAACAACGAACAGTCTCTTGTTTGAGAGCTCCTTTGTAGCAATCTCCTTAAGAGCGTTCCAAGCCTCTGTTGTAACAGGCTTGTTGTCGTTCTTGTACTCCTCTGATGTCCACCATACAGTGTTCTCGGAAGTAGCGTCCTTAACGATGAACTTGTCCTTAGGTGAACGACCTGTGTAAACACCTGTCATTACGTTTACTGCGCCAAGCTCTGTCTCCTGACCTACTTCAAAACCCTCAAGACCGGGCTTTGTCTCCTCAGCGAACAACTGCTCGTAAGAAGGATTGTGAAGAATCTCCACAGCACCGGTGATACCATACTTGGTAAGATCTAATGTTGCCATAATTCTAAAAATAAATTATTAGTTAATGTTCTTTGTTTTTTCTCGCTATTTGGGGTACTTGCGACACCCTTTTGTGTAATGTGCCGAAGTTCTCCAAGTGCAAATATATATCTTTTTGCTTAATATGCAAAACTAATTAAGGAAAAATTTCCGTAATTGCTGTAAAAAAGGCATTATTTGCCTGTTTTTTCTGTTTTTTGAGTGAATTTTGACTTTCCTATTGGACTGTTTTTGTAAATTATATTGTTTTTATGTTCGTTAAATAATGTAAAATGCTTGCGTTTTGGACGGTATGCTTCTGATAATTCTGACATTTTGTATTTTGTGCGTATTTCGGGCAATATGTGTAGTTTTTTTCTCAAATATATTTTTTTATAATAAAATTGTTATCTTCGCGGTGATAACAGACAAAACAACTGATAATATATAAACTATGAGCGAAAAAGTTACAATGCCTTGGGAGGAACGTCCCCAGGGTTGTGCCGATGTCATGTGGCGCTATTCAAAGAATCCTGTAATCGACCGTTATGCAATCCCCACTTCAAACAGCATTTTCAACAGTGCTGTGGTGCCTTTCGGCGATGGCTATGCCGGTGTGTTCCGTTGCGACAACAAGGCGGTGCAGATGAATATATTCGCCGGCTTCAGCAAGGATGGTATCAACTGGGAGATTGAGCACGAGCCAATAGTGTTCAAGGCCGGAAATACAGAGATGATTGAGTCTGAGTACAAGTACGACCCACGCGTGACATGGATTGAGGACCGCTACTGGATTACCTGGTGCAACGGCTACCATGGTCCCACAATCGGTATTGCATATACATTCGACTTCAAGGAGTTCTTCCAGTGCGAGAATGCCTTCCTGCCATTCAACCGCAACGGTGTGCTGTTCCCCCAAAAGATTAATGGCAAGTATGCCATGCTCAGCCGTCCGAGTGACAACGGCCACACTCCATTCGGCGACATCTACATCAGCTACAGCCCCGACATGAAGTATTGGGGAGAGCACCGTTGTGTGATGAAGGTGACACCGTTCCCCGAGAGTGCTTGGCAGTGTACAAAGATTGGCGCCGGTTCAGTGCCCATCCTCACAGACGAGGGTTGGTTGCTCTTCTATCACGGTGTAATCACCACTTGCAACGGTTTCCGTTACTCAATGGGTGCTGCATTGCTCGACAAGAACGACCCATCGAAGGTGCTCTACCGCACAAAGCCCTATCTGCTTGCTCCTGCAGCACCTTACGAACTTGCCGGTGATGTGCCCAACGTGGTGTTCCCATGCGCTGCACTGCGCGACGGTGACAAGGTTGCTGTCTACTACGGCGCTGCCGACACAGTAGTGGGTATGGCTTTCGGCTACATAAGTGAAATCATTGATTTCATGAAGAAGAACAGCTGCAAATAAATTTTAAAAAGGGCATCCCTTCGTATAGGGAGTGAGATTCTTCACTACGTTCAGAATGACATTTGAAATAGTTACAGGGTGGCAAATTTGCCACCCTGTTGCTTTCGTTTTAACCGCACTTCGTGCGCTTGAACCTGCTTCCGCTCGCCGTAAAAGTTCAAGCTTAGCTTGACTTTTGCTCGCTTAACCGCAGCTTTCCGCTTTCACCTTTCCGCTTTCTTCCAGCCGTTGCATCCACTCGTACCAGTTGGGGATGTAGAGTGTGGCAACAAGGGTGTTGAGCAACATACCGAACACCACTGCCGCGCCAAGCGAGAGGCGTGCTCCGGCTCCAGCGCCGTCGGCAAAGAGCAGTGGCATCACTCCAAGTACAAAGGCAAGCGAAGTCATGAGGATGGGGCGCAGACGCACATGCCCGGCCTCGGCGGCGCTGTGGCGTATGTCGTTGCCGCCTTTCCTGAAGTCGCGCGCGAACTCCACAATGAGGATGCCGTTCTTCGCGCTCAGGGCTATGAGCAGCACAATGCCAATCTCGGTGTATATGCTCACCGGTATGCCGGCTATTATGCAACCAAGGATTGCACCGAGCAGGGCAATGGGCACGCCCATTATGGCGGCGATGGGGCTTGTCCAGCTCTCGTACTGTGCAGCAAGCACAAGGAACGCCACAAGCAGTGCAAGTGCAAGGATTATTACGGTGTTCTGTCCGGCTGCGTTCTCCTGGAATGCCACGCCTGTCCACTCATACCCGAACTCATCGCCAAGCTGTGCCTTGAACAGCTGTGCAACCTCGTCCATCACCTGGCTCGAACTGTAGCCCGGTGCCGTGTTGGCGGTGATTGTGGCGCTGTTGTACATGTTGTAGCGCACGAGTTGGTCGCTGCCAAGCACCTCGTCGGTGGTGACAAAGCTGCTGAAAGGCACCATCTCGCCCTTGTCGTTGGCAAGGCTCAGCTGCATGATGCTCTCTATGAGTTTCTGGTTGCGTTCGCTTGCCGACATCTTTACCTGCCAAATGCGCCCCAAAAGAACAAAGTCGTTGACGTAGAGCGAACCCATGTAATAGCTCAAGGTGTAGAGCACGTTGCCGATGTCCAGTCCCATTGCAATGGCCTTGTCGCGGTCAATGTTTATGCGGTACTGCGGCACGTCGGCCTCGAAGGAACTGTTCATGGATGCTATTGCACTCTCCTCTCCATAGCTTTGCGTGAGGGCATCCACGGCCTTCTGCAGTTCGGTCATGCCAAGTGCCTTGCGGTCCTCCACCTGCATCTGCAGGCCGCCCACGTTTCCAATGCCCGGGATTGCCGGCGGTACAAAGGCAAAGCATTGCGCCTCCTCAATCTCAACGTATGCCTGCTTGTTGAAACGCTCTACAATGGCGGCAGCCGACTCGCTCTTCTCCTTGCGCTTGCTCCAATCCTTGAGTACTACAAAGACGCTTGCGGCATTGCTCTGCCGTCCGCTGTTCATTATGCTGAAACCGCTGATGCTGATGTTGGTCTTGACCTCGGGGTAAGAGGAGATGATTTTCTCAACTTCGGCGGCAACGGCCTCGGTACGTGAGAGCGAACTCGCCGGCGGCAACTGAACGCTCACGATGAAATAACCGTCGTCCTCGTCGGGGATGAAGGTGGTGGGTTGCTCCTTGAACAGGTATATTGCTACTGCAACCATGGCGGCAAAGCTTATTGCGGCTATCCATGCACGACGCAAAAGGAACGATACAAGGCTGTCATAACCTCTTTGCAAAAAGTCGTATCCCTTGTTGAAAAGGCGGAAGAACCAACCTTTCCTGCTCTCCTTTGTGGGGCGCAGCAGCAGTGCACTGAGCGCGGGGCTCAACGTGAGTGAATTGAAACCGCTGAACAGCGTGGCGGTGGCAATGGTGAGCGCGAACTGCTTGTAGAGCTGCCCCGATATGCCGCCAATCATGGTGGTGGGTATGAACACCGCCATCATCACCAGTACCACACCCACAATGGGGCCGCTAATCTCTTCCATCGCCTTTTCGGTAGCCTCGCGTGGCGGCAACCCCTCTTCGTCGATTATGCGGGTGGCATTCTCCACCACAACTATCGCATCGTCGACCACTATGGCTATGGCAAGTATTATACCGAACAGTGTCAGGGTATTTATGGTGAACCCGAAAAGCAGCATCACGGCAAATGTGCCTATGAGTGACACCGGGATGGTGAGACAGGGGATGAGCGTTGCGCGCCAGTTCTGCAAAAAGAGGAAGATGACAAGGATTACAAGTATGGTTGTCTCAATGATGGTAAAGAGTACCTCCTTGATGGAGCTGCTCACGACCTCGGTGGTGTCGAGCGCTATCTGGTACTGGACCTCGGGCGGGAAGGCTTCTGCAAGCATCTCCATTCGCTCCCTTACGGCCTTTGAGACTGCAAGTGAGCTTGAACCCGGTGACTGGTAGACGGCAAGGGCTGCGGTTGGCTTGCCGCGCAGTTTCGACGATGACGAATAGGTCTCGCTGCCAATTTCAATGCGGGCAATGTCGCCAAGGCGCAGCATGTCGGTGCCGTTGTTGCGTATTACAATGTCGGCAAACTCCTTGGCATCGCTAAGGCGCCCCTGTACGTTAAGCGTGTATTGGAAGGCATTGTCGGCGGTGGAGTCGAGCGTCTGTCCCACATAACCGGCCGACACGGCAAGGTTCTGTTTGCTGATGGCCTGGTACACCTCGGCTGCCGATATGCCACGTATGCGCATAGCCTCGGGGTCGAGCCACACACGCATTGAGTATTTGCCGGCACCCATGATGTCGACACCACCCACGCCGGGGGTGCGTGTGAGCTGGTCGACAAGCTGCAGCTGTGCATAGTTCGAGAGGTAGAGCTGGTCGTAGTTCTCGTCGCCCGTGAGGGTGATGAAGAGCACGATGTTGGTCGACTGCTTCTGCACCGTAACGCCTTGCTGCGTAACCTCGCTCGGCAATGAGTTCATGGCTATGTTCACGCGGTTCTGTACCAGCACGGTTGCCATGTCTATGTCGGTGCCCACTTCAAAGGTCACGGTTAGGCTGTATGTGCCCGATGATGATGAGGTGGAGCTCATGTAGAGCATGCCGTCCACACCGTTTACCTGTTGCTCGATGGGTATTCCCACAGTCTGTGCTATTGTCTCGGCATTGGCACCGGGGTAAACGGCTGTCACCTGCACGGTGGGCGGGGTGATGGATGGGAACTGGTCTATGGGGAGCACAAAAATGGATACTCCGCCGGCTACCAGCAACAGCAATGACAGCACCGTTGCAAAGATGGGGCGTTCTATGAAGAATTTGGAGAATTTCATAATTGTAGTTGTTTGGTGAAGTTGATTTGTCATTTCGACGACTGGGAAGGAGGAGAAATCTCTTTGAATGTTGTTTGCATTGTAGGAGATCCCTCGTCGCTACGCTCTGTTGGGATGACAAAATGTGTAATTACTCCATTATGGGGGTGACGGGCATTCCGTTGCGTACTTTGAGCAGTGCCTTGGTCACGTAGCGTTCGCCGGGCTCAAGGCCGGAGGTGACAAGGCGCAGGGTGTCGTCGATGATGCTGCCTGTGTCAATGCGGCGGTATTCGACCTCGTTGCTGTCATTGACAACGTATATGAACTTGCCTGTCTGGTCGGTGCCAATCGATGCATCTTTTATGAGCAGGGCATTGTCTATCCTGTCGTAGGGCATGATGATGCTTATGTAGCTGCCGCTCTTCAGCAGGCCGTCGCTGTTGGGCAACGCGGCGCGAATCTGCAGTGTTCCGGTGCCGGTGTCCACGTTGGGCGAGAGGTAGTCGATGGTGGCGCTGCGCTCAATGATGTTTCCCTCGCCAAGCGTGAAGGTGATTTTGCTTTGGTCTATGCTGCCGTTTGTGGCGAGTGCTTTGCGGAACCACTGTATGTCGGGGATGTTGAAGAAGGCATACATTATGTCGTCCTTGTAGAGCCTGCACAGCTCCACAGGCGACATTTCGCCTGCAATGTATGCGCCGGTGGGCTGTTTGGTGAGGCTTATGCTGCCGTCGGCGGGTGCTGTTATGTAGCAATATCCCTGTTTTGAGCGGGCGCTCTTCAGCGCAGCCTTGGCATTGTCGACGGCGGCATTGCTGCTCTCTACATTGCTCTTGGCCTGCAACAGCTCAATCTTGCTCACTGCATTGCTGCTTATGGCAGCCTGCATGCGCTCGTAGTTGCTGCGGGCATAATCCTGCTGGGCAATGGCGGTCTGCAGGCTTGCCTCGGCCTGTGCAACGGCATTGTCATAGAGTGTCGGTTCGATTACATAGAGCAGGTCGCCCTTCTTGACACGGCTTCCTTCGGCGAAGTTGCGTTTGATGATGGTGCCGTTGACGCGCCCCATTATGGGTATTGTGGCATCGGCCTTCAGGTAGCCGGGGTATTCGCGTGTGAGGGTTATCTCCTTTACAATGGGTGTGGTAACCTCAATGGGCAGGGCAGTGCCGCCTGCTGTGGGGGCGGCTTTCTTGTGGCATGCCGTAATGGAAAGCAGTGCCACGGCAAAAAAGAGTCTTTTCATATCGGGTAATTTGTTTTTTATTCTGTTACCATCCGCCGCCAAGGGCTTCGTAGAGCTGTACAAGGTATATGAGCGAACCGCCCAGTGCCTGTACAAGGTAGTTCTGGTAAGTGAGCAGGGAGCGCTGTGCGTCGAGCACATTCTGGAATGGGGTGAGCCCCTGCTTGTAGAGTTCGAGCGAGAGGTTGAGTGTCTCCCTGTTCTGGTTCACGGCCTCGCGCAGTGCGGTAATCTGTGTTATCGAGTTCTCGTACTGCGACATTGCGCTCTCCACCTCCTGCAGTGCGGTGAGCATCTTACCGTTGAAGGTGAGTATGCTGCCGTCGAGCGCTGCGCGTGCCTCGCGTGTGGCATTGACTCTGTCGTTCCCGCTGAATATGTTCCATTTGATTGTGGGGGCTATCTCCCAGGTGAGGCTGCGTGAACGGAAAAGGCTCTTCATCTCGCCCGATGCAAAGCCAATGGAACCGCTGATGAGCAGTTGCGGGAACCAGTCGCGCCGTGTGGCTCCAAGCAGTGCCGCATTGGCCTCTACCTGTCGCTCGGCGGCACGAAGGTCGGGGCGGCGGAGCAGCAGCTCGGCCGGAATTCCCACACCAATGGGCGCAACATATGAGGGTAGGGCATACCCCTCCTGCAACCATCCGTCAAGTTCCTGCGGGAACGTGCCGAGCAACACCGCCATTGTATTGCGGTAGCCGTCAATGGTGGCCTGCATTGAGGGTATCTGTGCAAGGGTGCTCTGGTAGACACTGCGTGCCTGTGACACGTCGAGCTTTGAGGCGAGGCCGCTGTCGTAACGTGCAATGGCTATGTTGAGCACCTCGTGTTGCGACTCGGCATTCCACCGTAGCACCTGCATCTGTGCAAGCGACTGGCGCAGTGAGAAATAGGTTGTCGCCACGTTGGCAATGAGCGATACCATCACTGCGTTGTACTCCTCCTCGGTTGCCATGAAAAGTTCTTTCTGCGCTTTGGAACGCATGTATATGGCGCCGAATACATCGGCCTGCCATTGCATTGACACCGCTGTACTGAACTGCCCTTCCCATGCCTCCCGGTACATTGTGGATGCAATGTTGCCGCTTGTCTTTGCACGTTGCCAACCGATGCCAAGGTCGAATTGTGGCATAAGGTTGCTTTGTGCGCTGCGCCATGCTGCGCGTGCCTTTCTTATATTCTCCATTGCTGCAAGCGCAGAGTAGTTGTTGCTGCCGGCAACGGCAATCAATGAGTCAAGTACCGGGTCGTTGAAGTTGCGCCACCACTCGTCGTCCACGGGCAGTGTCTGGTTGAAGTACTCGCCATCGTTCCACTTGTCGGGTAACGGCTTTTCAATGAATGTCCCGCTTTGCGCGGTGTAGTCTGCTTGCCTGTCGTTTTGTTGCGCCACTGCGCTGTCCGCGAGAGCAATTGTAAAAAGGAGTAGAAAAGAAAACCTAACCATATATGTTCACCTTTAGCAAAAGAATAAACACATTGACGAGGCTTTTGGTTGCCATGGGAATATCTGTTTTTTGTTATTTGGAAAGTTTTGCTTTTTACGTGATAAAATGAGTTCAATATTATCTATATAGTAGAACTCAAATAAAAACAAAATGAACAGGTCTTATATAATAAACGATGTAAACGGTAATCCAATAAATGGTAAATATCCCCCTGATAGGGAGAAGTACGGTGAGGAATTCTGTGGTTATAGGAGTGAGGCAGAAAAGGTCCTGTTTCACGATTTTGCAGTATTGTCGTCAGATTTCTACATCTTTTATAATGATACGTTTTATAGCGTTAATAAAGAGGAGGATTCTATAAAGGTTTCTTGGAATGCATTTTTGTCTGACTCTAAAGTGGTATATAATGAAGAAGAATATCATGATGAAATGGGATTTTTAGAAAATTTTAAGATAGATGGTAAACTCCTAATGAATATAATAGACAACAACGAGTCAATAAAAATTACTAAAAAGGTTGTTAAATCCTACATTGGATATGACGATAATGGTTATCCTTATAATTGTAAATATCAACCCAACAAAGAAAAATACGGAATTTTATTTGATGGGTACAAGAATAAGGCCGAAGGAGTCCTTTTCTATGATTTTGGAGTTCAGAACTATGATGTGAGTTTTAAGTATAAGGGAAAGGATTATTATTTGTTGACAGAACCTGATCATGTGGCTGTGTGCGATGACTATTTCACAGAAGAGTACGAGATTTATACAGATGCCATGGACTTGATTGAAAATTTTAAAATTGACGGTAGGCCTTTGATTGACCTGATGGACGAAATAGAGGAGATTGACCCTGAGTGAAAAGAACAAACTCTAAGAAATGAACAGTACTTATATAAATTATCGAAGGTGACCTGTCAGGTCACCTTCGATAATTATTTGTCATTACCACCACTTCGTGGGTGTGTCGCTCATCTCTATTGTGAGCGTGCCGCCTGCGGCAATGTCGCTGTGCTCAATGTATGGCAGGTTGTGGGGCTTGCCGTTGAGTGTTATGCTCTTTATGTAGATGTTTGTGGCGCTGTTGCCCGTTGCCTCAATGACAAACTTGCCGCCCTTGACGGTGAGCTCGGCACGGTCAACGGTTGGTGAACCGAACCAGTAGCGTGCACCGGCGGGCTCAACCTGGTAGAATCCGAGTGCCGACATCAGGTACCAAGCCGACATCTGTCCCATATCCTCGTTGCCCGAGAGGCCGTCGAAGTTGTTGCGGTACTGTGTTGTCATCACCTCACGCACGCGCTCTGCTGTCTTCTGTGGCTCGCCAAGCATTGTATAAAGGTAAAGGATGTGGTGGCTTGGCTCGTTTCCGTGGGCAAACTGGCCAATCATGCCCGAAATGTCGGGCGATGCATCGCCGTCAACAGCCGATGGCGCAAGGAACAGTGAGTCGAGGCGTGCAATGCAAGCCTCCTTGCTTCCGAACATCTGTGCGTAGTTCTCAATGTCATGGGGTACAAGCCATGTATACTGCCAAGCGTTGCCCTCGCAATAGTCGTTGGCGCGGTGAGCCGCAAAGTATGGGTTGAACGGTGTGCGGAACTTGCCGTTGACATCGACACCGCGGATGAAGCCTGTCTCCTTGTCAAAGAATGTGCGGTAGCTGTGGCTTGCCTTTGTGAAGTGCTCATAGTCGGCCTGCTTGCCAAGTGCTTTTGCCGCATTGGCTGCTGCAGCGTCGGCAATGGCATACTCCATGTCAAAGGCTACAGCCTCGCTGAAGATGTCGCATGGGATGTAGCCGTGCTTGTGGCGGTGCTCCTTGCCGCGCTCCTCAACGGCTGCTGTCTTCTTTATTGCTTCAAATGCCGCTTCTCGGTCAAAGCCTTCGATGCCCTTTACAATAGCATCGGCAACAACGGGAATACCCGGGTCACCAACCATGCAGTCGGTCTCATTGCCCCATAGGTGCCATACGGGAAGGTCGCCCTGCTTGTCGCAGATATCAACCATTGTGGCAACGAAATCACCGGCCTTTTCGGGGTGTATGATTGTCATGAGCGGCTGCTTTGCGCGGTATGTATCCCAAAGCGAGAAGCATGTATAGCGTGGCTTGTCGCTGTTGTAGACCTGGTCGTCGGCACCACGGTAGTTGCCGTTCACGTCGCTGAAGAGCATTGGCGCAATCATCGCATGGTACATTGCTGTGTAGAAAATCTTTTTCTGCTCCGGGTCTTTCATTTCAACCTTTATGCGTGCAAGTTCACTCTCCCATGCATTGACAGCAGCTGTCTGCACAGCCTCAAAGTCCCAACCGGGGAGCTCGCTCTCAAGGGCGAGCTTTGCGCCGTCTATGCTTACGGGTGAGATTGCCACCTTGAGCATGACCTCCTCGCCGGCTGTTGTGCTGAACGATGCACGGCCGTACATATCCTTATATCCTTTCAGTTCAAAACTGTCGAAAGGCTTTGCGAACTCTGCCGCAAAGTATATGCGCTGGTTCTTTGCCCATCCCTTTGAGTAACGGTAACCTACAATGCGGTTGTTGCCCTCGGCCTGCATGAATGTCTCGGTACTCTCGTCCCAGCAGCCTCCGTTCTCAAGGTCAAAGACTATGGCAGCCTCGCTGCTCTCGGGGAAGGTGTAGCGGTGCAATCCCACGCGTGCTGTGGCTGTCATTTCGGCCTTTATGCCGTAGCGCATGAGCGGTACACTGTAGTAACCGGGCTTTACGACCTCCTTTGTGCGCTCGGCAAGTGACCACAGGCCGCTGCCGGGAATGTCAATTACACCGCGCTCGTATGTCACCTCGCCTGTAACCGGCATTACGGTGACATCAAAAAGGTCACCTATTCCTGTTCCGCTAAGGTGAGTGTGCGAGAAACCTATCACTGATGCCTCGTCCTGGTGGTAGCCTGAGCACCAGTCCCATGTCTCGTTGATGCTGGTGGGACCCAGCTGTACCATACCGAAGGGCACGCTTGCGCCCACGAACACGTGTCCGTGTCCGCCGCTGCCTATGAGCGGGTTAACATAGTCTGTCAATCTCTCCTGCTCTTGCACAGGCTGCTGTGCACAGGCTGCCAACAGCAGCGCAAGTGCCATTATGCTGTTCTTTATTATTTTCATTTTGCCTCTTTCTTTAGTGTTAACTTTATGTTTGCATTGTCTGTCAACTGCTTGTGCGTTATGCGGTAGCCGCTTGGCTTGCCGTCTATCTCAATGCCGGCGATGTAGTGGCAATCGGCAGTGGGGCGGTCGCACTCAATTGTAATATTTTCTTCAGGGGTGTTTATCTCTACCTTGTCGAACACCGGTGTGGTTATTGTGTAGGTAGGTTCGCCCGGGCAGTCGGGGTAGATACCCATCATCGAGAACACAGCCCATGCCGACATTGTACCGGTGTCATCGTTGCCGGGGATGCCGTCGGGGGCGTTCTTGTAGTGGTTGTCGAGGATGTTCTTCACCTCTTTCTGTGTGCGCCACTCCTCGCCCTTTATACGGCTGAAGAGGTAGGGGTATACGATGTCGGGCTCGTTTGCGGGGTCGTAGTGTCCGTTGTCGAACACACCCTGCAGGCTCTTGACAAAGTTCTTTTTACCGCCCATGAGTTTTGTGAGTCCCGCAAGGTCATGCGGAACGGCGAATGTGTAGCACCAAGCCGATGCTTCGTGGAAACCGGGCACGTTCTCGAAGTTCTTTCCGGTGGCAGGGTCAAAGTCGCCAAGGAACTCGCCCTCTTTGGTGAGCGGACGCAGTGTGCCATGCTCCTTGCAGAAGTAGCGGCGGTAGCTCTGTGAACGCTTTGTGAACTCCTTTGCACGTGCCTTGTCGCCAAGCGAGTCGGCAAGTTGTGCAATGGCATAGTCGGCCGAGCAGTACTCCAGAGCGTGTGACACGGAATTGTCGCCCGAGAGGTCGCTCGAGAAGTACCAAAGTGGGATGAAGCCATCCTTTATATATGGGTCGATGTCGCGGCGTATGGGGTTATTGGCACCCTCGGTAGTTGCCGACTTGAGCATAGCCTCGTAGGCTGTCTCAATGTCAAAGTCGCGCAAGCCCTTTATCCAACTGTCGGCAATGACAATGGCTGCGGGGTCACCCTCCATGGTGAATGTCTCGCGGCCGAAGAGCTCCCAACGTGGCAACCAACCCCAATCCTCGTACATTCCCACCATAGTGCGCAGCATGTCCATCTGGCGCTCGGGGTAGACGAGTGTGAGCAGCTGGTGAAGGTTGCGGTATGTATCCCATAGCGAGAATATGGTGTAGCGTGTGTAGTCGCTCTTGCCTGTCTCGCCGTTCTCCATCTTTGGGTACTCGCCGTTGACATCGCTGATGATGCTGGGGTGGATGAGTGCATGGTAGAGCGCAGTGTAGAAGATTGTCTGCTGCTCCTTTGTACCGCCCTCGATGCTTATGCGTCCAAGGTCATTGTTCCACTGCTCAACAGCCTGTGCATGTATTGCATCAAAATTCTTGCCTTTCTGCTCGGCATTGAGGTTCTCCCTTGCGTTCTCAATAGAAACAAAGGATACACCCATCTGCACGGTAATCTGTTCGCCCTCGGCTAGGTCGTCGTAGCAGAAACGGTAACCGATGTTGTCGCCGGCAACTTCGCGGTAGTAGTTCTCGTAGAGCTTGTATGTACCGTCATCGGGGGTCCACTCGGCTTCAACGCCTGTGAGCGCAGGCTGGAACTTCCATGCACCTTCGCTTGTGGGTGCCTTTGACACGCGCATCACAAAATATACGGGGAACACGGCCTGCGTGGTGTAGCAGAATGTGCCGAGGAGCTTGAATCCCTCGACCTCGGTGCTGCTCACGCGGCGAACCATTGCACCGCACTCGTTGGAAAGACCTTGTCCCAGGTTAAGAATGATGTTGCCCTTGCCGGCAGGGAAGGTATAGCGTTCGCACGATGAACGTGTTGTAGCTGTAACCTCGGTCTTTATACCATATTTTGTGAGTTCGTTGCTGTAGTATCCGGGCGAGGCCTTTTCGTTTGTGTACTCCGAGCCGTAGCTGAAATAGTTGACGTCGAGTTCTCCGTTTGTAGGCATCACCAGCAGCGACGAAGCTTCGGGGCATCCCACACCGCTCAGTGCAACGTGGGCATAGCCTGTGAAGAACTTGTTGTTGTACTCATAAGGTGCCGACCACCAGCGCTGGTCCTTGTCGAAGACATTGAGGTCCGAGCCCATTACGTTGAACGGTACAACCGACATCATGCCGTTTGGTGTCACCGCACCCGGGTTGGTGGTACCGAAATTGGTTGTTCCGATGAACGGGTTCACCAAGTCGGCCGGTTTCTGCGCCGCTGCTGCAAGCGGGGCAAGCAGCATCAGCAGTGAAAATATTCTCTTTATCATAATGCTTATGCCTGTTTCTTGTCAAGTTCGCTGAGTGCAAAAGCGTAAGCGCCAACCGATACGGCCTTGCTTGCACCGAGCTTTGAAATTGCAATACCCACTCGTTTCTGGCAGTCGTAGTCCACGTATCTATCCTCGCCATAAACCTTTACCTTCTTGGTCTCGCCCTTTGCAAAGAGTGCGAACTCATCGGCATTTTCAAGGTCATAGACCTTCATCTGTACAAGGTTCACCTCGTCGCCGCCAAGGGTGCGCAGCTTCGAGCGCATCTCCTCAAGCAGGGCGGGCATAATCCAACGGCTTGCAGCCGATACGCCACCGCCAATGACAACAAGACCGTCGATTATTGTCACCGCTGTTGAGATGGCTGCACCGGCAACGCGTCCAAGCGATGCGAAAGCCTCCTTTGCGGCAGCCTGGTCGCCCTCGCGTGTGCCGTCGGCAATCTCGCATATATCCTTTGGCGTGAGTCCATGGTCGGGGTTACCGCTCTGCTCGCCATATACTCGGCAAACGGCACGTATTGCAACACCGTCCTCAACAATCACGTCGGGCATGTCCCTGTGGCGCAGGCAGAATGTCTCCACGCACGAGTTGTCGCCACGGTTAAGGTTGTTGTCAATAACAACGCCAATGCCGAATCCTGTACCAAGTGTGTAGCCTATAAGGTTTTTGTACTGCTTTGTTGAGCCAAGCTCCTTGAGACGGCTGTTGATTTCGGGCAGCATGCCGCAGAGAGCCTCGCCGTATGCGAAGAGGTCGCCGTCGTTGTTGATGAACACGGGCACACCGAACTTGCTCTCAAGGAACGCACCAAGCGCAACACCGTCGCGGAACGATGGGAAGTTGGGCAGGTAGCCGCCGATGATGCCGTTGGGGTAGTCGGCCGGGCCGGGGAATGCGAAACTGATGGCAACAGGCTTCTCCTCCAGCTTGTCGAACACCTGCCTGAAACCGTTTACCATGTTCTGCAGGCAGAGGTCGAGGTCGTGTGACTGTGCCGGAACCGATACGGGGTCAATGATGAATTCTCCGGCCTTCATGGCGCCGAAAACGAAGTTTGTGCCACCTGCGTCCAGTGTGGCAACAATGCGGTTGTCTTTCTTGTACATAGTTATAAGTTTTATTTTTCTGTTATTGCTTTTGAGTATTTCTTGATGATGTCTATCGTTGTCGTGTCGCAGTCGAAGACCGAGTACCAGCCCTGTGGCTCGTGCGGAGGGTCGCTAAGGTAGTCGTCGCCGGCTCTCCACACAAGGTTGCGCGGACGGCCGTTTCCACCCCAACCCCAGAAGTTGCAGCCTGCAATGGGCAAGTTCTGCTCCACACTGTTCTTTACCTGTTCAAAGATGAAACTGTAGAAGATGTCGCGGCTTTCTGTCGTGGGCTCTGTGCCCGAAATGTTGTCCTTGCGCGAATAGCCGAACTCCTCAATTACAAGTGGCTTGTTCAACTTTTTGGCAAGCTCAATGTGCTCGGCAATGTAGTTGCCGCTCTCGATGCAGGCGTTCTCAATGCCGCTGTCGGGGTTGGAGCGTGGTGCCCAGCCCCAGTTCACCGGCCATATGTGAATTGTCAGGTAGTCGATATTCTCATCGGCATGTATCTGCTCGCACAGCTCCATGTCGACCTCGCAACCGATGTAGCCCTCGCTGCCGGTCGATACAAGGTGGTTGGGGTCAATGCTCTTTATAAGGGCAGCTGCCTCCGAAATCCATTTGGCAAAGGCCTCCTTGTTCTCCTTGGCAAAGGGGCGTGGCTCGTTGCATAGCTGCCATGCCATGATGGCGGGCTCGTCCTTGTAGCTGCGGCCGGTGATGCCGTTTGTGCGTGAAACTATTGCCTTTATGTAGCTGTAGTACATTTCAATGGCCTTTGGCTCGCGCGAGAAGTTGGCGCAGTAGTCGACATACTCGCTGTAGCCGCCGGGGACATTGGTGTCGGGCGAGTCGCCATAGCCGCACTCCTTCAGGTAGAAGCCGTAGCCGCCGCTCCAGTCCCATGCGTTGTTCAGGTAAATGACGGCATCCATGCCACGCTTGTCAAGCTCCGCAATTACAAAGTCCAGTCCCTGCAGAATGGTGTCGTTGAGCACTCCGGGTGCTGTCTGCAGGTAGGGCTTGGCAGGATTGGCAAGTGCGCTGCCTGCATCGGGGCCTGTGAGGATTCTAAGGTTGGTGACACCTATGCTCTTCAGGTGGTCGAGCTCGCGGCACAGGCGCTCCCTGTTACCTCCTTCGCCCTCCGAGCCAAGCACCGAGGCATACCACATGTTTGTGCCTATGTAGTGATAGGGCTTGCCATCCTTTATCAGTTCCACACCCTCCTTGGTGATAATCTCTCTGTCTGTAGTTGTGGTTACCTTGTTGCTGCAACCCGAAATCATTGCGACTGCCATAATGAGCAGAAACCATATTGTTTTACGTGTTTTCATGGTAGAGTTTGCTATATAATTGCGAAGATAACAAAATGAATCAAAATCCATATGTTTTTTATGTAGAGAATGTTGGAATTAATTCCATAATATGCGTTTTTTGTTTTTTTTCGGCCTGCAATTCTCTTTTTGGCTACAATTTGTATATCTTTGCTAATTGTATAAAAGATTAGGAAAAGGCAAATCATTAAAAACAATCAATATTATGGGAAACGAGAACAGATATCTGCGTGTGGCATATACCCTTTTGTCACACCGCAACGGTGAGTGTGAGGAGGTTGAAAAGACAACCCGCGAACAGCCTTTTGCCTTCCTGACAGGCGTTGGCTACACACTCGATGCTTTTGAGGAGAACCTCAAGGATTTGAAGAAGGGCGACGAGTTTGACTTTACAATCCCCTATGCCGATGCATACGGCGAGTATGACCCCGACCATGTTCAGGATTTTGACCGCGAGGTGTTCACCATAGACGGCAAGTTCGACTCGGCTCACATCTACGAAGGTAATGTGGTTGAGATGATGCGTGCCGACGGCTCTCCGATCCTTGGAACAGTGAAGGAGGTTACTCCGTTGAAGGTGGTCATGGATTTCAACCATCCGCTTGCTGGCTGCGACTTGCAGTTCATTGGCAATGTGGTTGAGGCCCGTCCTGCAAAGGAGGCGGAACTGAAGAAATTCTATGACTCGTTGAAGGCTTCTTGCAGCTGCGGTGGCGGTTGCAGTGGTTGCAATGGTGGCAGCTGTGGCGACGGCGGTTGCGAGAGTGGATGCTGTCACTAAAGAAAAAGCAAGATGAATAGTATTGGCAATATTCTGCGTCTTACCACTTTCGGAGAGTCGCACGGTGTGGCCGTCGGCGGTGTACTCGACGGCTACCCTGCCGGTGTGCTCATCGACGAGGAGTTCATCCGTGGCGAGATGAAACGCCGCCGTCCCGGGCAGAGTGCGATTACGACATCGCGCAACGAGGCCGATGAGGTGCAGTTCCTCTCGGGCATCTTCGAGGGGCGCTCGACAGGTGCGCCCATAGCCTTTACTATCATGAACAACAATAACCGCAGTGCCGATTACGAGAATCTGCGCGAGGCTTTCCGCCCTTCGCATGCCGATTATGTGTATGACTGCAAATATGGTGTGCGCGACCATCGTGGCGGCGGGCGCTCGTCGGCACGCGAAACAGCTGTCCGCGTCTGTGCCGGTGCTTTGGCGAAACTGGCACTCAGGCAGCTGGGTATAAATATTACAGCCTACACCTCGCAGGTTGGCGGGATTGTGCTGGGCGAGGAGTACACGGCATATGACCTGTCGCTTGCCGAGAGCAACGCTGTGCGTTGTCCCGATGCTGAGGTTGCAGCCGAAATGGAGCATCTTATAATGGAGGTGAAACGTGCGGGCGATACCGTTGGCGGTGTTGTAACCTGTGTGGTCAAGGGTGCTCCGGTGGGTCTGGGCGAGCCGTTGTATGGCAAACTGTCGGCATCGTTGGCATCGGCAATGATGTCGATAAACGCTGCCAAGGGCTTCGATTATGGCAATGGGTTTGCTGCAGCAACAGGTCGCGGCTCGCAGCAGAACGATATTTTCTACAACAACGACGGCAACATTGCAACCCGTACCAACAACAGCGGTGGCATACAGGGAGGAATTTCGAACGGCAACGATATCTATTTCCGTGTGGCATTCAAGCCTGTGGCTACATTGCTCATGGAGCAGCCTACCGTTACAAAGGGCGGCGAGGATACCGTGTTGCTTGCGCGTGGCCGTCACGACCCGTGTGTCGTACCGCGTGCCGTGCCTGTGGTGGAGGCTATGGCTGCATTGGTGCTGCTCGACCACTGTCTGCTCGACAGGGCAGCCCGTGGACTATTTAATTAATTGTGGTGTGAAAAACTTGTATCGATATGGGTAAAACAGTGCATGAACATGCGCATGCAGACAAGAAACAGATGGGGGAGGCCGGTGATTCGGCAACAACCGGCAAAATGGGTGCCATTCTAAAGGGTTTGCCTTCGCTTCTGCGTGGCAATCTCTTTGCCGTGCTCTTTTTTGTAGCGGTGTGGGCTTTGCTCGCATTCGGTGAGCAGGCGCTTCTGTTCCGTGTTAACGAGCTCTCGGTCTTTCTGTACGACAATCTTTTCTTTGAAGAGATGATGGCAATGCCTGCCGGCATTCTTTATTATGTGGCAAGCTGGTTTGTACAACTCTTCTATATCCCGCTGTTGGGTGCAACAGTTTATGTCGCGTTGCTGGCCGTTGTCTATTGGCTTACATACAGGGTGTTCGATATATCTTCAAGGCGTCGACTGCTGGCAATGTTGCCGGTGATTGCTCTTCTTGCAACCAATACGGAACTCGGATATTGGATTTTCTATGTAAAGATTCCCGGTTACTACTACGTGGCATTGCTTGGCGTGCTCTTCTCTCTCCTTGCCGCTTGGCTGGTGAAGGTGTCGCATTTTTGCCTTAAACCACTCCTTGTTGCCGCTTGGGTGGCGTTGGCCTATCCTTGTATCGGTGTCTATGCAATAGTGTCGGGTGTTGTGATGGGAATACATGCCCTTTGCCGTGCAATAGGCGATAGGCAAGGAACCGCAAAGGTGGCTGTCTCAACGTTGACACTTGCTGTGGCTGCTTTGGCGGCCTATCTTGTGCCTCCGTTCTATTTTGAGCGTTACACAACCGTTCCTGTCGAGGAGGTGTATACCGTAGCGTTGCCCTCGTCGCAGTGGAAGAACGAGCACGTGCCCGACAATGAGTTCAAGAAGGGGGTGCTCTCTATTGTTGCCGATGTCAATGGCCGTGTAGGCTACCCGGTGGCCAAGGCGCTGACAAAGTTCAGGATAAATATTGACGGCAGTTTCTCGCAAAAGGCAATAAAGACGGCAAAGGATGAACTCTTTGCAAGTGGAGACATAAACCGTCCTGTGGGCGGCCGGAAATATACGCTTACATTCGTGGGCAAGGATGGCCGTGAATACTACATCAATGAAACGGCTGGGGATGTCGCTTTCGTTGAAAAGGAGAGTGGTGCGGCTGTGCCACCGACGGGATATTTCGAGTGTGTCCCGGATGGAAAAACAAAGGATGTTATAATGTTCAGGACACCGGGCGGCAAATATCTTGTATGGAACAAGGAACAGTCGGATAGCACTGTCAGATATACTATGGCTCTCTCGGCATCACCCGATGGCGGAAATGCGCGCTGTGCTGTGGTTAAGCTGAAAAAGGATGATGCCGTGCGTGTGGCCGACGATTCCGAACTGTTCGGCCTTGTGAACCTGGTTGTCTTTGACGGTGAGGTGCAGTCCAATGGCGGTTATGAACTGCTCTATGTTCCCGGACTTGCAGGTGGGGGACTTGCCGGCTCTACGGCGGCGGTGTTCAATGACTCGCATACATCGGCATTGCGCATAGAGGAGGTGGGCTTTGAACCATTGCCCATTTCGCTCGAGGTTCAGGAGCGCTCAATGTGGTATAACGTTGAGGCTCTTTGGATTCCGTTCTATCTGTTGCTGCTGTCGTTTGTTCTGCTTGCTACCGTCACGCTTGTCCCGCAGGAGTGCCGATGGTGCAAGGAGAGCATGTGGCAGGGACTACTGTGGCTGCT
Source organism: Bacteroidaceae bacterium (assembly GCA_045654885.1). Lineage (GTDB taxonomy): Bacteria > Bacteroidota > Bacteroidia > Bacteroidales > Bacteroidaceae > HGM04593. The sequence continues at coordinate 20,768 of JAZOOF010000022.1, forward strand.
TGCAGTGTTGCTGCTTGTGGGCTTGAGTCGCCTGTTCTGGTACGGCAACGAGAACTTCCGCATAGAGAACAAACAGAACATGGCAATGTGGAACGAGGATTGGAACGAGGTTGCATCATTGGCCGGTGATGCAGTGACGCCTACCCGTCAGATTGTCATGAACAAGAATATAGCACTCCTGAAACTGGGAAAATCGGGTGCAGAGATGTTCGCTTATCCCGAGGGTAGTGCCGACATCGAGGCATCGGTGCCCGTGCGTCTGGCACAGACAGGCGGAAAAATGGCATATTACCAGTATGGCAAGTTCAATTTCTGCTACCGCTGGTGCGTGGAGGATGCCGTGGAGTATGGCTGGAGAATAGAGTACCTGAAACACGCCGTGCGCTCAATGCTGCTGTCAGGTGAGTACAGGCTTGCCCAAAGATATATAGATATTCTCAAGCGGACATGGTTCTATGCCGAGTGGGCACGTGAGATGGAGGAGTATGTGAATGCACCCGAGACCATTGTGCGTAACAGGGAGTTTACAATGCCTCTGAACATGACCTGCTATGATGATTTCCTGGATGTAGACGAGTCGTATGTCGAGGCTTATCTTACAAAGAACCTGACAAATGCTACCGGTAAGATGTCGCGTGTATATGTAGAGGCTGCATTGGCTTCGGCTCTCACACGCAAGGATGCAAAGACATTCTGGTTTTTCCTTAATTATTATGTCAACGAGTTGAAGGCGAGTTCTCTGCCAAGGCACTATCAGGAGGCTGTCGTGCTGTTCCTGAATGTGGATAAGGGACGCACGGTCCAGGTTCCCAAGGCTTTCCTTGACAACTTTATATCGGTGGGGACAAATACCAGAATGACAAGGTTTATGCAGCTTGTCTCAAAGCATAAAGGTAAGAGCGAAGAGGAGATGGCACCCTATTTCAAGGAGGATTTCGGTGACTCATATTTCTACTTCTACTTCTTTGTGCGTAATATAAAAACCAATTGATACAAAGGTGATTGCTATGAAAAGAATAACGAAATATCTGCTTTTTGCCGTGCTGGTTGTCTGCGCGGCATGCACTCCCAAAGCTCCGGCAGTCTCGGCTGAATTTGACGCTGTTGCTGCAAAGCCGGTGATATACCCCGATTATACCGATGTGGTTATACCTTGTAATATAGCGCCTCTTGTGTTCCGTGTGGTGGAGGAAGCCGATGACTACGTTACACGCTTCAAGGCTGGTGACAGAGAGCTTGTCCTTGGCGGCCGCGAGGTTGCACCGGCTATCGGTGCGTGGCATTCGCTGCTGGAGAGTGCAAAGGGTGGGGTGCTGAGTGTGGAGGTATATGTTGCCACCGACGGTAAATGGAAAAGGTATGAGCCCTTCTCGATAGGTGTCTCGGCCGATGCTATCGACAGATATATATCCTACAGGTTGATACCTCCCTCGTATGTGGCCTATGAGAAACTGACCATTTCGCAGCGCGACCTTACAAACTTCGACGAGACTGTTATTTACAACAACAAACTTGTCTCTTCGGAGCCCGACGGACAATGTATAAACTGTCATGCCTACAAGAACTACAAGACCGACAATATGCAGTTTCATGTGCGTCAGCACCTTGGAGGAACTATATTCGTGCATGATGGCGAAGTGAAGAAGGTGAACCTGAAGACCGACTCCACAATTTCGGCCGGTGTATACCCGTTCTTCAATCCCAAATATGATGTGGTGGCCTATTCCGTGAACAATACAGGACAGGTGTTCCACACCAAGAACCCAAACAAGGTTGAGGTGCAGGACCAGGAGAGCGATGTGATAATATATGACCCGGTGAGGGAGGTGGTGAGCCATGTTGCCAAAGACCCCGATTGTCTTGAGGTGTTCCCGGCATGGTCGCCCGACGGCGAGATGCTCTACTACTGCTCGGCATACTTTCCCAAGCGCACCGATATGCCGCATGTCGAGAATATGATTCGCAATTATGACGATATCAAGTATGATATTCTGCGCCGTCCATGGAATCCGGCAACGGGTGAGTTCGGTGCTGTGGATACTGTATTTGCGGCGACAGCAATAGGAAAGAGTGCTACATTCCCGCGTGTATCACCTTGCGGGCGCTATCTCCTTTTTGCGTTGGCCGAGTATGGCTGCTTCCACATTTGGCACAGGGATGCCGATCTGTATGTGATTGAACTTGCCACGGGTGAGTGCCGTCCTCTCGTGAAGGCGAACTCTGCTTTTCCCGAGAGTTACCATGCATGGAGCAGCACCGGCAAATGGATTCTTTTTGCCAGCCGCCGCGACGATACCAACTACAGCCGTCTGTACATAGCCCACATGAACGATGACGGAACAAGTGACAAGGCATTTCTCCTGCCCCAGGCCGAGAGTGAGTATTACGACCTTTTCGACCGCTCCTACAATGTTCCCGAGTTCATGATAGAGCCGGTGTCAATTGCTCCGCATGAGTTTCTTGAAGTAGTCAAAGGTGCTGCTGTAAATGTTAAATATTCGTCCAGTTTTAGATAGTATTTTAACAAACATTAGTTAAAAATATCCAAAAGGCTTTTCTCCCATTTTTTTGCATCTTTTGCATTGGAATGGGAGAAACTTTTTTATTAAGTGTGAAAAAACCGTTTTGTACCCGAAAAAAAAGAGGTATTTGTGCGAAAATCTATTTAAAATTCTTATTTTTGCACGTTAACTATGGGATAATTGCGCCCTGGTGCGAAATGTTTAAAAAAATCAAAAAATAATAATTAATAAATTTGTAGTTATGTTTAAACACCGTTTGACTAAATTCGGCATATCGTCGCTTGTTGCGATGTTTATGCTTTTTGTCGGTGGTTCACTGCAGTCATGTCAGGATTGGTTTGATGTTTATCCTTACGATGACCCGGGTGACCCTGAGTGGTTGGGATCAAGTGTTTACGATTTCCTCAAAGAGGGAACCAAGAACCACAGTTATACCAACTTCGTAGCGATTATCGACAGTTTGGGCGAGACAACAACTCTTGCGCACACAGGTAGCAAAACTCTGTTTGTAGCCGATGACGCGGCTTTCGAGCGCTTCTTCAACGGCGGTAACAACATCTGGGGCGTGAAGAGCGTCGGCGAAATGACAAAGGCTCAGATGAAGACAATCCTTTACAACTCTATGCTTGACAACGCCATGTTGCTTGATATGCTTTCAAGCACCGGTGTGCAGACAAACCAGGAGGGTACCTGTCTGCGTCGTTGGACTTCGTCAAAGGTTGTCGATACCATCCCCATGGTCAACGGTGCTTCAATGGAGTATCATGCAAACTGGCCTACATACAACAAGTATTGGGACATGTTGCGCGGTACAGAGAGAAGTGAGAACATGCGCCTTGCCATGGACGGTTCAAGAGCCATGATGGTGCACATCCTCGGTGACTATCTGAGAAAGAGCAACATCAAGGCTTCGGATATCGAGTTCCTTTTCAACAAGAAGGGCGAGGTAACAAAGACATATGTAGATGGTGATGCCTTTATCTATGGCAACAAAATCGTTTCAAACGATGTGAATACCGGTTCTTACTCCGATGACACATTGACCATTACATGCAAGAACGGTTATATCTATCGTCTGGACGAGTTGCTTCTTCCGCCATCAAACATGGCAGGAGAGCTTCGCCGTCACCCCGACACAAGAATCTTCAGTCACCTGCTCGACCGTTTCTGCGTGCCTGTGTATGATGAGGTCTTGACAAAGGAGTTCAATGCACTCTACAAGACAAACGACAGTATCTTTAGATTGCGTTACTTCTCGGACAGCTATACCGAGAACCCGATGTTGACCGCTGTGAATGGCAATCCTACAGTGGAGGAGAGACTTAACTTTGACCCGGGCAAGAATGACCTGAATGCAAACTCATCTTTGGCCGAGGATATGGGTGCGATGTTTGTGCCCAACGACGAGGTACTCTATGAGTATTTTGCAAAGGAAGACGGTGCCGGACGATTCCTTCTGGACCGTTATGCTCCCGATGTTGAGGTGACCGATTACGAGAGCCTGATGTCGGCACTTGACAGCGTTCCTCAGAAGAATATTGCCCCCTTCATCAACAACCTGATGAAGATCTCTTTCTCAAAGTCGGTGTTGAGCAAGTTCGACAAGATTGTGGACGATGCCAATGAGTTGATGAATATTGAAGCCCAGCATGTGGACGAATGCGTTATTGCAAACAACGGTGTTATTTATATATTGAATCACGTGTTCGGTCCCGGTGCATATCAGGCGGTTTCCGCTCCAACGCTTGTGTTTGAGAATATGGACATCATGCGTACCATCATCAGTCAGTTGCGCTATGACTACTATCTGCTTGCGATGGATGCCAACTATACATTCATTGTTCCCGATGATGAGCACTTCGTATATTATGACCCGCTCACATTCACATCGGATGCTCCTAAAATATTCTCATTCCACTATGACACCAAGAAACCAAAGGCAAACGGTGCTTTGAAATTCTGGGCCGATGTATACAAGTTCAATCCACAGACATTGGAGATTCTTGATACTTTGACCGAGCAGGAGTATGGTGTAGACAGAACACAGTTCGGCGGTATAACCACTTTTGCTGCAAACCGTCTGACTGACCTCATGGAATACCTTATTATAGTACACGATGACGAGCAGGGTATCTTCTCGGGCAACAAGTACTATATGACAAAGGGCTATGGTACCATCAAGGTTGATGTAAGCGACCCCGAGGCTCCAAGACTCTATGGTGGTGAGCAGCTTGAGAAGGGTACAAGCGTTGTTGTTTCGGGTAAGAATATCCAGACCAACGGTATAACATACAGTACACTGCCCGGTCAGGAGGCAGTCCCCGGTCAGCTCCATTCAGCTATCCCTACACCTCCTACAAGGTCGGTATATGAAAACCTCAAGTCACAGGCTAACTCTGAGTATGAGAAGTTCTATGAGTTCTTCAACTTGTGCTATCCCGGCGAGAATTACGCTTCAAATGACACTACAGGACTGTTGAAGAAGGTATTTGAGATAAAGAACGCTACCGCTCTGGCCGATTCTGCAATGCGTTACTCAATATTCTATACAAATACAAGTGATACCAAAGCGTATACAAAGAACACCATACCGTTCTTCAACATTTACCACTATACGGTATATGCACCTTCCAACGACGCTATCAAGGAGGTCTATGAACTTGGTCTGCCTACATGGCAGCAGGTAGACTCTGTGGCTAGAGCCGGAAGCACCAAGAAGGCGGCCTCAATGTTGCGTTCTATCATAAACTTCGCGAAGTACCACTTCCAGGATAACTCGGTTTATGTCGATAACACAATCCTCAACAGGAACTATACATCGGCGGTGATTAACGAAAAGACAAACCGTTTCTATGAACTGGAGGTTGCTGCCGAAGGTAACACCTATACCGTAACCGACGATTTGGGCCACACAAGAAAAGTTATTGTAGATGGCCTGGAGAACAAGGATTGGAATATCATGTGCCGTGACAACGTGTACACATCTGGCGGTACCGGCCCATCAGCAGTTCTCAATAACTACTCGTCTTCTTCATTCACAGTATTGCAGCCTATCGATGGTGTGCTTTTGAATGAGTCAATGTTCGGTTACGACGGACGTTTCAAGCGCTTTGCAAAGAATGGTGCCACAGTTGACGCAATGTATGTCGACGGTACAGGTGCTGTTGAGGTTGATGGCGAGAAGCACTACCTTGTTGCAACAATAGGCAACATCAAGATTACGAACATTGAGGGTGTCCAGGAGGTTCACAAGGCCGGTTATCTCATGAAACTCATTGATGAGAGCGACTCTGAGTACGATGCCTCTTTGACCCGCGAGAAACTTATCGTAAGCCAGAGCCAGAATGTCCTTGTTACCGATGAGGGTCTTTGGGTTAAGGAGATTAAGAATAACAAGGGCGTTGTTACCTCATATGAGTATGCTACCAAGGAGAAGGACGGTAAGCTCTATATGATAAGGTATAACAATGACGCTACTGTCAAAGAGGAAATTTATGTTGGTGAGGCTCCTGTGGAGGAGGATGACAACAACTGATTGGTGATGTAGAAAAAACATAATAGCTATGATAAAAATAAAGCATTTATTTCTGCTCGTGCTTTTCTGCTTTGCAAGCAGTAGCGTATTTGCACAAAAGAGTGCGAGAATTTCGGGTACGATTACAAGTGATGCCGAAGGTCCGCTGATTATGGTGAACGTCACCGAGCGCGACCCGAGCAATCGTATCATCGAGGCTTGTGTTACCGACTTCGAGGGTAACTTCTCAATGGTTGTAAAGAACACAAGCAACGTTCTTGAGATTTCGTATGTGGGTTACAAGACACAACGTGTCGAAATTGGCAGCCGCACAGTCTTCAACATCAAGATGGTCGAGGACAACATGCTCGAGACCGTCGACATTGTTGCCGAGTCACGTTCACGTTCGGGAGGTCTTGACATCCTTGACCGCGAGATGACCCACGCGACACAGAAAATCAGCATGGACGACATGGATGGTCTCTCGTTCGCTTCGGTCGATGAGGCTCTCCAGGGACAGATTGCCGGTCTTGATGTCGTGTTCAGTTCGGGTGACGTAGGTTCCGGTACACAGATGCGTCTTCGTGGTAACTCAATGATTGAGGGTGATGCTACTCCGCTCATTGTGGTGGATGACAACATCTTCGAGGTTGATGAAGGTGCAAACATTCGCGAGGATGCCACCGCCGAGAACTTCGCAGAGCTTCTTATGATCAACACCGAGGATATTGCCGAAATTGAGGTGTTGAAGGATGCTGCATCGTGCGCCGTGTGGGGTGCACGTGGTGCCAACGGTGTCATCAAGATTAAGACAAGACGTGGTAAGCGTGGTCCTGCCCGTGTGAACTTCTCATATAAGTTCAAGGATAAGTGGACACCGAACGGTTACAACCTGCTCAACGGTGACGACTACACCATGCTCATCAAGCAGGCTCTCTTCAATGTGGACCAGAAGGGTGTTGAAATCCCAGAGCTCAACTATGACCAGACTTTCCCCGAGTACGAGAACTTCAACAACAATACCGATTGGGTTGATGCCGTTTCAAAGCATGGTTACAGAAATGAGTACAACCTCAATATCAGCGGTGGTGGTGAGAAGGCTACATTCCGTATCTCAGGTGCATATTCAAGCGAGACCGGCCAGGTGAGGGGACAGAACCTCGGCAGTTTCAGTTCCCGTTTGGCTCTTGACTACTACGTATCGGCACGTATCAAGGTTATCGCAGACTTTGCATTCTCTTATACAAAGCAGAGACGTAATACCATGGACTTGCTTTACCAGTCTCTGCTCATGATGCCTAACATGAGTATCTATGCTCAGGATTCATTGGGTAACAACACCGATGCATATTATGCGATGTTGAAGTATCCAAGTCCCAACCAGTTGCAGAGTACAATGCAGGGACGTCAGAATCCGCTCGCAGTCGGTGAGTTGGCGCAGTATAACACCGAGAACTACAGTATCAACCCGATGATTACTTTCGAGTACAGTTTGCTTGGACTTGAGGATAACGAAACACAGTTGAAGTACCGTGGTATGGTGAACCTGAATGCCTCTACATATACAGGTAGCAGATACATGCCTGCAGCCTTGTATACATCGGAGTGGTATAACCAGAACAAGAACAGTTCAACAGCCGACGACAGTAAGAGCCTTGGCTTTACTACACGTCACCAGTTGATTTTCACTCCATATCTTGGAAACAGCGACCACTACATGACAATGAACGGTCAGTTCGAACTCTCTACCGGCAGCGGTAACTCTCAGGGTTCTACAGCGGTTGGTCTGCCTACCGGTAACATAAGCAGTTCTACTATCGGTGCAAAGTTGACAAGTTCGGGTACAAGCAAGTGGCAGAGCCGCAACGTAAGTTTTGTGTTCGATGCGCACTACTCATATAAATCGAAATACTCTTTGCGTCTTGCTGTCCGTGGTGAGGGTAACACCGCAATGGGTGATGACAGAAAATGGGCCGCATTCCCATCTCTCTCGGCACGTTGGAACATCATCGATGAGCCTTGGATGGAGTGGTCTAAACCTTACTTGAGCATGTTGTCTTTGCGTCCGGGCTTTGGTTTGGGAGGTCATGCCCCCGGTTCTAATGCAACATTCAACAGCTATTCGACCTACAACAGCCTCAGCTATTTGGGAATGGCCGGTTTCCAGATGGATTATATCCGTCTTACCGATTTGCGCCGTTCGGACAAACGTGAGTGGAATATCGGTTCCGACTTCGGTTTCTTCAGCGATTTCCTTACCGGTGCATTCAACTTCTATCACAATATGACACGTGATAACATTATCTCTAACTACCGTTTGCCTTCATCAACAGGTTTCGGTTCACTCAAATACAAGAACTCGGGTACCATCAGAAACTATGGTTGGGAGCTTAACATGAACCTCAACAACATTAAGTTGGCAAAGGACTTCTCAATGTCAATGTACTTCAACATCGGTAACAACTTCAACGAGATTATTGAGCTCGAGGAGGCATATCTTGATGAGAAGAACGGCGATTACGATGCTCCACAGAACTCAAAGTATCTGCCACGTATCCAGATTGGTAACCCAAGTGGTGCAATCTACGGTTTCCGCTACAAGGGTGTCTACCGTTATAGCTACAAGAACTGGGAGAAGGCTCTCACCGAGGAGGAGGCCGGCCGCAACGGTACTTGTCCTATAGTACGCGATGCCGATGGCAATGTCGTTTACGAGGCTACCGGTAAACCAAAGAAACTTGTCCTCTTCTATGACAACGAGGATGGAACAAACCGCTATGAGTTCAAGGGCGGTGATGCAATTTATGAGGATATCAACCACGACGGTACAATCAACCAGTTGGATATTGTTTACTTGGGTAACTCGAACCCTGCGGCTCAGGGTGGTTTCGGTTTGACATTCCGTTACAAGAAATGGTCACTCCGCACATCATTCACATACCGTTGGGATGTTGACGTTGTGAACAGTTCGCGCATGGCATTCGAGAACATGTCATCATTCGACAACCAGAGTGTTGCCGTTAACTGGCGCTGGCGTAAGGAGGGTGACGTTACCGAGATTCCTCGTGCCGTGAACGGTGGTAGCGCATACAACTACCTTGGTAGTGACCGTTACGTTGAGGATGCTTCATATGTACGTCTCTCATATGTACAGCTCTCATACTCATTCAAGCCCGAATGGTTGAAGAAGATTGGTGTGAAGAACCTCAATCTCTACGCTTCGGCCGACAACGTGGCATTCTGGACAAAGTATACAGGTCTTGACCCCGAGGTGGCAAATGGCGGTGAGGGTATCGCATATGACAATTCAAAGACCCCACGTCCACGCTCGTATACAATTTCATTGTCACTTGGTTTCTAAAAGTTTACGAATATGAAAATAGTATCTAAAATATATAAGAAAACGGTTCTTGCAGCAACGGTGGCTTTTGGTGTTCTGGCTACATCATGTACAGATTACCTGACAATCATTCCGTCGGACGTTGTTGTTGAAGAGAACTTCTGGCAGACAAAAGACCAGGTTAACGGTATGCTTGCTACAAGCTACCTCAAGTTGCTCAGCTCCGATGCTGTGTCAAAGGCGATAATCTGGGGTGAGGTGCGTTCGGATAACATGACCTTCCCGCCAAGCTATAACACAGATATCAAGAATATCGTTGAGGCTAACATCACCGACGAGAACAGCTATTGCCGTTGGGGAGTCTTCTACGAGGCGATAAGTAATGCCAATCTCGTATTGGAGAGTGCACACAAGACTCTTGAGACAGACCCGGACTTCTCCGAGGGTGACTTGGATGTTGTAAAGGGCGAGATGTATGCAATGCGTGCTCTTTGCCACTTCTACCTTGTACGTACTTTCCGCGATATTCCTTTGGCTACACACTCTGCAAAGAATGATGCCGAGATTCCCAAGTATGTTCAGGTTCATCCGTTGGAGGCTTTGGACTTCATTATGGAGGATCTTGATAGAGCCGAGAAACTGGTAATGAAATCGGGTGCATACTCTAATCCGGCGCAGAACCTTGGACGCATCACCCGCAATGCGGTGTTGGCAATGAAGGCCGACGTGAATCTGTGGCGTGCTGCTTTTGCGACATACTATGCAGGTACTGAGTATAAACTTGTCAACAAGGAGGGTACAATGTATGTAAACCCTGCCGATGTACAGGCATACTATAACGCATGTATAGAGAACTGTAACGCAGTTATCAAGAACATGGACGATGCACTTGAGGAAGACAGAAAGGGTGGCAATAAGTTCAATGAACTCTATTCAGAGTACAACCTCATCCCTAACCGTGGTGAGGCAAAGGAATTGGAATCGAGCCACAACAGTACTGCATATGATGACATATTCGGTGCAAAGAACTCTTCGGAATCAATTTTCGAATTGCAGGTTCAGGGTGACAATACTTCAAATAGTACAGCTTTAGGTGTATTGAACGTTTATGGTACCGACAATAACCCCGGTATGGCCTGTGTGCCTGCGGGATTTGTTGAGGCTAACTACCAAGAGGATGACTTGCGTGCCTACTCATTCACTAATCTCAAGAAATTCAATCAGCAGTCAAGCAGTGACAACAGCAGCATATGTATTACAAAGTATGTTGCAAAGAGCTCACCGGCAGGAAACTATCGCAAGAGTGGCGACTGGGATGCCAACTGGATTCTTTATCGCCGCACCGACGTGCTGTTGATGAAGGCCGAGGCTATGGTTGCACGTGAAAATGTTACCGAGGCCGACTGTAAAGAGGCATTTAAAATTGCAAATACAATCAATACCCGCTCAAGGATTGATACATTGAATATCAAGTATCCTTTCAAGGAAAATGACTATCTCACAGCCGACAAGGCTATCAAGCTTGTTCGTGACGAGCGTCTCCGTGAGCTTTCATATGAAGGCAAGCGTTGGTACGACCTTGTACGCGTGGCTTTGATAGACAAGAAAACCGACAATATCAAGTTTGTTGCCGACAAGCTCGAGAGCAGCGCCGTGGTAAAGACAAAGATGTCTACAATCGACGGCCTGTTCATGCCAATCCACATTGACGAGTTGCGTTACAACAAGAACTTGAAACAGAACCCTGCGTATGAAAAGGAAAATTCATCAACAGAGATGAATTGACATAAGGTAAGTGCAGTTTTAATAACGGGGACAGCAGTTGAGGATGAACGGCAGTGTTGAGCAGTCCCAGAACAAAAAACAAAAACAGATACATAATATGAATAAGAATATTAAACATAAATTTCTTGCCGTAGTGATGTTGCTTGGTTCTATGCTTGCAGGCTCCTCTTGCGAGGATAATGTGGGTATAAACGTGACACCGGAGACTCCTTTTGCCGACAAGACTTTGTACGAGGTTTTGGTTAACGACCCGGAGTTGACCGATTTTGTCGAGGTTCTCAATGCATGCGGCCCCCACTGTGCCGATTCATTGTTCAATCACTCAAGGGTATACACTCTTTGGGCTCCTGTGAACGGTACATTCAACAAGGATTCGATAATCAAGGAGACTGTAGCCGACACTACAGGCAACAGTAACCGCGATCATGTTTTCCGCACTTTTGTTGAGGCGCACATAGCCAACCATCTTGTTGCGGCTAACGGTACACTCGAGAGTGACAATACTGTATTGCTCCTTAATAGCAAAAATGCCGTTTTTACAGGTGACTATAAGAGCGGTTATACATTCTCGGGTATTGAATTGGGCGAGAAGAACATTCGCGTACGCAATGGTCTGCTCCATAAGATTGTAGCTCCTTCGGAGTACAAGTACAGCATCTGGGAGTATCTCAAGATTGCTGCCGATGTCGATTCTGTAGCACAGTATCTCTACAGATACAATGTAACAGAGTTCAACGAGGGTGCGAGCATCAAGGGACCTATCGTGAATGGCGAGCAGACATATCTTGATTCTGCATTCACGACAACCAACACCTGGCTCAATTCATGGGGTGGTGTAGGCAATATCGATTCAGAGGACTCCACATACATCGTTTATGTACCAAGCAACGATATGTGGAACGAGATGGTTGCAAAGGCCGAGAAGCACTTCAACTATGACTTCTCATCGGCGAACATGACCGAGGCTACAAAGTATGAGCGTGACTCTTTGCGCAAGTACTATGCACGCCTTCACAACCTCAAGTATATGACATACAGTGTCAATGAGCAGAAGCACATAAAGCCCACAGACTCTATGATGCCTGCTTACCGCAGCGGCAAGCGTCCTCTCTTCTCTATTGCCGAACTTGAGGAGAATGTGATATTCGAGAAGGAACTCTCTAACGGTGTCTTCAAGGTTGTTGATGCAATGCCGTACAAGCAGACAGACCTCTATCACGATACCATCTTCCTCGAGGGTGAGAATACTGCAATGTGGAACTGGACAGAGGATAACCGCCCTAGCGCGGTGGAGACACTGACTGCATACAAGAGCCAGCTCAACAAGAAGGACTCAACACTCCTTGATGTTGAGGTTTCAGGTGGCGCTTATATGAATTACCCCAGGGATGCAGGTACCGCAACAGCAACTTTCAAGATTCCAAAGGTGCTTTCTGCAAAATATCAGGTTGCTATTGTATTTGTTCCCAAGAACATCACCAATGAGACTGTCGATACTGCTACAATGTACCCCAACAAGTATCTGTTTACTATCGTGCAGAATCTCGGTTCAGGCGATACCAAGTCTATCTACCCATCCGATCCGGACGATGATACTCCGCCGTTCTACACAAATAAATACGGTATAGATACCGTGTATGTTACAGTAGACGGCAGCAGAGACGGTGAAAGGGCTGTTATTGAATTCCCATACTCTGAGTCATATAACGGTTCGGCTGCAAAGGACTACAACGTGACACTCGATATTGCGTCAGTGGCTCCAACCAACAGCGAGAAGAGGAAGGGTATATACTATGACACATCTATCCGTGTAGACAAGATTATACTTATACCGGTGCTCGATACCGAAGAATAGTTTGTAAGATGAAAAAAAGAAAATCAACTATGTATATGCGACAATTATTGCAATTATCGGTGGCATTGATGCTTTTGATGCCATCAGCGGTCTCTGCATCGGATATGATGTCAGAGGGCACTGTAGCAGACAATTCTGTTAAGGTCGAGAAAAAGGGTTCTGCTGCAGATGTGCGCACAGTGACCGGTACGGTGTACGATGCGGCCACCAACCAGCCTATGGCGGGTGTACGTGTTCAGGCAACAGGTCACAAGAGAGTCACCACCATGACCGATGCCGAGGGTAAGTATAAACTGAATGTTCCCTCTTACGTGACTCTTTTGACATTCTCTACACCCGATTATCTGCTTGTGCAGAAACCTGTGGGCAAGAGAGATATTATAAATGTACGTCTCCATTCCGATGATTTCCAGGATAACTACAGCGATGATATCACCATCACTGCCGAGAGAGGTTTTGATGAGGGCATATCAACAGCGCAGACAATCGAGACTGATATTCAGAACCGTATAGGTGCCGATGTGCGCACTGTAAACCGTTCTGGAACTGTTGGTATTGGTGCAGCGATGTTCATCCGTGGTATCAACTCTCTCAATGCCAACGCACAGCCACTGGTTGTTGTTGATGGTGTAATATGGGATTTGCAGGAGGGTAACGAGGCAATCCACATGGGTGCATACAACAATGTGTTGTCGGCAATCGATGTTAATGACATTCGCAGTGTCAAGGTGCTCAAGAACGGTGCGGCCATTTACGGTGCACGTGCTGCAAACGGTGTTATCATTATCAACACCAAGCGTGGCGAGAGCATGGCTACACGCATTACGGCCAACATATATGCCAACGTGACACTTCAGCCCGCAACACCAAGCATGCTTTCGGGCGAGGATTACCGTGTCTACGCAAATGATATTATAGGTACAATGAACGTGAACCCTAACCGCAACATTCCGTTCCTCCGTTCCGACAAGCCTGTGTACGATGCCAACGGTAAGCTCACAAGTGGCTTCATCTATTACGACAAGTATCACAACAACACCAATTGGAATGATATCGTATATCGTGAGGCTGTTTCGCAGAACTATAAGGTGAATGTAGAGGGTGGTGACGATGTCGCCATGTACAACTTCTCGTTCGGCTATACATTGGGCAACTCGCCTGTAAAGGGTAACGATTTCAACCGTCTCAACATACGTCTTAACTCTGATATCGTACTTACCGATAATCTCAAGACACGTATCGATATCTCCTATGCACGTGTAGGACGCGAACTGCTCGATGACGGTATGCGTGAGGATAATACAGCATTCCCGCTTACATCACTCGGTGCACTTGCTGCTGTCAAGTCGCCATTCCTCAGCCCATACCGTTATGCTACAACAGGTGAGTTGAGTGCCATCATTGACGTTGCCGATGACTTTGCTTTCGATGTATCGCAGGCAGCCGGCATAGCACGCCCCAACAACTCACTGTATAACCCGCTTGCAATTCTTGACAAGGCTTCCGATCCTCACAAGAATGAGCTTGAGTACACAAACATGGGTATTACAGCTGCTCCCGAGTATAAATTGGGCGACTTCACAATCAGCGAGACATTCAACTACTCTCTCTATCGTGTGAGTGAGAAATACTACCTGCCTTATCCTACTGCTGCCGATAATAACAAGTACCACTTCTATGTAGCTTCACTCAATGGCAAGATTGGTAACTACATTTCATCATACTTCGGTAAGGAGGCAGCGCTTTCAAGTGACACACGTGTAGCTTGGAACAAGGTGCTTGGTGCCCACAACGTCGATGTGTTCGGCGGTTTCCGTTACACAAACTTCAACCTTGATTCAAATGCCATCAGCGGTGCAAACTCCGGTAGTGACACCGAGTTCAACAAGGCTAAGGAGCACATTGACAGTGATGGTGAAAAGAACGTATGGTCTAACATGGCATGGTATCTTTCGGCCGATTACTCTTACAAGACACGTTACTTCCTGCAGCTCGCCGCATCTTTGGAGTCTTCTTCACGCTTCGGTAACAAGGCTGATGACGCTATCAAGATGTGTGGTGTTGCATGGGGCTTCTTCCCATCGGTTCAGGCAGCATGGTTGCTTTCTTCAGAGTCTTGGTTCAACCTCAAGCCTGTAAATATGCTCAAGTTGCGTGCCGGTTACGACATCACCGGTAACGATGCTATCGATTACCTTGCTGCACGCAGTTACTTGCAGGCAGTGAAGTTCTACGACAAATCTATGGGTCTCCAGCTCGGTAATGTTGAGAACGACGGTGTAAAATGGGAGACAACAGCACGCTTCAATGTAGGACTTGATGCTATGCTCTTCGATAACCGCCTTGCTCTTTCTCTTGACTGGTATAAGTCAAAGACAAGCGACCTCCTTGTTCAGAAGGATTATCAGTTTGTAACAGGTATGGGTAAATATTGGGCTAACGGCGGTGAACTCGAGAACACCGGTATAGAGGCTACAGTTAACGCAAAGCTCATCAATACAAAGAACTGGCAGTGGGAGCTCGGTGCTTCTGTAGGTCACTACAAGAATGAGATTACTGCTCTTGACGAGCCTATTGACCCGGTATCTGTTTACGGTGGTGAGGTCATTACAAAGGTAGGTGAGTCTATCGGCTCATTCTGGGGATACAAGACTGACGGTGTCATAAGCACCTCTGCCCAGGCTGATGAGCTTGGTCTCTACCAGATTGATGCAACCGGTACTAAGCAGTATTTCAAGGCTGGTGACATGAAGTTCGTTGACGTGAACCCGGGTTCAAACCCAGGCTGCATCGATGAGAACGACAAGGTTGTTATCGGTAATCCTAACCCTGACTTCTACGGTAACCTCTTTACACGTCTTTCTTACAAGAACCTCCAGTTGGATATCAACTGCAACTACTCTGTAGGTAACGACGTATATAACTTCTACCGTCAGCAGCTTGAGAATGGTGCAAGTTTCTTCAACCAGACAACTGCAATGGTTAACCGTTGGACTGTAGAGGGACAGAAGACAAGCATCCCTGCTGTAGCTTATGGTGATCCTGTTGGCAACTCACGTTTCTCTGACCGTTGGATCGAGGACGGTTCATACTTCAGAGTAAAGGCAATCAAGCTTTCATACGAAGTTCCTGTTACAGTTAACTGGTTGCAGGGTCTCTCAGTATGGTGTGCTGCCGAGAACGTACTCACTCTTACCGATTATGAGGGTAACGATCCTGAGTTCTCTGTGAATAATAATGTATTGTATCAGGGTATTGACGCTGGTCTGTTGCCTCAGTCACGCAGCTTCCACCTTGGTGTAAAGGTTAACCTCTAAGAAACGACATCCTTTGTGGCACGGGAGGTCTCTCCCGTGCCCCGGGGAATAAACAATAACAACAATGAAAAAGAACTTTATTTATACAGTGACATTCCTTCTTTGCGGAGCTTTCTGTTTCAGCTCTTGTGAGGATATGCTGAATGTTGAGTCAAACCGTGTCGAGTACGAGTTTGACAATTGGACATTGAACGACTCTGTATATTCTGTTTTGGGTATCCTCAAGAGCGTGCAGGAGGTCGGTGACCGTCAGGTTCTTCTTAACGAACTCCGTGCAGACCTTCTCGCAATCAGCGAGACAAAGGCTGTCGTTGATATCCAGGAATTGAGCAAGTCTGTCTTCAATGTCGAGACCAACAAGTACCTTGATGTAAAGGACTACTATGCAATCATCAACAACTGTAACATCTACCTTGCACGCGTTGATACAACTCTTGAGAAGAACAATGTAAAGTTGATGTTGCCTGAGTACGTTGCCGTAAAGAGCGTACGTGCATGGACATACCTGCAGCTGGCAATCAACTACAACCAGGTTCCTTACTACACAACTCCCATCCTTACCCATAGTGAGGCCGAGAAGGTGATGAACCAGCCTATGCTCTCACGCGAGGAGATTATCTCTAACCTTATTGCAGACATCCTCCCATACGAGAACCCTGCTGCTTATCCAATGCCTGCATGGGACTTTGACGGTAAGATCTTGAAGTTCGGTTATGGTGAGAACGGTACAGAAATCGAGACAGCCAAACTGTTTGTGCCTATCCGTCTGTTGCTCGGTGACATGTACCTGTGGAGAGGTGCTGCCGGTGACTACAAGAAGGCTGCGAAGTGTTATTATGACTTCCTTACAGGTGCCGGTACAAATGCAACAGCTCCAAAGTACTCTGAAGGAGCTTTCCGTTCACAGTATAGTTCAGTAGGCGGTAAGAATATGAATACCCGTTTTGCTAATAAGTTCGCCCTCAAGACCTTTGCGACGACAGCAAGTTCAAGTGTCCTTACTATAATTCCTTATGCCAAGAGCTCGCTCGACGGTACAACATCGGACCTTGCTTCTGTATTCTTGCCAAAGGATGACGTGGGTGGTTCTCAGGTGTTTGCTTCACCGGGTATGATAGGTCTCTCTGAACGTCAGATTTACCGTTATGCCGAGGGTGACGACCTTGAGCGTCCCGACCTTTTTGAGTATAGCCACAACTATGAGACTAAGGGTGACCTCCGTCTTCCTTCAACAACATGTATGCAGATTACAGGTGATGAAGTGAAGACTGAATTCAAGAACCTTATCTGTAAGTTTAACCTTGAGGAAGCAGCTGGTGAAATGTATGTTCCTGCAATCGGTGTTTCTAACATTGTTATTGCTCGTCCTGAGCAGGTTTACCTCCGTTTTGCCGAGGCCATGATGGGTATGGCTCGTGAGGGTTATGCCGGTGCTATGGATGTTGCAATGGTTGTCCTCAAAGAGGGTCTGAAGCGTAATTATATACTGTACCAGAACCCTGTAACCCAGATAGATACAACTTATTTCGATAACTTCGGTAATGAGATCGTTGAGGAGTCTATCATTTCTTACAGTGACTCTGTAGCGTTCGACTTCACCGACCAGACATTTGATGGCAATCTCGGTATCCATTCAAACGGTTCGGGTGACAGCGAGAGAAACGAGTATTTCGCACTTGATGACATCAACGTTGCGCGTTACTTCGGTATACCTACCGAGACTGTTGACGGCAAGGAGGTTGTAACAGAGGAAGTGACAGAGGAGGATTATATGCTCTACGTTTCTGAGCTTATCCTTGATGAGATGGCTCTTGAGCTTGCTTGGGAGGGCTCACGTTTTGGTGACCTCATGCGTGTTTCACGAGCTCTTGGTGACAACGATGTGCTCGCTAAGCGTGTAGCAGGTCGTGCTTTCAAGAATACATGTTCTCATCGTCATCCTGAGTTTGAGTTCGATGCTGCTCTCTACAACCAGATGAAGGACGAGAACAATTGGTATCTGCCTCTTCCCGGTGTAGTTGTTGAACCCGGAAAGGTTGAGGAGACTCCTGAGGGTTTCGATCCATCTGAAATCGAGTAATGATTTCAAACTAAAACAAATGAGAGGGCCTTTGTGTCCTCTCATTTGTTTTAATAAAGCAGCTCTTCTAAATATATCTGTCATGAAAAAAATAGCGATACTTACCGGTGCCGGGATGAGTGCGGAGAGTGGAATAAGCACTTTCCGCGGTGGCGGCGGCCTGTGGGATGAGTATCCCGTGGAGCAGGTAGCCACCCCCGAGGGTTATCGTGCTGATCCGGGCCTTGTCCTTGATTTCTACAACAAGCGCAGACAGCAGCTTCTTGAGGTTGTGCCTAACCGTGGTCATGAGCTTGTTGCAGAACTTGAACGAGACTTTGATGTTACTGTTATAACCCAGAATGTAGATAATCTGCACGAGCGTGCCGGCTCAACAAACGTAATTCATCTGCATGGTGAACTCATGAAGGTGTGCTCCTCTCGTGAGCCTTACAACGAGGATTATGTCGAGACGCTGACGGCAGAGAATATCAATGTGAAAATAGGTGATCTTGCAGCAGACGGCTCCCAGAAACGTCCTTTTATCGTGTGGTTCGGTGAGGCTGTCCCCAAGATTGAGGATGCCATACTGGCATTGCGTGACATAGATGTCTTTGTGATTATAGGAACGTCTCTCAATGTCTATCCTGCTGCAGGTCTTCTGAATTATGTACCCGCTAATGTTCCTGTATATCTCATTGACCCGAATGAGGTGAATGTCACTCGGAGTGGAGTTAAAGTAATTCGTCAAGGGGTCTCGGAAGGCATGCGTATTCTAATTGACGAGCATCTTTCAAAAATAAAATGATTGCAAATTTGTAAATATTTAATATAAATTATTCTTATATTAAAATATTGTATTATATTTGCAGTGGAGATTGATGTCAATGAGTGATGCTCAGTCAGCAGAGTTGTTATTGTTGTCAGCATCCGGGTGCAGAGCCTGAACATTCTGCACCGCCAATTGTT
>JAZOOF010000023.1:0-18180 GCA_045654885.1 Bacteroidaceae bacterium
TATCATGCCGTCGGTGAGCGAGCCTTTCGGTATCTCTCCGCTCGAGGCCATGCAGTGCGACGTTCCAACGATTATCTCAAAGCAGTCGGGTTGTGCCGAGATTCTTGACAAGTGCATAAAGACCGACTATTGGGATATCAATGCAATGGCCGATGCCATCTACTCAATCTGTAACAACGAGTCGCTCTATGAGTACCTCAAGGTCGAGGGACGCAAGGAGGTCGACAGCATCACATGGGAAGATGTGGCATTGAAACTGAGAAGAATGTATGAGAAAGTTTTGGGTTGGTAATAATTAAAATCAAAGAAATAATATGAAAACAATTTGTTTCTATTTCGAGTTGCATCAGATCAGACAGTTGAAACGCTATCGTTTCTTCGATATAGGTAGTGACCACTACTACTATGATGATTACGCTAACGAGAGTATGACAATGGAGCTTGCCGAGAAGTCTTATGTTCCGGCTTTGCAGACAATGCTTGAGATGATTAAGGAGAACAACGGTGCGTTCAAGGTTGCTTTCTCTGTTTCAGGTGTCGGCCTTGAAATGCTTGAGCTCTATGCACCACAGGTAATTGAGTTGTTGCACGAAATTAACAAGACCGGTTGCTGCGAATTCCTTTGCGAGCCTTATTCACACGGTCTCTCTTCATTGGCTTCGAAAGAGGTGTTTATGGAGGAGGTTATGCGTCAGAACCGCAAGATTAAGGAGCTCTTTGGCAAGAAACCAAAAGTGTTGCGTAACTCAGGTCTCATCTACTCCGACGAGATTGGTGAGATGGCATCGCAGATGGGCTTCAAGGGTATGCTTTCCGAGGGTGCAAAGCACATTCTCGCATGGAAGAGCCCACACTTCGTGTACAACTGCGCGTTGGCATCAAACCTCAAGCTGTTGCTCCGCGACTATAAACTCTCTGACGATATCTCACTCCGTTTCTCTAACCCCGACTGGAGCGAGTACCCATTGTTCGCCGAGACATATATCGACTGGATTGCACAGTTCCCCGAGGAGGAGCAGGTAATCAACATCTTCATGAACCTCTCTGCCATTGGTATGGCACAGCCATTGGAGTCACACATCCTCGACTTCATGAAGGCATTGCCCGCTTGTGCAGCACAGCGTGGTATCACATTCTCTACACCATCAGAGGTTATCGACAACCACAAGTCAGTTGGTCCACTCGAAGTGCCTTATCCACTCTCTTGGATGGACGAGGAGCGAGACGCCAGCTCATGGTTGGGTAACACCCTGCAGCGCGAGGCTTTCAACAAGCTCTACAGCGTGGCAGAGCGCATAATGCTCACCGATGACAAGAAGTTGAAGCAGGATTTCGACTACTTGCAGGCTGCCGAGAATCTCCGTTTCATGACAACAAAGCAGAACGGTATCATCACCGAGCGTTGCATCTACGAGTCACCATACGATGCCTTCACAAACTACATGAACATTCTGGGCGACTTCCTTGCACGTGTACGTGCCCAGTACCCCGATATGGATAACGAGGAACTTGGTGCATTGCAGCAGATGATTGAGAACCAGGAGGTGGAGATTGTACAGTTGGAGGCCGAGGTTGAGCAGCTCAAGACAAAGCTCGCAACCAAGGAGAAGAAGGCTGCCAAGAAGGTTGCAGAGGCTCCCGCTGAGGAGGCACCTGTTGCTGAGGAGAAGCCAAAGAGAAAGTGTGGCCGCAAGCCCAAAGCTGAATAATTAGCATAATTGACAATAGACCGTCGGCGAGAGATGCTTGCCGACGGTTTTATTTTGTGGGGTCGCAAAACTGTCCCTCTGGGGCAACGCGGGGGAGCAACGTAGTTGCGGAGGGAGATGGATTTCATGCGAACCTTGCGGACACGGCATGCCGTGTCCCTACACCTTTGCAAGCATATCAACTGTCCCTCTTGGCAAAAGGGACGAGAAACAGAGTTGTGGAGGAAGATTGAAATCGTTTGTTTTGGTGTTTTATAGGTTGTTGAGAACTCTTGGGCAGACACACCGGTCTGCCCCTACGATAGTCTGTCAGCCGCTCGTTCTGAAACAAAAAAATGCGGCAGGAAAAGTGAATTCCTGCCGCATTTTGTGTTTGTATTTAGCGTGTCAATCAGTCGTTGAACTTGCTTGTGATAACCTCAATTGGTATCTCGTATTCTGTACCTCCGCGCAAGCGTACGCTGCTGATGCTGATGTCATGAGCAATCTTTACGATGCTCTTGTTGGAGTCTATTGTGGTGCTTACTGGGATGAGCACTACCTTGTTCCAGTCGGGGTTCTTCTCTTCCCAGTCGGGGTCGCTCTCAATGCCCTCACTGTACTCCTTGTAGCATGCTTTCACAAGGTTGGCTATGTTGGTGAAGGTGTACTCGTTTGTGCTCGGTGCAAAGCTTGTGAGGAATGATGTGTTGCTGTCGGCAAGCTTGTTCTTGAGGAAGAACTTGTACATGTCGCTCTTGCGCACCATGAGCAGGGATGTGTGGGGTTTTCTTGTGTCGCCCTCGTTCTCGTTGTAGCGTGTAAAGGTTATCTTTGCCGAGTTGATGGTGTCGCAGCTCTCAACAATGTCGGCAATGGGCAGTGTGACCTCAGTGTACAGGCCGGCAGGGGTCTTGAGGTATGTGTGTTGCTGCTCGCCTGCAAGCGGGGTGAGGTCGTCGTTGTTGAAGTTGTTGACCTGCAGTACCTCTTTGCCCGAGTAGAATGGGGCAGAGAGTGCCTGTATGGAGTCGAGCTCTCCTGCGCTGTTTTTAATGAGGCGCTTGAAACCGATATCGAGACGTGTGCGGTAGATGCGGAGCACGGTGCCGTCGCCCTGTGTGCACTTTACATAGATACCCTTGAAGACATCCTTGATGAATACCTCGGAGTTTGCGAAGTACTTTTTGCCTATGTGGTTGCCCTCGCTGTCCTTCTCGTAGTATTTGCTGATGAACTTGTTGCCTATGTGGTTGGGGAGGGTAATCTCAATGTGGCGTGAGTAGTTGTCGCTGTTTATAATGGTGTCGTGGACGCTGTAGTCAACGGCATTGTATGTCTTTTTGGCCAGTGGCTCGGCATCGGGGTTGTAGAACTCCTCGGGGGTGAGGTTGGTGTAGTATGGTGTTCCCTCCTCGAGTGTGTTGTCGAGCTCATAGACCTCGCACTGCATTGCGTTGAGCGAGTCGCCATAGTACTCCTCGAAGTAGAGGCGCAGTTTGGTGTATGTTGCCGAGTCGCCAATGACACCCTCCTCGGGGAAGCCGTAGTCCTCGTTGCAACCGAACTGAGTGATGAAGCCCGATGTGAAGATTGTGCCTGTCTCCTCGTCGGAGTAGCGGCCGAGGTATACCTCGTTGGTGTTGGCGAGTATGGAGTCGTTGGCCATTATGGTGCGGCTGGTGGCATGGAAGGTCTTTGTCTGGGCTGTGACAATGTCCTGGCTTGGGACAATGCTGCTGCCTACAGAGACGGTGCTGTCGTCGCACTGTGTGAATGCAAGCAGTGTGACGGTTGCCAATAGCATGTATATCAGTCTTTTCATTCTGTTAAGTATTACAAATAAAGGTTAATGCGGGGGCTATTTATCAATCAAGCAACACCTGTGGAGGCATTGCTTGATGGTGATGTTATTCCATTACTTTGTCATAGAAATCGTTGCATGCGGCTACATACTCCTCGGCGCTGCAGCGTGGCTGTATTGGCTTGCCGAGCGACTGGGCATAGTCGAGGAGTTCCTGTGGTATGTTGTCGCCGTTGACTATGATGCCGTCGCAGTGCCTGATGGCCAGCTTTGCATATTCGATGTATGATACCGGTGTGCCTATTCCGTCAATGACTCCCTCGGGGGTCTCCTGGTTGAAGAGCTTTGCGGGGAAGTTGTCGGGGAAATTGGTCTTGAAGTTCTCGTCGTAGAGCGAGATGACAACCTTTGAGTCGCGGAATGATGGCTCCTCCTTGTGTGTTGTCTTTACATACAACGGTACAAGTGCCGATATCCAGCCGTGGCAGTGGATGACCTCGGGGCACCAGCGCAGTTTCTTCACTGTCTCAAGGACGCCGCGAGCGAAGAAGATGGCGCGCTCGTCGTTGTCGCAGTAGTCGTTGCCCTGCTCGTCGGCAGTCATCAGGCGGTTGTGGAAATAGTCGTCGTTGTCAATGAAGTAGACCTGCATGCGGGCTGCCTGCAACGATGCCACCTTGATGATGAGCGGGTGGTCGGTGTCGTCGATTATCAGGTTCATGCCCGAGAGGCGGATGACTTCGTGCAACTGGTTGCGTCTTTCATTTATGTTACCCCATTTGGGTGTGAATATCCTTATCTCCTTGCCAAGGTCCTGTGTTGCCTGTGGCAGTGTGCGGCCTATGGCGGATATGGGCGATTCGGGTACAAATGGTGTTATTTCCTGTGAAATAAATAAAATCTTGTTTGCTTTCATCGTTAATTTTGCCACGAATATTTTTCATGGATTGCAAAAATACAAAAAAAAAGACAAACTGGCAAATTGATTCTCCTTTTTAATGGTTTTTGTGACAATTAGTAACTGTTTTGCACGGTTTGGCGTGTGTTGTGTAACCTGTTTTGTGCTGCGTCATCTTTTCTCTTTTGGCAGAATGTGCCTGCTGTGCAATATTTTTTATTTTATTATTTCTTTTTGTGCTTATTTGTTTGTTACTTTGCAGTCGCAAATGAAAAACAGGTTTTTTGAATCAAAATAGACATTGAAAATGGAGGTAATCGGTACTATTGCAGAGCTTAAAAGAGTGCTTGATGATTATCGTACTGGGGGAAAGAGTATTGGTTTTGTCCCAACAATGGGTGCTCTTCATGCCGGGCATGCTTCGCTTGTGGAGCGCTCGGTGAAGGAGAATGATGTGACCGTGGTGAGCGTGTTTGTGAATCCCACGCAGTTCAACGACAAGAATGACCTGAAGAACTATCCGCGTACGCTCGATGCCGACTGTGCCCTGCTTGAGCGCGTTGGGGCTGCGGTGGTGTTTGCTCCATCGGTTGAGGAGATGTACCCGACCGAGGATACACGCGAGTTCTCTTTTGCTCCGCTGGACACGGTGATGGAGGGTGCTTGCCGCCCCGGGCATTTCAATGGCGTGGCGCAGATTGTGAGCAAACTGTTCTATGCGGTGGAACCTCACAGGGCCTATTTCGGCGAGAAGGATTTCCAGCAGCTGGCTATAATACGCGAGATGGTGCGCCAATTGGCTTTTGACATTGAGATTGTTGGTTGTCCCATTGTACGCGAGGAGGATGGCTTGGCTATGAGCAGCCGCAACACCCTGCTCTCCGAGGATGAGCGCGAGCGTGCCCTCACAATTTCGAGCACGCTGTTTGCGAGTGTGGATTTTGCAACGGTGAACTCCCTTGCTGCAACAAAGGCTTTTGTGGAGGATATGATAGACGATACCGAGGGACTTGAATTGGAGTATTACCGGATTGTTGACGGCAATACATTGCAGGAGATTGAGGAGTGGAGCGACAGTGATTACGTGGTAGGTTGCATTGCGCTGTTCTGCGGTAATGTGCGTCTGATTGATAACATTAAATATAAGGAGGTAAAGTGAGATGTTGCTACATATGTTAAAGTCAAAAATACATTGTGCCACTGTTACCGAGGCTAATCTACACTACATGGGCAGCATTACCATTGACGAGGAGTTGATGGATGCGGCGGGCATGTTCGAGGGCGAGCAGGTGCATGTCGTGAACAACAGTAATGGTGAGCGCATTGTTACATATATAATAAAGGGCGAGCGTGGCTCGGGTGTCATCTGCCTTAACGGTGCAGCTGCGCACAAGTTTCAGCCGGGTGATGTTGCCATAATTATGGCCTATGCCACAATGACTCCCGAGGAGGCGGCGGTGTTCAAACCGAAGGTGATTATTCCGGACAGACATAATAAAATATGATAAAAAAAATGAACCCCGAGGGGTTCATTTTTTTTATCATATAGAGCGGTTTCTTTCTCTTATCCAAGCACCACTAATACTGCACCGTCGGCAACGGTGTTGCCCTTGGCAACGCGTATGTCGGTTACCTTTCCGTCGCGGTCGGCATTGATGTTGTTCTCCATCTTCATAGCCTCGAGCACTACAACTGTCTGTCCCTTTGCAACAGTATCGCCAACGTTTACCTTAACGTCGATGATGACACCGGGCAGAGGGGTCTTGATGGCATGTCCGTCAACAGCCGCCTGTGCGGGCTTTGCTGCAGGGGCAGCTGCCGGTGCGGGCTTTGCTGCCACCGGCTGTACTTTGACGACGGGCTTCTCCTCAACCGGTTTTTCCCACTCTACAGTGTACTCTTCGCCATTGACGGTTACCTTTGCTGTTGTATCGCATACCTCGTTTATGGCAACTGCATACTCATTTCCGTTGATTTTATATTTGTACTCTTTCATAGCTTTACTTGTTTAGGTTATTCCAATATTTGTTCACGTATGTTATTGTGAGCACTCCGCTCTCGTTGTCGTGGATGTTGTCGCCCATGTATGCTGCCAATGCCATTGATATTGCAGCGGCAACTTCGCCATTGATTCTGTTGTTTTCCATAATGCTCCTTGTTTAAAGTGGAATGTTACCGTGTTTCTTTCTTGGCAAATCCTGACGTTTGCTCTCGAGCTGTGCAAGGGCACGTATTATGCGGAAACGTGTGTTGCGTGGCTCGATGATGTCGTCAATGTAACCATACTTGGCTGCCTGGTACGGGTTGGCAAAAAGGCGGTTGTACTCGGCCTCCTTCTCGGCGATGAATGCCTTGGGGTCTTCGGCCTCCTTTGCCTCTTTTGCATAGAGCACTTCGGCAGCACCGGCAGCACCCATTACTGCAATCTCGGCGCTTGGCCAAGCGTAGTTGAGGTCGGCGCGCAGCTGCTTGCAGGCCATGACGATGTGTGAACCTCCGTAGGACTTGCGCAGGGTTACTGTCACCTTGGGCACTGTTGCCTCGCCGAAAGCGTAGAGCAGCTTGGCACCATGCAGGATGACGGCATTGTACTCCTGTGCTGTGCCGGGGAGGAATCCCGGTACGTCGACAAGTGTCACAAGCGGTATGTTGAATGCGTCGCAGAAGCGTACGAAGCGTGCGCCTTTGCGCGACGAATTGCAGTCGAGCACACCGGCATATTTGCATGGCTGGTTGGCTACGATACCTACTGATTTGCCATTCATGCGTGCGAAGCCCACGATGAGGTTCTGTGCATAGTCGCGGTGCACCTCAAGGAACTCGCCATTGTCGACAATCTCTGCAATCACACGATACATGTCGTATGCCTGGTTGGGGTTGTCGGGGATTATGGTGTTGAGTATGTCGCTTGTGCGGTTGATGGGGTCGGTGCAGGGTACGTCGGGCACATTCTCCATGTTGTTCTGGGGAATGTAGCTCATGAGCTTGCGTATGAGTGCAAGGCCCTCCTCCTCGGTCTGCGCTGTGAAGTGCGTAACGCCCGATTTGCTTGCATGTACGCTTGCGCCACCAAGCTCCTCCTGTGTCACAACCTCACCAAGCACGGTCTTTACAACCTTGGGGCCTGTGAGGAACATGTATGCCGTGCCTTCCATCATTATGGTGAAGTCGGTGAGGGCTGGTGAGTATACCGCGCCGCCGGCGCATGGGCCGAAGATTCCCGAAATCTGTGGAATTACACCCGATGCCATGATGTTGCGCTGGAATATCTCGGCATATCCTGCAAGGGCATTGATACCCTCCTGTATGCGTGCTCCGCCACTGTCATTGATGCCGATGACAGGTGCACCCACTTTCATGGCCATGTCCATTACTTTGCAAATCTTCTGCGCCATTGTCTCGCTGAGCGAACCGCCGGTCACGGTGAAGTCCTGCGCAAAGATGTATACGAGACGGCCTTCGATTGTTCCGCTACCAACGACGACACCGTCGCCAAGGTACTGCTTTTTCTCCTGGCCGAAGTTTGTGCACCTGTGGGTGACAAACATATCCATCTCCTCAAAGCTGCCTTTGTCGAGCAGCATCTCTATGCGTTCGCGCGCAGTGTACTTGCCGCGTTCGTGCTGTTTCTCGATGGCTTTCTCTCCGCCGCCCAGGCGCGCCTTTGTACGCATGGCGACCAGCTCTTTGATTTTTTCAAATTGCTTGCTCATAATATTTCGATTAATGATGTTCTTGTGATTGTGGGTTACTCCTCGCAAAGCTCGGTGAGCACTCCTTTTGTCGACTTCGGGTGCAGGAATGCTATCTGCAATCCTTCGGCTCCGGCTCTTGGGGCCTTGTCGATTGTGCGTATCTCCTTTGCTTCGCACTCGGCAAGTGCATTGGCTACACCGTTTTCTACTTTGTAGGCTATATGGTGTATGCCCTCGCCGCGGTTCTCAATGAATTTGGCTATGGTGCTGTCGGGCGATGTCGCTTCAAGAAGCTCAATCTTTGTCTCGCCAACCTTGAGAAAGGCGGTGCGCACCTTCTGGTCCTCCACTGTCTCAATGTTGTAGCACTCAAAACCCAATACCTGCTCATAGTAGGGCAACGCCTCCTCAATGCTTTTTACGGCAATGCCCAGGTGCTCGATTCTTGAAATCTTCATATTGCGGAATTTATAATGTTTGTCCTGATGCCTTTGGGGCATGTCTCTCTTCTCGCTATTGCGAAGATACGCATTAAAAACGGAAAAGCAATAGTTTGCAAATCTTTTTTGGAATATAGACCTTGTGGCATACCTGTACACATGTTTCGTTGCAGTGTATAAACGAGCAATCTCCCCGTCTGTTGGCGGGGAGATTGCTCGCGAAGAGGCCGCATGGCCTCTTTAATTTCTGTTTCAATTACTTGATGTCGGTCGTCTCTTTCATGTCCACTTCGTTGCCGTTCTTGTCAAAGAAATGATATTCAAGATAGGTCAACTTCTGGTCGGGGACGACTCTGATTCCCAATCCGTATCTCATCTGCCATTTGCGGTAGAGTGAGATGAAGCCTTTCTTAAGGTAGGCATCGATATACGGATGCACGTGTAATTTAAATCGCTTTATACCTGTGGCCTTTACCAAGGTCTCAATTTTACTCTCAAGTGTATCGGTAAACAGTACCGATGGCTGTATCTTGCCTTTTCCGTGGCACACGGGACAGCACTCTTCGACCTGCAGGGATGTAGCGGGGCGTACTCGCTGGCGGGTTATCTGCATTAGGCCGAACTTGCTGAGGGGCAGGATGTTGTGCTTTGCCCTGTCGCGGCTCATGTTCTCCGTCATTCTTTCATATACTTTCTGACGGTTCTCGGCCTTGTCCATGTCAATAAAGTCGACCACTATGATGCCGCCCATGTCGCGCAGACGTAGCTGGCGGGCGAGTTCGTCGGCTGCTCCCAGGTTTACATCGAGCGCATTTTCCTCTTGATTGCTTGCGTTGTTGCGGGCTCTGTTGCCGCTGTTTACGTCAACGACGTGCAATGCCTCGGTGTGCTCGATGACCAGGTAGGCGCCTCCTTTGAACGAAACGATTTTTCCGAACGAGGATTTAATCTGTTTCGTTATTCCAAAGTGGTCGAAAATGGGCAGCTCTCCGCGGTATAGCTTGATGATGTTTACGCTTTCGGGCGCAATGACCGATACGTAATCCCTGATGCGCTTGTATACCTCAATGTCATTGACGTGTATGCTCTCATATGACGGGTTGAACAAGTCGCGGAGCAGTGCGAGGGTCCTGTCCGACTCCTCGTGCACCATTGTCGGCGGTTTGGTGCTCTTCTGCACCTTGCCCACGAGTGACTCCCAATTGTTGGTGAGTGAACGCAGTTCGCTGTCCAGTTCGGCAACCTTCTTGCCTTCTGCTGCTGTGCGCACTATTATGCCGAAGTTCTTGGGCTTTATGCTTTGCAGCAACTGCTTGAGGCGTGTGCGCTCCTCGGGGGACTTGATTTTTGACGATACGGATACCTTGTCTTCAAAGGGTATCAGTATCAGGAAGCGGCCGGCAAATGAGAGCTCGCAGGTGAGCCTTGGCCCTTTGGTGTTGATGGGCTCTTTGGTTATCTGCACCAGTATCTCCTGTCCGGTCTGCAGTGCTTCGCTAATGTTTCCTTCCTTCTTCTTCTCGGGCATTATGGATGCCTTTGCGATGGGGAAGTTTTTCTTTCGGTCGCTTGTAATTTGTTTCAGATACTTCTGAAGAGAGTAAAACTGTGCGCCTAAATCAGTATAGTGCAGGAATGCTTCCTTTTCGGAGCCGACATCTACAAAGCAGGCATTGAGTCCGGGCATAATCTTTTTTACGCGCCCGTGGTAGATGTTGCCTACTGAAAATGTCTCAGTCTGTTCCTCCTTCTGGAACTCTACCAATTGCTTCTCTTCTGTGATGGCAATGGAGACTGCCTGGGAGTGAACGTCTACAAATAGTTCGCTTGTCACAATACTGTTATTTTTTTGTGTGTCCCCTTTACTTCAAGGCGGAACACGTTGCCTTAATGGATTTTGCCGCAGCAAATAATTTCATTTAAAACAAAAAACAAACTTGAGGCTGTTGAAACATGCTTACAAGTTTGTTTTTTGTGCTTTGACAGACTGTTACTTACTTGCTCTTATGTCTGTTCTTTCTCAGTCTTTTTTTACGCTTGTGCGTAGACATTTTATGTCTTTTTTTCTTTTTTCCGCTTGGCATAAGTTTAAAATTTATTAATTGTTAATCACTCTTATTTCTTTACTTCGTTCATGAAGGTCTTTGCAGGCTTGAACGCCGGAATGTTGTGCGCGGGGATGGTGATTGTCTTCTCCTTGTGAATGTCGCGCGCTGTCTTCTCTGCTCTGTGCTTGATTATAAAGCTACCAAAGCCGCGAAGGTATACAGGCTCCTCGTTAATCAAAGAGGTCTTTACTGCCTCCATGAATGATTCAACTGTTGTTAAAACCACAGATTTCTCAATACCCGTCTTCTTTGCAATCTCATTAACAATCTCTGCTTTTGTCATCTTTCTACGATTTTTTATTATTCAACGCTTCGGTTTTAATTTCGGGTTACAAATATATATCAATTTTTGCTTTTACCGAAATTTATAAACTTTTTTTTTGCGAAAACCTAAGATTTTGGCTTTTCAACAGTTGAATATTGCAACAGCTCTGTCCGTTTTAGGCGGTTTTGTGATTTTTTTCGTTGCCGGGGGCAAATAGCACCTGCAATATTTGAAACGGCTCTGTATTTTTTGTAATTTTGCAACAAACAATAAAAATAACTTATGTCAGTAAATAAAGTAATATTAATAGGTAATGTGGGCAAAGAGCCCGATGTTCGTCATCTCGACCGCAATGTGGTTGTTGCCAACATGGTTCTGGCTACAACGGAGCGCGGTTATACATTGCAGAACGGCACTACAGTGCCCGAGCGCACCGAGTGGCACAATATTGTGCTTTGGGGCGGATTGGCCGAGGTGGCCGAGAAGTATGTCCACAAAGGCGACCGCATATATATCGAGGGCAAGATAAGGACAAATACGTACGAGGACCAGAACGGAATACGCCGTTACAGGACCGAGATTCTTGCCGAAGCTATGGATATGCTCTCATCAAGGGCTGCCGGTGCGGCTCCTGTTCAGGAAGGTCCTGTCCAGGGAAATGGTTTTTAATTTAATCTTTAGGTTTTGGATATATTTTTGACTGCTTTGCTGCAGGCTGCGGCGCCATCGGTTGCAAATGTATATTTGACAATGCCGTCTGTGGGTGCTGTGGTTGCGGCATGTATTGCCGTGATTTTGTTGTTGTGCTCGGCATTCGCATCGGGTTCGGAGATTGCTTTCTTTTCGTTGACAAGGGAGAACCTCAATGATATGGCCGAGAGTAAGTCGGCAAAGGATAAACGTGTTATTGAGCTGCTGAAGGAACCAGAGAAGCTGTTGGCTACAATTCTGATTGTCAATGATTTTGTCAATGTGGGTGTGGTTATGCTGCTGAACTTCTTCTTTATGGAAGTTCTGCATTTTGCTCCCGGGTCCGAGTGGCTTAAGTTCCTCCTGTTGACCGTTCTGCTTACTTTCCTTCTTCTGCTTTTTGGCGAGGTGATGCCCAAGATTTATTCAAAGAGCAATGTTGTGAAGTTTGCGAGGTTTGCATCGCGCGGGTTCTATCTGCTGTCGCGTCTGCTGTCGCCTTTTGCCAAACTGTTGGTGCACTCTACCGTGTTTGCACAGCGCATTGTCTCAAAGAAGAACCGCATGCTTTCGGTAGATGAACTTGAGCAGGCTCTGGAGCTTACCGATACCAAAGAGATTGGTGACCAGAAGAATATGCTTGAGGGTATCATACGCTTTGGCGATGAGACGGTGAAGAATATCATGACCTCCCGCCTTGATATGGTTATGCTCGATTTGCGCGCTCCCTATTCCGAGGTGTTGAAGTGTGCAGCCGAGAATGCCTATTCACGTATTCCGGTGCATGGAAAGACACAGGATGACATACGTGGCATATTATATATAAAGGATTTGATTCCTCACCTGAACCGTGGTGAGAATTTCCGTTGGCAGTCGCTCATACGCCAGCCGTTCTTTGTGCCCGAGACAAAGAAAATCGATGACCTGCTTTGCGATTTCCAGACGGTGAAGGTGCATATGGCTGTGGTTGTCGATGAATTCGGTGGTGTCTCGGGTCTCATTACACTTGAGGATATCATTGAGGAGATAGTGGGTGAAATAAACGATGAATTCGACGAACCCGATTCTTCGTTCGAGAAACTCGATGAGCATACATACATGTTCGACGGGCGCACTTCGCTGTCCGATTTCTACAAGATTACCGCAATGGACAGCGAGGACTTTGAGGAACTGGCAGGCGAGGCCGATACTCTTGCCGGCCTGTTGCTCGAGGTAAAGGGTGAGTTCCCTGTGCTTCATGAGGTTATTGTATGTAACAATGTGTCGTTTGAGGTTATTCAGAAGGATAAGCACAGAATTGCAAAGATAAAGGCTGTGTTGCCTTTGGTGGGTGAGATTGTGCCCGAGAAAAAGGAGGGTGAGTGATGCCTTTGCAGGGGAAGCATTGTTGGGACGGTGTTGATGTCTGGGTGTGGAAAATAACCGAGACTGCCGATGAACTGTCGCTGCTTGTTCCCGAGGGGTTGGCTTGTTATGCGCAGGAAAAATTTGCGTCGGAAAAGCGTCGTGCAGAGTGGCTTGCGGTGCGTGCCATCGTTGCGCAGCAGTTTGGCGACAAAGCTTGTGTCGTGTATGACGTTGCAGGCAAACCATCGATAGAGGGTGTTGCCGGCTATATAAGTGTTTCTCACACAAAAGAATATGCCGCGGTGGCCTTTTCGCGTGAATGCGAGGTGGGTGTGGATGTAGAACTTGTGTCGCGCGATGTTTTGCCCGTTGCTGCTCGTTTTATGCACGTAGAGTCACTTGATTTCCTTCCGCCTGTCAAGAGGAACAGGGTGGCGCTTGTCAATTGGTGTGCCAAGGAGGCTCTTTTTAAGATAACAGGCGATTTGGGCGGTAATTTCAAGGATAACATATCGGTCGGTGAACTCGGGGAGGGTGAAACAGGGCATGTTGCTCTCACTTTGATGGGAGTTGAGTGTCCCGGTGAACCATTGTTTGTTGCCGATTATTCTTTTTGTGAGGAACTGCTTGTGGTGCTGTGCCGAAAACAAGGTGCAACTGTGAGAGAATGTGAAAATTAATGATTTTATTATGAGTACGGGAGTTGTTCGCAGTATTGTGGTTATGCTTGTCGGCATCATGTTTATGTTCTGGAGCGAGAGTGTGGCAAATATGTTCATCAGGGCTCTGGGTGTCGCCTTCTTTTTGCCGGCATTCGTGTCAATTGTGAGGCTATATGTGTCGAATGTGCAGCAGGGAACCCTTTCCAAACTCCTGGTTTCTACCGTTGACGTGGGAAGCATGGCTTTCGGCCTTTGGCTGATAATTTCACCGGCAGGCTTTGAGACTATGGTCGTGAAACTGCTTGCTGTCATTGCTGTAGTATTTGCCGTGTTCCAGATTGTTATGGTGTTTGCTGCCCGACGCAGCTTTGCCCTGTCGGCATGGACGTTGCTTGTGCCTGCGTTGCTGCTTGTGGGCGGTGTGTTGCTTTTTACATCTTCGTTCCGCCCTTTGAAGGCTTTGTCGGTGATGTTTGGTATTGTAGCTGTTCTTTCGGGTATCTTCGACCTGGTGATATCGTTGAAACTCGGCCGTGCAGACAGGGATTCGGATACCGATACTGTTTTATTGAATTGATATCGGGCGCTTCCCGTTCCCGATATCAACGGATGAAAAGGGTATTTTTTGTCATGGTTTTTGAAAAAAAACAGCAACTATGTATGTTTTTAAATAAAAAAGTGACAACTTTGCATTATGAATGAGATAAATGACTTTTTTCAACAACTTGTGTCCCAGATATCATTCCTTGAGATTGTTGTCAAGGGTATGATTATCGGTATTGTGGCTTCGGCTCCCATGGGACCTGTCGGTGTGCTGTGTGTGCAGCGTACGTTGAACAAAGGCCGTGCATATGGATTCGTTACGGGTACCGGTGCCGCATTCAGTGATATCCTCTATGCATTGCTCACCGGTTATGGCCTCTCATTCCTTTACGAAATAATAAACAACCAGACAGCCCTGTTCTGGATTCAGATAATAGGTGCGGCAATCATGTTCATCTTCGGTTTGCATACCTTCCGCACCAACCCCATAAAAAACAAACGCAATGTGAGCCACAACAAGAGCAGTCTGTTGCAGAACGGAGTTACAGGTTTCTTTATCACCCTGTCGAACCCAACCATTATACTGCTGTTCCTTGGTCTGTTCACGCCGTTCAACTTCATGTTGCCGGAGCAGTCGTTCCTCATGCAGTTCGTCGGTTACCTCTCAATCTTTGGTGGTGCCATGCTTTGGTGGTTCTTCATAACCTATGTGGTGAGCAAGTTGAGGGCACGCTTTGATGTGCGTGGAATAAGGGTTATCAATCGCATAATAGGTGCGGCAGTGATGCTCGGTTCGTTGATTGGTATGGTTCTTATCTACACCGGCGTCTGGTCATTGCATTAATTAACTGATACTAAATTTTTATTGTTTTGCTTGTTTCAAGAGAACTCAGAAAAAAGAATATAGCCGAGTATCTGCTATATATGTGGCAGGTGGAGGATTTGCTCCGTGCCAATGAATTGTCGCTCGACAAAGTGAAAACCAATATAGTTGAGCCTTATGCCTTGCCCGATGAAGAGTCGGGCGAGTTGTTGCAGTGGTATGCCGATCTCATTGACATGATGCACCAGGAGGGTGTGAAAGAGACCGGGCACCTGCAGATAAACAAGAATATTATAATCAGCCTTGCCGACCTGCACGGCCGCCTGCTGCGCTCTCCGAAAGTGCCGTTCTATTCGGCAGCTTATTACAAGGCGCTGCCTTTTGTGGTGGAGTTCAGGACAAAGAGCGAGGGCCGCGGCAAGAATGAGCTGGAGAATTGTTTCGATGCGCTTTACATGGTGTGGATGATGAAACTGCAGAGGCGGGAGATTAACGAGGAGACACTGAAGGCGACAGCCGAGATAGGCAAGTTCATTTCAATGCTTTCGCTCTACTTCAAGGAGGACGAGGAGGGAAAGCTTGACCTTGAAAGCGAAGAATGAGATAAAACACGAAAAATAGACCAAAGATGAGTAATATACAGGAAGAGATAGGACGTAGAAGAACGTTTGCAATTATTTCGCACCCCGATGCCGGTAAGACAACACTGACCGAGAAACTCTTGCTTTTCGGTGGTCAGATTCAGGTTGCCGGTGCCGTAAAGTCAAACAAGATTAAGAAGACCGCTACATCGGACTGGATGGAGATTGAAAAACAGGGCGGTATCTCGGTGACAACCTCGGTGATGGAGTTCGACTACAAGGACTACAAGGTGAATATCCTCGACACACCAGGTCACCAGGACTTTGCTGAAGATACCTTCCGCACGCTCACTGCCGTGGATAGCGTTATCATCGTGGTGGATAGTGCAAAGGGTGTGGAGACACAAACACGCAAACTGATGGAGGTGTGCCGCATGCGCAACACACCCGTAATCATCTACGTCAACAAGATGGACCGCGAAGGCCGAGACCCCTTCGAACTGCTCGACGAACTGGAGGACGAACTGAAGATCAGTGTGCTGCCCCTGAGTTGGCCTATCGAGCAGGGAGCTCGATTCAAAGGCGTATACAACAGATATGAGCAGAAACTGGACCTCTACACACCAAGCAAGCAGACGGTGACGGAGAAGAAAGAGATAGATATCAATAGCAGCGAACTGGAGGAGAATATCGGTGAGGCACAGGCAAAGAAACTGCGTGCTGACCTCGAACTTATCGAGGGCGTATATCCCGAGTTTGATGTGGAGGAATATCTCTCGGCTTCCGTAGCACCTGTATTCTTCGGCTCGGCACTCAATAACTTCGGTGTGCAAGAGTTGCTCGACTGCTTCGTGGAGATTGCTCCCAGTCCGCGCCCTGTGGCTGCCATAGAGCGCGAGGTGATGCCCGCCGAGGATAAGTTCACGGGCTTCATCTTTAAGATCACGGCAAACATTGACCCCAACCACCGCTCATGTGTAGCCTTCTGTAAGGTATGCTCAGGTAAATTCGTACGCAACACACCATATCTGCATATACGTTCGGGAAAGACCATGCGTTTCTCTTCGCCCACACAATTTATGGCACAGCGTAAGAGCACCATCGATGTGGCTTATCCTGGCGATATCATCGGCTTGCCCGACACCGGAAACTTCAAGATTGGCGACACCTTGACAGAGGGTGAACTGCTTCATTTCAAGGGACTTCCCAGTTTCTCACCCGAGATGTTCAAATATATCGAGAATGCCGATCCCATGAAAGCCAAGCAGTTGGCCAAGGGTATCGACCAACTCATGGGTGAAGGTGTGGCGCAGTTGTTTGTAAACCAGTTCAATGGACGCAAGATTATTGGTACCGTAGGACAATTGCAGTTCGAAGTTATCCAATACCGATTGGAGAACGAGTATAATGCCAAGTGCCGCTGGGAGCCTGTGAGCCTCTACAAAGCATGCTGGATCGAGAGCGACGATGCTGCCGAACTCGAGGCATTCAAGAAACGCAAGTATCAGTTCATGGCCAAAGATATCGAAGGCCGCGACGTGTTCCTTGCCGATAGTGGCTATGTATTGCAGATGGCGCAGATAGACTTCAAGAATATTCGTTTCCATTTCACTAGCGAATTCTGATTTCACGGCCTCTTGTAATCAATCATAATTACAAGATCGCAAGACCATGAAAGTTTCAATTCCTTTGCTTGATACTTTCATGGTCATGTTTTATTCGTACAACGTACCTTGTTGGGTCACTTTTTTCATTGCTATAATTAAATATATATGTAGTATAATCAGTATTATGTTTAATTTAATATGTGAATAATTCATTAGGGGTATTGAGCTTATTCATATACCAATATATATATTTAAATAGTTGCCCCCCCACTATTATATAACTTATTATTTCATGGTAACACAAACAACCTTTCATTTACAGCCCAAGCGTAGAGGCTGCCACCTGATAACACGTGAGATTATCGAAAAACTCCCAGCGTTGCCTGCAACGGGGCTGCTGAATCTTTTTGTGCAACACACCTCATGCGCTCTCACGATAAATGAGAATGCTGACCCTGATGTGCGTACCGACATGGAACAGATAATGAATCGTGTGGTGAGAGAACGTGAGCCCTACTACACTCACACGATGGAAGGCGCTGATGACATGCCTGCTCATGCTAAATGCTCGCTCTTTGGAGTGAGCCTGACTATACCCATTACCAATGGTCGGCTCAACTTGGGAACGTGGCAAGGTATATATCTTTGTGAGTTCCGCAACTATGGCGGCGAACGTCGTATAGTGGCTACGATATATGGATAAAAAAGTTGGCCCGTCACACAATCCCGTGGAATTGCAGTTACGGACCAATAAGAGTTGCTAAAAAAAAAAGTGATTACTCTGCAGCCTCTTCAGCAGGAGCCTCAGCAGCCTTTGTCTCCTCGAGGATTGCCAAAGCCTTGTCAAGAACTGTAGTGTCGTCGATACGTACGAGACCACCATCAGGACCGGGCTCGAGGTGGATACCTACGCTCTGACCAGCTTGGTAGATCTGGCCACCGAAGAAGTGACGTACGGTCTCTACGCTAACACCGAGTTCGTCAGCAATACGGTGCATGCTACCATCGGGCAATGAATCTTTCAGATTG
>JAZOOF010000024.1:0-89293 GCA_045654885.1 Bacteroidaceae bacterium
CAACGAACTTCACTTCGTTCCGTTTGTGGGAGAGTAGGTCATCGCCACTTTTACTTGGAAGAACTTTGGTTACAAAACCGAGGTTCTTCTTTTTTTGTTGTTATAAGGCCAAAAGGGCAGGAAGGGCGAAAAGGCCCAAAAGGAAAAGTAGGGGCGGACCGGTGTGTCCGCCCTGAGTGCTATAACGGCTCACCAGCAAAGTTGCAGGCTTTCCGCTTTAACCTTTGACCTTTCACCTTGTCTTGCTGCCTGTAGGGGCGGGGTCTACCCGCCCGGTAAGGTTTGCAGCGTGTATCCAAAGGCCCAAAAGGCCTTTCGCCCCTTTTGGCCTTTGTGGGCTTTTCTATTAGTTTCGCCAGACATTGTCCGGCGCGTTGTCTCTTTTAGGCATTAAGTATCCTTGTTGATATGTTACAACTGGCATCAGCATGCCGCGCTGTGCCATTTAGGCTTTTAGTGCATATAATAAATAGGCTTTTTCTTCGTTAAATACTCTATAAAAGGGTTTATTGTATGAAATGGTTCAATAATTTCAGGAATGCGAAGTATGCTCTTATTGCGGTGGCTGCTCTTATTGCTGTGGCATCGTTGCTGGTTTCTAACCTTATTGTAGACGACTTGAAGCAGGAGG
This sequence comes from Bacteroidaceae bacterium, assembly GCA_045654885.1. Taxonomy (GTDB): domain Bacteria; phylum Bacteroidota; class Bacteroidia; order Bacteroidales; family Bacteroidaceae; genus HGM04593. The sequence goes on from JAZOOF010000024.1 coordinate 632, forward strand.
AGGTGCGCCGCATGGAGGTGTGGGCTTCGGCCATGAGTTCTCTTATCAGCGCCGATGTTGACGAGGATGTGAGCCTTGAAGAGGAGATTCTTAGCAGTAACAAGACCATTCCTGTCATAATGATAGATGAAGAGGGCGAGATTTTGTCATATAACAATATCCCCGAAGCGAAGCTTGAGAGAAGGGCTGCCCAGATGCAGGCTTCGGGTACAAGGATTGAGGTTCCGCTTGGCGATGGTGAGATGTGTTATATCTGTTACGATGACTCCGACACGCTTGTGCAGCTTGCCTACTATCCCTATATTCAACTGGCAGTTGTGGTGGTGTTCTTCATAATATGCTTTGTGGCAATCCTCAACTCAAAGCGTGCCGAGCAGAATAGGGTATGGGTGGGTTTGTCAAAGGAGACCGCCCATCAGCTTGGAACGCCTATTTCGTCGCTGATGGCATGGGTGGAGGTGCTCAAGAGCAAGTACCCAGGGGACGAATTGTTGCCCGAAATGTCGCGCGATGTGGAGCGCCTGCAGATGGTGGCCGAGCGTTTCTCGAAGATAGGTTCAAAGAGCGAGCCGGTGACCGCAGATGTCAACAGCGTTATTCAGAAGGCTGTGGAATACATGAAACGTCGCAGTCCGGCCAAAGTTCAGTATGAACTGATGCTTGCCGGCGCGCCCTTGCTTGTTCCGCTTAATATCCCTTTGCTTGAATGGGTGATTGAGAACCTGTGCAAGAATGCCATTGATGCCATGAGTGGAAATGGTTGTATAACTGTTGAGGTAAGTGACACGGCTGAGAAGATTGTTGTGGATGTGACTGATACCGGCAAGGGCATTGCTAAGTCGCAGTGGAACGATGTGTTCAAGCCCGGATTTACTACAAAACCACGTGGTTGGGGTTTGGGACTTTCTTTGGCTAAAAGGATTGTGGAGGAGTTTCACAAAGGGCGCATATATATCAGGAAATCGCTCCCTGGAAAGGGTACTACCTTCCGTATTGAACTAAAAAAGTAAAGTTTTTTATCAAATTAGGTGTTTCTAAAGAATTTTATTACTATCTTTGTGTCCTAAAATCGGATAGTGTGGATGTTAAGCACTGCTTTTGAGGAGTTATATTATTGATTGAGTTGATTTTATAGTAGCGATGGGAAGATTTGACAAGTATAATGTAGACCTCAAGGGAATGAGAGTTGCCTCCCTTGAATTGGAGTTCGACCTCGATAATGCATTCTTTGCAGATATCGATGGCGAGGAGTTTCAGAAGGGCACTGTCAAGGCCAAAGTGGCGGTAAACAAGAACAGGGAGATTTTTGATTTCTCTTTCTCGTTGGCGGGAACGGTTATTGTTCCTTGTGACCGTTGCCTCGATGACTTGGCAATTGATGTCGACACCGAGAATACCTTGCGTGTGAAGCTTGGTGAGAGCTATGCCGATGAAGGCGATATTGTGATAGTTCCTGAGAACGAAGGGGATTTGAACATTGCGTGGTACCTGTATGAGTTCATTGTTTTGGCATTGCCTATGAAGCGTGTGCATGCACCGGGAAAGTGCAATCACGAGATGACAGGCAAGCTGAAGAGACATTCGGTTGATGCTGATGATAACAGTGACGGTGATGAGATGCAGATTGACCCACGTTGGGCCGGATTGAAGGATTTACAAATAGAAGAAGATAATTGAAAAATATTTAAAACGTTTTAAAAATGGCACATCCTAAAAGAAGACAATCAAAGACTAGAACTGCCAAGAGAAGAACTCATGACAAGGCAGTAGCTCCTACATTGGCTATATGCCCTAACTGTGGCGAGTGGCACGTTTATCACACCGTATGCGGTGCGTGTGGTTATTACAGAGGCAAGCTTGCTGTAGAGAAAGCTGTCTAAATAATTGTTCTACCGCCGACGCATTTTGCCGACGCGGGTAGTTTTTTGTCAAAGACAAAAACGCACCTATGGCATTTTGTAGGTGCGTTTTTATCATTTATGTAAACCTCTTCTTGAATATTATGCATAAAGCCGGTTTTGTAAATATCGTAGGTAATCCCAATGTAGGCAAGTCGACATTGATGAATCTGCTGGTTGGTGAGAGAATATCGATTGCCACTTTCAAGGCACAGACTACAAGACACCGTATCATGGGTATATTGAATACCGACGATGCGCAGATTGTGTTTTCCGATACTCCGGGAGTGCTCAAGCCCAATTACAAGTTGCAGGAGGCTATGTTGCGTTTTTCGCGTTCGGCACTCCGTGATGCCGATGTGTTGCTCTACGTAACCGATGTGGTTGAAACCCCCGAGAAGAACAGTGACTTCATTGAGGAGGTGCGCAAGCTCGATGTGCCCATTCTTGTGCTTATAAACAAGATTGATCTGACCAATCAGGCCGAGCTTGTGAAGAAGGTAGAACTTTGGCACGAACTTATCCCCGAGGCCGAGATTCTGCCAATTTCTGCAACAGCAAAGTTTAATGTCGATGTGGTTATGAAGCGCGTTATGGAGCTGTTGCCCGAGTCGCCTCCATACTTCGAGAAGGATGCGCTCACCGACAAACCGGCACGTTTCTTTGTTACAGAGATAATACGCGAGAAAATCCTTCTGCACTATGACAAGGAGATTCCTTATGTTTGCGAAGCTGTAGTAGAGCAGTTCAAGGAGGACGAGGGAAAGATATATATAAAGGCGCTTATATATGTTGAGCGCGATTCGCAGAAGGGTATCATAATCGGTCACGAGGGCTCTGCCCTGAAACGTGTGGCTACCGATGCCCGCCGCGAACTTGAGAAATTCTTTGGGAAAAGAATATTTTTGGAAATTTATGTAAGGGTCGACAAGGATTGGCGTAACAGCGACCGTCAGTTGCGCCGTTTCGGATACGACCAAAAAGATTAAGAAGCTATGGGAAATTTAGTAGCAATTGTGGGTCGCCCAAACGTGGGTAAGTCAACCCTTTTCAATCGCCTGACAGAGACCAAGCAGGCAATCATTTCGGACGAGGCCGGCACAACACGCGACCGCCAGTATGGCCGTTGCTTCTGGTGTGGCAAGGAGTTCTCGCTTGTGGACACCGGCGGATGGGTGCGTAACTCGGACGATGTGTTCGAGGAGGCTATCTGTGACCAGGTGACACTTGCTCTTGAGGAGGCCGATGTTATCCTCTTTGTTGTGGATGCGATGAACGGACTCACAGACCTTGACATGGAGATGGCATCAATGTTGCGCCGCGCAAAGAAACCGGTGCTTGTGGTTGCCAACAAGGTCGATACATATGAGATGCAATACGGCACTGCCGAGTTCTACAGCCTTGGCCTTGGCGACATGCACTGCATATCGGCTGCCAACGGTAGCGGAACAGGTGACCTGCTCGATGAGATATTGACAAAGTTTACAAAGGAGGCCGAGGAAGCGCCCGAGGAGAATATCCCACGCTTTGCAGTTGTTGGCCGTCCTAACGCCGGTAAGAGCTCAATCATCAACGTCTTTCTGGGCGAGGACCGCAACATTGTTACAAACATTGCGGGCACAACACGCGATTCAATACTCACACGTTACACCAAGTTCGGTTTCGACTTCTATCTTGTTGATACGGCCGGTATCCGCAAGAAAGGCAAGGTGAGCGAGGATATCGAGTACTACTCAGTGTTGCGTTCCATCCGTGCCATTGAGAACAGTGACGTGTGTATTCTCATGATTGATGCCACACGCGGTATCGAGTCGCAGGACCTGAACATCTTCTCAATCATACAGCGTAACCAGAAGGGGCTTGTTGTGGTTGTCAACAAATGGGATTTGGTTGAGGACAGGAGCGAGAAGGTGCAGAAGTTCTTCGAGAATGCTATCCGTGAGCGTCTTGCACCGTTCGTTGATTTCCCAATCATCTTCACGTCGGCTGTGACAAAGCAGCGCGTTTTCAAGGTACTTGAGACTGCAAAGGATGTTTATTTGAACTCACAGCGTAAGATTTCTACCGCTAAGTTCAACGAGGAGATGCTGCCGCTTATCGAGGCCTATCCTCCACCATCAATCAAAGGCAAGTATATCAAAATCAAGTACTGTATGCAACTGCACGAGACACGCGTACCGTCATTCCTGTTCTTTGCAAACCTGCCACAGTATGTGAAAGAACCATACAAGCGCTTCCTCGAAAACAAAATCCGTGCCAAATGGAACTTCCACGGAGTGCCGATGAATATTTTCATCAGGCAGAAGTAGACGTAGCGTAGCGCAGTCAACTTCTCAAAGCCTGAATATTTTCATCAGTCAGAAGTAGACTGAGTATTAATTTATAAGAATCCTCTTTGTATCATAGATGCAGAGAGGATTTTTTTTGTTGTAAAAAAGATTTAATAGTGTTATCAATAGTTAATTATGGATTTTGTTTTATCTTTGTAAAATCAATTGGTTTTCAATTTGTTGTAGTGCCATTGTTGCACTTGATTCTTAAATTGCTCAATAAAATAGAATATATGTGTAAGAAAAGTTTAATTGTGATGCTGTTTGTCGCAGTGTCGTCTTTTGTTGTCTCATGTATAGACAAGAATTATGACCTGGCAAATAAGGAGATTGCTACCGATGTAAAAATTGAAGGCAATTCTATTGCTGTACCTATTGGTAGCCTCAAGTCTGTTGTGCTTGATTCGCTTATAGTCGTAAGTGATATTGAGATGCTTGAAAAGGGTGCCTATGGTATTTATTGTATAACAATGGACAGTACTTTTACTGTTGAAGAAAGTATTGACTCTATAACATTCAATATTGAACCTGTAGAATACAATGCTACGGTTGGGTTTGACAAAGCAAATATTGATACGATACATATCCATGCTGCGAATATGACGCCGGCAACATTCTCATCGCCGAATATTTCTGTGGAAGATTTGAATGAGAAACTGCCTCGCCTGGAATCTGATGTTAAAACAGATATTGAAATTCCCGGTCTTGGAAATCTGCTGTCGCAGCTTGCGAATTCGCCTTTAAGTTCGTATACCTACAGATTTGATAAGCCGTTGGAGGTTACAACAGGTTTGCAGTCTGTGCCTTGCAAGGTTGATTACCTTATGCATCATGATATTGAGACTATCAGAAGTATAAAGTTGGGTACTGCCGCCGATACAATAGGTACTCTTGTAAATGTCGTTGTTACAAATCCAAAGGTGTTGCAGGATTGTGGAAAGGAGATAAATTTCAGAATCGATTTTCCTGAAATCTTTACTTTGGCGTTGAATGAAAATACAGAGCAGGCCGGGAAATACGGACTTGTCAATGACAATCACTCTATCCGCCTTGATGGTTTTGAACCCACAGGCGAAAAAACTGTGTTCAGTTTTTATATTACAGATGTTGAAGGTGTTGACAGATATATAGAAAATGGCCGTATAAGGATTGATGAGTTCGTCAAGTATACCATTGATTATAAGGTTGATGGCGAACTTGAGCTGAAAAAGGATATGGAGGTCGAGGAGTTTGCGTTTGATGTCGCCATTAATGTGCAGTTGGGATTCCTTGATGCTGCCGGCAAAACAAAAGATGTGAGGGTGGACTTTGAACCTGTTGAGATGGCTTTTGGTGGCGATTTCGGTAATCTTGAGTATATCGATACTATCAATTATGTTGAATTTGATGAGGAACGGAGTCTCATCAAGTTCGAAACAAGTATGGACGATGGATGGCTCGATGCTTTTGAACTCAAGGAGGGTTATGCTTTGAAGGTGTCTTTCCCCGAGCAATTGGAAATTAGTCCGGACTATTCTGATTATGAAGGAAAGGATAAAGAAATTATATATAATGAAGAAGAGCATGCTTTTTATGTGAATGATTTTAGGATACTTGCCAATACTCATTGGAATATAGCACCCAAAAGATTGACATTGAATCTTCCTGTGGTCGATGACTCCTGTCATATTGATGATATCATCAAGGCTGAAATTTCCATCGTTAACCAACTCAATCCCACAGAAAGCGGATACTTTTACCTTGCAGGCCGAGAAATGGATTCTATGATGGAGGCTTTGGGCAAACTGAATGGTGGTGACAAGGAAGCGCATTTCAGAATGTTGGAGTCGAATCTTACAATCAAGGATGCAGTTGTGCATACCAAGGTGATAACATCTTCATTAAACTCTGAAACAGATTTCAACATCAATGAGAAAATACCTGGTGAGATTGCGCGTATTGAGCATATCGGTTTCAAGGAAGATGTATTGATAAAAATGGAACTTGATATTACCGGAATGGAAAATGTGAATACAGATATTGAACTTGACGTTGATATAACCTTACCATCTTTCCTACAGTTGAAACCGTATGACAAGAGTTCCGGTATTGATGTCCGTGATGGTGTGTTGAGTGTCAATACAAGCTATAATCCTGCAACTGAAGAATCACTGGAGCTTAAACTATTGTGCACCGGTATTGATTTTATGAATGAGGAATTCGGATATTCCGGCTTGCTTCCAAAGGACTCCATTGATGGTAATTCGTATATCTCGTACAGCAGCAACATCGTTGTGGACGGTGAGGCTTCAATTCATGGCGTCCAGTTCCACTCTGAAGTCTTGGATAACGATATCTCCTTTGATGTAAAGCTTGAGATAGGCGAGATTTCTGTAAAGACATTCCACGGAATATATAGCGCGGAGATTGAGGGTGTGGATGAGAAAATTGATCTTGACCTTGGTGAGGAACTGGAGTTCCTGAGGGAAGACGGTAACTCTGTAATACTTGCCGACCCTCAGATTGAATTTGTGCTGACCAATCCGGTGGGAATTCCTGTAGATGTTCACTTGCGTCTTTTTGGTAATGATGAAAATGGCGATACTATTGCTGAGTCGGAGATAGTAATGGAGGAAAGTATTCTGCCGGCAATGTATGACAAGAAAAACGATTCATTGATTCCGGTAGAGACAAAGCTGTTCATTACTACCGATACAGCAAACAACAGCAAGGCCGGATATAAGAATGTGCAGATACCTAATTTGGCTAACCTGCTGAAGAGAATACCATATTCAGTAAACATTGATGTGGAGCCTGTTGTCAGAACCGCTGATGTCACCCACCACGTGGACATTGAGCAGCCGATAAAACTGGATGGCGCTTACTCTGTTGTGGTTCCATTGAGGTTTGATGATTTACACTTGTGTTACTGCGATACAATAGATGAACTCGATGCCGCTTTGGGTGAGACTGTAAAGATGTTCAGCAACGTGTCAGTTAATGTAAAAATGGATATTGTCAATACAATACCTCTGGGGCTCTCTCTGAAGGCTGTGCCTTTGGATGCCGAAGGTAAGGTGATTGATGATATTGAGATTGACGAGTTGAAGATTGCTGCCGGTAATGGCGAGACGCTGCTCGATGCCAACGGTGCGTTGAACGCAAACCTGCCGGTGCAGTCCTTCAACTTTGCCATAAAGAGCAAAAGTGGTGACATATCTTCTTTGGATGGCCTGGCATTCTCGCTTGAGGCTGCAAGTGACCACACGACAGGTTCGGCGGCTATCAAGGGCGAACAGGGTATAAAGATATCGAATATTGTATTTGAGGTTTCGGGTGATATTGTGGCCGACCTTAAGGATTTGGGTCTTTGAGAATGTTAAACAGCTACTAAATCTTTTGTAAGCAATGACTATGAAGAACGTAAGATATATAATTGTTGTACTGTTGGCTCTTGTGGGCTCACATGCCGCAGTCGCTCAGACTGCACTTTCATCATATTTCCTCGATGGAATGTTGTATAACAGTAAGCTTAATCCGGCAATGAAAGCCGAACGTGGGTATTTCTCATTGGCGGTGGGTAATCTCTCTCTTGCCACAAAGGGCAATGTAGGACTTTCAAATTTCCTGTATCCGCGCGGGGGGGATAAGCTTGCCACATTCATGAGCGGTTCTGTTGGTACCAGGGAGTTTCTTGGCAAGATGCCCGATAATACCAAGCTGGGAGTTGAGATTGATGAGACCATTTTAGGTGTTGGCTTCCGCATGCTTGGCGGCTATGTTTCTTTTGGACTTTCCGAGCACTCTTCGGTGGCTGTCTCTTTGCCAAAAGGCTTTTTTGAATTTGCAAAAAAAGGACTGCAGGAGGACAGATACAGCTTCTCGGGGTTGAACATAAATTCAACCAACTATCTTGCAGCCACAATAGGATACTCTCATGGTATTTTCGAAGGATTTCGCTTGGGTGTCAACTTCAAGTATCTTGTAGGCTTGGCGCACGCGGATATTCTTGTCGACAAGATGAATATCGAGCTCAGCGACAAGCGCTGGATGATTGAGAGCCATGCACGGATGCAGGCGGCACTCCTGTGCGAAACGACTGTAAAGAAGGACGAGAACGGTGTTGTCAACGGTGCGGATATTGCGCTCAATGCCGACGCGTTGAAACGTGTCCGTACGTCCGACGGTTATGCCTTTGACTTTGGTGTTGTGTATGATATGTACCACATTGTTCCCGGTCTCTCGCTTTCGGCTTCGGTTGTCGACCTTGGTGCTATCACCTGGGAGTACATGATGGGTGCCCAGAGCACCGATGCCAAGGTGGAGTTCAATGGCTTTGGCGAGGTCGATTACAACAATGCAGAGAATGTGGTTGAGGCAGAGCTGGAGAGGCTGGCAGACGATGCTTCCAAGATGGTTGAATTCAACTATGAGGGTGAAAGCAAGGTAAAGACAGCTTTGAATACCACCATGTATCTTGGTGCGGAGTATAACATGCCGTTCTACAGGCCTCTTTCTGTGGGTGCCCTGTATGCCCAACGTTTCTCGCCTTTTGAGAGCAACAAGTGGTACGAGGCGCGCGGTTTCATAAACATTTCTCCTTTGAAGTGGTTTGAGCTTACGGTCAACTATGGCTATGGGACCTATGGCGGCTCTTTGGGATGGATGCTCAATTTCCATCCGGCCGGTATTAACCTTTTTGTTGGTAGCGATTACATGATTACAAGGGTTACCCCACAGTTTATTCCAATAGATAACATGAATGCCCATGTCACATTCGGATTGAATTTGGCTTTGGGCAGACGTAAATGACAGTCGTTCAAACAGCAGAGGCATCAACCGTGGTTGATGCCTCTGCTGTTTATAATATCGCTATATTTTTATTCCTTATTTGTTGCCGAGTGCCTGCTCCTTTACCTGTCGCAGAATCTCGCTTGAGAAGAGGAACTCGTTGAGCTGTGTGTTGTTGGTGTTCAGAATCTGTGTCTTGTCACCTTCCCATGCCAGTTTGCCGCCAGCGAGGAACAGTATATGGTCGCCAATGTTCATTACCGAGTTCATGTCGTGGGTGTTCACAATTGTGGTTATTCCATACTCTTTTGTGATGTCATGAATAAGTTCGTCTATCACAAGCGATGTCTGGGGGTCGAGTCCCGAGTTCGGTTCGTCGCAGAAAAGGTATTTTGGTTCAAGCGCGATGGCACGGGCTATGGCTGCACGTTTCTGCATGCCGCCCGAAATCTCTTCGGGCAATTTGTCCTGTGCTTCAATCAGGTTTACCCTGTCAAGGCAGGCCCTGGCGCGTGCCAATCGCTCCCTGTAGGTCATGTTCGAGAACATGTCAAGCGGGAACATCACATTCTCCAGCACGCTCATTGAGTCGAACAGTGCCGCGCTCTGGAACAGCATGCCAATCTCTCGTCTGATGGCAATCTTCTCCTTCTCTTTCAGTGTCGTCACGCAACGGCCGTCATAGATTATCTTCCCCTTGTCGGGGGCAAGAAGACCCACGATACATTTCAGGAACACCGTCTTTCCGGCTCCGCTCTGTCCTATGATGAGGTTGGTGATGCCATTGTTGAAGGTGGCATTAATGTCGTCGAGCACACTCTTGCCCTCGAACTGTTTGTATATTGAACAGGCTTCAATCATTGCATCATGATGTTGGTTAATACTATATCTGCGAAAAGTATCAGCGCGCTGCAGCTGACAACGGCATTCGTGCTTGCCTTACCCACCTCGATTGAACCGCCTTTGACATTATAGCCATAGAACGATGCAACCGATGTTATTATGAAGGCAAAGAAGAAACTCTTTATTATGCTGTACCCGATGAACCATGCCGTGAATTCGTGCTGAAGCCCGACCGTGAGCTCTTCGGCTGTCATTATTCCGGTGAGAATTCCAATGAGGAATGCACCTCCGATTCCTGATGCTATACTGAAGATTACCAGAATGGGGATTGTGAACATTAGTCCTGTAATCTTTGGCAATATAAGGAAATTGGCCGAGTTCACTCCCATCATCTCAAGCGCATCAATCTGCTGTGTCACTCTCATGGCTCCAATCTCCGATGTGATGTTGGAACCGACTTTGCCGGCCAGGATAAGACACATGATGGTTGACGAGAACTCCAGCAGCAACACCTCGCGGGTCGCATATCCTGTGACGAACTTCGGCATCCATGGGCTCTCTACATTGGTCTTCATCTGTATGCACAGTGCAGCACCGATGAACAGTGATATAATAAGCACAATGGGTATTGAGTTTATGCCCAATTGGTATATCTCGTGGAGAGTCCTGCGCAGAAACATCCCCCATCGTTCGGGCTTTGTCAGCACTCGTTTCATCATCATCAGGTAGCTGCCGAATGTTTTAATGGATTCTATAATAAACATATAAAGTTCCGTTTTAAAGCTAATCACGTGCAAAGGTACTATTTTTTGTCTTTTATTGGTGTTAATAATGGTTGCAATATTTGCCGTTTGTGCCATTTGTGTTATAAAATGACACTTTTTTTGCCCAAAAGGTAAAAATGCATTATCTTCGCCAAAATGTTTATTAAAACACCCGATATGGATAATGTTATTGCCGGCAATCTTGATGAAGCCACCGTTCTGCGTACCGATAATCTTGTGAAGAAATATGGTAAGCGCACGGTTGTGAACAATGTCTCTTTCAATGTGAAGCAGGGAGAGATTGTAGGTCTGTTGGGGCCTAACGGAGCCGGTAAAACAACATCGTTCTACATGACAACCGGTCTTGTGACCCCTAACAGCGGACGCATTTTCCTTGGTGACGAGGAGATTACCAAATATCCGGTCTACAAGCGTGCGCGTGCCGGTATCGGCTATCTGGCGCAGGAGGCAAGTGTCTTCCGTAAAATGACGGTGGAGGATAATATAGCCTCGGTGCTTGAGATGACCGGTAAACCGTTGGAGTATCAGAAAGAGAAACTTGAGAGCCTAATCTCGGAGTTCCGTTTACAGAAGGTACGCAAGAACCTTGGCGACCGCCTGTCGGGTGGCGAGCGCCGACGCACTGAGATTGCGCGTTGTTTGGCTATCGACCCCAAATTCATTATGCTCGACGAACCTTTTGCCGGCGTGGACCCCATCGCTGTCGAGGACATACAGTATATCGTGTGGAAACTGAAGGACAAGAATATTGGCATTCTCATTACCGACCACAATGTTCAGGAGACGCTGAGCATTACGGACCGTGCCTATCTGCTGTTCGAGGGGCGCGTGCTTTTTGAGGGCACATCGGAGGAACTTGCCGACAATCCCATTGTGCGCGAGAAATATCTTGGCCGTGACTTCGTGCTCCGTAAGCGCGAGTTCCAGTTCTGATATCCCCGACGTTGTAAAAACGTTCCGGAACAACCTGTTTTGTATGGTCTGTTGCGCGCCTGTTGTCAATAAAATCGTTTTTTTACTTGATTTTGTGCTCAACTTGTTGTATTTTTGTGCGCCTTAAATTAAGGTGCATAGTATACACTTTGTTTAGTGCGTCTTTTGGAATAAAGAAAAACATTAAAAGCATATATAAATGGAATTTACACTTAAAAATCAGGATGCAACAAGTGCAATCCTTTCAGTAAACATTCAGGAGGCCGATTACGCGCCTCTGGTTGAGAAGCAGTTGAAGAATTTCCGTCAGAAGGCCAATATCCCAGGTTTCCGTCCGGGTATGGTGCCAATGGGCTTGATTAAGAAGCAGTACGGTACAGCTGTGAAGGCAGAGGAAATCAACAAGTTGTTGCAGACAAAAATCTTCGAATATATCAGAGAGAACAAGGTTGACATGCTCGGCGAGCCACTCCCCATCGAGGAGCAGCAGGCAAGCATCAACATGGTAGAGGACAAGGAGTTCACTTTCGAGTTTGAGATTGCTCTCGCTCCAAAGTTCGATGCTGTTCTTGACAAGGGAGATGCTCTTGCATACTACAGAATACAGCCTACCGACGAGATGGTACAGGGACAGGTTGATGCTTTTGCTCAGCGTTGCGGCGAGTACAAGCAGGTTGAGTCTTACGAGAACGGCGATATGCTCAAGGGTACACTCGCAGAGTCTGTTGAGGAGGGTATCGTAGTGCGTGAGGCGGTCATGATGCCTTCATACATGAAGAACGACGAGCAGAAGGCTCTCTTCGCAGGTGTAAAGTTGAACGATGTCGTTACATTCAATCCTTTCACAGCTTTCGACGGTAACGAGGCTGAGCTTGCTTCACTTCTCAAGGTCGAGAAGAGCGAGGTTGCTGCCCACAACGGTGAGTTTACATTCACAGTAAGCGAAATCACACGTTTCGTTGCAAGCGAAATCAACCAGAATGTGTTCGATGCTGCATTCGGCAAGGACGCAGTGAAGAGCGAGGAGGAGTTCCGTGCCAAGATTGCCGAGCAGTTCGAGGCTCGCTTCGAGGTTGAGAGCGACTATAAGCTGTTGATGGATGTACGTGAGTACCTCATGAACAAGGTTGGCAAGCTCGAGTTCAACGAGGCTATTCTCCGCCGTATCATGGATTCTAACAAGGCCGAGGGTGAGACCGTAAGCGAGGAGGAATTCCAGAAGAGCCTTACAGAGCTCCGTTGGCACCTTGTTAAGGAGCAGCTTGCAAAGAAGTTCGAAATCAAGATTGACGACAACGATGTTCTCGGTGTGGCAAAGGCTGCTACACGTGACCAGTTTGCACAGTACGGCATGGCAAACGTTCCCGAGGATTTGCTCGAGAACTATGCCAAGGAGATGCTCAAGCAGGAGAAGACACGCGAGGCTCTCATCAACCGTGCGGTTGATGTGAAACTCATCCAGGCTATCAAGGCTGCAATCACCTTGAACGAGGAGAAGGTTTCTGTTGAGGAGTTCAACAAAAAGGTGTCTGAGAACGCTTAATATATAGCAAAGGGTACTATTCCGGCCTATTGGGCGTGCCCGATAGGCCGGTTTTTTATTAATGACAAATTAAACAGGTTGTTATGGAGAGAGATGAATTTAGAAAGTATGCAACGAAGCATCTTGGAATGAACAGCATGGTGCTCGATGATGTGATGAAGGCGCAGGCTCAGTATCTGAACCCATATATTCTTGAGGAGAGGCAGTTGAATGTTACACAGATGGATGTCTTTTCGCGTCTGATGATGGACCGAATCATTTTCCTTGGTACTCAGATTGACGATTATACAGCAAATACCCTGCAGGCGCAGTTGCTCTACCTCGATTCGGTCGACAGCGGCAAGGACATCTCCATATATATAAACTCGCCCGGTGGTTCGGTATATGCCGGTTTGGGAATCTATGATACAATGCAGTTTATCTCCAGCGACGTGGCAACCATTTGTACAGGTATGGCTGCAAGCATGGCAGCCGTGTTGCTTGTTGCAGGTGCCGAGGGTAAACGCTCGGCATTGACACACAGCCGTGTGATGATACACCAGCCGCTTGGTGGTGTGCAGGGACAGGCCAGCGACATTGAGATTACCGCACGTGAGATTCAGAAACTCAAGAAAGAACTCTATACGATAATCTCTGACCATAGCAAGCAGCCGTTCGACAAAGTGTGGGCCGATAGCGACCGCGACTATTGGATGACTGCAGCCGAGGCCCAGGAGTATGGTATGATTGACAGAGTGCTTACCCGTAAAATCTGATACCGCTGATGGCTGACAAAGGAAAAAAACGTTGCAGTTTCTGTGGCAGGACCGAGGATCAGGTGGCATTGCTCATGACTGGAATGACCGGTTATATATGCAATGACTGCGTGGAGCAGGCGCATAATATCCTGCGCGAGGAGGCGCTTCTGCCGAAGAACGACTTCGAAATGAAGGAACTTCCCAAGCCAAAGGAGATAAAGGCATTCCTTGACGAGTATGTCATTGGGCAGGATGAGGCTAAATGCGCCCTTGCGGTTTCGGTGTACAACCACTATAAACGACTGATGCAAAGCGGTGCTGCCGATGATGTTGAGATTGAGAAGAGCAATATCATAATGGTGGGCAGCACGGGTACGGGCAAGACATTGCTTGCACGCACTATTGCCAAGCTTCTGAAGGTGCCTTTTACTATAGTTGATGCAACAGTGCTTACAGAGGCCGGTTATGTCGGCGAGGATATCGAGAGTATTTTGACACGTCTTTTGCAGGTTGCCGACTACAACGTAGAGGAGGCCGAGCGCGGTATTGTGTTCATTGACGAGATTGACAAGATTGCCCGCAAGAGCGACAACCCCTCTATTACCCGCGATGTCAGCGGCGAGGGCGTGCAGCAGGGCTTGCTCAAGTTGCTTGAGGGGTCGGTTGTCAATGTTCCGCCCCAGGGTGGCCGCAAACATCCCGACCAGAAGATGATTCCCGTGAATACAAAGCATATCCTTTTCATCTGTGGCGGTGCGTTCGATGGCATCGAGAAGAAGATAGCGCAGCGCCTGAACACGCATGTTGTGGGTTATAACTCGGTTCAGAACAAGATGAGTATTGACAAGGGCGATATGATGCAGTATATCATGCCACAGGATTTGCGCTCGTTCGGCCTCATTCCCGAAATTATAGGCCGATTGCCGATACTGACCTCTTTGCGTCCGCTTGACCGTGCTACTTTGCGCAACATACTCACCGAGCCAAAGAACTCAATCATCAAACAGTATGTCAAGCTCATGGAGATGGATGGCGTGAAACTTACATTTGACGATGAGGTATTGGAGTATATCGTTGACACAGCAGTTGAATACAAACTTGGGGCACGTGGATTACGCTCTATTGTGGAATCTATCATGATGGAGAAAATGTTCGAGATTCCATCGAGTGGTGTGGATACTTGCGAAATTACAAAAGAGTATGCCAAGGCACAGGTGGAAAAGAGCACAGCCATAAAATGTGCTTTGTAAACATGCATTTTGCCAGTGTTGCCGGCAGGCTTCCCACGGGAAGCCTGCCGGTTGTTTTATGCCTGCCGATTTTTTTGCGCCATTAAATGAAAATAAATTTGAAAAAAGTTGTGTGTTTAATTGATATATTTATAACTTTGTTTTCAAATAGGCATATTATATAATGGCAAAGAAGTGTAATTTGACAGAAGTTCTCAAGGAGAACTTTGGTTTTGACAAGTTCAAGGGTGACCAGGAGGCTGTCATCATGAACTTGCTTGCAGGCAATGATGCCTTTGTCCTGATGCCTACCGGTGGCGGCAAATCGCTTTGTTATCAGCTGCCTTCGCTTGTTATGGAGGGGACTGCAATAGTCATCTCTCCGCTTATTGCTTTGATGAAGAATCAGGTCGATGCAATCAGAAACCTCAATGAGGATGACGGTGTGGCTCATTTCCTGAACTCTTCACTTTCAAGGCAGGCGATAGAGGAAGTTAAGGAGGATGTGCTTTCCGGTAAGACAAAACTGCTGTATGTTGCTCCCGAGTCCTTGACAAAAGAGGAGAATGTGGAGTTTTTGAAAAGCGTGAAGATTTCCTTCTACGCAATCGATGAGGCGCACTGTATCTCGGAGTGGGGTCACGATTTCCGTCCCGAGTATCGCCGTATACGTCCTATTATGAACGAAATCGGCCGTGCACCTATAATTGCATTGACGGCTACAGCCACCACCAAGGTTCGCGATGACATAAAGAAGAATCTGGGCATACAGGATGCTCCCGATTTCAAGTCATCGTTCAATCGTCCCAACCTTTACTATGAGGTACGTTCAAAGACAAAGGACGTAGACAAAGATATAATAAAGTTTATTAAGGCAAACCCGGGCAAGTCGGGTATCATATACTGTCTGAGCCGTAAGAAGGTCGAGGAACTGGCCGAGATTCTGCAGACAAATGAAATTTCAGCCAAGCCTTACCATGCCGGTATGGATTCTGCCATGAGGTCACAGACCCAGGACGATTTCATAATGGAGAAAATCGATGTAATTGTCGCAACCATAGCTTTTGGCATGGGAATAGACAAACCCGATGTGCGTTACGTCATTCATTATGATATTCCTAAGAGTCTTGAGGGCTACTATCAGGAGACCGGGCGTGCCGGTAGAGATGGCGGAGAGGGACAGTGTATAACATTCTATAATAACAAGGACTTACAGAAACTGGAGAAATTCCTTGAGGGCAAGCCGCTTGCCGAGCAGTATATAGGCCGTCAGCTCCTGCACGAGACAACGGCTTATGCCGAGTCATCGGTTTGCCGCAGGAAATTATTGTTACATTATTTTGGTGAAAGTTACGACGTGGAAAATTGTGGAAATTGTGATAACTGCCTCAATCCTAAAAAACAGGTGGAAGCAAAAGAGTTGCTTGAGACTGTAATTGAGGCTGTGCTGGCATTGAAGGAGAATTTTCAGGCCGATTATGTAATAGATGTACTTTTGGGTAAGGAAACAGCCGATATAATCTCTCATAATCATGACGAACTCGAGTGCTTCGGTTGTGGTGATGACGAGGATGCAAAGCGTTGGAATGCTGTTATACGTCAGGCTTTGATTGCCGGTTATCTTGACAAGGATGTAGAGAACTACGGTTTGCTCAAGGTGACAAAGCAAGGGCATGCATTCCTTAAGAAACCAGTCTCTTTCAAGATTGTCGAGGACAGGGATTTCGAGGAGGAGGAGACAATTGTTCAGACATCGAGTTCGTCGGCAGTGGACCCTGTACTTTTTGCTATGCTCAAGGATTTGCGCAAGAAGTTATCGAAGCAGTTGGAGCTTCCTCCTTATGTAATATTCCAGGATCCTTCGCTTGAGGCAATGGCAACAACCTATCCCATAACTGTTGAAGAATTGAAAAATATCCCCGGTGTGGGTGAGGGAAAGGCCAAACGATACGGTGAGGAGTTCTGCGCCCTTATCAAACGTCACTGCGAGGAGAATGAGATTGACCGCCCCGAGGATATACGTATACGCACCGTGGCGAACAAGTCAAAGCTGAAGGTTGCCATAATCAACGCAATTGACCGTAAGGTGGCGCTTGATGACTTGGCCATAAGTAAGGGGGTGGAGTTTGACGAACTGCTCGATGATGTGGAGTCTATCGTATATTCGGGTACAAAGTTGAATATCGACTATTTCCTCGAGGAGATTCTTGACGAAGAAAACCTTAATGAGATTTATGACTATTTCAAGAGTTCCGATACTGATTCCATTGATGTTGCCATTGAGGAACTTGGCGGTGAGTATACGGAGGAGGAGATTCGTCTTGTACGTATCAAATTCATATCCGAGGTTGGAAACTGATTATTGACAAAGAAAAAAATATATAGCTATATGAATGATTTTATAAAAGAAAAGATTGTGATGGACGGCTTGACCTATGATGACGTGTTGCTAATTCCTGCATACTCTGAGGTGTTGCCGAAAGAGGTTTCCTTGAAAACCAAGTTCTCAAGAAATATTGAGCTGAACGTGCCTTTTGTGACTGCGGCCATGGATACTGTTACCGAGGCCAAGATGGCTATTGCCATTGCGCGAGAGGGTGGTATAGGTGTAATCCACAAGAATATGTCAATCGAGGATCAGGCTCATCAGGTTGCCATTGTAAAGCGTGCCGAGAACGGTATGATTTATGACCCTATTACAATTCAGGCCTCTTCGTCAGTTAAAGATGCTCTTGACATAATGGCCGAGTATCATATTGGTGGTATTCCTGTTGTTGATGACTGCAAGAAACTTGTCGGTATCGTAACAAACCGTGACCTCCGTTTCGAGACAAACATGCAACGTCCAATCTGCGAGGTAATGACTCCGGCCGAGAACCTGGTTATCACCAACCAGAAAACCGATATGGAGGCAGCTGCCAAGATTCTGCGCGAGAACAAGATTGAAAAACTGCCTGTTGTCGACAATGACGGCAAGCTGGTAGGCCTTATCACATACAAGGATATCACAAAGGCAAAGGACAAACCTATGGCTTGCAAGGACAGCAAGGGTCGTCTGCGTGTTGCTGCCGGTGTGGGTGTTACAGGCGATGCAATGGAGCGTATCAAGGCGCTTGTTGATGCCGGTGTCGATGCCGTAGTCATCGATACAGCCCATGGCCACTCTGCAGGTGTTGTGCAGAAGTTGAAAGAGGCAAAGGCTCTCTTCCCACAGATTGATATTGTTGTAGGTAATGTTGCGACAGGTGAGGCTGCAAAGATGTTGGCCGATGCGGGCGCCGATGCTGTCAAGGTTGGTATCGGTCCGGGTTCAATCTGTACAACACGCGTTGTTGCCGGTGTCGGTGTGCCGCAGTTGTCGGCTGTGTACGATGTTGCCAAGGCGCTTGAGGGTACAGGTGTACCTTTGATTGCCGATGGCGGTCTCCGCTATTCGGGTGATGTTGTGAAGGCTTTGGCTGCCGGTGGTTATTGTGTGATGATTGGTTCGCTTGTTGCCGGCACCGAGGAGTCTCCCGGTGATACAATCAT
The DNA here is from genome assembly GCA_045654885.1 of Bacteroidaceae bacterium. GTDB lineage: Bacteria > Bacteroidota > Bacteroidia > Bacteroidales > Bacteroidaceae > HGM04593. The sequence continues at coordinate 19,231 of JAZOOF010000024.1, forward strand.
CTTCAACGGCCGTAAGTTCAAGTCATACCGTGGTATGGGCTCTCTGGAGGCGATGGAGAATGGTTCAAAGGACCGCTATTTCCAGGCCGACACAGCCGACAAGAAGAAGCTTGTGCCCGAGGGTATCGCTGCGCGCGTACCTTACAAGGGAACACTCTTCGAGGTAATCTACCAGTTGGTGGGTGGTCTGCGTTCAGGTATGGGCTATTGTGGAGCAAAGGATATTGAGGCATTGCACAATGCGAAGTTTGTGCGCATAACAAATGCCGGCGTCCTCGAGAGTCATCCGCACGATGTTTCTATTACAAGTGAGGCACCGAACTATAGTCGTCCCGAATAAATAATGACAAAATGAATTTTAAGAACATAGCAGCACTTTTTTTGCTGACATCTACAACTGCATTGGCACAGGTTACAGACCCTGTGCTAATGCGCGTTAATGGCAAGGAGGTAACACGCTCGGAGTTTGAGTATGCATTCAACAAGAACAATACCAACCTTGCTGGTGAGGGGCAGAGTGTTGAGGAGTATCTGCCAATGTATGTCGACTTCAAGCTTAAGGTTGCCGAGGCAGAGTCCCTTTCGCTCGACACCTTGGCATCTTTCAGGGAGGAGTATGAGCGCGACCGCAATCTCATGGCCGAGAACTATCTTGTCGATACCTGTTTCATAAATGACGAGGCTTATAAAATCTATGCCAAGGATTCGGCAACCATTGGACGCGATGGCTTTATTGAGGTCGCTCACATTGTCTTTCTTGCCAAGCAGCAGGCACCTGCATCGGATATAAATCTTGCCAAGGCAAGGATAGACTCGGCATATGCTATGCTCAATGGAGGAAAAACATTTGAGGATGTTGCCAAGCACTTCAATATCCCCGCGCAGGCAATACGTTCGTTCGAGATTGTTCGCGGTCAGGTATATCCGGAGTTTGAAAGTGCCGCTTATGCGCTTGCCGATGGCAGCTATTCGGCTCCTTTTGTGTCGCCGGCCGGTTTCCACATTGTAAAGCGCATCTCGTCGCGTCCGTTCGGTGCTTTCAGTGAATATAAGTCTGCAATCGTAAACATGCTTGAACAGCAGAATATACGCGAGGCTGCACGCATGAAGCGTGGTCGCGATTTGGCACGTGAGTTCGGTGGCAATCTAACCCCGCAGGAGGCTCTTGCTCGCGAGGATAGCCTGCTTGAAAGCAAATATCCGGATTTTGGAAACCTCATGCGCGAGTATTATGAGGGTCTTCTCTTCTTTGAGGTCTCTACCCGTGAGGTGTGGAACAAAGTCGCAGCCGATGAGGCCGCTCTTGAAAAATTCTTCAAGAAGAACAAGAAAAAGTATAAATTCGAAACCCCGCGTTTCCGTGGTGCTGTGGTGCAGGCCAACAGTCAGGAGAATCTTGACAGGATAAAAGAGATTCTTGCCGGTCAGAGTTTTGAAAACTACAAGTCGGCAATAGAGGAGAACCTGCCGAAGGACTCTGTCCGTACGGTGCGCGTAGAGGTAGGAATCTTTGCGGTCGGTGACAATGCCTGGGTCGACAGTAAGGTCTTTGGCCAAGGCGATGGTGGCAGGTTACGTCATGGCTTTGTAACCGTTGATACTGTGGGTGAAGTCATTGAGGCACCCGAGACATACAAGGATGTAAAGGGACTCGTTACCGCCGATTACCAGAAGCACCTCGAGGAGAAGTGGGTGAAGTCCTTGCGCAAGAAGTACAAGGTCAAGATTGACAAGGATGTGCTAAAAACAGTTAATAATCACGATTAAGCAAGAGGATTTTGTATCTTTGCCGTGAATGACTGTATTGTTGTTATACTCCCTTGCGGAGTGCATATGTTAATGAACTGATGCACGGAAACCGAATATTTAAATATATGTGTTTTTTAGCTCTCCCGGCTTTGCTTTATGCATGCCGGGAAGAGGTGTCTTATGTAGAGAAGGATGCGGTGTCGGGAAATGCCGTTGCAAGTATTGGTGATGTGCACCTTTATAAAGACGAGGTTGACATTAACTATGCATTGCAGGGACGCGGAACTGACAGTGTGGCTTTTCTGCAGGACTATGTGGAGCGCTGGGCTGTCGATATGCTTTTCTATGAAAAGGCAAAAGAGAATGTAGCGTCGACAGCCGAAATAGAAAGGATGGTCGAGAACTATCGTGCAAGTCTCATACAGAATCTCTATCAGGACAGGCTCATAACACAGCAGTTGGCACCGGCCATCTCTGCCGACGAAGTGTATGAGTTCTACGAGAAAGAGCTGGGTTTATTTGAACTGACCGAGCCTTATATAAAAGGTTTCTATGTGAAGCTGCCTCCCAAGGCTTCCCGTGTACGTGATATACGTAACCGCTGTCTGCGTGGCGGGCAGGAGGACCTTGAGGAATTGGAGAGAATATGCTCGGAGAATGGATACGAATACCAGTTCTTTATGGAGGAGTGGTTGCCTTTTGACGACCTGGTGCACAGGACACCGCTTACAGCCCAACAGCTGATGGACCGTCTGTTAAGGAAAAATGTCATAGAATTTACTGAGGCGAAGTTTACCTATTTTGTCTGTGCCGATTCAATACTGAAACGCAATGATACCAAGCCCATTGAGATGGTGTCGGATGAGATAAAGGAACTGCTCATTAATTCGAAGAAGGCAAAATTCATCAAGCAGGTGAAACACTCGCTGTACGAAGAGGCCTTAAAGAACGGTAGGGTTATATTGTATTAATGTAAAGATATATAAGATGAATATAAAACTGGGATTTATAAAAATTGTGTTGTGCTCAATGCTTGCGCTGTTTCCGTTGCAGGGTTTTGTAATGGCGCAGAGCAATGTCATTGACCGTGTAGAGTGGGTTGTGGGCGACAAGTCCATCTTGCGTTCCGACATTGAGGAGGCTATCCGTTTTTGGGTCGCTTCGGGCAGGACATTCGAGGGTGACCCCTATTGTGTTGCCGGTGAGGACTTGGCTGTGCAGCAGCTTTTCCTGCATCAGGCTGCGCTGGACAGTATTGAGGTCGACGAGGGTAATATAATGCGTCAGGTGGAGATGCAGATGGAGTATGTCATTCAGCAGATAGGCTCAAAAGAGAAGATGGAGGAGTATTTCAATATGACCTCTTCCGATATCCGTGAGATGTACCGCGAGCAGCTCTATAACAAGGAGATGGCCGACAGAATGAAGATGAGTATTGTCGGTGACTTGAAGATTTCTCCTGCATTGGTGAGGCGTTATATGGAGTCTCTGCCACAGGACAGCATCCCTTTCATACAGCAGCAGGTTGAGGTGCAGATAATAACAATGCAACCGAAGATTGACCAGGAGGAGATTGACCGTGTGAAAGGTGAGTTGCGCGACTATACAGAGCGAGTGATGAGCGGTGAGACCAGTTTCTCCACTCTTGCGCTAATGTATTCCGAGGACCCGGGCTCAGCGCGCCGTGGCGGTGAACTGGGATTTACCGGCCGTGGACAGTGGCAACCGGAGTTTTCGGCAGTTGCCTTCAACCTGACCGACCCGGGCAAGGTTTCAAAGATTGTCGAAACCGAGTATGGTTTCCACATCATCCAGCTCATAGAGAAACGTGGCGATAAAATCAATGTCCGTCATATATTGAGAAAGCCTGAGCATTCCAATGAGAATCTCAAGGCAGCCATTCTTCGTCTCGACTCTTTGGTTACAGGAATCAAGGAGGGTGAGGTTGCATTCGACGATGCTGTGGGATTATACTCAGACGACAAGGATACACGAAACAATTTCGGTATAATGTATAACAAGATGAGTGCATCGTCTCATTTTGCTATGGACGAGTTGCCTGTCGATGTTGCCCGTGCTATTGAAAAATTGGCGGTTGGTGAGGTGTCACAGCCATTTGTGTGGTTGCTCGACAATGGCAAGACTGTGTGTGCCATTGCAAAGGTGAAGACAAGAACCGAGGCGCACAGAGCTACTTTCAGCGAGGATTATGATGTTCTGCGCAAAATGTACGAGGCCAAGTTGAGTGACGAGCGCATTAAAGAGTGGGTGAAGAAGAAACAGCGCACAACATACGTGCGCGTAAACAAAGATAGCCGCACTTGCGATTTCCTGTACCCCGATTGGAATTTCTTTGAAGAGTAATTGCTGTTTCTACATGTCGAGGCTTCTGCTGTTCATATCTCTTTTCTTTGTGTCGTTGCCAATGTTTCCGCAGGAACTTGGACCCGATACAGTGCCGTCGCGGCCTGTAAAGAAGAGCTATGTACACCTTTTGCATACGGATATCACCCGTTTCGATGAGGCTATTGACCCCGAAGCATGGATTCTTGTCGGGAATGTCAAATTCCGCCGTGACAGCATGTATATGTCTTGCGACAGTGCGCACTACTACCAGAAGCGGAATTCATTCCTGGCTTTCGGCAATGTGAGGATGGAACAGGGTGATACGCTGTTTCTTTATGGCGATTATCTCGATTTCGACGGTGTTACAAATGTTGCCAGAGTGAGAAACAATGTAAGGCTCATAGACAAGGATATTGTTCTTGAGACCGACAGTCTCGATTATGACCGTAACAGGAATCTCGGATATTTCTTTGAATATGGGGAGCTTTATGACAGTACTGGTGTCCTGAGGTCCTATTATGGCGATTACAATGTCGATACCAGAACTGCCGTTTTTTTGGATGATGTCACTTTGGAGAATTCAAAATTTCTGCTCTTGTCCGATACCTTGTATTATAATACGGACAGCAAAGTCGCTACAATAGTGGGTCCGACTAATATGTATACCGGCGGAACGGAGGTTTACTCCGACCGCGGAACGTTCAACACGGCCACCAGGCATGCCACATTGGTGGAGAGGCCGGTGCTGTATAACGATAACAGGAATGTGACGGCCGATTCTATATTCTATGACACGGCCAAAGGCTACAGCGAGGTGTTCGGGAATATTGTATATACCGATACCATAAACCGTAACATGCTCACGGGTGAGTATGCTTTCCTCGACGAGGTGAGTGACTCTGTGTATGTGACAGGCAGGGCTATGGCAGTCGATTTCTCGCAACGCGATTCGCTCTTTGTCCACTCCGATACCATTTGGGCTCTTACCTATAACCTTGACACCGATTCGCTTTACCGCAAGGTGAAGGCCTATAATAAGGTACGTGCATGGGGGCGTGATATGCAGGCGGTGTGTGACTCTCTTGTCTTTGATTCAAGGGATACCTGTATGACAATGTACAAGGACCCTATCATGTGGAATGGTGACATTCAGCTTTTGGGCGAGGTGGTAAAAGTGTATATGAACGACTCGACAATCAATTGGGTCAATATAATCAATCAGGCGCTATATGTCGAGGAACTGGACTCTTCCATCTACAACCAGATAAAGGGTAAGGAGATGGAATTCTATTTTACCGATGGACAGTTGCGCGAAATGCATGTCATAGGCAGCGTGGAGGTGGTTTTTTATCCGCTTGACAGTGACAGCACCTATATAGGCATGAATACTACCACGTCGGGGCGCATAATTGCATATATGAAGGACCGTAAGGTTGAACGTGTAGTTGTGCCAAAAGACTCTAAAGGTGTCTTTTACCCCATGAGCCAACGTCCCGAGGAGAAACGTTTCCTTGACAGTTTTGCATGGTTTGACTATGTGCGCCCGCTCTCCAAGTGGGATATCTTCAATTGGAGAGGCAAAGGTGGAGACAAGGAGTTGAAGGTCATTAAAAAAGAGAAGATACCTTTGCCCACGCTTGACCGTTTTAAAAAATAAATTCTATGGCAGGTTTTAAAATGCGTGAACCCAGAAGGTTCAACCATAAATATATATTTGTTGACGAGCGCAAGGAGAAACTCGACAAGATTGTGGAGAATGCCAAGCGCGACTTGGGTATGCTCCCTCCAGGTGAGCCTACCTATGAGGAGCGTATAAGAGGTGCATTTGTGGGTGAGAACTCACACCTCGACCGCAAACGCAGCAATGCTTCGCGCATATCGTCGCGCTTTGCTGTTGCGGCTCTGTTTGTGTGTGTGTTCGTGTTGTATTATATTATGAAAACCGTCTACGGCTACGTATGAAAGATGTGATACATTTGTTGCCCGATTCTGTGGCGAACCAGATTGCGGCCGGTGAGGTCGTGCAGCGCCCTGCATCGGTGGTGAAGGAACTTGTTGAGAATGCCATCGATGCCGGTGCCACGAAGGTGCAGGTTGTTGTTGCCGATGGTGGCCGCACCCTCATTCAGGTCATTGATAATGGAAAAGGTATGTCCGAGACCGATGCGCGTCTTGCCTTTGAGAGGCATGCGACATCAAAGATAGCGAGTGCCGATGACCTGTTTGCCCTGACAACCATGGGCTTCCGTGGCGAGGCTCTTGCATCTATTGTTGCAGTTGCTCAGGTAGAACTTGTTACACGCCGCTCCGATGACGAACTTGGAACCCGCATTGTCATGAGCGGTTCAAAGCTTGAGGTGCAGGAACCCGTGGCCGCACCGTCGGGCAGTAACTTCAAGGTAAAGAACCTTTTCTTTAATATCCCGGCACGCAGGAAATTCCTCAAGTCGGTCCAGACCGAACTGAATAATATTGTAACGGAGTTTGAGCGTGTGGCGCTCGTCAACTGTGATATTGAATTTTCGCTTTCTCACAATGGCAACGAAATGATTTCCCTACCGCCTTCATCGTTCCGTCAAAGAATAGTCAATCTTTTTGGCAAACGTGTGAATGCTCATCTCATTGAAGTTGCGGTTGAAAGTTCGCTGATAAACATCAAAGGCTTTGTCGGTGCGCCCGAGAGTGCCCGTAAAAAAGGTGCATTGCAGTATTTTTTCGTGAACGGGCGTTACATGCGTCATCCATATTTTGCCAAGGCTGTTGCCGAGGCCTATGGCGAGATAATACCGCAGGGCGAGCAGGTTCCGTTCTTCCTCTGTTTCGATGTGGAGCCATTGCGTATTGATGTCAATATACACCCCACAAAGACTGAGATAAAGTTCGAGGATGAGTCGAACTTGTGGAAGATTATATCCGCAGCTGTCAAGGAGTCGCTTGGACGCTTCAATGCTGCTCCGAGTCTTGATTTCGACGATGAACTTATGCCCGAAATTCCGGTCATGGATTTCTCGTCCGGCGCAAATGCACCCGTTTCGGCTCCGAAGGTGTCATACAATCCCTCTTACAATCCGTTCAGCAGATGTAAGCCCGCGTATCGTGATTCAGCTGATGGTTGGGAGGCTTTATATGGTGGTGTTGAGGGTGATTCAAAACCACTTGACCTCTCTCCTTTCGCAGAAGATGAGGACTTGGTCGTGAACGAGCCTCTCATGCCTGTACAGAGCACAATGCACTCTTCGGAATCGGAATTTGTACCAATGTCGCAATATAAAGGACAGTATATACTTGTCCCTGTAAAGTCCGGCCTGATGTGGGTACATCAGCGCAGGGCGCATATACGTGTGCTGTTCGAGAAATACCGTCAGCAAATGAACGAGAAACGCAGTGCCTCGCAAGGTGTGCTTTTCCCCGAGAGGGTAGAACTCTCCATGAATGAGGCATTGACGCTTGAGTCAATATCGGACGAACTGGTATCATTGGGCTTTGATATCTCTTCGCTTGGCGGTGGTACCTTCGTCCTCAATGGAGTTCCGGTGGGTATCGATGGGCTGCAGCCGGTGAAGCTGTTAACCGATATCATACATAGTGCAATGGAGCAGACCGGTGATGTAAAGGAGAGGGTTTGCGACAGAATTGCTGTTGCAATGGCAAAGGCTGTTGCCATTGTTGCGGGACAGTTGCTCTCCCACGAGGAGATGGCTTCTCTTATAGATGACCTGTTCAATACCGGTATGCCGTCGCATACCCCCGATGGGAAGCCGGTAATTCACATTATGAATGATGCTGAAATTGACCGCAATTTCGCCAAATAGAGCCACGCATGAGAATGTGTACTAATTTATGTGTTAAAAAAAGTTAAAAATAAATCTAAAACCGGGCCGACAGTTCCCTCCTTTGTAAAATTTATGTAATTTTGCAAATAAATAGGTAGACTATGTAAATATCTCTCGTCGGGGAATTTGCGGTGTGCGCCTTTTAAAACATTACGGTGGCTTGTGTGTTGTTAATATGCGGGTTTCTGTAAAATGAAAATAAGTGTTTATATATAAATCTAATTAGTTTTAAGTATGAAAAAATTTATGATTTCACTAGCTCTTGCTAGTTTTGCAATGTTCTCTACTGCGCAGGAGACAGTTAGCGAGGTCGTAGTTCCTACCAAGTCTAAATCGGTAGTTACAAACAGCTTCGGTAGCAACTGGTTCGTTGGTGTTAACGGTGGTGTTAACATTTACAGCGGTGTTTACACAAACGGTGAGAGCGCGTTCAGCCATCTCTCTCCCGCTCTTGATGTTTACGTAGGTAAGTGGCACACTCCCGGCTTTGGTTGGAGAGTTGCTTATCGTGGTTTGAATATCCAGACATACAAGGATTTTGACCACACTGCACTTATGAACTATCATTTCGATGCAATGTTCAACCTGTGCAATCTTATCGGTGGTTACAAGGCAGACCGCGTTTGGAACGTTGTTCCTTACGTAGGTGTTGGTTGGGCAGGCCGTAAGGCAATGGATCATGAGAATTTCTCAGGCTTTACAGGTTCACTTACAGCTAACTATGGTATCCTCCAGACATTCCGTGTAGCTAAGCGTTTGTCTATCAATCTTGAGTTGGCCGGCACATTCTTGCGCAACGGTTTCAGCGGCAAGGTTGGTAGCCAGGGTCATGACAATATGTGGTCAGCGGCTGTAGGTCTTACAGTTGACCTCGGTAGAGTAGGTTGGGACAACGCTCCCGATGTTGAGGCTCTCCAGGGTATCTATGCAGGCATGATTGACGGTCTCCAGGGTCAGCTCGATGACGCTTTGGCAGCTAACAAGGAGAAGCAGAACCAGATTAAGGCTCTTGAGGAGGCAAACAAGGCTCTCGAGGCTGAGGCTGCTGCTTTGAGAAATGTTAAGCCACTCAGCGTTTCTGAGTCAATCTTCTTCGAGTTCGGTTCTTCTAAGATTGCTTCTAAGAAGGAGGCTTTGAACATCAAGGCATATGCAGAGGCTGCTAAGGCTGCAGGTGTAGCTGTTAAGGTAGTTGGTTTTGCCGATGTAGTTGGTTCAAGCGAGTACAACGTTAAGTTGTCACAGTCTCGTGCCGAGGCTGTAGCAAATGTTCTCAAGGAGAACGGTGCTCAGGTTGAGTCAGTTGTTGGCTACGGTGAGTCTGAGGAGTACAAGGAGCGCTTCTTGAACCGTCGTGCGGTTATCACAGTTGCTGAATAATTATCGATTGGGTAATATATGGATTGAGCAGGCTTCAGTGCCTGCTCAATTTTTTTGTTTTATTGTGTAGGGCGTTATGGATTTTTCGGTATTGATGTGATGGCTGTTTTTTTCATTTAGAACGCACCCTTTCATCCTTTTCATATTTTTTTGTGCTTTTGTGAAAAATATTCTTGAAAAAGTTTTGCGGTTTAAAATATTTGCTGTACTTTTGCATCGCAATTGAGAAACGGTTGCACCTTTAGGACGTTTAGCTCAGCTGGTTTAGAGCATCTGCCTTACAAGCAGAGGGTCGGCGGTTCGAATCCGTCAACGTCCACCAAACTTTTCTTTTTAGGACGTTTAGCTCAGCTGGTTTAGAGCATCTGCCTTACAAGCAGAGGGTCGGCGGTTCGAATCCGTCAACGTCCACCAACAAGAGGCCTGCGCAATGCGTAGGTTATTTTTTTGCCCTTTAGCGAGGGTAGCTTGTTATACCTGTATCAAATAAATGTTTATTTTTTATAAACTTTATCTCTATATTAGGTGTTTATGCCTAAAAAGTGCTATTTTTGTACTTTAAAAATATTTTAAAACATGGAATTGAACATTTTGACAGCCATTTCTCCTGTTGACGGACGTTACAGGGGCAAAGCAGAGCCTTTGGCAGGTTATTTCTCGGAGTATGCCCTCATCAAGTACCGTGTATTTGTTGAGATTGAGTATTTCATCGCACTTTGCGAGTTGCCCATTCCACAGCTTGCCGCTGTTGACAAGGCTCTGTTCCCACGCTTGCGCGAAATATACTCAAACTTCACACTTGAGAATGCCAACCGTGTAAAGGAGATAGAGAAGGTTACAAACCACGACGTGAAGGCTGTGGAATATTTCATCAAGGAGCAGTTCGATGCAATCGGTGGTCTTGATGCATGCAAGGAGTTCATCCACTTTGGCCTGACATCACAGGATATCAACAATACATCAGTTCCCCGTTCTATAAAGGATGCTCTTGATGAGGTCTACTACCCTTTGATTGAGGAACTCATTTCACAGCTCAAGAGTTATGCCGAGGCGTGGGCCGAGATACCTATGCTTGCACGTACACACGGCCAGCCCGCTTCGCCTACACGTTTGGGTAAAGAGGTTATGGTGTTTGTGTATCGCCTTGAGGCGCAGCTTGCCGAGCTCAAGCGTTGCCCAATCTCTGCCAAATTCGGTGGTGCTACCGGTAACTTCAATGCACACCGTGTGGCATATCCCGGTATCGACTGGAAGGCTTTTGCAAACAAGTTCGTGAGCGAGAACCTTGGCTTGCAGCGTGAGCAGTACACAACTCAGATTTCAAACTATGATAACCTGGCTGCATTGTTCGATGCAATGCGCCGCATCAATATCATAATCATGGATATGGACAAGGACTTCTGGCAGTACATATCCAACGAGTTCTTCAAGCAGAAGATTAAGGCCGGCGAGGTGGGCTCAAGTGCAATGCCTCACAAGGTTAACCCAATCGACTTCGAGAACAGCGAGGGTAATCTTGGTATTGCAAATGCAATTCTTGACCACCTGTCAATGAAGTTGCCTATCTCTCGCTTGCAGCGTGACCTTACCGACTCAACAGTGCTCCGCAACGTTGGTGTTCCAATGAGCCACATGCTCATCGCTGTCAAGAGTTCACTTGTTGGCTTGCGCAAGCTGCTGCTTAACGAGGCGGCAATATATGACGAGCTCGACAACTGCTGGAGCGTTTGCGCCGAGGGTATTCAGACTATCCTTCGCCGTGAGGCCTATCCAAACCCATACGAGGCACTCAAGGCATTGACACGTACCAACGAGGGTATTAACCAGAACACACTCCTGCAGTTCATCGACGGTCTCGATGTGCCGGAGAGCGTGAAGGAGGAGCTACGTGCCATTACCCCACATACCTATACAGGTTTTTAAAAAAGAGTAACAGAAATAATTTGGACCGTGAGGTTCGTAAAATATTTTATAGATGAGCAATTACAGAGACAGATCTTCGGATGGCTTCTCTCCTCGTGGAAACAGGGGCAGAGCATCTTTCAATCCGAACTTCGATGGCGACAACAAGTTGAAGGGTCGTCCACGTTTTAACAATGGTGACGAGCGCCCTCAGTACAGGAGAGCGAACCGCGAGGATAACAACGGTGGCGAGTATGGCCGTGGCAGACAGAACAGACGCTATGGCAATGATTCGGGCAATGGCTTTAACCGCTATGGCGGTGAAAGAGGCGGCCGTGGCAGTGATTTCGAACCACGCTATGGCGGTGATGTACAGCATCAGGGCCGTGATGGCGGTTCACGCGGCGGTTACCGTGGCGGCTACAAACCCGAAAACGGTGGCGGCGAAAGAACCTTCACACCAAAATATCCCGGCGACCGCCGTCCAAAGTATGGCGATAAGGGAAACCGCAAGGGTGCATATGATCCCGGTGCAAAGTACAGCAACAAGAAGCGTGCGGCATTCCGTGATGCAACGCTTGACCCCGATGCTCCGGTACGTTTGAACAAATATCTGGCCAATGCCGGTATCTGCTCGCGTCGCGAGGCCGACAGCTACATCGAGGCCGGTCTTATAACCGTTAATGGTGAGGTTGTTACCGAGTTGGGCACAAAGGTTGTTCCAACCGACGATATCCGTTTCAATGGCGAGCGAGTGAATCCTGAGCGTAAGGTCTATGTCCTTTTGAACAAGCCCAAGGATTGCGTGACAACGGTTGATGACCCACAGGAGCGCAAGACGGTGCTCGACTGCCTGCGTGGCATAGGCAAGGAGAGAATCTACCCTGTTGGCCGTCTCGACCGCAATACAACAGGTGTGTTGCTTCTCACCAACGATGGCGATATGGCCGCAAAGCTCACACACCCCAAGTTCATGAAGAAGAAAATCTATCATGTAACATGTGACAAGAACGTTGCAATGTCCGACATGGACTTGCTTGTCAACGGTATCGAGCTTGAGGATGGCCGTGTATATGCCGACGAGGTTTCTTATGTTAACGAGGCCGACCGCTCACAGATAGGTATAGAAATCCACTCGGGCAAGAACCGTATCGTGCGCCGCATGCTTGAGCATCTTGGCTACCGCGTGAACAAGCTCGACCGTGTGCTTTTCGCCGGCCTTACCAAGAAGAATCTTCGCCGTGGCGACTGGCGCTATCTTACCGATAAGGAAATCAACATGCTCCGTCTTGGTGCATACGAGTAAAGAATTGAAGAAAATAGAAATACAATAATGAAACCGATAAAACGAACAAGGATTTCCGACCTGCTCAAGAACGGTCAGGCCGGTGTTGAGGTAAACGTACGCGGTTGGGTGAGAACACGCCGCAGCAGCAAACAGGTTGCCTTTGTGGCACTTAACGACGGTTCTACCATCAACAACGTACAGGTTGTAATTGACATTGACAAGTTCGACGAGGAGTTCGTGAAGCAGTTCACCACAGGTGCCTGCCTCAGTGTGAACGGTATGCTCGTGGAATCAATCGGCGGTGGTCAGGCTGTCGAGATTCAGGCAACAGAGATAGAGCTGCTCGGTGCCTGCGACAATACCTACCCATTGCAGAAGAAGGGACAGACAATGGAGTTCATGCGTACTGTGGCTCACTTGCGCCCACGTACCAACACCTTTGGTGCTGTGTTCCGCATCCGTCACAACATGGCATATGCCATCCACAAGTTCTTCCACGACAAGGGCTTCTACTACTTCCACACTCCGCTCATCACAGCATCGGACTGTGAGGGAGCCGGCCAGATGTTCCAGGTTACTACAATGAACCTCTATGACCTGAAGAAGGACGAGAACGGCAGTATCATCTACGACAACGACTTCTTCGGCAAGCAGGCAAGCCTCACTGTGTCTGGTCAGCTCGAGGGTGAGTTGGCAGCTACAGCGCTTGGTGCAATCTACACTTTCGGCCCTACTTTCCGTGCCGAGAATTCAAACACTCCACGTCACCTTGCCGAGTTCTGGATGATTGAGCCCGAGGTCGCTTTCAACGACATCTTCGATAACATGGAACTTGCCGAGGAGTTTATCAAATATTGTATACAGTGGGCTCTCGACAACTGTATGGAGGATATCACCTTCCTCAACAACATGATAGACAAGGAACTCATCGAGCGTTTGCGTTCAATTGTGAGCACAGAGTTCGTACGTCTCAGCTACACCGACGGTATCAAGATTCTTGAGGATGCCGTTGCTGCAGGTCACAAGTTCGAGTTCCCTGTATATTGGGGTGTAGACCTCGCATCGGAGCATGAGCGCTACCTTGTTGAGACACACTTCAAGCGTCCTGTAATCCTTACCGACTATCCAAAGGATATCAAAGCATTCTACATGAAGCAGAACGAGGATGGCAAGACTGTACGTGCCATGGACGTCCTCTTCCCGAAGATTGGCGAGATTATCGGTGGTTCGGAGCGTGAGGCCGACTACAACAAACTTCTCCAGCGCATTGAGGAGATGAACATCCCAATGAAGGATATGTGGTGGTACCTCGATACCCGCCGCTACGGTTCATGTCCACATTCAGGCTTCGGTCTCGGTTTCGAGCGTCTGTTGCTCTTTGTGACAGGTATGTCAAACATCCGTGACGTGATTCCTTTCCCACGTACTCCAAATAACGCGGAATTCTAAAAAACTGCGATATATTGATGCCCCGGGCTTTGATTCAGACAAAGCCCGGGGTTTTGTTTGTGTTCGTTATCTTTATTTTTGTGTTTTTGATAGATTAAAGTTTATATTCACTAATTTTGCAAGTGACTTCTAATTCAAGAATCAGAATGAATAAACAATCGGTAGCAGGGCATTTGGCCTGTTTTCTGGCATATGCCATTTTCGGTTTCAATATTATTGTGTGCAAGGATTTGACAGCAGGCCACCTTATATCTCCTTTGGCTATATTCTGTCTCAGGTCGGTCGGTGCAGGTGCTCTCTTTTGGCTTATATCGCTCTTTACTCCAAAAGAGAAGGTTGAGAAGAAGGATTATGCCAGGATATTTGCGGCATCGATGCTGGGATTCTTTGTCTGTCAGCTTACTTTTCTTGCGGGTATTCCGCATATCACACCAATGGATTGCTCTGTGCTGTCTGCAATATCGCCAATCTATACCATGATAATTGCTGCCATGGTGCTGAAGGAGCCTATTACCTGGCAAAAGGCGGGTGGTGTGATAATAAGCTTTGTCGGTATAATCTACCTGATTGTGAGCCGTACTTCGGCCGGGGGCGCTGCTGAAACCTCTCTGTTCGGAATATTGATGATTGTTCTCAACTCCTTGAGTTTCTCGCTCTATTTGGGAATATTCAAGCCGCTGATTGGCAAGTATTCGGTTGTCACATTCATGAAGTGGATTTTCCTGTTTGCCTTTGTGGTATCAGTCCCCTTTTCAGCCGCAGAGATTGTTACTTTGCAATGGAGTGCAGTTCCTCCTGTTCAGCTTGCCGAACTCGCGTATCTCATTTTATGCGCCACATTCATAACATATTTCCTTATACCTGTGGGACAGAAACGTATCAGGCCTACGCTTGTAAGTATGTACAGTTATGTGCAGCCCATTATAGCCATTGTAATCAGCATAAGTTTAGGCATGGAGATGCTTACGTGGCAAAAGGTGCTTGCTGCAACAATGGTTTTCGGTGGTGTGGCTGTCGTAAGCTATAGCAAGAGCCGTGTAGAGTAGTGTGTCTGTTTATTGTATAAATAAACTTAAAAGATTTCCTTTTCTGCAATAAAAATATTATACTCGCGTTGTGAAAGAAAGAAGGAAAGGTTGAGTATTATGGACAAGAACAGTTTTTGCGTGATTATGGCCGGTGGTCAGGGCACGCGTCTGTGGCCAATGAGCCGCAAGGCATTCCCGAAGCAGTTCCAGGACCCTATGGGTTGTGGCAAGACACTGTTGCAGCAGACATACGAACGCTATGCCCGCATTGTTCCGTCCGGGAATATAATAATCTCCACCAATGTCGATTACAAGGCAATTGTGAAGAAACAACTGCCCGATATCAATGAGCAGCAGATTGTGTGCGAACCCGTTTACCGTGGTACAGCGCCCAGCATTGCTTACATTGCCTGCCACATACGTCAACTCAATCCCAAGGCCAATATTGTTGTGGCGCAGAGCGACCAGCTTATACTCAATGAGGAGAAGTTTGCCTCTTTGGTGGTAGAGGGTCTCGACTTCGTTTCCGAGAACAACAAACTTGTAGTGATAGGCATAAAGCCCACTTGTCCCGAGACACGTTACGGTTATATCCAGGCCGAGGGCGCTCCTGTATGCGGCGATATCTGCAAGGTGCGTACCTTTACCGAGAAACCGGCTCTCGAATTCGCCAAGGTTTTTGTCGAGAGCGGAGAGTTCTACTGGAACACCGGTATATACATATGGAATGTGCAGACAATCATTGACACGCTCTCCAAGCACTTGCCCGATATTATGCAGGAGCTCGACACAGTCTATCGCGAAATACCCGACCGCAAACAACGTCGCAAACGTGCATATGAGGTATACACTTCGCTCCCCACTGTGTCGATAGATTTGAATGTCATGGAACGCGCCGACAATGTATATGTCAGTGTGGGCGATTTCGGTTGGGCCGATATCGGTACGTGGGATACGCTGTATGGTTTCATGCCAAAGGACAACTGCGGTAATGTAATAATGAACAGCAGCGTTCTCAAATATGATTGCAACAACAATGTTGTCATGCTTCCAAAGGGCAAGCTTGCCGTTATGGAGGGTGTCGACGATTTGCTTGTGATAGATTCGGGCGATGTACTTATGATATGCCGCAAGGGCAGTGAGGGTGATGTAAGGCGCTTCCTGAACGATGCGAAGATGAAGATTGGAGACAAGTTCGCGTGAAACAAATGCGCTGTACGATTGTTGATAGTGTATGGCAAACTTATCTATTTTTATTGTAAAAATATGTTAAAAAACGCGAAGCGCTGTTCGGGTATACGCAAAAAGAACTATCTTCGCATCCAGATAATACAAACTTTAAATATTACAACTATGGCTTACGTAATTTCAGACGACTGCGTTGCTTGCGGTACATGTATCGACGAGTGTCCTCAGGGTGCTATTTCTGAGGGTGAGAAGTATTCAATCAATCCTGAATTGTGCATCGACTGCGGTAGCTGCGCAAGTGTTTGTCCTTCAGAGGCTATCCACGAGGGTTAATTGTTGCGTTCTACAACTTTAAGGGGCACTTGAAAAAGCGCCCCTTCTTTATATGCAGCTTGTATGAAAACAGTTCTTCACCTATTGATAAAGAGTGCCATAATTGTAGCCGTAGCAGTGGTGTGCTACTATATTTACATGTCGATTATTGGCAAGTAATGGGATTTCCCATTTAAAAGGCATAGTAATGGTCAACAAAAACGTGAGGCAGGTCCAGTTTGGACTGCCTCACGTTTTTTCTATTGCGTAGAGTTTTTTACTTCATCTTCTCTTCAACCAAATCCTTCATTGCCTGGCCGCGGAGGTCGCGCTGTACGATTGTACCATCGGGGCCGAAAAGGATAATCTGTGGAATGCCCTGGATGCCGTAGAGCTCTGTAGCATTGTCCTTGTTGTTCTGTGGAACCACAATCTGTGGGTAGGTAATACCCTCCTCTTCAAGAGCGGCCTTGAATGCAGCCTCCTCGTCCCAAACGTTCACACCAAGTACCATGAACTTCTCGCCACCGAACTTGTTCTGCAACTCGATGAGGTTGGGGATTTCGCCCTTGCAGGGGCCGCACCAGCTTGCCCAGAAATCAACAAGTACATACTTGCCCTTGCCTACATAGTCCGAAAGCTTTGATGCCTTGCCGTCAACAGTGTAGCCAGTGAAATCAACGAACATCTTGCCGGCCTGTGTAGCTGCAGCCTTCTCATATCCCTTGCGCAAGGCCTTGATTGAAGCAAGCTCGCCTGCATATTTGACAGTTGCAATAGCCTCGTCCAATGTCTCCAGTGTGGGGTAGAACTGGCGTGCTGTCATCGATACTATGTATGCACCAATTACATTGTCCTTGTTGTCGCTGATACCCTTGCGGTAGAGCTCATAGAATGCCTTTTCCTCTTCGGCGAGTGCAGCGTTTATCTCCTCACGCGATTTGCCCTCGTTCATCAACTGGTCCATCTTTGCGTTGATGGCATTGCCAGCCTCGGCAATTTTGTTGCCTAACGCTGTGAGCTGGTCGTTGTAGCCACCGTTGTCGGTTACGGTAGCAGGGCGCGAAGTGAAGTCTATTGCAGCCTTTGTGTCTGCTTTCGCAAGCACGATTACCTTTGTGCGACGGTTCTTGTCAATGTTTACCTCAAAAATCTTTTCGCCCTGGATGTTGTTCTCGAACTTGAATGCGCCATTCTCAATTGCGCATGAGGCAGAAACCTCCATTGTGTTCTGGTCAATGAGGTACGCAGTCTTGCCGTTTGATGCCTCGTCGGTCTTTCCTGTGATTGTATAGCTCTGTGCGCTTGCCGCAAAAGCAAGGATAGCCAAAGCTATTGTTGATAAAATTCTCATATTCGTATTCTGTTAAAGGTTAATACTCATAAATACTGTTTGCGAAAATAATTTAAATAAATTAATTAACGCGCATGTTTACATTATTTAATACAGAAGAGGGGCTATAATTACTCGAAATTCAGAGTGATGTATCCCAAATATCGTCCGTTCTTGCCCATCTGCTGCATGATGACATCCTTACCCTCGCAGTTGCTGTATATCATAGGTTTCTCGAAATAGTCGTGCGAGTGCCCGCCAAGTATAATGTCTATTCCCGCAGTTTCTGTTGCCAGACGCTCGTCGTTATATTCGTTCTTTATCTTCCAACCAAGGTGCGAAAGGCACACTATTGCATCGCACCCTTTGGCTTTCAGTTCGGCAACACACCTGTTTGCCGCTTCAATGGGCGATACGAATGTCACACCTGCGTAATTCTCCTGTGCCACAAGTCCTTTTGGGTCGGGCGATAGACCGAAAACACCAATCTTTCTGCCGCCGCGCTCAATTATGGTGTAAGGCTTTATAAGCCCCTCGCACACCGTGCCGGTGAAGTCGTAGTTGGCGCATACGACATCGAACTTTGCCATCTTCAGCAGTTGCGCAAGGTTGTCAAGTCCAAAATCGAATTCGTGGTTGCCGAGTGTGCCGGCATCGTAGCCCATGGCATTCATCAGTTCAATCTCGGTGCTCCCTTTGAAACAGTTGTAGTAGAGCGAGCCTTGTGAGAAGTCGCCGCAGTCAAAGAGCAACATGTTCTCGCGGCCAACAGAGTCGGCGATGTGCTCAATGAGCAAGGCGCGGTTCAGCACTCCTGCATTGCCGTTCTTCTCGGGTTCTATGCAACTGTGTGTGTCATTGGTGTGCAGTATTGTGATACGCTCCTGTGCATATGCTCCGCAACACAGCAATATGGCAATTGTAAAAAGTATCTTTTTCATGGTGTCATTCCTTTATTGTTATACGCCCGTCGCATGCAGTGCTTATCTTTCTGCCGTTTGCTGTCTCATTCTTTACGTACTCAACCATCAGGTCGCGCAAAAGATATCCGGTTATCTCAAGGTCGGTGCCCTGTGCAAGGGTAGTGAGGTTGTCATTGCCTTGCGACAGGTAATCAAGTGTGGCAATGCGGTATGCTTTCTGTGGCTCAATAGCTTTGCCGTCCACGGTTGCGCTCACGAGCTCTCCGTTTTTGGTTATTACCAGTCGCATTCCGCTAATGGCCTCGCCACCCGCTTTTGCAATCTCCCGGCATAGCTGTGTCAACTGCTCGCCGGTGAGTGTAAGGAATGCAAGCCTGTTCTCGAAAGTGAAGACATTGTAGATATCTCCGAATGTGATTGTGCCGGCAGCGATGTTGCTGCGTAGGCCTCCCTTGTTGGTCAGGGCAATGTCAATCTTCTCCTTGCTGTGCAGTTGTGCCATCTCCATCAGCGCATCGGCTGCAAAGTTCATCAGCGGGCTTTCGGGGATATACTTCTCCAAGGCCACAGTTGTCTCGCCAAGCACGGGGCTCTTTATGCTGTCAATGTATGCCTTGTCGCGTTCCAGTATTGCGCGCACTTCGCTTGCGCCGTCGTTGCTGTCGATGGCTGTTACCTTTATGTTGCCGGCCTCAATGCGGAGTGTCTGTTCCTTTGGAGTGCAACTGCAAAGGGCTGCTGCCAGCAGTGTGATTGCCAAATATGAGTGTTTCATAGTTTCCCGTTTAATTGATATTTCAAAGTTAGTGCTTGTGGCGCATAATAGCAAACAAACACCAAAATAATGGATAACATTTGTTTAAATGCAAAAAATGTTCTATCTTTGTCCCCGCTTTCGGCGTAATCGCTGTCAAGGAAGAGTAACTTGGTATGTTGCGTTTGAATGATTGAACAATTTAACAAATCAAAAAAATGGATTTAATTAAAATTGCTAAAGAAGCATTTGCTACTGATGTAAAGCGTGAGATGGAGTTCCACCCGGGTGATACTATCACAGTGGCTTACAAGATCATCGAGGGAACAAAAGAGCGTATCCAGATGTATCGTGGTGTTGTTATCCGCATCAGCGGTCATGGTTGCGAGAAGCGTTTCACAGTACGTAAGATGTCAGGTACTGTAGGCGTAGAGCGTATCTTCCCATTGAACTCACCTGCTATCGACAGCATCACTGTCAACAAGCGTGGTCGTGTTCGTCGTGCTAAGCTCTACTACTTGCGCGCCCTCACAGGTAAAAAGGCTCGTATCAAAGAGATTAAGGCTTGATAACCTTGTAAAGATCCAAATAAAAAAGCAGCTCCAGCGGGGCTGCTTTTTTATGTTTATGGATTATTGTTTCTGTTGCTCTTTTATTATTTCAAGAGCCTTCTCTTTGTCCTCTTCGTTCACCACAACGAGCACTCCCTTGCCGAACCCTGCGTATGAGGATGTAATGGCACCTATTGTCTCGTCCATTATTGCACATGGAATTTCGTTAGTGTCGAGCAATCCCTTGATAATCTCGGCCTGCCACACGGTTCCTGTGAATACCGTAACCAGTTTTTCCTTGTTTTCGTCGTTCATAATCACCTCCTTTTTTAATGTGAACACTTGTGGTTATCTATTTGTTGAAAGTGTCATTTTAAGCGAAAGTGAAAAACCTTTCCTTTCATTTTCTGCGAATATACTCATTTGTCGCAAATAAAATAAACTTTTTCCGCCTAATTGCAGAAATTTCCGCGCCTTTGTGCTATATTCGCATATAATTTTATCGGAAAACAATTAATACTTAGAA
Organism: Bacteroidaceae bacterium; assembly: GCA_045654885.1. GTDB lineage: Bacteria > Bacteroidota > Bacteroidia > Bacteroidales > Bacteroidaceae > HGM04593. Next base: position 39,793 of record JAZOOF010000024.1, read on the forward strand.
TTATGATAGACGTAAAAGCTTGTTTAAGGGATGCCGAGGAGATGATGCAGATGACAATCATGCACCTCGAGGAGGAGTATTCACACATACGCGCGGGTAAAGCAAATGTTCATTTGCTCGACTGTGTACGCGTGAGTTCATACGGTGCCGAGATGCCATTGAGCAACGTGGCTACAATTACAACCCCCGATATGCGCACCATCGCCATCAAGCCTTGGGACAAGAACATGATTGCTCCAATTGAGAAGGCAATCATTGACTCTCCTGTAGGTATCATGCCTGCCAACAACGGTGAGGTAATCATCATTGCCATCCCTCCATTGACAGGTGAGCGCCGCAAGGATTTGGTAAAGCAGTGCTCTCATGAGCTCGAGACTGCGAAAATCAGTATCCGCAACGCACGTCGCGACGGTATCGATACAATGAAGAAGTCTGTTAAGGACGGTACACCCGAGGACGTTGCAAAAGACGGCGAGGAGAGCTTGCAGAAGATTCACGACAAATATATAAAGAAAGCCGAGGAGATTTTCGCAGCCAAGGAGAAGGAAATCATGACCGTGTAAGCAGCTGATGGCAGAGCAGGGTACGGTCATAAGGAGTTCGGGCAGTGTCTACGGTGTGCGCACGGCAGCCGGCACAGTCATTGACTGCAGGGTAAAGGGCAATTTCCGTTTGAAGGGAATACGCAGCACCAACCCTGTGGCAGTGGGCGACAATGTGAAATTCGATGTGCGCAGTGACGGCACTGCATATATCGTTGACATTCTTGAGCGCAAGAACTACATTGTGCGCAAGGCCTCGAACCTCTCCAAGCAGTCGCATATCCTTGCCGCCAACCTCGACTTGTGCTTCCTTGTGGTGACGATAAGCCACCCGGTGACGGCAACAACCTTCATCGACCGTTTTCTGGCGGCCGCCGAGGCCTATCGCGTACCCGTTGTGCTTGTCTTCAACAAAGTCGACCTATACAATGAAACCGAGCGCGAGGAACTGGATTATCTGACAGCGCTTTACGAGAGCATAGGTTACAAATGTCTGCACACAAGTGCAGTAGGCGGTGCGGGGGTAGAGGCCTTGAAGGCTGCAATGCAGGGCAAGGTGTCGTTGCTTGCCGGCAATTCAGGCGTGGGCAAGTCCAGCCTTGTGAATGCCATAGCGCCCCAGATTGCAGCACGTGTGGGCGAGATTTCAAAGACCCATGACACAGGTATGCACACAACAACGTATACCGAGATGTTCGAGTTTGCTCCCGACAGCTACATTGTAGATACCCCGGGCGTGAAGGGCTTTGGAACATTCGACATGGAGGTGGAGGAAATATCGCACTACTTTGTGGAGTTCTTTGAGTTGTCGAAAGATTGCAAATATGGCAACTGCACCCACACCCACGAACCCGGTTGCGCAGTGCTTGCCGCACTTGAACGCGGTGAACTTGCCCCTTCGCGGTATCAGTCCTATCTGAGTATGCTCGAGGACAAGGAAGAGGGGAAGTACAGGGCATCGGAATAACGGATTTTGACAAATAAAACAGAGGGAGGATTGCAGGCCTGCAATCCTCCCTCTGTTTGTATATCATTGTTCACTGTTCGTCAAGCCTCGTCTTTTGCATGCCACAGGATAGAGAGTGAATAGTAGTAGTTCCACTCGCCAAAGTAGTAACTGCATCTTTTTGCTTCCTCGCCCAAGCTCACCTTGTATGGGCCGTCAGTCGTGCTTCCCCAACGGTGTGCCACCTCAATCATGGCATAATCCTCGCCAATCTCTGTTACGGTGAAACTGTGATTCAGGTCATACTTTGCATCCAATTCCAAACGGCTGCATTGCAATGATGAGAATGGAATGTAGAACTTCTGCTCGCCTCCCATATTATCCCCTGTCACTTCATTGACCTTATAATCCCCATCAATAATTTTAAGCATAATCTCTCTTGCCATAGTAAATATTTTTTAGTGTTTGCAGCAAAGATATCAAACTTCTGTCCATTGCAATAATTTTGGTGAAGAAATTAATTATACAGTTGTAAAAAAAGAGAAGACCAAAGCCCTGTGATGAGCCTTGGTCTTCTATCAATTATATACCGTTTCAATTACTTCTGTGGGTGTGCAATCAGGTACTCTGCAATCTGCACGGCGTTGAGGGCGGCACCCTTCTTTATCTGGTCACCTACAATCCACATGAGAATGCCGTTGGGGTTTGTGATATCCTTGCGTATGCGGCCAACGTATACAGGGTCCTGACCTGCAAGGAACAGCGGCATCGGGTAAATCTTCTCCTCGGGGCTGTCCATGAGTATGAGACCCTCGCCCTCGGCAATGGCGCAACGTACCTCCTCAACGCTCAATGGGCGTTCTGTCTCAATCCACAATGACTGTGAGTGAGAACGCAACGCAGGAACGCGCACGCACTGTGCACTCACCTCAATGTCGCTGTGCATAATCTTGCGTGTCTCGTTGTACATCTTCATCTCCTCCTTGGTGTAGCCGTTGTCGGTGAATACGTCAATCTGGGGAATCACGTTGAATGCAAGCTGGTATGCGAACTTCTCGACTGTGGGCTCCTCGCCTGCAAGCACCTGGCGGTACTGCTCATAGAGCTCGGCCATAGCCGCAGCACCTGCGCCGCTGGCTGCCTGATAGGTAGATGAGTGTACACGCTTGATATGTGAGAGATTCTCGATTGCCTTTAGCGCTACAACCATCTGAATTGTTGTACAGTTGGGGTTTGCAATGATATTGCGTGGGCGGTTGTAGGCATCGGTCGGGTTAACCTCGGGAACAACAAGGGGCACGTCGCTGTCCATGCGGAATGCGCTTGAGTTGTCAATCATCACAGTACCATGCTTTGTGATAGTCTCGGCAAACTCCTTTGAAACACCACCGCCGGCCGATACAAAGGCGTAGTCAACACCCTGGAAATCGTCGTTGTGCTTGAGCTCTTTTACAACATAGTCTACACCGCGATAGTTGTAAACCTGGCCTGCACTGCGAGCCGAACCAAAAAGCACCAGCTCGTCAAAAGGGAAATTTCTCTCGTCGAGCACGCGAAGGAACTCCTGTCCCACTGCTCCACTGACACCTACAATTGCTATTTTCATATTTTGTTAATTGTTTGTTGTCTGCAAAATTACTTAAAATTTGCATTATATAGCCCCGCCTATGCTATTTTTTTGTATTTTCGCTACTTGAAAAGTAAAAAATGGCGATTTTATGGCTGAAAATTGGTTGCAACGCGGTGAACTTTTGCTGGGCAAGGAGAAACAGGAACTCCTGTCCAATGCCCATCTGCTCGTCATTGGGCTTGGTGGTGTCGGTTCATGGGCGGTCGAGATGCTGTGCCGTGCAGGAGTGGGGGCTTTCACCCTTGTCGATGCCGATGTGGTGGACGTAACAAATATCAACCGCCAGATGCCTGCGCTTGCATCGACTGTGGGACGGCCAAAATGCGACGTGGTTGCAGAGCGCCTGCGTGCCATCAACCCCGATGTACATTTGGTTGTCAAGCAGCAGTTTGTTACACCCGACAATATTGCGCAGCTGCTCGATGAACAGCAGTTCGCCTTTGTTGTCGATGCCATTGATACCCTTGAATCCAAATGCGCGCTCATCCGCGCATGTTGGGAGCGCGGGCTGAAAATCATCTCAAGCATGGGTGCCGGTGCAAAGTGCGACCTTGCCGCCATTCGCAACGGCGACTTGTGGAAAACCGAGCACTGCACGCTTGCAAAGAATGTGCGCCGTCAGTTGCGCGATGTGCGTGGCCGCAAGTTGCCGGTAATCTACAGCGCCGAGGAACCCCGTCGCGATGCCATACGTCCCAACCCGACAGGCGGCAAGCCAATCATCGGCTCGCTCGGTTATTTCACTGCAACATTCGGTTGCTACATTGCAGAATATGTTATAAAGGAGATATGATTCAGATAGAAAAACTGACAAAAAGTTTCGGCGACCTGCAGGTGCTCAAGGGTGTCGACCTCACCATTGAAAAAGGCGAGGTAATAAGCATTGTCGGTTCCAGCGGTGCCGGCAAGACAACCCTGTTGCAGCTCATAGGTACCCTCGACAAGCCCACAAGCGGCACCATCCGTTTCAATGGCGAGGATTTGGGGCGCTTGAGCAGCAAGCGCCTGGCGGCATTCCGCAACAGGCACATCGGTTTTGTCTTCCAGTTTCATCAGCTGTTGCCCGAGTTTACGGCGCTTGAGAATATCGTCATTCCCGCACTCATTGCCGGCCGCAAGAAATCCGAGGCCGAAGCCGAGGCTATGCAGCTGCTGCAGGTTATGGGGCTTGAGGAACGTGCTCATCACAAACCCTCCGAGATGTCGGGCGGCGAGAACCAGCGTGTGGCGGTAGCGCGTGCGCTTATAAACCACCCCGATGTGGTGCTTGCCGATGAGCCGTCGGGCAGTCTCGACAGCAAGAACAAGGAGGAACTGCACAAACTCTTCTTTGACCTGCGCGACCGCTATGGCCAGACATTTGTCATCGTAACGCACGACGAGGCTCTTGCTTCTTATACCGACCGCACACTGCACATGGTTGATGGTGTAATACAGGATTGTATTGTTAAAAAGAGTTAATTTTAAAGGTGTGGTTTTTACGTTGCCACTAATTTGTAGTCAAATAAACGGATAATGGGTTTTATGCCCGTTGTTTTTCAATGTTTGTCTCTACGGCTTCTGCTTCTGCAGGGGCCGTATTTGCAAGAAAATAAACTTAAAACAGTTATAACAATGAAAAAGATTCTGATTTGTATTGTTGCCGCAATGTTTGCAACAATGACATTTGCACAGCACCATGGTGCTCCACAGCACAGGCAGCGTGAGTTCAACCCCGAGGAGATGGCACAGCGCCAGACAATGCGCCTGCACCAGGCATTGCAGCTCGACAGCATCCAGTTCCAGGCAGTATTCCTCATGAACTATGCCGATGCGCTTACAATGCAGGACAGCATGAATGTGCGCCGCGAGAGAATGGAGAAAATGCGTGCCGAGGGCAAGAAACCCGAGCGCGTGCAGCCAAGCGAGGAGCAGATGAAGGCAATGATGGAATTGAGGAAGCAGCGCGAGGAGGTGCGCAACGAACAGATGAAGCAGATTCTCAATCCCGAGCAGTACGAAAAGTACCTGAAGATGCAGGAGGAGCAGCGTGAGAGAATGCACCAAATGCGTGGCAGACGCGGCCATGGCCGTCCCGGAGGAGCACAAAATGAAAAGTGAAACTCCGTAGGAATGGCAGGTACTGCTCTGTATGTTTTTCAATATTTGGAACAATTATTATTAAGTGTTATGCGTCCATGGGTTATTTGCCCGTGAACGCATAATTTATTATCTTCGCGGACGGAATATAGCAAATAAGACTTATGGCAATAGACCTGCAGATAGAAAACGTATCCAAGAACTTTGGTGAGCTTGAGCTTTTCAGTGATATCTCATTCACTGTCGAGGAGCGCCAGCGCATAGGACTCATTGCGTGCAACGGAAAGGGAAAGAGCACGCTGCTAAAGATTATAGCCGGTGAGGAGCCGCTCGACAGCGGTAAGATTACCTTGCGCGGTGGTGTGAGGGTAGGCTATCTTGAGCAGGAGCCCGATTTTGACCCTGCGCTCACCGTCATTGAAGCCTGCCTGCAGCGCAACAGCGAGAAAGCAGGTGTTATTGCGCGTTACGAGGAGGCGCTTGAGAATGGCGACCACGATGCGCTGCAGCATCTTATGGAGGAGATGGACCGCCTGGAGGCCTGGGACTACGAGACACGTGCAAAGCAGGTGCTCACCAAGCTGAAGATTGACAAGTTCAACCAGCCTGTGAAGGAACTATCCGGCGGCCAGAAGAAGCGTGTGGCACTGGCATCGGTGCTCATTGATGAACCGCAACTGATGATTCTCGACGAGCCTACCAACCACCTCGACCTCGAAATGGTGGAGTGGCTTGAGGAGTATCTCTCGCGCCTCACCGGCAGTCTGCTCATGGTGACCCATGACCGCTATTTCCTCGATAACGTATGTAACGAGATTATAGAGATTGACGACCACCGTGTCTATCGCTACAAGGGCAACTACAGCTACTTTCTGCAAAAGCGCGAGGAGCGCCTGCAGAACCTTGCTGCCGAGACTGCCCGTGCACGTAACTTGTTGCGCACCGAGCTCGAGTGGATGCGCCGTCAGCCCCAGGCACGCGCCCACAAGGCGAAATACCGCATCGACGCCTTCTATAAATTGGAGGAGAAGGCGGCTGCCATGCGTGACGACAGCAAAGTGTCGCTTGAGATAAAATCGCAATACATCGGCAACAAAATTTTTGTTCTCAATCACTTGTCAAAGGCTTTCGATGACAGGGTTATTACTAAGGATTTTACCTACACCTTTGCACGTTACGAAAAACTGGGTATCGTGGGCAATAACGGCACCGGCAAGTCTACCTTCATAAAGATGCTGCTTGGTCGCGTTGCACCCGACAGCGGCACCATTGACGTGGGCGAGACAGTGAAGTGGGGCTACTATAGCCAGGACGGCCTCTCGTTCAACGAACAGATGAAGGTTATTGACGTGGTTAAGGACATTGCCGAGGTTATCCCCGTTGCGGGCAAGATGCTCACGGCATCGCAGTTCCTGCAGCACTTCCTCTTCACCCCCGAAAAACAGTACAACTATGTCTACAAGCTCAGCGGTGGCGAGAAGCGTCGTCTCTATCTGTGTACGGTGCTCATGTCGAACCCCAACTTCCTTGTGCTCGACGAGCCTACCAATGACCTCGATATCGAGACCCTGCAGATACTCGAAGAGTACTTGCGCGACTTCAAGGGCTGTGTTATTGTGGTGAGCCACGACCGCTACTTCATGGACAAGGTCGTTGACCACATATTCGTGTTCAACGGCGGTGGCGACATCAAGGACTTTCCCGGTAACTACACCGATTGGCGCGACTGGCGCGAGGAGGAGAAGGCTGCCGCAGCGGCGCAGGCTGCAGCAAAGGCCGCAAAGGAGAGCGCTCCCAAGCAGAGTTACCGCGCCGAGACCAAGCGCAAACTCTCGTTCAAGGAGCGCAAGGAGTACGAGGCTCTTGAGACGGAGATTATGGAACTTGAAGAGGAGAAAGCTTCCATTGAACAGGCGCTATGCAGCGGTACGCTCGGCAACGACGAACTGGTTGCGAAGTCACGCCGCATACAGGATGTCATTGCACTAATCGACGAAAAGACCATGCGTTGGCTCGAACTGAGCGAATTTGCTTGATGCGAGTGAAATAGTTCTATTCTTCTGCGTACTTGTCATATCGACCGTAGTGGAGATATCTCAATCCGCGTTCTAAAGATTCCTCGTCGCTACGCTCTGTCGGAATGACATCCTGGGTCAACTGCTATATCATTGCTCAATCTTTTTCCATGTTTTGCAATAAGTGACACTTTTTTGCGTTATATCACAGATGAAAAGGACCATTACATACATACTGTTGCTGTTGTTGCCGCTTTTTGCGGTAGCGCAGGAGCGTAAGGTGCAGAACAAACCATATATAGATTACCGCGTTCTGCACTATGGTTTTTTCATAGGTACTCACATGCAGGATATGGAGTTTGTGAACAACGGCTTTGTCACCGAGAATGGCGAGAACTGGTATGCCGACATTGCAAACTACAACCCGGGCTTCAGCGTTGGTGTGCTTGCCGATTTGAGGCTGAATACATATATGTCATTGCGTGTAATACCCACAATGCACTTCGGACAGAACCTTGTCCGATTCCGTGAACAGCATAGCGGCGAGGTGTCAAAACAGTCGGTGAAAACGACATATATTGCAGTGCCTGTACATGTGAAATTTGCTGCAGAGCGCTTCAACAACTACCGCCCTTATGTCACGGCCGGTGTAAGCCCAATGTGGAATCTTACTGTGAAAAAACAGCAGCAGTTGCTGCTCAAGAAATTCGATTTCATGATTGAGGTTGGCTTTGGCTGTGATTTCTATCTGCCTTTCTTCAAGCTCATCCCGGAACTTAAATTCTCGTTCAGCCCTCTCGATGTGCTTAGAAAGGAGCGCCCCGACCTGCTCGATGCCAACTATTTGAAGTTTACACAGTCGGTTGACAGGGTTACGAGCAAGATGGTTACTTTGTCACTTTACTTTGAATAAATTGTCAAGTTGATGCGTAGCAAAGAGTCACGGATTTGTTGGATATGCTATTTTTACTTCGTTCAAAATGACAAATTACAGATATTCTATAACTGATGGAAAATATGCGTAAAATGATGTATGTCCACGGCTTTGCGTCGTCGGGCAGTTCGGGAACGGTCATGAACCTGCGCCGTAGCCTGCCGGGGTGGCGTGTCATTGCCCCCGACCTGCCTGTAGACCCTTTTGAGGCATTGGAGCTGCTTCGCGCTATTGTAGAGGAGGAGCAACCCGAGATTGTGGTGGGCACTTCAATGGGCGGTATGTACACACAGCAGCTGTGGGGCGTGCCGCGTATAGTGGTGAACCCGTCGTTCGAGATGTCGCGCTCACTGCTTTTTGGCAAGATGGGTCGCAACAAATATATGTCCAAGCGCAAGGATGGTGCAACCGAGTTCCGCATTGACAAGAGCGTCGTAGAGCGCTTCAAGGAGATGGAGAAGCATCAGTTCGACGGCATTACCGAGGACGAGAAACAACTTGTCGTGGGGCTTTTCGGCGACAAGGACCCCATTGTACATTTCCATCCACTGATGGCAAAACTCTATGGCGAGGAGCGCTGCCGATGGTTCAAGGGAGAACACCGCCTAAATGACAAGATAGTAGACAAGGTGCTGCTTCCGCTTATAATGGAAATGGTGAAAGCGGAAAGCTGCGAGTAAGCGAGTGCGTGGAAGTTTACTTACACGCACAGCGAGCGAAAGCAGCTTCAATCGCACGATAGTGCGATTAAAGCAATATTTAAGCGAGTGCGTGGAAGTTTACTTACACGCAAAGCGAGCGAGAGCTGGTTCAATCATACGATGTGCAGAAAGGTGCAGGGTTTTTGACCTTGCACCTTTCTGCTTTTAACACTCAGCCTGTGGTTTTTTCCCGTTTTTTTGCTATCTTCGCGTTCTATTATTGTGGTTGATTGGGCTGCCGGACAATGTGGCTTGTCATCAATGTTGTCATGCTGAGCAAAGCGAAGCATCTTAAAATCTGTTTCAAGATTCTTCACGTTTGTTCAGAATGACAAAACGAAGTTTTGTTATCGGCGAGTTCATTAGCGGTTGGTCGCACGAAGCATGGATGAAAATCATGCCGTGCGGGTCGCTAATAAATGAACGAGCCAATGACATTGCAAATATAGAATGACATAACCGGATTATTATTGAACGACATTGAATCTTTTATTCTCCATACTTGCACTGTTGGTGTCACCGATTGAACCTGTCGATTCGGTGCTGCCGTCTATTGACATTGTCTCATCGGTGAAGATTGCCGATGATGATGCGGGCGAGTATTTTTCGACCTCGTTGCGACGTGTGGAACTGGAGAACCGTCACATAACATCGGTCAAGGAACTCTCGGCCCTTGCTCCCAATTTCTATCAGCCCGACTATGGCTCGCGCATGACATCGTCGATGTATGTGCGTGGCTTTGGCTCGCGTATGGACCAGCCCGTTGTTGGACTGAACATCGACGGCATGCCGGTGATGAACAAGAACAGTTACGATTTTGAGCTGTTTGACATTGACCGTGTGCAGGTGATGCGTGGAGCACAGGGGCTGCTCTTTGGACGCAACACCTCGGGCGGTGCAATAAATCTCTACACTATGTCGCCGCTCGATTTCCAGGGTAAGCGTTTGACTTTGGAGTATGGTACGGCAAACAGTGTTCGTCTCAAGGCATCGCACTATGCCAAGGCAAGTGACACCTTCGGTTGGTCGGTAGGTGTGATGTATAATCATAGCGACGGCTACTTCAGAAACTATGAGCTTGGCACCAACTGCGACGGTGGCGACAATGCCGCATTGCGTCTGCGCCTGCAATGGCTGCCGGCAGAGAACTGGAGTATCGACAACACCCTCTCGGCCGGCTATGTGAGCGAGGGCGGTTGGGCTTATGGTCATTACGATGCCGTGGCAGATGAGGTAGCCCCGGTAGCCTACAATGATGAGTGTTCTTATAAGCGCTTTAACATCTCTGACGGTCTTGTAGTGAAGCGCTATTTCGACCGCATGACAATCTCCTCCACCACAGGCTATCAATATGTCGATGACCGCATGGAGCTTGACAATGACTTCCTGCCGCTCGATTACTTCTCAATGGGGCAGTACCAGAAAGAGCACTCCGTGACCCAGGAGTTTGTTGTCAAGGCCGACGAGTTGGGCGCCTTCAACCTTCTTGGCGGTTTGTTCGGTTTCTTCAAACATAACAGAATGTCAGCTCCGGTGCACTTCAAACAGTACGGAATTGACAATCTGATACTGAAAAATGCCAATTCCGAATATTATTATCAGCTTGCAGGCGACCGTGAACTGTCGTTCGAGGATGATAATTTTGTCATTGCCGACGATTTTGTAATTCCTGCCTTCGGTGCTGCGGCATTTGTGCAGGGTGGGGTGTCGCTTGGCGGCTTTGATATAAAGGCCGGTTTGCGTGTGGACTATGAATACTCCTCGATGGAGTACGACAGCCGTTCAACAGTGCGCTACAGTACGTACAAGGATTTGCGCGACAGCAATGAACTCAATACTGTGTTCAAAGGTCGCAAGGCGGTTGATGCGCTTGAATTGTTGCCGAGCATATCTGTCTCATACGGTGGCGACTGGGGCAATGTATATGCCTCGGCGCGCAAGGGTTTCAAGGCAGGTGGTTTCAATACTCAACTATTCTCCGATATCCTCAAGCAACAGATGATTGGCGAACTCATTGGCAACCCGCAGGATGTTGATGCGTCTTCAACAGTTTATGAGCCCGAGGAGAACTGGACCTATGAACTTGGCACTCACCTTTCGCCGCTTGCAAGCGGAAATCTTGACATTTCGGCCTCGCTCTTTTATATCGACTGCCGTAACCAGCAACTCACAGTGTTCCCCGATGGGGAAAGCACGGGGCGCATGATGTCGAATGCCGGCCGTTCGTTCAGCAACGGCATTGAACTGGGAGCGCGTTACGTCATTGGAGCGGTGACGCTTGATGCGGGCTTTGGATATGCCCATGCCAAGTTCCTTGAATACAATCGTGGCGATGCCAACCTTGCCGGCAAGTTCCTGCCATATGCGCCACGAGAAACATACTCGGCAAACGTTGCCTATCGCATACCTGTTCCACGCAGTTTTGCAAATATCTTTGTGCTGAATGTGGGCTGGAGCGGCGTGGGGCGCATCTACTGGAACGAGGAGAATACCCTGTCGCAACCGTTCTATAGTCTGCTGTCGGCCTCTCTTGTCTGGGAAAAGGGGCATTGGGGCGCATCAATATGGGGCAAGAACCTGCTTAATGAAAAATACAATACATTCTATTTCCGTTCAATAGGCAATGACTTCTTTGCACAGGGTAAACCCCTGCATTTTGGAGTGTCATTCCATGTAAATTTGTAGAAACAATGAAAAAAACAATATTATCACTATTTTTGTCAGTGACTCTGCTGTCATGCGTGGATAACAGTACAACATTCCCCACAGGTGCCGATGGTGTCTATTATGGCAATCTTGTTGTGGGCGACTACACTCAAAAAAATGTCGGCATATCGGTGACCGAAACAACAGATTCCACAGTGGATATTTTCTTCGACAATGTGAAGTTTGCGGCAGCCATGCCATTGAAGATTGATATTACCGTGAAGGATGTGCCTTGCACGAAGGCCGGCGGTGTACTCGGCTTTTCGGCAACAGATATCGACCCATACATGAACCGCGAGACGGAACCGCAACCCGAATACCGCTTTGCATCCATAGCCGGCGCAGTAGAGGAGGACGAACTCGTACTTGAGGCCCGTATGTCCGATGACCTGAAACCCTCCCGTGCAGGGAAGAGTTTCAGCTTTAAGGGAACCTGTAATTGATAAAAAGTAAAAACCATAGTTATGAAAAAAGTTCTTTTGGCAGTTCTTGCAATTGCAATGAGTCTTGGTGCTGTTGCACAGGTGAAAGCCCGTTGGGGTAGTATCGACGTGCGCTATCCAATGGATTGTGCTGCTGCGGCCCGTGATGAGGCTGTAAACCATGCTGTAGCTTGGCGCGGCGAGCGTGTAAATCTGCAGTTGGTTGTTGAAAACGGCGCAAAGGAGTGCTCTGTCGGGTATACGTTCAGTGACCTTAAAAACGGCAGGAGCGTAATCCCCGCGGCGAATGTCGTCGGTGGCTTTGTGCAACCGGTGCTCACCGACAAGTTTACCGGCTGTGGCCGTCACGAGGTTGATGCATACGGGGAGGTGCCTGTTGCCGACCGAATTACTGCTGCAGATACAACTATTCTTGCTGCCGGTGACCGCCGTGGCTTGTGGCTTACAATTCAGGTGCCGCAGGATGCAAAGCCCGGTACTTACAAGGGAACTGTTGAACTTCTGTCCGGTGGCAAGAAATCAAGATACAGCTATTCGGTGAAGGTGCTCAACCGCACACTGCCGGCTCCAAAGGAGTGGGCTTTCCATCTCGACTTGTGGCAGAATCCATACGCAATATCGCGTGTACACAATGTGGAACTATGGAGTAAAGAGCATTTTGATGTGATGCGCCCTTATATGCTCAAACTGGCATCGGCGGGTCAAAAGGCCATCACTGCAACGCTCATTGACCGCCCATGGGACGGCCAAACCTACGACCCTTTCGGCAGCATGGTGACTTGGGTAAAGAAGGCCGACGGCAGTTGGTGGTACGATTTCACAATCTTCGACCGTTGGGTGGAGTTTATGATGTCGTGCGGCATTGACAAGGAGATTACCTGTTTCTCAATGATTCCGTGGAAATTGTCGTTCCGCTATTATGACCAGGCAACCCACTCGCACAAGTATATCAACTGCGCACCGGGTGAGGAGGCTTACACGCAGTTCTGGGGTGGTATGCTCAGCGCTTTTGCTGCCCATTTGAAGGAGAAGGGATGGTTTGACAAGACATTCATCTCTATGGACGAGCGCAGTCTGCAGCAGATGCAGGCAGCCATCAAGGTCATAAAGGAGTATGCTCCGGGAATGAAAATTTCAATGGCAGGCAACTATCACCCCGAGATTGAGGCCGACATCCACGACTATTGCCTCGATATCTTTGCATACGGTGCATATACCCCTGAATTGCTTGCCGAGCGTCGCGCGCATGGCAAGGTGTCGACCTACTACACCTGTTGCAGTGCCGAGTATCCTAACCTGTTCACCTTCTCGGACCCTGCCGATGCCGCATTCATTGCTCTTGAGGCGCTTGCAAAGGACCTCGACGGCTATCTGCGTTGGGCATACAACAGCTGGACGGTAACTCCCGAGGAGGATTCGCGCTTTACAGCATGGCCTGCGGGTGACACATACGTCATCTATCCGTTCAGCATAAGTTCAATCCGTTGGGAACGTCTTGTGCAGGGTATTCAGTTGTTCGAGAAATATAAGATTCTGCTTGCCGAGGCAAAGGCCGCAGGCAATGAAAAACGTATTGCGGAACTTGAGAAGCTGCTGCGCAGTGGGGATATTAAAAAGATTGCAACCGACAGCGAGGCCATTGTGAATGGCTTCGCCAACGGTTTGAATGCAATGTAATTGATTGAAAATGAAAAAGAGAATATTGGGTATTCTGTTGCTCCTCTTCAGCCTCCTTGCTGTAGCAGAGGCGAAGGTGTACAGGGTCGAGGATGTGCCTATGGTGCATCTTGCCGACCGCACCCGCTACGTCAGCAACCCCGACGGAATACTCTCTGCATCATCGGTGGCAACAATAGACAGCATGCTTCTTGCACTTGAGGAGAGCACCGGAATTCAGGTGCTTGTAGCTGTGCTTGGCGATATTGAGGGCGGTGACTGTTTTGAGTTTGCCTATCGTTTGGGCAAGGAGAACGGTGTGGGCCAGAAAGAACGTGACAACGGCCTTGTGGTGTTGCTCTCCACCGGCGAACGCTGTGTGCAGTTCGCCACGGGCTATGGTCTTGAGGGCGTGATGCCCGATGCGATATGCAAACGCATACAGCAGCAATATATGGTGGAACATTTTGCCGCAGGCGATTGGGATACAGGAATGGTGGCCGGTATGCGTGCCGTATGCGGTGTGCTGGATGGCTCAATGGAAAACATCGGTGACGAAGATGCCGATGAGGAACTCATAGCGCTGGCTGTATTCCTGACTGTGATTTTCGGCGGTTTGGCTGTGATAATCCTTGCAGTGTGGTATAGCAGCCGTTGTCCGAACTGCGGGAAACATAAGGTGCAGAGAATAAGTTCACGTATCGTAAACCGTTGTAACGGTTATCTGGTGCGCGAGAATACCTATCGCTGCCAGAATTGTGGGCATACTTTTATGCGTAAAGAGCATGCCGATGACAACAGTAACCGTCACAGGCACGGGGGTGTTGTCATTGGCGGCAGTGGCTTTGGCCGTGGCGGCGGCTTCGGCGGCAGTTTCGGTGGCGGCAGCTTTGGCGGCGGTGGTGCCGGCAGCCGTTTTTGAGAGCATGTATAAACAATAAAAACTAAGAATATGAAAAAGTCAACAATTGTTATTTTGGCAGTTATTGCTGTTGTTGCCGTATGGGCGGTAACCGGTTATAATGGACTTGTAAAGGCCGATGAGGCTGTAAACACAGCGTGGAGCAATGTAGAGAACCAGTATCAGCGCCGTGCCGACCTTATCCCCAACCTTGTGAACACTGTGAAGGGTTATGCTGCGCACGAGAAGGAGACACTTGATGCGGTTATTGCAGCCCGCTCGCGTGCTACACAGGTGACAGTGGATGCCGGGAATATGACTCCCGAAATGTTGCAGGAGTATCAGAAGAGCCAGAGCGAGGTGGGTGCAGCGCTTGGCCGTCTGCTTGCCGTTGCCGAGGCATACCCCGACCTGAAGGCAAATACCAACTTCCTTGAGCTGCAGGCGCAGCTTGAGGGTACCGAGAACCGCATAAGCGTTGAGCGCCGCAATTTCAACGAGGTTGCAAAAGGTTACAACACTTCTATCCGTACATTCCCGCGTAACATACTTGCCGGAATGTTCGGTTTTGAGAAACGCCCCTACTTTGAGGCGCAGGAGGGGGTGGAGAGCGCACCTGTAGTGCAGTTCTGATATTTGTAAAATAAAAAAACAGAAACAATGGAAATAACACCTGCAATAAAATATGTAGGGGTCGATGACCTTGATATCGACCTCTTTGAGAGCCAATATGTTGTGCCCGAGGGAATGGCATACAACTCGTACATAATCCTCGATGAAAAGGTGGCAATCATGGACACCGTCGATGCGCGCAAGGGCACAGAGTGGTGGGCTAATGTTGAGGGAGTGCTTGACGGCCGAACCCCCGATTATCTGGTTGTGCAGCACCTTGAGCCCGACCATGCTGCGCTCATCCACGAGGTGCTCGACCGCTATCCGCAGGTCAAAGTGGTTGCAACGGCAAAGGCTGTGCAGATGATGCCTCAGTTCTTTGACAGTGTGGATTTTGAAGGTCGCACAATTGCCGTCAAGGAGGGTGACACCCTTTCGCTCGGCAGCCACACCCTGCAGTTCTTTGTAGCTCCAATGGTGCATTGGCCCGAGGTGATGGTCTCATACGAACAGAGCGAGAAGGTGCTTTTTGCTGCCGATGCGTTCGGCAAGTTCGGCGCATTGTGCAATGGCGGTGCATGGGATTGCGAGGCGCGCCGTTACTTCATAAACATATGCGGCAAGTATGGTGCACAGGTACAGACACTGCTTAAAAAGGCGGCAACGCTCGATATAAAGACAATATGCCCGCTCCATGGTCCTGTGCTGACCGAAAACCTCGGCCACTATATCGGGCTGTATGATATCTGGAGCAAGTATGAGCCCGAGAACGAGGGTGTGCTTGTCGCATACGCATCAATCCATGGCGGAACTGCGGTTGCAGCCAACCGTCTTGCCGACATTCTGCGTGAGAAGGGTGCTCCAAAGGTGGTTGTTGCCGACCTCTCACGTTGTGACATGGCCGAGGCTGTTGAGGATGCCTTCCGCTACAGTCACATGGTTGTCTGCGCTGCCTCATACGATGCCGATGTGTTCCCGCCAATGCATGATTTCCTGCATCACCTCAAGTTGAAGAACTATCAGAACCGCAAGGTTGCTATTGTGGAGAACGGCTCGTGGGCACCCACTGCAGGGCGCGTTATGCGTGCAATGCTAGAGGGCATGAAGAACGTGAAAATAGTTGAACCTGTGGTTACAATCCGTTCACGCATGAAGGAAAGTGACCTGCCTGCAATGGAGCAGCTGGCAACAGCGTTGCTGGCGTGAGAAAGAACAGGTCAAATGTTAAAAATCAACAGGCTTGCCGGAATGGCAAGCCTGTTTTGGCTATAATATTATAATAATTATATAATCATTTGTTATTATAAATTAAATGCTCTATTTTTGTTCATTGAATTATTATGCTCCAAAGAGCGTGCCTGTTTTTTGAGTACATAAAATAAAACTTAATACTAACAATTTAAAACAAACTCTATGAAAAAGATCTTCTTTATGCTTGTCTCTTTCTTGTGTTTGGCTTTTGCCGCACAGGCGCAGACAGTAACTGATCTCTCGCAATTGAGTAACGACAAAGTTTACACATTGCGTAGTGCCCGTTGTTTCCTGTTGTACAGCGACAAGGTTCCGGGTGAAATCTGTGGTAGCACAGGTAAACTGGTGGGTACTGTAACAAGGGACAATGCAGACCCTGCACAGTTGTTCCGTATCGAGAAGAACGGTTCGAACTACTATCTCTACAGTGTAGGCGCCGAGAAGTATGTAGGCTCTAACGGTGCTTTCACAGCAACCGCATCTTCACCTCTTGGCTTTACAAATGTTGGTGGCAACTATCCCTGGAAACTCACTATCGGTGGTAACGGTATGAATTCACAGGAGCCCGGTCAGATGGATGCCGGTATTACAGTGAACAGCTGGACAGCAACCGATGCCGGTAACTGCTACATCATTGAGGAGGGTGTTGCTCCATCTTCTGATTTCTCGGTTGAGGTCCTTGGTACAGAAGATGCTGCAGCCGGTGTTGTAGTAAATGGTACTGAGTACAAGAACGGCGATACATTCTCTGTTGACTTCGTGCTCAAGAGAAACCACCTCAAGGCCAATGCAGTTGATGGCAAGATTGCAACAGCATACGTTGACGGTTCAGTTGTTTATGTAAGCTACTTCGATGGCGATACAAAGTTCTATACAATCCAGAACGGCAAGGGCGGCTACGTAAGCATGAACCCCGAGTACCGCAGTGGTGCACACCTCATGCTCTCTAACAAGAACACTCCACGTGACAACCAGGGTCTTTGGGCTTTTGTCAAGAGCGGTTCAGCATACAAGGTGTATAACTACTCTACAGGTCTTTCAAAGGTGCTCGGTATGACCGGTACAGAGGCTAATGCTCGTGCAATGATGGTTGACCCTGCTACAACTTCTTATACTATTGAGTTCGACGGTACATTCAACTTCGGTAGCACAACCGAGCCTTCATATATCAAACAGAGCGGTACATCAAGCCAGTACTGGAACGACCGAAACAGCTATTTGGCTCTTTGGAACAGCACTGGCGCTATTGGTGATACAGGTAGCAAGTTCTTCCTTGACGAGGCTGATGTTGCCGACTATCCCGATGAGTACATCCATGAGATTTCAGAGATTCAGGGTGTATCTTCATTCTCTCCAAAGAATCCTAACACATTGTGGTACACTACATCGGCCGAGGCTGCGGGTGTAAGCTACCCATGGATGGAGTACGCATTGCCATTGGGTAACGGTGAGCTCGGCTGTATGGTATTCGGCGGTGTACGCACTGAGGAGCTCCAGTTCAACGAGAAGACTCTCTGGAGCGGTCCTGCAAACGTAGTAGGTGCAGGTGGCGGAAACCGTACATTCATGAACTTCGGTTCATTGTTCATTGCAAACAACGACAATACCGTTTACGAGGGTGTTACAGACTATGTACGCTACCTCGACATCGAGGAGGGTATCGCAGGCGTTGAGTTCAAGAATCTTAACGGTACAAAGCAGGTTCGCAAATACTTCAGCTCTGCTCCCGACCAGGTAATCGCAGGTCAGTACAAGACAGAAGGTGCTGACAAACTCAACCTTACATTCATGCTTGAGCCTGGTACCGGCATCGGCGCAACAGCTGTTACATACAATGCTGACGGTACAGCCGAGTTCACAGGTGCAATGACATCTGTAAACTATGCTGCACGCCTTCACGTTGTTGCCGACGAGGGTGCAACAGTTACAGCATCGGGCAAGGGTATCACTGTGAAGAACGCAACAGAGGTTACATTCTACCTCAAGGGTGCTACAAACTTCAACGGTGACATGGAGGTTCTCAACAACTACTTTACAACAGAAGATGCTGCTCAGGTAAACGAGCGCGTGAAGGGTGAAATTGAGGCTGCTCAGGCCAAGGGTTTCGCTGCTGTTGAGGCTGCACACGTTGCCGATTTCACAGCAATCACAAAGCGCATGACATTCGACCTCGGTCTCACAACTCCAACTGTTGATACAAAGACTTTGGTTGACAATTACTATCCGAATAACCCTAATGCAAACAGCACACAGAACGACCACCTGTTCCTTGAGCAGTTGTACTTCCACTATGGCCGTTACTTGGCTATCAGCTCAAACCGCAAGCCAATCGCTGCTCCAAACAACCTTCAGGGTATCTGGAATGACCGTGGTGCCGATTCTCCATGGAACTCGGACATTCACACAAACATCAACATCCAGATGAACTACTGGCCAACTGAGATTACAAACCTCAGCGACCTCCACAAGCCATTCGTTAACTTCATCATCCGTGGTGCGCAGAGCGACGGTTGGAAGGCTGTCGGTACAAAATACAATGCTGGTCACGGTTGGAGCGTGCTTACAGAGACTTCACTCTACAACAGTATGAGTACTTGGGGCGACAACTATCTCGTTGCCAACGTATGGTATACAAGCCACTTGTGGACACACTACCGTTATACACAGGACAAGGAGTTCCTGAAGAAGGCATTCCCCGTTATGTGGGATTGTGCCGAGTTCTGGTTCCACCGTCTCATCAAGGACCGCAGAGTATACGATGATACATACGTTGCTCCCGATGAGTTCAGTGCCGAGCAGCACGGAAACGAGAAAGAGGACGGTACAGCTCATGCACAGCAGATGATCAGCTACCTGTTCCAGAACTTGAGCGATGCTGTTGAAATCCTTGGCGTTGAGAATACAGGTCTTTCACAGGCCGATCTCGACAAACTTGCTCTTTACCTTGAGAAGACCGACAAGGGCTTGCATACCGAGACATACGATGGCAAATGGGGTAACCCTTGCTTTGGTGTAAAGACCGGCGATGTATTGCTCCGTGAGTGGAAGTACTCTCCATACTCAGTTGGTGAGAAGGGTCACCGCCACATTTCACACTTGATGGCACTGTTCCCAATGGACCAGATTACTCCCGAGAGCGAGTACTTTGTTCCTGCAGTGAACGCCCTCAAGCACCGTGGTGATGCAGCTACAGGTTGGTCAATGGGTTGGAAGGTTAACCTCTGGGCTCGTGCACAGGATGGCGACCACGCTCATATCATCATCAAGAACGCTTTGAAGCACTCAACAACATACGGTACAGACCAGGGTCAGGGTGGTATCTACTACAACCTCTTCGACTCACACGCTCCATTCCAGATTGACGGTAACTTCGGTGTATGCTCAGGTATCGCCGAGATGCTCCTTCAGAGTGCACACGGTTACATCAACATCCTCCCTGCAATGCCTGCAGTTTGGAAGAAGCAGGGTACTGTAACAGGTATGAAGGCTATGGGTAACTTTGTCGTAGACTTCAATTGGGTTGACGGCAAGTGCCAGAAGGCTACTATCACAAGCAATGCCGGTGCCGAGCTCAAGGTACGTTGCAAGGTGGGTGCTATGGAGCTTGCAAAGGCCAAGATTACCGTTAACGGTAAGGAGGTTGGCGTTACAGTTGACGAGCACGGCATTGTAACAATCCCATGTGCAAAGGACGACGTTGTTGAGATTGACTTCACAACCGAGACTTCAATTGAAAGCGTTGCTGCCAGTAATGTAAAGGATGGCGCAATCTATGACCTTCAGGGTCGCCGCGTACAGGCTGCCCCCGTTGGCCAGGTTTACATCCAGGACGGTGTAAAGAAATTCAACAAGTAATCAGGTAAATAAAATTTAACAAGCGGGAGAGCTATGATTTCATGGTTCTCCTGTTTTTTTATATTAAAATATGTGATATATTTGCGAACAAGTGTAAACATATTCATTATAACTAATTATAACCATGAAAAAATTAATGTTATTCCTTGTGTCATTATTCCTCACAGCTGGTGTTGTGGCACAAATTGATACGAAAAAGGAGTATCGTATCAAGGATTTAGGTTCGGGCAGGTATCTGAATGTCGCTAACACAACTGAGCACACGTCAGGTCCAAACGGTGGTGTGAATCTTGTTGCCAAAGCCGAAAGTGATTCCCAGATATTTGCTTTCGAAGCATATGGTAACGGCTATTATCTGAAATCAAGGAGTGGATATTACATCTATTGCCAGCAGTGGAATGTCGATGCACTCACCAAAAAGAGCCTGTTGACTTTCCCATCGGCCGGGGACGGTAACTATTACATAATGAATGGCACCAACTATTTCAAGGTTGAGAATGTGGGTGGTACATATTATCCATTCTGCGATGCGCCTTCAAGCCTTAGAGCTACATGGACATTGGAAGCCATAATCACAGGTCCTGTGGCTTATACCGTAAAGGTCCTTGGTACCGACAATGCTGCCGCCGGTGTGTCATATGAAGGTGTTGCATACAATGACAATGCAACTTTCGAAACCACCAACATCATTGCAAAGGCCGACTTTACACCGGCCGATGTTGCAGGCATGTACGCTGTTGTTACTGTAGACGGTAATACCATCTATGTAAGCTATTTCGATGATTCAACAAAGTTCTATACCGTTAGAAACAAGGTGAATGGTTGCCTTAGCTTGAACTCTGCATATATGAGTGGAGAGAACCTGACGCTGAGCAACTCAAACACCCCACAGGACAACAAAGGTATATGGGCATTCATTGAGCAGGGCAACGGAGCATACAGAATCTACAACTACTCAAAAGGTCTCACAAAGGTATTGGGTATAACAGGCTCCGAGGCATATGCCCGTGCACAGATGGTTGACCCTGATAACACAACATATACCATTGAGTTCAACGGTACATTGGATTTTGAAGGTGGTCCATCTTATATAAAGAAAAGCAATACCGAGAATGACTATCTGAATAACCGCAGCAATTATCTCGCTCTCTGGAATGACCCTCAAGCTCTTGGCGACAACGGTAGTACATTCTATCTCGATGAGGTTAATTATGCCGCTTTCCCCGATAATTATGTTTATGAGATAACCGATATCGAGGGTGTGTCAACATTCTCTCCAAAGAATGCAAACACCTTGTGGTACAAGACCTCGGCAGAGGCAGCCGGTGTAAGCAACCCATGGCAGGAGTATGCGTTGCCGCTCGGTAACGGTGAACTTGGCTGTATGGTATTCGGTGGAGTTCACACCGAGGAGCTGCAGTTCAACGAGAAGACTCTCTGGAGTGGTGAGGCAAACAAGATTGGTGCCGGCGGTGGCGACCGTACATTCGTCAACTTCGGTTCAATCTTTATCATCAACAACGACGATGCGATATATGACGGTGTAACCGACTATGTACGTTATCTTGACCTGGAAGAGGGTGTTGCAGGCATCGAGTTCAAGAATGCCAAGGGCAAGAAGCAGACGCGCAAGTACTTCAGTTCTGCTCCCGATTCAGTCATTGCCGGCCAGTACAAGTGCGAGGATGGCGAGACATTGAACCTTACATTCAAGTTGGAGCCATGCGAGGATATCAGTGCAGGCGAGGTTGTTTATGAAGAGGGTATGGCATCATTCACCGGTGCTATGGAGGCTGTCGATTATGCTGCACGTTTGCATGTCGTTGCAAATGACGGTGCTGTCATTACAACAACAGCCGGAGGCATCAACGTGAAGAATGCTACAGAGGTTACATTCTACCTTAAAGGTGGTACCAACTTCAATGGTGATATGGACGTATTCACCAACTATTTCACTGCAGAGAACAAGGACGATGTAAACAATCGCCTGAAGGCCGATATTGAAAAGGCCGAGGAGAAAGGCTTTGCTGCTATTGAGAAAGAGCATGTGGCCGATTTTACTGCAATTACCAAGCGCATGACATTTGACCTTGGTCTCACAACTCCTACAGTCGACACAAAGACATTGATTGATAACTATTACCCGAATAACCAGAACGGAACCAGCACTGAGAACGACCACTTGTTCCTTGAGCAGCTCTATTTCCATTATGGCCGTTACCTGGCTATCAGCTCAAACCGCAAGCCCATTGCAGCTCCAAACAACCTGCAGGGTATCTGGAATAACCTTGGACGCGTCGCTTCTCATAATGTATGGAACTCCGATATCCACACAAATATCAATATCCAGATGAACTATTGGCCTACAGAGGTTACAAACCTCAGCGACCTTCACAAACCTTTCCTGAACTTCATCATCCGTGGAGCACAGAGCGAGGGTTGGAAGAAAGTTGCTCAGCAATACAATAACAACAGTCCGGGTTGGAGTGTGATGACGGAGTCTTCACTCTATAACAGCATGAGTACATGGGGTAGCAACTACCTTGTAGCCAACGTGTGGTACACCAGCCACTTGTGGACACATTATCGCTATACACAGGACAAGGATTTCTTGCGCAAGGCATTCCCTGTAATGTGGTCATGTGCAGAGTTCTGGTTCCACCGTCTAAAGAGTGTCAATGGCGAGTACCTTGCCCCCAACGAGTACTCACCTGAACATGGTCCAAGCGGTGAGGATGGTACAGCTCATGCGCAGCAGATGATAAGTTACCTGTTCCAGAACTTGAAGGATGCTATTGACATTCTTGGTGCCAATACCCTGGATATCTCGGAGGCCGACATTGCAAAATTGAACGACTATCTTGCTAAAACAGATAAGGGACTTGCAACTGAAACATGCCAGCAATCCAATAATGGTGTAAACTATGGCGATATATTGCTCCGCGAGTGGAAGTATTCTGCACACACAAGAGGTGAATTGGGGCACCGTCACATGTCGCACCTTATGGCTCTCTATCCAATGGATCAGATATCTCCCGAGAGCAAATTCTTTGAGCCTGCCGTAAATTCACTCAGACATCGCGGTGACGAGGCTACAGGTTGGTCAATGGGTTGGAAGGTTAACCTATGGGCACGCGCTCAGGATGGTGACCATGCACACATCATCATCAAGAATGCGCTGAGACATGCCGGTGGCAACGGAGGTGTATACTACAATCTCTTCGATGCGCACCCACCATTCCAGATTGACGGTAACTTTGGTGTCTGCGCGGGTATCGCCGAGATGCTCTTGCAGAGCGCACACGGTTATATCAATATCCTGCCTGCAATGCCTGCAGTTTGGAAGAAACAGGGTTCCGTAACAGGCATGAAGGCTATCGGTAACTTTGCAGTTGACTTCAACTGGGTTGACGGCAAGTGTCAGAAGGCAACTATCACAAGCAATGCCGGTGCTGAGCTAAAAGTACGCTGCAAGGTTGGTGCTATGGAGCTTGCGAAGGCCAGAATTACTGTTGACGGTAAGGAGGTTGGCGTGACTGTTGACGAACTTGGCGTTGTAACAATCCCATGTGCGAAGGACGAGGTCGTTGAAATTGACTTCACAACCGAGACCTCTATTGCTCCTGTAGTTTTGGATAATGCAGAGAACGGAGCAATCTATGACCTTCAGGGTCGCCGCGTGCAGGCAACTCCCGTTGGCCAGGTTTATATTCAGGACGGTGTAAAGAAGTATAACAAGTAAACGCATATCTTGATAAGAATGCTCATTTCCATCGGCATGACTCATGCCGATGGATTTTGGGTATAAAAGGTCAAGGTTTATAATTGTCTATAAAAACATAAAAAAATAATTATCAATGAAAAAACTTTCTACTCTTTTAACCGCAATGCTGTGCTTTGTTGTTACGGCTTTTGCACAGAATGCCGAGGCGCTCCCGTGGAACGTAGGCTCCGGGGCAAATGACAAGGCCAACATCACTTGGATTGGGCTTGCTGTTCCAACGTCAGAGGGGGTTACAGCCGTAGCGCTGAACAACATCCACTTGTGTACAAACAAGAACAGCTCGGGCGAGAAGACTGCCTATATGGTAATCTCTTCTACAAAGGATATCAACGGCAAGGTGGCTGTTTCAACAAACAATCCTGTACCGTTGAACAATGAGTTTATTGTATATAATTTTGAGAATGTAACACTTACACCGGGTGCTACATACTATATTTTCTTCTCGGAGTCGAATGAGGATATCTCTTCTTGTGGCCAGCGTATTGCCATTTCCGATGCAGCAAACGGCAACTATGAGCCAAAGGTATATGCAAGCGGCGAAAAAAACTGGCTTCCTTACTTCAAGGTAAATGTCCCCGACCCTACAGCAGTGCCTGCGGTATTTTCTGCAGCATACGGTGACAAGTGGTTGCGCCTTACAAACTGCAACAACCAGAATTATGCGTGGAGCGCTCCATCATCGTCAAAGGCCGGAACAGCCTCTTTGGATATGAGCCTCGAGAACCAACTATTCTGTTTCGTGGGTAATAATACCGATGGTTTCGACATCTACTGCAAGGCCTTGGGTCAGCAGTACAAGCTTACTGCAAGTACAAGCCCCGGTAACGGCACAGCTGCATCGTGGACAACAGGCGAGGCTGCAAAGTGGTTCCTGAACATGAGCCAGAATGGAGTAGAGACAAAGCCCGGTATCGGCGTGACAACAAATGTAGGGGGTGGCAACTCTTTGAACATGTATGGTGGTAATGGTGGCGATTTGAAGTTCTACGGTATTACCGATGCCGGTTCACGCTGGACTATCACTCGTGTCAACCCCAATGCGGTAAATGTGCGCCTGAATGTAACGGGTGAGACAAAGTATCCACTGACAAACACACGCATCGGTGACTTCAAGCTCACCTATGGCAGCACAACCTCTACAACAACCATTACAAAGGAGCTGAACGGTGAGCAGAAGACATACTACTTCCCACACGGCGAGAAGGTGTCAATGAGCACATTCACATATCACGGCTGGAACGCAAGCATTGTTGAGGGTGAGAGCGTTGAATATACAATCAACAGCGATAACGGTAATTTGTATAGAGATAACGGTAATAGTGCTAACCAAAGTTGGAATAGTGTGTGGAGAAGTAATGCGACTCCCCAGTTGACATTCGGCTGCGGCGTGAACAATATGAACTGGGTTGATAATAAGGTACAGATGATGAGCGGTCAGGCAGGGTCGGCAACCTATACATTGACAGCGCCCGAGGGCTACAGAATCGAGGAGTACTCATTCACTTTTGCAAACAACAACCATGACACAGGCCTCACGCTTACATTCAACAGCACTGCATATACAACAAGCAATGATGCGCAGACAATCGCTTCTGTAAATGAAAACCTTGCTTCATTGCAGTTTACTCTGGCCGGTACAAACGGCAAGGGTGTTCTCCTTACAAACTTTACTGTTAAGCTCAAGCCCATTGTGAATGTGAATTTCACCGGCGACATGGAGAGCGAGTACCAGTACTTGTGGTATCACAACAACCCTCCTTACCGCATCCCTGCCATTGCAACACGCAAGGATGGCAAGTTGCTTGCACTTAACGACTATCGTCCTTGTGGTGCTGACATCGGTTTTGGTCGTGTCGATTTGGTACAGCGCATAGGTTCTGCCGATGGTACAGAGTGGGGCGAGGGCACAACCATCATCACCGGTAATGTGGATGATAATGTGGATGGGGATATCACAACCCAACACAATGACGGTTATGGCGACCCTGCGGTATGCATTGACCGCGAGACAGGCCGCGTTCTCCTCATCTGTGTAACCGGTCGCACTGTGTGCGGTAGCGCAACACGCGAGAACCCTAACCGCATCGCACGTTTCTACAGCGAGGACGGTGGCGAGACATACCACAGCGCAGTAGAGGGCAACGAGGCAATCTATGACGATATCACAGAGGAGTTCTATGGCTTGTGGGATACCGAGGCTTACAAGGCCGGAGACAAGACAAGCCAGGACCAGTATACAGCACAAAGTTTCTTCTTTGGCTCAGGTCGTATTTTCCAAAGTTCTAAAATCAAGGTTGGCGAGTACTACCGTATCTATGCAGCTCTCTGGAGCAAGGATATGCACAACCGTGTAGCATACTCCGATGACTTCGGTCTTACATGGCACATTCTTGGTACACGCGAGGACATGCCTTTCCCCAACTTCGGCAATGCAAACGAGCCCAAGTGCGAGGAATTGCCCAACGGTGACGTAATAATGTCATCACGCAAGCCACACGGTCGCTACTACAATATCTTTACATATACCGATGTTGAGAATGGTCAGGGTTCATGGGGCGAGGGCACAAACAGCGATATCCCTGCGCCAAGCGACTGGAACGGTACAAACGGTGAAATTACAACATATAAGGTACTTGGTGCCGACGGTGATATTCATAACATTGTATTGCAGTCGTTGCCTCTTGGTCTTGAGGAGTATTCGGGTGATGTTCGCCGCAATGTAGGTTTCTACTTCAAGGATATTACAAGCAAGTATAGCTACCAGAAGGGTGGCAAGAACGATGTTCCAACCTTTGCAACAGGTTGGGAGAGAGGTATGCTTGTAAGTACTACACAAGGCTCGGCTTATAGCACATTCACATTGCAGACTGATGGTCGCATAGGTTTCTTCTACGAGGAGACTCCGGGCGGTTACTCAATGGTATATGTGCCTTTGACAATTTCGCAGATTACCAATGGCAAGTATGTTCAAATTCTTGGCGATGCAGAGGATACAGGTGCAACACCCGTGAACATCACATACTCTTACCGTTGTGGCAACACCGAGTGGCTCAACCAGCCTGAGGTTGCTTACGTTGGTGAGGCGTTCCCGCCAGTTCTCTCTGCTGCTTTTGCGCAGACATCGGGTACTCCCGAGGGTGTTGCGACAGCCGAGGACGAGGGCAAGACATTCGTGATTGAGTGCGAATTGGAGGATATGCCTTTCAAGCCTTCATCTTCTTACGATATGGCTTGCTGGTATTCACTCAAGATCCGCAGCACAAAGAATGTGTACTATGATGAGGCAACAAGCAAGTTCGCATGTGCTACAACAGAACAGAATAGCAACAATACACTATTTGCATTCGTAGGTAACCCATTCACAGGTTACAAAATTGTAAACCGTGAGCTTGGTGCTGATAAAGCGATAGGTGGCGCAGTGTCGAATAACGCGCACGTCTCTGCGGTGGATTTTGAGTCTGCACATATCTTTGTATTGGAGAACAACAGTAATAAACTGGTGTTCCGTAATGTTGCTCATAATTTAGGCTACCTGAATGATGTCAACGGCTCTTTGGGCTATTGGCAAAATAGTAGTGCTGCGACCGATGGCGGTTCTTCATTGACATTCACCCTCGAGAGCGATATTCACGAACTCAATGTAGGTGATGCCGGTTATGCTACACTTTACCTTGGCTTCAATGCAGCAATTCCTGCAAACGTGGAAGCATACGTTGTGTCTGAAATCAACAACGGTTATGTTACACTGGAGCAGGTGACAGGCGTTCTCCCAGCCGAGGAGGCTGTGATTGTAAAGGCTGCCAAAGGTAACTACGGCTTTGCACAGGCAAGCGATACTCCGGCGGTTATTGGCGAAAACCTGCTCGAGGGAACACTTGAGAACACCAATATCTATGGCAATGCATACGTACTTGGCTTTGTTGATGGTGAGGCCGGTCTTTACAAGGCTGAGTTGAACCAGGAGGGTGGCTTGGCGTTCCTCAACAATGCCAACAAGGCATACTTGCCTGCACCAGAGGATTCACAGGAGGCAGCATCCTACAGCTTCCGCTTCCCCGGCACAACAGGCGTTGAAGAGGTGAAAGTTGAGAATGTGGTTAAAGGTATTTATGACCTACAGGGTCGCAAGGTATTGAAACCTGTCAAGGGTATATATATCATCAACGGCAAGAAGGTGTTGGTAAAATAATAGGCCGGAACACTTTATAGAAAACCGCGACCCTGCAGGGTCTCGGTTTTTGTTTCCTTACATCCTTGTCGTTATGTGGAAACAGCGTTGTTTTACCTCATACTTAACGTAACATTTCTTCTGCTTTTTCAAATCGAGCAGAACTTCACCAAGGACTCTTTTTAGCGTTCCGGTCTGTACTGTTTTGCCCGGTAACAGATTCCCGCTCCTCTCGAACCTGGCATAGGTGATGTCGAACGTGGTGGCATAGCAGTGGGCCGAGTTGGCGGTGGCATTAGGGTTACCCGAGTTCTGCAACCGTTTAATGTCATCCTGTGTCCTCAATACCGAGGTGACAATTATTTTGGCTACAGGCAGGCCTTTGCTCTTCAATGAATCCTGGAAATTATTTCCAATCATGTCAAGCAGTCGGGCTACGCCCGGTGTCAAATAGGGGATAGAGTGGGTTAGCTTGTCAATCTTATAGTGTTTGTTACTTTTTATTCTCACCAGACTGCCTTTTACACCCTCGGCATCTGCCCTGTTTTTCAACGGTTGCTTTATTCCCAGTTTCTTGGCTGCGCTAAGCTGTGTCCGGTTCCTGTCATTGAACAGATTCCGGTAGTTCGTGTCTTCTGTATTTACAGTTCCGTTCCTGCGTTGGACATAATGGTACACCTTTCTTATAATTCTGCGGTCATAGCCCTGTGGTGCATAAAAGTTCCACCTATTAGAAGAGCACCCGACAGCAGCGTTACTGTAATGATTATTTTACGTTTTTTCATGTGATGACGCGTCTTGATGATAAAGATTGTGATTGTTCCTGTAATATTACACCCCTCTGCAACCCATGGAAACAGTACGTGTGCGTCATGCCCTGCGGGGTGCGATAAGTCAGTGTTGTCATAGCCCTGCTATAAAAAAAAAGAGAACCGCCAAAAGCGATTCTCTTGTGGGCCATCTAGGGCTTGAGATTTTTTCGGACAAGTCCTCAACAACACGTGTCTCGTAGAGACCCATCGACTTCGTTGTTTGCTGTCGGCGTAGCCGGTGCAAATGAATAGAACGAAGTCGATAACCGTTGGTGAAAGCTGAGCTTAATGGCGAAGTTTCGACAATACTGATAGCAGTTGGTCGCAGGCAGCGTGGAGCAGTCACGCCCTGCGGGATGCGATAAGGCAGTGTTGTCAAAGCCCTACAATAAAAAAGAGAACCGCTAAAAGCGATTCTCTTCGGTGGGCCATCTAGGGCTTGAACCTAGGACCTCCAGATTATGAGTCTGTTGCTCTAACCAACTGAGCTAAAAGCCCGTGTACCTCTTTTCTTGAAATACTTCGCAAAGGTAGAGCAAAAACTTTTAGATTGCAAATTTTTTTGTATTAAAAATTGTTACTCTCTACAAGAAGTATGGTTGTGTCCGCTGGAAATGTGCTTATATTAATATGACCGGCCGGAGCATCCGTGGATGCTCCGGCCGGTATCATGGGTATTGGTTGTATTGTTACTTGTATCGCATCCAGCGCAGCAGCTCCTTGATATTGGGCTTTTTGCCGTGCATGAGAATGCCCACGCGGTATATCTTGCCTGCGCCCCAAACGACAAACAGGAATGTGGCATAGAGCAGCACTGCCGACAGGCAAACCTCCCACATTGGTATCTCGTATGGTATGCGTGCCATCATCACAATGGGCGAGGTGAACGGTATCATTGAGAACCAGAATGCCAGGTTGGATGTGGGGTCGTTGATGACCGACAGCATGACAAACAGTGCCAGTATTATTGGCAGCATGATTGGTGTTTGCAGCTGCTGTGCATCCTGTGGGCTGTCGACGGCCGAACCCACCGCGGCGAACATTGCTGCATAGAGCAGGAATCCGCCAAAGACAAATACCAGCAGCCATATTATTATGCCGCCTATGTATTTGATGTTGCTCAACATCATAATAGCCTGCAGCATGCCCATCTCTGTTCCGCCTACAGCCGATGCGGGCACTCCCTGCTTGAGCAAATCCATTGCCGCGAGAATCTCGTCGGGCAGTATGTGCGGGAGTACGAAATATGCCACGCCTGCAATGAAGACTATCCATATAAGAATCTGCACCAGTGCAACGCAGGCAATGCCCAGTATCTTGCCCATCATCATGTCAAAGGGCTTTACTGTCGATACCAGCACCTCGAGCACGCGGTTGTTCTTCTCCTCAATGACCGATTGCATTACCATTACGCCATAGAGGATGAGGAACATGTAGAGTATGAAGCTGAGCACGTATGCCAGTACCGATGCCACAATGGCCGATGAGCCCTCGGCATCCTCCTCGCTTGGGCTGTTCTTGAGCGATTGCAGGTTTACACGGGTGTTGAGCTGCTGCATCACCTGCTGCTCAACGTTGTAAATCTTCATCTTCTCCTTTTGTACGGCCATTGTCAGTTGCGATGCAATGTTCATCTCCGTGCCCATTGCAGCTGTTCCGTTGGTGTACAGGTAGGCATCGCTCGGGTTGCCCACAATGTCGCTGCCAATGTGCAATATGGCATAACAGTCGCTGTATTCGGTGCGTGCAAGCTCCAACGGGAGCGGTGTCTGTTCAAAGACAATCTCCTCGCTGTTGGTTAGCTGCTGTGCAATGATGTTGCTGTCATCGACCACGACAACCTGCTTTGCGCTATCCTCCGAGTAGCCCGATATGAGCATTGGTGCAAGGATGAGCGCCATCATCAGTATCGGGGTGAGCAGGGTGGTGATGATGAACGATTTCTTCTGCACTCGTTCGCTGAACTCACGTCCTATAATTATTCCAATCTTGTTTTTCATCGTCTTGCTTTTTTCGTTATACATTATGTTCCACCGCACGGATGAAGATGTCGTTCATCGTCGGTATCACCTCGCTGAATGAGCGCAGCTCCACGCTCTCGTTCACCGCAGCAATTACAGCCCGTACCTCGCTGTCGTCGGCAATGTGTATCTTGGCTCTGTTTATTCCAATGGGCGATGCCTGTGTCTCCAGTACCGAGCACTTGCCGGTGAGCGTGCCAAGCAGCTGCTGCTCGTTGCCGCGGTAGCTCAGCTCGAAGATGTTCGTGCCGTGGCTGTGGCGTATCTCCTCCACGTTGCCCGATAGGATGTTGCGCGACTTGTCGATGAGCGTGATGTGGTCGCACACCTCCTCAACCGACGACATGTTGTGTGTCGAGAATATGATGGTTGCTCCCTTGTCGCGCAGTGCAAGAATCTCCTCCTTCAGCAGGTTGGCATTTATGGGGTCGAAGCCCGAGAATGGCTCGTCGAAGATGAGCAGCTTTGGCTCGTGCAGCACCGTGACAATGAACTGCACTTTTTGTGCCATACCCTTTGACAGGTCGCCAATCTTCTTGTCCCACCAATCCTGAATGCCGAACTTCTCGAACCATGCCTTCGCCTTTTGTGTGGCCTCCCTGCGCGATAGTCCTTTGATACGTGCAAAGAACACCGCCTGCTCGCCAAGTTTCATCTTCTTGTAGAGGCCGCGCTCCTCGGGCATGTATCCAATGTGTGCAACGTCGTCGGCGGTCATCTCCTTGCCGCCAAGCAACACGCGTCCGGCATCGGGTGTTATAATGCGGTTTATGATGCGCAGCAGCGTTGTCTTTCCGGCACCATTGGGGCCAAGCAGGCCATATATGGAGCCCTTGGGTATCGACAGCGACACATTGTCGAGCGCAGTGTGTCCCGAATACCTTTTTGTGATGTTTTCAATCCTTATCAAATCCATTTTTTATACTGTTTTGTTCTCGTTCGCAGGCAAATGTAGTACAAATCCCGAAATTACCCCCCCCCAATCGTTAATTTATGTTAAAACCGTTGAACGGTATAATCTATATGCGGTTCTCCGGTGTTGGGGTTGCAGTTTGGCGCAAATTTATACAAAATTTGCGGTATAAGGTATTTTTTGTGTAAATTTGCAATTATTACTGAATGTGAATTCATAAAGTTGGCAAGGAGTTATGCTTAAAGGTAAAAAGGTGTTGATTTTTGATTTGGGCGGTGTGGTCATCGACCTCTTTGTCGACCGCACTTTTGCTGCCATGGCCGCGTTGGGCGTTCCTGCCGAAATGCTCACCGAGTGTGGCTGCCTCATGAACTCAATGATGATGCAGTTCGACCGTGGCGACATAACAGCCGATGAAATGTTCGGCTATATAAAATCATTCCTCCCTGCCGCGGTGCGCGAAAAAACGGGTGCAGGGCTCGATGGTGAGATACAACGTGTGTGGAATCTCATGCTCGGCGATGTCCCCCAGGCCAAATTGCAGCGCCTTGCTGCACTGCGCGGTGCCGGTTACCGCGTGGTAATGCTCAGCAACACCAACAGCGGGCATTGGCCACGTATTGAGCAACTGTTCATTGAGGCGGGCGGCAAGTTGCCGTCGGAGTGCTTCGATGCCCTCTATCTCTCATATCTCATGCGTCGTCGCAAGCCCGAGCCCGGAATCTTCCTCACTCTCCTTGAGAGCGAGGGTGTGGAGGCTGCCGACTGCCTCTTCTTCGACGATTCGGCCGAGAACTGTGCCGCTGCGCGTGCCCTTGGCATTGACGCAGTGCTTGTTGAGCGTAACGCATTGTGGGAGGGAATGTTTGACTGATTACTATGCAGATAATAACAGATATAACAAAATACGACAGAATACCCTGTGCTGCCACCATAGGCTCATTCGACGGTGTGCACCTTGGGCATCTTGCCATGCTTGGCGAGCTGCGCAATGCGGCTGCCGCAAAGGGGCTTCCGCTCATGGTGGTAACGTTTGCCACCCATCCGCGTAGGCTCTTCGACAAGGAGTGCGCCCCCTTCCTGCTCACCCCTCTGCACGAAAAGGTGAAGATGCTTGAGACCGCCGGCGTTGACATATGCATTCTGCTCAATTTTGACAGGGCAATGGCATCCATGCCGGCTGCCCGTTTCATGGCCGATGTGCTTGTGGAGCGCCTTGGTGTGCAGCTGCTTGCTGTGGGGTACGACCACCACTTTGGCAAGCCCGTACCCGGCGAGGGGCTGGCGGAGTACATTGCCATGGGCAGGGAGTGTGGTATTGAGGTCTTTGGTACAGAGCCGTTTGTTGTGGATGGTACGGCTGTGAGTTCATCGGCTGTGCGCCGTGCCCTCTCGGCCGGCGATGCCGCTCTTGCTGCCCGCTTGCTTGGCCGTTGCTATTCACTGGCCGGTACGGTGGTCCATGGCGCAGGCATTGGGCGTGTGCTTGGTTTTCCCACGGCAAACATCTCCCCTGCCGACAGTGAGCAGATGCTGCCGCTCGACGGTGTCTATGAAACCGATGTGACGGTCGACGGCAATCACTTCAAGGGGGTTATGAACATTGGCATGAAACCCACTGTCAGCGGCAAGGAGCGTACTAACGAGGTGCATATAATAGGCTTTGGCGGCGATATATACGGCAAGGAGATTGCCGTGCAGTTTGTGCGCCGCCTGCGTGGAGAACAGGTCTTTGAGAGTGTGGATGCCCTGCGCCTGCAGATAGAGCAGGACATTGCAATGGTGAAACATGGAATTTGATCAGGTATATGAAGAGAGGTTTGCGTTTTGTGGGTACCATAGCCCTTCTTTTGGCAATGTACTATCTGTTGCAGGTGGTACTTATCACCGTGTCAATGGCTGTTGCCGCTTTTGTGTGTAATCTTCCCATTGAAAGCATGCAGCATTTCGGCGATGCACAATTCCTGGAGGAGAACCCTGGAGTGGCAGACTGTGTGGTGAATGCACAGGCATGGGGGTTGTTGCTCTCATCGCTCACAATGCTGCTTTTCATTCATTTTACAGGGCTCTACAGGCTGCGCAGGGATTTGCTCCATTCAATAGCGCCGCGCCCGCTTCTCTTGTCTACCCTGCTTGTTTTTTCCGCGATGTTCGCGCTCAACATCTTTGTGCAGTGGTTCCCGCTTGAGAATAATATGAGCGATACATTCCTGGGGCTTTCGCGCAATGCTGTGGGCATCATGGGGCTTGCCTTCTTCGGACCGTTGCTCGAGGAGGTGCTCTTCCGTGGAGCGATACAAGGCCTGCTTATGCGTTTCTTCGGCCGCCCATGGCCGGCAATTGTTGTGGCAGCATTGGTGTTCGGAGTCTTTCACATGAACCCGGTGCAGATAGTCTATGCCACTCTCCTTGGTATTGTGCTGGGCTGGATATATTACCGCACAGGCAGCCTGCTCTCGGTTATTGTTGGGCATGTACTCAACAACAGCCTTGCGGTAGTGACAACCGTAGCATTCGGCGCAGCCGAAGAACAGGCTGTTGCCAACAGCACTGCAGGCATAGCAGGCTTTGTGCTGTTTGCAGCCTTGTCGGTGTGGCTTGCGGTGAAGCTAAAAGCCGAGGTTGTCAAAGCTTAAAAACAAGTTCTGTATCCTTTCAATCTATTGCGCAGTTCCTTTGCTTTGGCGGGGGCTGTGACCTTGTCCATCAGTGCCCAGAATCTCTCGCTGTGGTTCATCTCCACGGTGTGGCACAGTTCGTGCAGCAACACATAATCTATGAGTTCATCTGGGAGTAGTGCAAGGTAGATACTGAGGCTTATGTTGCCCTTTGTATTGCAGCTGCCCCAGCGGCTGTGCACGTTGCGCACCGTGCAGCGGCTGTATGTGAATCCTTTCTCTCCGGCAAGTGCCTTAAGCCGCGGAGGCAGCAGTTGCTTTGCGCGGCGTGCGAGGGCTGTGGTGACGGCACCTCGCAGCCACTGCTGCATCTTTTCATCGCTGTAGACGGTGCCGGTAGGACACAGCAGCACAGCCTCTTTGCCGTTGTATCTTATCTGGAACACATTTGCCGCGTGTTCTTCTACGCGGAACGTGAAATTGTCGGTGACAATGGTGTACTCCCTGTCAATGAGCTGTGCCGTTGCCTTGGGGCTCTTCTTCAGCAGCTTGGGCACACAGTCGGCAATGGCTCTCTCAATGTCGCCTTTGGTGGCGAGTGTGGGAACGGTGAGGTGTATGCCGTCGGGGCGGGATCGTAAAATAATGCGGCGCGCCCTTGCGTTGCGCGCCACAATGATTGTGCCCCACTCGGGGTGCTCAATTATACTCTTTGTTATTCCCATTCCTTTATGCAATGATATGGGTACCCTGTGTGCCGTCTATGGCATCGGCCTTTGTTATGATGACCTTTGACACACCGTTGCCAATGGCATTGAAGGCATTCTCCATCTTGGGAATCATGCCGCCGCTTATTATACCGTCGGCAAGCAGCTGCCTGTAGCTCTCGCCCGTTATGGTGGCGATGAGGCTCTCGGCATCCTCGGGGTCGCGCATCACACCCGGCAGCTCAAAACAGTATATGAGCGTGGTGTCATACAGTGTTGCCAGTGCCTTGGCTGTCTCGGCAGCCATGGTGTCGGCATTGGTATTCAGTATTGTGCCTTTGCCGTCGTGTGTCAGCGGTGCCACAATGGGGGTTATTCCCTGCTCAATGAGCCTTGAGAGCATGTCTCCGTCGGCACGGTCTACGTCGCCCACAAAGCCATAGTCAATGCTCTTTACCGGGCGCTTGTGGGCTGTGATTATGTTGCAGTCGGCACCTGTGAGGCCAAGAGCGTTCACGCCGCGCGCCTGCAGTCCGGCAACGATATTCTTGTTCACAAGGCCGCCATAAACCATGGTGACGACCTTCAATGTCTCCTCGTCGGTTATGCGTCGGCCGTCGACCATCCTGCTCTCAATGCCAAGCTTTTCGGCAATGCGTGTCGCCGAGCGTCCGCCGCCGTGTATTAGCACCTTGCGCCCATCTATGGCCGCAAAACGGTCGAGGAGGGCGGCAAGTGATGCGTCCTCCTCAACAATCTTTCCTCCAACCTTTATAACGGTTATCTTCTCTTTCATCAATAGTCGAGATATGTGTATCCGTATAGTCCCGAGCGGTAGTTCGAGAGGAACTCTTTGCCCTCTTCGAGCGATATGCGTCCGTCCTTCACGGCGCTTGTCACCCAGCGCTCAAGTGTGCGCACAAGCTTGCGTGCATCGTACTGCACGTAGTCGAGCACGTCGGCAATTGTCTCGCCGTCAATAATCTTGTCAATGTGATAGCCATTGTCATCCACGCTCACATGCACGGCATTGGTGTCGCCAAAGAGGTTGTGCATGTCGCCCAGAATCTCCTGATAAGCACCAACGAGGAACACACCAAGGTAGTATGGCTCGTTCGACTTCACGCGGTGCACCTTCAACGAGTCGGCCTTGCTGTTGTAGTCTATGAACTCGGTAATCTTTCCGTCGCTGTCGCAGGTCATGTCCTGGATGGTACAGCTGCGGTCGGGGCGCTCATCGAGACGGTGGATTGGCATGATGGGGAAGAACTGGTCGATACCCCAGCTGTCGGGCAGGCTCTGGAAGAGCGAGAAGTTGCAGAAGTACTTGTCGGCAAGCAGCTTGGGCAGCTTACGGAAGTCATCGGGCACGTGCTTCAGGTTCTTTGCAATTGCCATTATCTCACGTGTCACGCTCCAGAACATGCTCTCAATCTGTGCGCGTGTCTTCAGGTCAACAATACCGTGGCTGAAGAGCTCAAGTGCCTCCTCGCGAATCTGCTGCGCATCGTGCAGCGCCTCAAGCATTGTACGCTGGTCGAGCT
Source organism: Bacteroidaceae bacterium (assembly GCA_045654885.1). GTDB lineage: Bacteria > Bacteroidota > Bacteroidia > Bacteroidales > Bacteroidaceae > HGM04593. Next base: position 76,631 of record JAZOOF010000024.1, read on the forward strand.
CGCACCAAATCTTGTAAAGTTCCTTTGCAAGTTCGTGGTCATTTGCCGCAACCTCCCAATCCTCGTCCATCTGTGGCAGGGCTGCTGTCTCAAGCACCTCAAAGATGAGTACCGCGTGGTGGGCCGACACGGAGCGTCCGCTCTCGGTGATGATGTTGGGGTGGGGTATGCCGTTCTTGTCGGCGGCATCAACCATTGTGTATATGGCATCGTTCACATACTCCTGGATAGAGTAGTTCACGCTGCTCTCGCTGCTCGATGAGCGTGTACCGTCGTAGTCCACACCCAGGCCGCCGCCAATGTCGGTGAACTCGATGTTGTAGCCCAGCTTGCGCAGCTGCACGTAGAACTGTGAAGCCTCGCGCAGTGCTGTCTTTATGTGGCGGATGCGTGTCACCTGGCTTCCGATGTGGAAGTGTATCAGGCGCAGGCAATCCTTTATGTCATACTTCTCAAGAATCTCAAGTGCCTCGAGCAGTTCGCTCGATGTGAGGCCGAACTTGCTTGCGTCGCCGCCGCTCTCCTCCCACTTGCCGCTGCCTTCCGATGCAAGCTTTATGCGGATACCGATGTTGGGGCGCACACCCATGCGCTTGCCAATCTTTGCAATGCGCTTCAGTTCGTTGAGTTTCTCCACCACAAGGAAAATGCGGCGTCCCATCTTCTGTGCCAGCAGGGCAAGCTCAATGTAGCTGTCGTCCTTGTAGCCGTTGCATATTATGAGCGAGTCGCTGTCGGTGTTCATGGCAATTACGGCATGAAGCTCGGGCTTCGAGCCCGCCTCCAGTCCAATATTGTAGCGCTTTCCGTGGCTTGTAATCTCCTCTACCACCGGGCGCATCTGGTTCACCTTTATTGGGTAGACGATGAAGTTCTCGCCCTTGTAGTTGTACTCCTCGGCAGCAATCTTGAAACATCCCGCAATCTTCTCTATGCGGTTGTCAAGAATATCCGGGAAACGTATGAGCACGGGCGCAGCCACGTCGCGCAGCTGCAGCTCATCCATTAACTCTTTAAGGTCAACCTTTACGCTGTCCTTCTTTGGTGTAACAGCAACATGTCCTTTCTCATTGATGCTGAAATAGGATGCTCCCCAACCGTTGATGTTGTAGAGATCCTCCGAATCCTCAATGCGCCATTTTTTCATTTCGTAAGTGGTGTTTGATGTCGGTTTATTAATGGTTTGTCTCTCTCTTGTCTCTTTTCCCTTAAACGTCAAAGCGGTGGCGGAAGGCCTCGACCGATTCCTTCACCTGCATGGTGTCCTCCAGCCTGTCGGCCCTGAACGAGTATTGAGCCTTGCCGTAGTGCGGTGCGCGCTTCTCAAGCTGCTCTATGATGAATGCCATCAGCTCCTCGTCGTTCTTGTCCTTTATCAGCGGGCGTTTGCTGCGGGCAATGCACAGCCTTATGTGCAGCCTCTCCACGGGCACGTCAAGGTAAACCGTGGTGCCCTGTGAGTTCATGTATTCAATGTTGTCGAAGAAGCATGGTGTTCCGCCGCCTGTGGATATTATCACATCCTCGAACTCGCCCACCTCGTGCAGCATACGGCGCTCAACCTCACGGAATCCCTCCTCGCCCTTCTCGGCAAACAGCTGCGCTATGCTCTTGCGGTAGCGCTGCTCAATGTAGTGGTCAAGGTCAATGAACTCAATGCCCATGTCGGCGGCAAGGGCGCGTCCCAGCGTGGTCTTGCCCGAACCCATATATCCGGTCAGGAATATGCGTGTCATTTGCTCTTCTTTGTATATCGTCTCTTGGCAGGAGCCTTTCCGCCCTCCTGCTGCTTGCTCACAATCTCACGGCACTCCTCCAGTGTAAGCTCGGCAGGGGTGACGCTCTTTGGCAGCTTGTAGTTGCTTCCCTTGTATGCAATGTAGGGGCCAAAGCGGCCGTTGAGCACCTGCATTTCTGGCTCCTCGTCGAATGCCTTTATTATTCTCTCGGCCTCGCTCTTGCGCTTTGCCTCAATGAGCTCTGTAGCCTCTTCAAGGGTAACTGCAAGCGGGTCGTGTGTCTTTGGAAGCGAGACATATGCATCGCCCACCTTTATGTATGGACCAAAGCGGCCTGCACCAATTGTGATTGTCTGTCCGTCGAGCTCGCCAAGTGTGCGTGGCAGGCTAAACAGGCCAAGCGCCTCCTCAAGGGTAATTGTCTCCAGTGTCTGGCCGGGCTTCATCTGTGCAAAGCGCGGCTTCTCCTCGTCGCTTGCCGAACCAATCTGCACAATGGGGCCAAAGCGGCCTATTTTTACCGATACGGGTTTGCCTGTCGCGGGGTCGTTGCCAAGCACGCGCTCACCCACCTTGTGCTCCTTCTTTGTCTGTATTATGCTGTCCACCTTTGGCTCGAACTCCCTGTAGAAGACCGAAATGTGGTCGGCCCAATGTCTCTTGCCGTCGGCAATCTCATCGAACTCCTTCTCCACGGTAGCGGTGAAGTTGTAGTCCATAATCTCGGGGAAGTACTCGAAGAGGAAGTCGTTCACAACTATACCAATGTCTGTCGGCAGCAGCTTGCCCTTCTCGGCACCAACGGTCTCCTTGCCCTCCTTGGCGGTAATCTTGCCGTTCTTCAGTGTAATTATGTTGTATGTGCGTGTCTCGCCTGTCTTGTTGCCCTTCTCCACATATCCGCGCTGCTGTATTGTGCTTATGGTGGGGGCATATGTTGACGGACGTCCGATGCCAAGTTCCTCGAGCTTGCGCACAAGGCTTGCCTCGGTGTAGCGTGGCTGGTGCTGTGTAAAGCGCTCGGTAGCCACAATCTCTTTTGTGGTGAGCATGTCGCCCTTGTGCACTGCGGGTATTGCGGGCAGGTCGCCGCTGTTCTCGTCGTCGGTGCTCTCGCGGTATACCTTGATGAAACCGTCGAACACTGTCACCTCGCCTGTTGCCACAAATGTCTCGCTGTGGCCGCTGATGGCAATGCTAACAGTTGTCTTCTCAACCTGTGCATCGGCCATTTGCGAGGCGCATGTGCGCTTCCATATAAGCTCGTATAGTCTCTTCTCGGGCACAGTGCCTTCGATTGTGGTGTTGCTCATGTATGTAGGGCGTATGGCCTCGTGAGCCTCCTGTGCACCCTTTGTGCGTGTTGAGTAGTTGCGGCTCTTGTGGTACTCCTGTCCAAACATCTCTGTAACCACCTCCTTGCATGAGCCGATGCACAGCGACGAGAGGTTCACCGAGTCGGTACGCATATATGTGATGTATCCCGATTCGTACAGTCTCTGTGCCACCATCATGGTCTGTGACACTGTGAAGCCCAGCTTGCGTGCGGCTTCCTGTTGCAGTGTCGATGTGGTGAACGGTGCCGCAGGGCTCTTTTTCAGTGGCTTGGTGCTCACATCCTCAATTGTGAATGTGCTCTCCTTGCATGTCGCGAGGAATGCCTCGGCCTCCTCCTTTGTCTTGAAACGCTTTGAAAGCTCAGTGCTCAGCACATTGTTCTCGCCATCCTCGCCCGGCAGTTCAAACTGTGCCGTCACGCGGTAGCCGCTCTCGCTCACGAACTTGTTTATTTCGCGTTCGCGCTCAACAATGAGTCGCACGGTAACGCTCTGCACGCGGCCTGCCGACAGGGCGGGCTTCACCTTGCGCCACAGCACGGGCGACAGCTTGAAACCTACAATGCGGTCGAGCACGCGACGTGCCTGCTGTGCATATACAAGGTTTATGTCAATCTCTCTTGGATTCTCAATGGCTGCCTGAATGGCATTCTTGGTAATCTCGTGGAATACTATGCGCTTTGTCTTTTCGGGTGTGAGCCCAAGCTCGGTGAACAGGTGCCAGCTGATGGCCTCTCCCTCGCGGTCCTCATCGGATGCCAGCCAAACCATGTCGGCCTTCTTTACCTCGCTCCTGAGGCTGCTTACAAGTTTCTCCTTCTCGGCGGGAATCTCATATAGCGGTTCAAATGTCTCGGTGTTTATACTGAACTCCTTCTTCTTCAAATCGCAGATGTGTCCGTAGCTGGACAACACCTTGTACTCCTTGCCAAGGAATTTCTCAATTGTCTTAGCCTTGGCGGGTGACTCAACTATTACCAGATTTTTATACATAGTGCTGAAACACGTTTCAAATTTGCCGCAAAAGTAGAAAAGTTTCCCGTATATTAAAATCAAAAAGACGTAAAAAATGAAAAGATTTTCACCCCGTTTTCCCTAAAATAATATATTATTTTAAATAGGAGGAAAAAGTGCCGGCATCAAACTCCGATGCCGGCACTTTTTTTAAAAGTTCATCGTTGCTCCCAACGAGCCTCGTGCGCCGCGGGTCATGTAGCCTGCATATTCGTAATACTTGCAGTTGAGCAGGTTGTTGCCCTGTATGTAGGCGCCGAAGCGCTTGTTTATTTGGTAGCTCACGCGCGCATGCAAGTCGTGTTTGTCGGTCATGCGTCCGTTGTCGGTCTTTGTGTAGAGTGTGTAGTTATATCCTACTCTCAAAGTCAGGTCTTCAATTATTCTTGCTTCGGCATTGAGGTTTACCGCAACCTCGGGTTTCATAATCAGCAGGGTGTTCTCTTTGCAATCCCAATAGTTGTATATTGCGTCGGCCGAGAGTTTAAGCCATCCGCGCAGGTCATACCCCAGGTCCAAAGCTGCAAAAACATGGTGTGTGTTGTCCTGTGCAAAGTTCGAGTAAATAAAACCACCCTTCTGTTCCATCACCTGTATCATGTCGTCCTTGGTGTAGGCATATCCTGCACTGAAACCAATCGACAACGGCTCGAACGATATACGTGTGCCAAGGTTCACATCCACAATCCTGTATGTAGGCTTCAGCTTCTCGTCGCTCCCGTCGAAACCCCAATATGGCGTTATGCTCTCAAGCTTTGCAAAGCTGTTCTCTGTTCTGCCGCCGGTTATGCCTCCAAACAGTGTAATGTTCTCCCTTATGCTGCTCTGCACCTTAATGTCGGGCGCAATGGCAAAGATGGCACTTCCGTGTGTCACGAAGTTCATCTTAACACCTGCTTTCAAGTTCCATTTTCCAAACTTTAGCATGGTGTATGGGTCCACGTCGATAGAGAAGAGGTTTCCGTAGCCTTTGCCGGCACTCTTGAGTGGGCTGTTGTAGGTGAAAGCATCCATGCGCAGGTTGGCGCCTACGTTGCTTACGTACTTGGTCATCAACTCGTAGCCGATGCCGCCGCCAATGCCGTAGCGCATCTCGCCTATGCGTGCCTCCTTGCCCTGTGAGTAGCGGCGTGTGACGTATTCAATGTCGCCGTCAAAGGTATATGAGAAAGCTCCCGACAGGTTCGACACACCGCTGACAGCCACTTTGTAGCCCTGCCCCTCCTGCTTGTCGGTACCGGGCAGCAGCTGTTGTGCCGGGTCGGTAACAGGGGTGCTCTGGTAGTTGAATACATTGTTCCTGAATGCACCGTCAATGCCCATTGTAAGACCCTTGAAACGGTGGGTGTAGCCGGCACCTACTGTGGTCTTGAACAGGCGCGAGTTCCACTCCTCTGCCACTCCGCCAACCTTGCAGCTGTAGCCGTCAAGCCCTGCATAGGCCTTCAGGGCTCCTTGTTTACCTACGCTCATGCGGTAGGCCGCCTTGGCATCCATGTCGTTTGTGAGTCCATATCCCAATCTCAAGTATCCCGGCTGTGCCTTCTCTTTCTGTGGCATCGCGTCCTTGATGTCTATTTCACTTGTGAAGCCGTCATAGGTCTCTCCGCTCTTTGAGAATACAAGTTTCATGGGCTCGCCCTGCAGTTTTGTATCGTCCTTTGGTGTGAAGCTCTTCTTTGTCACCTCCATAACCTCGGGGGTGTAGTCGTTCTCCACATTCACCACGGCATTCTTTCCGTCGGTCTGTGCAACAGCCGCCCCCGACACTATCAATGCCGAAATAAATAAAAGCGCTTTTTTCATATTCCGTTATTTCTGTTTGTTTTCTGTTGATAATTTCTCCAATCGCTCGGCAATCATTCCGGCAATGTCGTCATCGCCGTCATAGTTGTTCTGCAGCGAGAGCAAGTATTGCTTTGCCTCCATGGTCTTGCCCTGTGTGGTGTAGAGGTCGGCCAACAGTATGAAGCTGCGTGCCATCCAGTATGTGTGCGGGGTGCTCATCTCTATGAAGTCATTGATTTCGTCCTCACAGAAGTCATAGCTCTCCTCCTCGAACAGCATCTGTGCCACAAGGAATTTCGCCTCGGCACCCTCTTTTGTCCTGGTGTCCCCGGCAAGTGCGTCAAGTTCCTCGAACGCCTTGTCGCGGTTGCCCAGTGCAAGATTTGCCTTTGCACGGCTGAATGCCGCCTCGCGCATTGTCTCGGGCGATATGCCGGGCAGGCTCTCCACCTTTGTGGCATACTCAATGATGTCGTTGTTGTTGCCCTGCTCTATGGCAATATACAGCACCCTTGTGAGCGCAGTCTTCTGGCGCGCCTCGTTGCTGCTGTGTGCCGCAATCTCCTTGTATAGTACGCTTGCCTTCTCAAGCGCAGAGCTGTTGTAGTATATGTCGGCTGTCACAACCATTGCCTCCTCGCGGTACTGGTTGGCGGGGAACTCAAGCACCTTCTCAAAGTTCTCAAGCGCCTCGTCCTCGTTGCCCTGATTGTAGCATATCACACCCTTGTAGTAGTAGCTGTTGAGCCTGAATGCTCCGGCAGGGTGCTTCTGCAGGTATTCCTCAAAGGCCTTCTTTGCCTCCTCCAGTTCTCCGCGGCTGTATGCCTTTTCGGCTGCAATGTATGTGAGCGTGTCAATCTCGCTGCTCTCCACGGGCTGCATGCCGCTTGTGCCTGCAACATACTCGGCAAACAGGTCAACCCTGCCCATGTCCACATAGATGCTCTTCAGGTCCTCCTTTGCCACCATTGCCTCTTCGCTGCCGGGGTATTTCTCTATAATCTCCTTGTAGGCCTTCAAGGCATTGTTCCTGTCGCCAATGGAGTTGTATATCATAGCCCTCTCGGCCATTGCGCGGCGCGCTGTTGTGCTGTTGGGGAAGCCTGCTATGAGCTTGTTGTATGTGTTTATGGCCTCGCGGTGCTTCTCCTGCTTTATGTAGCTGCGTCCCATCTCATAGAGTGCCTGCTCGGTGTGCGGGCTGTCGGGGAATTTGCTTATCAGTCGCTTCAGTGTGTTCTGGCTCTCGGTGTGGTTGTCCTTCAGGCTCTGTATCTGCGCATAGCGGTAGAGCGAGTAGTCGGCATTCTTGTTGAATGTGTTGGCTGCTTTTGCATAGTATTCGCCGGCGGTGTTGAAATCCCTTTGGTAGAAGTGGCAGTCGGCAATGCGGTTATATGCGTCGGAGAGTGTCTCGCGGTCATCCGCATCGGCACTCTTTGTAAAGCGCATGAACTCCTTGAGTGCCTCGTTGTAGTGTCCCTCGACAAAGTGTGTATATCCAATGCCGTATATTGCCAGGCTGTTGCCTGTGGCGCGGGTGTAGCAGCGGCGTGCTCCCGCAATGTCGCCCTTGCGGAACAGCGCCTCGCCTTTCCAGAACAGCGCGTTGCTCTGCGTCACGGCATTGTACTTCGCAAGGTTCAGCGAACTGTTCATGTAGTCTATCGCACCGTCCATGTTGCCGTTAATGAACTCCTGCACACCAAGGCGGTAGAGGATATTCTGCTTTGCCTCAAGTATCTTGTCTCCGGGGCTCTTGATTTTGTTTATCGACTGCAGTGCCACATTGTAGTTGCGTGTGTTGTTGTACACCTCGATGAGGTATTCGCTCACCTTGTCGGCATGCTTCGATTTCGGGTAGTCGTTGAGGAACTGCTCGAATGTCTTCACGCTCTCGGCAAAGGGCGAGTAGCGTGTCTGGTGAATGCACAGCGCGTAGTTGTAGAGCGCCTCCTCGCGCACCTTGTCGTCGTGGGTCATTGTGGCGGCCTGCTCCAGTGCCAGACGGGCGCTGTTGCCGTTGCCCTTCTCAAGGTGTATGAGACCTATGTGCAGCAGTGCGCTCTGTGCAATGGCATCATCGCCGTCCACGCAATGCACAAGCTGTTGCATGGCCTTGTCGGGCTCGCCGGTGGCGTAGAGGCTTGCTCCCAGCTGGTACAGTGCTATGCGCTGCGGTGCGGGGTAGTTCTCAACGTATGTGGTGAGAGCCTCGGCAGCCTCCTTGTAATTGCCCTGCATGAACTCGGCCGCACCAAGCATCTGGTACATGCGGTAGTAACCCGGTACGGTTGGCCTGTTGTTGTCGAGGTACATTTTGGCTCCGTTGGCAGCGCGTGTTGCCTCTCCTCTTTTCAGCCATATACCGGTAATGTAGTATTGCGACTCGCCACAATACTTTCCGTCAAGCTCAAAGCTGCGGAATCCGTTGTACGCCTCGTCCAGGTTGCCGCGGTTGTAGTTGATGACGGCAAGGTAGAACGTGGCATCCTTGCTGCACTCCTTGCTTGTTATTGACAGGCCGGTGAGCAGGTTCTCGGCTGCACCCTCGTTGCCGCAATTGAGCAGTGACAGAGCATAGAGCAGTGTGCCCTTGTCGCGCTGCGCGGGGGTGAGGCGCTTCATGTTGCACTGCCCGAACCACTTGCATGCCTGGTCGTAGTTGCCGGTATGGTAGTACGATTGTGCAATGTAGCAGTATAGCAGCTCGCGCTTTGCGCTCTCGGGATAGTCGGCGAGATACTGGAACAGCAAGGCGCGTCCTTCGAGAACGTTGTTCTCATATACAGTGAGCGCTCTCAACAGTTTAAATTCCTGCAGCTTCTCGCCGCCGAGTCCTTTGGTGTCAATCTTTTCGAGCACGGTGAGCGCTGTGGCATACTCGCCGTCGGCATACAGGCGCTGGCACTCGTCAATGAGCCCCTTCTTGTTGCCGGTCTGTGCCGTAGCCGCAAACCCGGCAAGGGCACATAACAGTAGAACAATGCTTCTTTTCATCTTATAGTAACGTGTTTTTAATTTCCTTAAGTTTGTCAATCGCTTTTTTTATTGATGCAAGCCCGAACTCCTCGCTGCGCAGGTCATCGATGGCAATCCACTGCAGCGAGGCAACATCGTCATCGGCAGTGAGTGCGGCGGCATCCTCAACCGTGCATTGGAAGAACAGGTCCATCGTGTGCAGCTCCATGCCCGAGTACATGTACGTGTTGGGTATGCTGAACATGTAGCGTGTACTGCTCACTTTTAGCCCAGTCTCCTCCTCAATCTCGCGCCTCACACCCTCCTCGGCAGTCTCGTAACTGTCGCAGAAACCGCCCGGCAGGTCGAGCGTGCCTTTTGCCGGCTCTTTGGCACGGCGCGCCACCAGCACCTCGCCCTTGTCATTGGTAATTATCCCCACCGTGGCAGCCAGCGGGTTAAAGTAGTATGTGAAGCCGCAGCTGCCGCAACGTTTCGACTTGAAGTCGTTCTCCGCGAAGTCGTTGCTGCCGCATTTGGGGCAGTAGCTGAAAAGGTGTAACGGATGTTGCATGTCTTCTTTCTTTGCGCAAGCGCGTTCCGCGGGTACGCTATTATCCTAAATTATATAAATTTCTGCGAAGATAGAATTTTTTCGCCATCTATTCCCCAATGCACCCCCCCTTTTTATCTTATTATTTGTTTATTTTAAGAAACTGTTTGAATTTATATCGCCAATAATATTGACTTTTTGTTGTGCGTTTTGTGCATTTTTCATGCTTTTGTACCTTGCTACTGAATAAAATATTGTATCTTTGCGCCGCATTTTATATAATGCCGTTGCCTCGGCTGTTCCTGTGGCAATGGAAATCATTAAAAATTTAAACATTAAATATTATGGCAAACAAAGCATTATTGGTAATTCTCGACGGCTGGGGTGTTGGTAACCACGGCAAGGGTGATGTAATCTTCAATACACCAACCCCTTACTGGGATCATTTGACATCTGTTTACCCCACATCACAGCTCCAGGCGAGCGGTGAGAACGTAGGTCTTCCCGCAGGCCAGATGGGTAACAGCGAGGTAGGTCACCTTAACATCGGTGGCGGCCGCGTGGTATATCAGGATTTGCTCAAGATAAACCGTGCCATTGCCGATGGCACTATCGCGCAGAACCCACAGTTGGTTGCTGCTGTAGAGTACGCAAAGGCTAACGGCAAGAAGCTCCACTTCATGGGCTTGACATCGGACGGTGGTGTACACAGCTCACTCGAACATCTTGAGGCAATGTACAAGTTCGCTGCAGAGCAGGGCGTTGAGAACGCTTATGTACACTGTTTCATGGATGGCCGTGACACCGACCCAAAGAGCGGTGCGGGCTTCATCGAGGATTTGACATCAAAGGGTCTCAAACTGGCTACAATCGTAGGCCGTTACTATGCAATGGACCGCGACAAGCGTTGGGAGCGTGTGAAGATTGCTTACGACCTCATCGTAAGCGGCGAGGGCAAGCCTGCAACCGATATGGTTGCTGCCGTTAAGGAGTCATATGAGGAGGGCGTTACCGACGAGTTCATCAAGCCAATCGTTAACACAAACTTCGACGGCCGCATTGGCGAGGGCGATGCAGTAATCTTCTTCAACTACCGCAACGACCGTGCAAAGGAGCTTACAGTTGTTCTCACACAGGAGGACATGCCTGCCGAGGGTATGCACACAATCCCCGGCCTGCAGTACTACTGCATGACTCCATACGATGCCAAGTTCACCGGTGTACACATCCTCTTCGACAAGGAGAACGTCGAGAACACATTGGGCGAGTTCATCGCAAAGCAGGGCATGAAGCAGCTGCACATTGCCGAGACCGAGAAGTATGCTCACGTTACATTCTTCTTCAACGGTGGTCGCGAGGCTCCATACGAGGGCGAGGAGCGCATTCTTGTTCCATCGCCAAAGGTTGCTACATATGACCTGCAGCCCGAGATGAGCGCTTACGAGGTTAAGGAGAAGCTTGTCAACGAAATCAAAAGCGAGAAGTTCGATTTCATCGTCGTTAACTTTGCTAACGGTGACATGGTGGGCCACACAGGTGTGTACAGCGCCATTGAGAAGGCTGTCCTTGCTGTCGACGCTTGCTTGAAGGATGTAATTGAGGCTGCACGCAACCACGGCTACGAGTCAATCATCATTGCCGACCACGGTAATGCCGACAACGCGGTTAATGCCGACGGTTCACCAAACACAGCACACTCATTGAACCCTGTTCCTTGCGTGTACGTGACTAACCAGGAGAACGCAACCATCGAGGACGGTATCCTTGCCGACGTTGCTCCAACCATCCTCAAGATTATGGGCTTGGAGGCACCTGCCGACATGACCGGTAAGGCACTTATCTGATTTAACGAAATGGGAGTGTCGAACTCCCTGCCGTAAACGGCTTGTCCCTCTTTGTCGAAAGAGGGACAGTTGTTTTTTAAAAGAGCAGTTCAAATGTGCACAGGCCCCCTGTTTGGCAAAGAACTGTCCCTCTTTGCGAAAGAAGGACGAGCGCAGCGGGCGGGAGTTCGCATTTTTCAAAGCAAGGCAATGTTTATGGTTGCAACATAATTGCTTTTCTTGAATCATTGGCATGCGCGTGCTGGGATTTGAGAACAAAGAAGTATGGAGTAGCATTGACTTTCTTTTTGAAAGTATATCCAAAGCTGCAATTGAAAGAATTTCTCTGTTGTGGCAAAGAACTGTCCCTCTTTGCGAAAGAGGGACGAGCGGAGCGGGTGGGAGTTCGGTAAATAAGATTTTGCAAAAAATAGAATTATATGGTACAAATTGGAGATACAATAGTTTCGTTCGACCTTTTTCAGGAGTATTTCTTCTGCAACTTCTCGCACTGCAAGGGCATCTGCTGTGTCGAGGGCGATGCCGGTGCACCGGTGCTCATGGAAGAGGTTGAAAAACTTGAAGAGGCACTTGAGGCTATCGAGGACGAGATGACGCCCGAGGCACGTGCCGTTGTCGAGGAGCAGGGTGTTGTATACAACGACCGCGATGGCGACCTCGTTACGTCCATCGTCAACGGCAAGGACTGCGTCTTTGCTTCGCGCGACGAGAACGGCTGCTGCATCTGCCTCATTGAGAAGGCCTATCGCGAGGGCCGCACCCCATGGCGCAAACCCATTTCGTGTTACCTCTATCCCGTGCGCCTAAAAAAAGTGGGCGATTTTGTGGGTGTAAACCTGCATAAGTGGGATGTCTGCAGCAGCGCCTTCATCAAAGGCCGCCGCAAAGGAGTGAAAGCCTATGAGTTCCTGAAAGAACCGCTCATCGAACGCTTCGGCCAAGAGTGGTATGATGAATTATTGATTGTTGCAGAGGAACTCAAGAAACAAAATATGCTTTAATGCAACAATCAATAATCGACAAGGCTTGCAGCGATAGGTCACGGGCAGCGTGGAGTTAGTCACGCCCCGTGGGTCGCGAACAGCAAGTCTTGTCAATTGTTGTCAGTTGTTGCCGAAGAATTGGAGAAGCAGGGCTTCTTCAATCGATAAACTTGTAGGGGCGGACCGGTGTGTCCGCCCGATAGGAGCACCCGGTAATGCGCACGATGAAAACTCTCCCGCTTTTAAAAGAGGGAGTACGGCTTTAGCCGGGAGGGAGTTCTTTTGCTATTTCTTCAATCGATAAAGCATAAAACAACTGCACTTTAATTTTGAATTCGCTCAAAAAAGAGTTATTTTAAAATTAAAGTGCAGTTGTAATATGTTGTTATATAAGCGTTTATCTGCCAAATGCAAAATAAGCAAAATTTTTAGGCTTATTTT
>JAZOOF010000025.1:0-15213 GCA_045654885.1 Bacteroidaceae bacterium
CCACAAATGCTTTTGCAGAAAGTTTTAATGCCAAAATCAAAGCATTCAGAGCACAACTCAGAGGTGTTACTGATTTGAAATTTTTCTTCTATAGATTGACTAAACTTTTTGCATAGCCCCCCCAACTTTTGCAGGTGAACCGTTTTTTTCATAATATTTATATATTAAATTTAGATTCACCAACCTTTGCTTCTCGACATTGTATATAAATGTATATAAAAAAAGAAGCGCAGACTAATTGCTTAATCTCCGCTGATAGGTCCTAGGAAAACCCTGAAAAAGAGAAAAGCAACAGCCTACGCTAATAGTAGCCACGCACACATGACACATGTATGCACGACACCTTGCGACAGGGTTTGCACTCTCTTTCCGTTAATGAATTTCCTAGGTTCATCAGCGAGAATGTCAAACACTCGCGTGTTTTATTTTATTTCGATAATGCAATATTACTAAAATTAATTAACAAAACACAAGAGTCTGTTGCTTTTTTAACTACTTTACAAAGATAATGAGTTATTATGGGATTTTCTTTGTCTTTTTTTGTCAAAACAAAACAGATGCAAAAGGCTATTTCAACAACTTTTCATCTACTTATTTATATAAGGTACATAGGGCAGCCTATGCGTAACAAGGCTGTCGTAATAGATTACCGCCGGGATGGGCAAACCGATTTTATAGAACGATGGCAATTGCTTTGCCTTTTCCCACAGTTGTTCCTGCGCCCTGTTCAACAACAGCATATAGCGGTTTGTGACAGCAGATGAGATGTCCGGGTCGGCAATGGAAGATATATTACTTTTGTAATACTCCGCCAGTATTTCATAAAAAGAGAGGATGTTATTGCCCGCAAATTCAGAATAGGGAGCGCGGGAAACAGAATCGGCCACGCACTCGTATACTGCAGCCACATCGACTTCAACCTTGGCAAGCAACGAATCGCGCAGCAGGGTCATTTGCTCGGCTGCCGTTTTTTGCCTGGTTATTTCCTGTGCGTTCCCCATTCCTGTGCGGCAGGTATACAACAGCAACATCAGAAGCAGTAATGCCACAAATGTTGTGGCAAGAACGCGTAACGGACGGTTACGGTGCCTGAAGGCCGCAAGCAACTGCTCGGCATTAGCATAGCGTTTCTCCTTGCAAGCACACAAGCAATGCCCTGCAATGCGCGAGAGGCGGTTACCGAAAATTTCGCGCATGACAACACCGAGCGAATATATATCGCTGCGCGCATCGATATCCTTTTCACGTGCAAGCAGCTCGGGCGATGCATAGGCCGCTGTGCACCCAAGCGTGCGCGCCATGCAGTATGCATCGGCATCGGCAAGACCGAAATCAATGAGCCGCACATCGTTGTCGGCACGTGTAACCAGGATATTCTCGGGCTTAATGTCATTATGCACCACACCACAGCGATGGATATACGCAACAGCCTGCAACAGTTGCTCAAACACCCGCTCACGCATTGCTGCCGAAGGATTCTCGTCAAGGAAGGCGGCCAATGTGCGCCCATCGACATACTCCATGACAATACCCGGGCCAACAACACTGCTCTGTTCAAATGTAAACACCGTTACTATGTTCGGGTGCGTTTTGCCAAGCGACAATTCATACTCGCGCTGCAGCATTGCAAGTCCCAGCCCGCTGTTATCCTTTGGAGTCTTTATGATAAAGTATTTGCCGGCCTTGCGTACACGATACAGCACTGCATTTGATGTCGCAAGGTACAGTTCGGGCATTGAATAGCCTGCAGCATAATCGACAGCAACGTCTAGCTGCTCAACAATTTCACTCTCATGCATAAATTGACAAATAATGACAAAGGGTTGTAACTATTTTTTTCAAATATAAACACTATTTTTGTAAAAAACTATCATAGCACCGTTCAAAACCAGAAAATGAGCATACTTATAGATTCTCCACAAATCAAAGCACTGCGCAACGAAGTAGAAAAGCGTGTAGGTAAAATAAACACTCACGATAAATTAACGAGACTTGAAGGACTGATTGAGGACAAATGCAACGAACACGTTTCCATAACAACACTGCAACGCCTATGGGGCTACTCTACCCGCAATGCCAGCAATGTGTCGGAAAGGATTCTTGACATTGTATCACAGTTTGTCGATGCCAAGAACTGGGAGAATTTCTGTGCTACGATAAAAACGGATTCAGAGCAGTTTTATGGAGAAGAGGTTATAGACTGCAGAAGCCTGAAAGTGGGTACCCGCATAAGGCTCGGTTGGCTGCCCGACAGGGTGTGCGACGTTGAATACCTTGGCGACAACCGCTTTGTTGCAGTGAAGAGCGAGAACGCAACCATCAAGGCCGGCGACACATTCCGTTGCCTGCTGATAGAAAAGGGACGCGAATTTTACATGGATAACTTCACCCGTTGCGGCGAGGCCGAGAGCTGTGGCACGCGCTACGTTGTTGGGAAGAACAACGGCCTGACATTGGTAGAATTGATAAAAAACAGGGAAGAGGAGGCTGCAATCTGATATAAATCTCCAAAATATACTGCACTCGCTGTGAAAAACATAGAAGTAAACTTCATGTTTTTCGCTCGTTTGTTGCTATCTTTGCGAAGAGATAAAACAACACAAAATGTATATAATTGGCATTGCAGGCGGTACAGGTTCGGGAAAGACCACCGTTGTTAAGGAGATAGTAAATTCATTGCCCGCTGGTTCGGTGGCTGTGATTCCACAGGATTCGTACTACAAGGACAGTAGCGACGTTCCCGTCGAGGAGCGCCAGTTCATTAACTTTGACCACCCCGATGCATTCGACTGGGATTTGCTTGTGGAGCAGATAGCCATGCTGCGGCAGGGCAAGGCCATTGAGCAGCCAACATACTCATACATCACCTGTACCCGACAGCCCGAGACCGTACACATTGAACCAAAAGAGGTCATCATTGTCGAGGGTATAATGGCACTTGTAAATCCACAGTTGCGTGAACTGATGGATTTGAAAATATTTGTCGATGCCGATGCCGACGACCGTCTCATACGCCTCATTCGCCGCGATGTCATTGAGCGCGGCCGCACACCCGAGACTGTCATCGAACGCTACGAACGCATTGTAAAGGAGATGCATTGGGAGTTCATTGAACCCACGAAGAAGTTTGCCGACATAATAATGCCACAAGGCGGCCACAACAAGAAGGCCATAAAGGCACTGCAGATGTCAATAGGCTACTTCCTGAAACAAGAATGAAGAAGAGGAACCTGATACCGGCAGTGGCAACGCTGCTAATTTCCACTGCAACAATACTTATGTTCAACGTCATTACCAAGCGATTGGACAGAAGCGCTATGCCACAATGGCAAGAGGTTCCTGTATACACATACCTTTCGCCATATGCCACGCTCTCACCCTATGACAGCCACTTCCGCGAGGCGGCCGACAGCACAGGCTACGACTGGACACTCATAGCAGCCATCGCATTCACAGAGTCACGTTTCGACAGCACAGCCGTCTCCGATGCAGGTGCACAGGGTGTAATGCAGGTGATGCCCGAGACATTGCGCGGATTTGGCATCCCCGACACCTTGCACAACGACAACCGCACAAACATAATGACTGCAGCCCGCCTGCTGCAATCGCTCGAAAAACAGTTCCGACCCATAAAAAACCCCGAAGAGCGCATTAAGTTCATTCTTGCATCCTACAATGCAGGGTTCGGGTATATACACGATGCAATGCGCCTGGCACGTAAGTATGGATATGACAGGCTTAAATGGGAGGCGAACGTCGACTCGTTCCTCATCCACATGAGCAAGCCCGAATACTACACCGACACGCTTTGCCGCAACGGACAGTTCAACGGATGGGCCGAGACACTCTCGTTTGTACAGAAGGTGCAGCGCAACTGGCGCCGGTTCCAGGGCATGCAGCATAGCTACAGCGATTCCATCAGAGAGATTATTCTCACCGACAACACAAAAAGAATAATGCAATAAAGCGAGATATCTCTATAAGCAATCAATCCGCAGGGGCACATACGTTCGAAATGACAATTACGCGCACACAGTCATACAAAACAAAGCGAAGCATCTCAATAACCGCAATAAAAAAATCGTTTCCACTCTCAACGAATGGAAACGATTTTCTTTTATATAAATGCTTTTATTTGCTCAAATGCTCATGCATTGCAGCTGCGGCACGGCGGCCGTCACCCATGGCAAGGATAACAGTTGCACCACCGCGAACAATGTCGCCACCGGCATAGATGAACGGAATTGATGACTGCATGTTCTCGTTCACGGCAATTGTGTTCTTGCGGCCAAGTTCCAAGCCCTCGACTGATGTAGGTACAAGCGGATTGGGCGATACACCAACAGCCACAACGGCCACATCAATATCGATAGTCTCAATAGCACCCTCAACAGGAACAGGCGAACGACGGCCCGAAGCATCGGGCTCGCCAAGTTCCATCTTCTGCAGTACAATCTGCTTTACACAGCCCTTCTCATCGGCAATATACTCAATGGGGTTATGCAGTGTAAGGAACTCGACACCCTCCTCTTTTGCATGCTTCACCTCCTCAAGGCGTGCAGGCATCTCGGCCTCGCTGCGACGATAGATTATCATCGCACGCTCGGCACCCAGACGGAGTGCTGTACGCACAGAGTCCATAGCTGTGTTACCGCCACCAATGACAGCCACACGCTTGCCCATGCATATTGGAGTATCGGTCTCGGGGTTCGATGCATCCATGAGGTTCACACGTGTGAGGTACTCGTTGGACGACATGATGTTGTTTGAGTTCTCACCCGGGATATTCATAAAGTTCGGCAAACCGGCACCCGATGCCACAAACACACCCTTGAAGCCCTCGTCCTGCAACTGGGCAATTGAGATTGTCTTGCCCACAACGCAGTCCTTCACGAACTCGACACCCATTGCACGCAGGTTCTCAATCTCGTGCTCAACGATTGCATTGGGCAAGCGGAACTCGGGGATACCATACTTGAGCACACCGCCAATCTCATGCAATGCCTCGTACACGGTAACCGCATAGCCCAATTTTGCCATGTCACCGGCAAATGAAAGACCCGCAGGACCCGAACCCACAACAGCAACCTTTATGCCGTTGGATGCAGCAACCTGTGGAGCGGGCATCTCACCGCTCTCGCGTGCATAGTCGGCCGCAAAGCGCTCCAAAGCACCAATGGCTACAGCCTTGTGACCCATCTTAAGGTGTACACACTTGCTCTCGCACTGTTTCTCCTGTGGGCATACACGGCCACACACTGCAGAGAGCGAACTTGTCATCTTGAGAACCTGGGCAGCCTTGATGAACTCGCCGCGCTCAATATTCTTTACAAACGAAGGAATGTTTATGCTCACGGGGCAGCCCTCCATGCAGGCTGGCTTTGGGCAGTCGAGACAACGCTGTGCCTCAACAAGCGCCATCTCCTTTGTGAAGCCGGTGTTTACCTCTTCGCGCAACTTTGTCGCACGGTAAGCAGGCTCCAGTTCAGGCATTGGACAGCGCTCAATGGCAGTGCGCTCCTTCGGTTTCATCTTATTGCGGAGCTCCACACGCCAGGCCGCATCGCGGTTTGTGAGTTCGTCGCACTCGCTTGCACACTCCTCCACCTTTTCAAGTTTCTCTATCTCATGAGCCTCCTGTGACCTGAAAGAGCCCAGGCGCTGCATCATTCCGTCAAAATCCACCTCGTGACCGTCGAACTCCGGGCCATCCACACAAACGAACTTTGTCTTTCCGCCCACTGTCACACGGCATGCACCGCACATACCTGTACCGTCGACCATGATAGTGTTCAAGGATACAACGGTTGGAATCTCGTACTGCTTGGTGAGCTTGCACACGAATTTCATCATTATGGCAGGACCAATGGCTACGCAGTGGTCAACCTTTTCGCGCTTGATGACACGTTCGATACCCTCGGTAACAAGCCCCTTGTCGCCATAAGAGCCATCGTCGGTCATGATGATAACCTCGTCCGACACCTCACGGACCTCCTTTTCAAGGATAATCAAATCCTTTGAACGGCCTGCGAGCACCGAAATCACACGGTTGCCGGCCTTTTTTAGCGCCGTAGCAATGGGCAGCATTGGCGCTACACCCACACCACCGCCGGCACACACAACAGTACCGAAATTCTCGATGTGTGTAGCCTGACCAAGTGGACCTACAACATCGGTAATGCAATCGCCCTCGTTGAGGTCGCAGAGACGGCTTGAGCTCAAGCCCACCTTCTGAATTACAAGAGTGATGATACCCCTCTCGGTATCGGCGTGTGCAATGGTCAACGGAATGCGCTCGCCCTTCTCGCCAACTCTCACAATAACAAAGTTACCGGCTCTGTATGCCTTTGCAATGAGCGGAGCCTCTACACGCAGACGGAAAACCTTTTCCGAGAACTGCTCTTTCGATACTATCCTGTACATAATAATGTTTTAGTCTGTTTAAATGATACAGGGGCGGGACACCCCGCCCCTGTTATACTATTTTATCGGCATTGGGCGAGCAAAACCCGCCCCTACAGCCATTAATCAATGATTTCAAAACCACAATATGGCACCAACGCCTTTGGAATGCGTATACCCTCGGGAGTCTGGTTGTTCTCAAGGAGAGCTGCAACTATACGTGGGAGCGCAAGCGCAGAACCGTTGAGCGTGTGGCAAAGTTCGGTCTTCTTGTCGGCATTGCGATAGCGGCACTTGAGGCGGTTAGCCTGGTAGCTGTCGAAGTTAGAGACAGAAGAAACCTCGAGCCAGCGCTGCTGAGCCTCGGAATAAACCTCGAAGTCGAAACAGAGGGCTGCAGTGAAGCTCATGTCGCCACCGCAAAGACGGAGAATGCGGTATGGGAGCTCCAGTTTCTTCAAGAGACCCTCAACGTGCTCAAGCATCTCCTTGTGCGACTCCTTGCTGTGCTCGGGAGTGTCGATGCGCACAATCTCAACCTTTGAGAACTCGTGCAAGCGGTTCAAGCCACGCACGTCCTTGCCGTATGAACCGGCCTCGCGACGGAAACACTGTGTGTATGCGCAGTTCTTGATTGGGAGTTGCTTCTCGTCAAGGATAACGTCACGATAGATATTTGTCACGGGAACCTCGGCTGTCGGAATGAGATACAAATCGTCGAGACCGCAGTGGTACATCTGTCCCTCCTTGTCGGGGAGCTGTCCTGTACCATAGCCCGAAGCCGCATTAACGACTGTTGGAGGCATAATCTCTACATAACCCGCCGCGCGAGCCTCGTCGAGGAAGAAGTTGATGAGCGCACGCTGCAACTGAGCACCCTTGCCCTTGTAGACCGGGAAGCCGGCACCGGTAATCTTTACACCAAGGTCAAAGTCAATAAGGTCATGCTTCTTTGCGAGTTCCCAGTGCGGGAGAGCATTCTCGGGGAGAACAGTCTCCATGCCACCGGTCTTCTCAACCACGTTATCCTCGGCAACGGCACCCTCGGGCACCTCGTCGTATGGAATGTTAGGGATTGTATAGAGCACCTGCTGCAAGTTTTCGGCAGCGGCATCCATCTTCTCCTGCAACTCGGCAGCCTTTGCCTTGAGAGTGGCAACCTCTTCCTTCACTGCGTTTGCCTCGTCGGCAGCACCGGCCTTCATCAACTGGCCAATCTTTGCTGCAAGCTGTTTGTTCTGCGCAAGAACAGTATCGAGTTCCTGCTGCGCCGCACGGCGCTCCTTATCGAGTTCAAGTACTTTCTCAATTGTCTCTTTCGCATTCTTGAAATGCTTCTTCTCAAGACCCTTCAATACCTTCTCGGTCTCCTGTGAGATAACTTTTAATGTAAGCATGGTTATATTGTTTTAGTATTTTTACAAATTACGGACAATTATATCCCTTTAATTTACAAAAATACAATTATTTCCTAATTATCAATAGCACATTGTAAAAAAAATAACAAAAAGGCAACCCCAACGGGATTGCCTTCAAGTCAACTGACGTTATAATCAGTTCTGCTCTGCAAATGGAGTAACAGAAACGTAGCTCTTGTCGTTCTTGCCACGCTTGAAAGTTACAACACCGTCAACCAAAGCGTAGAGAGTGTGATCGCTACCCATACCGGTGTTTGCACCAGGATAGTGAACTGTACCACGCTGACGAACGATGATATTACCGGCTTTACATGCCTGGCCACCCCAGATCTTAACACCAAGTCGCTGACTTGCTGACTCACGGCCGTTCTTTGAACTACCAACACCTTTCTTATGTGCCATACTGTTTAAACTTTAAAAATTAACCGATAATTTCCTTTACAACTAACTCTGTGAACTGCTGACGGTGACCGTTCAGCTTGCGGTAGCCCTTACGACGACGCTTGTGGAACACCAACACCTTGTCACCCTTAACCAATGCAGGATTGATTTCGCGTGTTGTAACGATGTTCTGACCGTCCTTAGACTTGCGAACAATCTTCTGCTCACGAACATTGCCGATATAGCAAACTACCTTTGCGCCTTCTACTGTAGGAGCACCTACTGTTACTGCGCCTTCCTTGTCCAACAACAACACGCGGTCAAACTCAACGGTTGTGTCGTTCTGAGCACCCTTGATGTGGTGCACGAACAGCTTCTTGCCGGCCTCAGCCTTGAACTGCTGTCCATTAATCTCAACAATTGCGTACATTTATTTTTATCGCTTTTATTGTGAATTCCGCGAGGTGCGTTCCCTTCGTGGGCACGGCTTCTCCAACCCCTACGGACTAAATCGGGTGCAAAGATAGCACATTTCCCCGACATGGCGAAACAAATGTGCCAAAATCTTTGCGGAATTTACCAGATAACACGCATAAGGCCTAAAAGGGCGAAAAGGGCGAAAAGGTTATTTTCCTTTAAGGCCCTGCTGCCCTTTTGGGTTTTCCTCACGCAATCATGCCTTGCTTGAGAGGTAACGCTCGGCCTCCATTGCAGCACGGCAACCGCTGGCAGCCGCGTTGATAGCCTGGCGATAGTGAGGGTCGGCAACGTCACCGGCAACAAATACACCGGGAACGAGTGTCTTCACACCGCTTTCATCGGCAGGAACAAAGAAACCGGTCTCGTCGGTCTTCAGGTACTTCTTGAAGACATCAGAGTTCGGCTTGTGGCCGATAGCAAGGAAGAAACCGTCGATTGCAATGTCGTAGCGCTTTTCATCGGCCTCGCCTTTGCGGTACACCACGTGCGCACCCTCAACACCATTCTCGCCGAAGAGACCCTCGGTGTTATGCTCGAACAACACCTCAATCTTCGGGTTGGCCAATGTGCGGTCCTGCATAGCCTTTGAGGCGCGCAGATAAGGCTTGCGCACAATGAGGTAAACCTTGGCAGCCAAAGAAGCAAGATAGTTTGCCTCCTCGCAGGCTGTGTCGCCACCACCCACTACGGCAACAATCTTCTTGCGATAGAAGAAACCGTCGCATGTAGCGCAGGCACTCACGCCCATACCCTGATACTTTATCTCATCGCTCAATCCAAGATACTTGGCAGCCGCACCTGTTGCAATAATCACAGTCTCGGCCTCGATTACCTTGCCGTCATCGAGTGCAACCTTGTAGGGCAATGACTCAAAATCAACCTCAACCACACTGCCGGAACGTACATCCGCACCGACGTTGATTGCCTGCTGACGCATATTCTCCATCAGCTCGGGACCTGTTATACCATGTGGGAAGCCGGGGAAATTCTCAATCACCGTTGTCTGTGTGAGCTGACCGCCGGGCTGCATGCCCTCGATGAGCACCGGTGAAAGGTTAGCACGTGAGGCATAGATTGCCGCTGTGTATCCGGCAGGGCCGGAACCAATAATCAAACATTTTGTACTGTTCATAATATTTATATTTTTAATCATTATCTCATATCAATAATCTCGGCTGCACGGTAATCATCAAGCGGGCAAGTAAAGACATCGTTGTCTGCGCCGCATTTCGCCGCATAGCCGTCGAGCAACACCTCGACACCTCCCTGACCAGGCATATATATAACCATCTTCACAAGACGATTGTCGCTGTTGCGTATGTGCAGTTCCACGCTCTCCGTTCCATCGTCGGCCATCGGTTGCAAAGTCACAACGGCAACAACACCATCATCGACAAGTGAAACCGTGCGCCCGGTGCGATAGTGCTCCATTATGTAGAGCGGAGAGAGATTCTGCGCCTCGTCCGAAACGGCATCGGTCACATATACCTCGTCCACCTCACGCATATAGCTCCACTGTGTCATGCCGTCGCACCACACCTTCATGTCCTGCATAAGGAGTGCGTAGCGACCATTGTCTACGTACATAATACCCCTATCCTGCTGCAACGCCTCGCCATCTTCATCGAGCACCCGGTAGGTATAGTCCATGCGCACAGGAACATCGGCTTTCAAACCCGCCAGCGTCTTGTCGAGCAAAGCATCCGCCCCGGTTGAACCATTCTGCGCAAACAGCGGCAACTGCAACATTGCAATAAACAGAAACAGTATATATCTCATACCTTATAAATATATATAAGCATTTACAACATCGACTTCAAACGAAACTCAAGGTCGGCCTCATCGGCACACAGCACCTGGCGAGGTTTGCTGCCCTCCTGTTCGCCAACAATACCCATGCGGCACAGTTGGTCCATTATGCGGCCTGCACGATTGAAACCAATCTCCAGCTTACGCTGAATGAGCGATGTGGAACCATGTTGCGCAAGCACCACCACACGTGCAGCATCGGCAAAAAGCGGGTCAAGCTTGTCGGGGCTGATATCGCCTCGCGCAGAACCGCCACCGCTGCCATCACCAAAATCAACAACTTCGTCGGGCTCGGGCAGAATATATGCCGACTGATATCCCTGCTGCTTTGCAATATGTGCACAAACACGCTCCACCTCTTTGGTCTCAACAAGCGCACACTGCACACGCACGGGGTCATTACCGGCAAGGAAGAGCATGTCACCCCTACCCTGCAGCTGGTTGGCACCCGAACGGTCGAGAATTGTACGCGAGTCAATTGTAGATATAACCCTGAACGCCATGCGCGCCGGGAAGTTAGCCTTGATGGTACCGGTAATGATGTTTGTCGTTGGACGCTGTGTAGCGATAATCATGTGTATACCCACGGCACGCGCCTTCTGTGCAATACGCGCAATGGGCTGCTCCACCTCGCGGCCGGCAGTCATCATCAAATCGCCATACTCGTCTATAATCACCACAATATATGGCATGAAACGGTGCCCCTTCGTAGGCAGCAGTTCCTTGTTCAAATACTTCTCGTTATACTCCTTTACCGAACGCACCGATGCCAGCTGCAACAGTTTGTAACGGTTATCCATCTCCACACAGAGCGATTTGAGAGTACGCACCACCTTGTTCACGTCGGTGATAATTGGTTCGTCCTCACCCTCAAGCTTTGCAAGGAAGTGTTTCTCCAACACGCTGTAGAGACTCAGTTCCACCATCTTTGGGTCAACCATCACAAACTTGAGGTAAGCAGGGTGCATCTTGTAGAGCAACGATGTGATTATCGCATTCAAACCGACCGATTTACCCATACCGGTTGCTCCGGCAACAAGCAAGTGGGGCATCTTGGCCATGTCCACCATGTAAACCTCGTTCGAGATAGTCTTGCCAAGCGCAAGCGGCAATGCCATATCAGTTTCCTTATATTTGCGGCTGTTGAGCAACGACATCATCGGGACAATCTGCTTGTGGGCATTGGGCACCTCAATACCAATGGTTCCTTTGCCGGGAATTGGTGCCACAATACGTATACACAATGCCGATAGACTCATGGCAATGTCATCCTCAAGGTTACGTATCTTCGAAATCCTGACACCCGGTGCAGGGGTAATCTCATAGAGAGTAATTGTGGGGCCTACGGTAGCCTTTATTGAACTGATTTCTATACCGAAGTTCCTCAATGCCTGCACAATCCTGTTCGCATTCTCCGCCTGTTCGTCCTTATCAATAGAGTGTACCCCCTGCTCATACTCGTCGAGCAAATCAAGTGTCGGTGGCTTGTAGTAGCTGAGTTCATCCTTTGGGTTTATGGGGCGAAGCATCTTGCCTCCCATGTCATCATCACCGTCGGCAGCCTCAACCTCCATCTCTAGCCCCTCCTCGCCGGTCTCCACGGTCTCGCCATGCGAATGTTCGTCAGGGACAACAGCACCGCCCATGGCATCGAACCTGCGGGCAAGCTCCAGGTCTTCGTCAACCTCATCGTCATCTGCCTCCACAACAACCACATCATCTTCTTCTATCACTTCGGGAGTGGTAACAACCTCAATCTCCAATGTATTCTCCTCTTCGGAGCCGCCGTCGTTATCTTCTTTGCCCTCCTCATCTTCTTCCTCGCCTTCATCCGTTTCTTCGTCTTCCTCATCATCAACAGTTTCAGTACTGTTTTTTCGCGAAAAATTGAAGAGTCCCTGCAAGAACGGCACAGTCTTGCGCGATACGTATATCATGAAAAGCAATGCCGAGAGCAGGAGCACAAGCACAAGCCCCACTACACCAAGCATGTCGCAGATAAAGTCCTTCACAACCTCGCCATTGCGGCCGCCGGGTAGCATAAAGCTATCCTGAAAACTGTTACCGAAGAGAAAATCGAAGAGTACCGAGCACCAAACGAGCAGAAACAGCGTTATCATGCCCCAACGTACCTTGCGCACGCCTTGCACAAAACGCAAATCCATGAGCGAGCACGACAGCAGCGCCAGGAACGGCAGAGCTATTAGAGAAGCCCAGCCAAAACAACCGTTCACAAGGTAATCGGCAACCACCGCACCACCCTTGCCCGATGCATTGCCGGCAGCCTCACCTGTAGCAACTGACTCCACAATGGTCTGGTCACCGCCGCCGCTCCACAAGAACGATATCAACGAGAAGCCAAGGAATATTGTAAACGCAAGACACACCGCACCAAGCGCGAAGCGCACGGTCTGGTGCGAGAGAAAATACTTCACCCTCACCTTCATCAATTTCATTTTGTAAAAGAATCCCTTATTTTCTTTCTTTTTTGCCATATATTCCTGTCGTGTTTCCGCTTAAAAATTCATAAAGTGACAAAACCTGCCACAGTTAAACGCGAAGATACAAAAAAAACAAATACCAATTACCCACAGCTCCGCTATTTTTTGTAACTTCGCGGCAAAATGACAAACCCGGAATCATGAAAGGAACAGAGGATATAGTTTTTTCGCGCAACACGGTGGAATTTGTGACCGTCGCTGCCGAGTTCTGCGCCTACATAGAGCGCAGCAACGAACACACCCGCAAGGACTTTGTCGACACACTGCTAAAGCTGCTGCCGCTACTCTACATCAAGGCACAGATGCTGCCCGACGAGGAGCGCACGAGCGACGACGACCTGGAGGATTTTGTATCGGAGGACAGCTACGAGATTGTACGCATGACAATGCTCGACCTGTTGGCCGACAAAGACCCGTACCTCGATGTCTTTGTCAGCGACATGAAGTACAGCGACACACCAATCACCAAGAGCATATCGGAGGACATTGCCGACATTTACCAGGACATCAAGAACTTCGTATGCCTGTTCCAGCTCGGTATCAACGAGACAATGCACGATGCCATCATCGAATGCAACGAGCACTTCCGCCAATATTGGGGACAGACACTCACAAACACACTGCGTGCACTGCACGACATCAGATACAACACATCACTTGACGACGAGGAAGAAGAGGGAAATGAGCTATAAAGCACGCATAGAAAAAGCAGAGATAAGCACAATGCCCACCGTGGCTTTCGATGGGCGCATAATAACCATTGACACCGCGGCCGCTGTGGAGCAGGCTATGAAAGCCCTGTCACAGGAGAGCGCCGTGGGCATTGACACCGAGACACGTCCTTCGTTCCGCAAGGGGGTGCAGCACGACGTGTCGCTCATACAAATCTCCACTGCAGACACCTGTTTCCTCATTCGCCTGAACCGCACCGGGATACCCGACTCGCTTGTTGCCTTCCTTGAGAACAGCAGCATAAAAAAGATAGGCCTCTCGCTGCACGACGACTATCAGGGACTCTGCAAACGGCGCAAGTTCAAGGCCGGCAGTTTCATCGACCTGCAGAACGAGGTGGAAAAGTTCGGCATTGAGGAGAAGAGCCTGCAAAAGATTTTTGCAATAATCTTTGCACAACGCATCTCAAAAAGCCAGCAACTGAGCAACTGGGAGAACGACGTGCTCACCGACAAGCAGAAGCTCTATGCCGCTACCGACGCGTGGGCATGCCTTAAGATTTACAACGAATTAAACCAAAGATAACATGGAAAAAGCCGTAATACTCAAACGTGGTAAAGAAGAGTCACTGCAACGCTTCCATCCCTGGATATTCTCGGGTGCCATACAGCGCATCGAGGGCAAGCCCGAGGAGGGAGACGTTGTGACAGTATACACCAACGACCATAAATTCATAGCACGCGGACACGTGCAGGTGGGCAGCATAGCCGTGCGTGTGCTCACCTTCAATGACGAACCCGTCGACCAGGCATTCTGGACCCGCCGCATAGCCACCGCCTTCGACCTGCGCGAACGCACCGGTATATCATCACGCGAGGACAACAACACCTACCGCCTTGTACACGGCGAGGGTGACAACCTTCCCGGCCTCATTGTCGACATCTATGGCGACACAGCCGTTATGCAGGCCCACAGCGTGGGAATGCACGTCAGCCGCATGGAGATTGCAAAGGCAATGCAGGAGGTACTCGGCGACAAGCTCAAGAACATCTACTACAAATCGGACACCACCCTGCCCTACAAGGCCGACATAAACAAGGACAACGGCTACATCCTGGGCGGCAATGCCGGCAACATATCAACCGAGTATGGCCTCAAGTTCCACATCGACTGGTTGCGCGGACAAAAGACCGGTTTCTTCGTAGACCAGCGCGAGAACCGCTCACTGCTGGAGAAGTATGCCAAGGGGCGCAAACTGCTCAACATGTTCTGCTACACAGGCGGATTCTCAATATACGCCCTGCGCGGCGGTGCCGAGATTGTACACTCGGTCGACAGCTCGTCAAAGGCCATCGACCTCACCAACGCCAACGTGGAAATAAACTTCCCCGGCGACACACGCCACACAGCATACGCCGAGGACGCTTTTGACTTTTTGGAGAGAATGGGCAACAATTACAACCTTATCATTCTCGACCCACCGGCATTTGCCAAGCATCGCGACTCGCTGCGCAACGCGCTCATAGGCTACCGTCGCTTGAACGCAAAAG
>JAZOOF010000026.1:0-31017 GCA_045654885.1 Bacteroidaceae bacterium
GTGCTCTACCACTGAGCTATAACAGCGTTGAAAAAGAGCGGAAGACGGGGCTCAAACCCGCGACCCTCAGCTTGGAAGGCTAATGCTCTATCAACTGAGCTACTTCCGCAATACGTTTACATAAAGAATTTGCAAACAAACAAAGATAACCATTTCTTTTCAGCCATGCTATCAATGCCGGTTTGCATTCTCTTTTTCAACACATTTGTGGGCAAAGATGGATTCGAACCACCGAAGTCGAAAGACAGCAGATTTACAGTCTGCCCCATTTGGCCACTCTGGAATTTGCCCTAACCTTGTCACTATTTCAGAAAACGCATTTGCGACAACTTCATAACGAAATGCGCTTTCTTTTTATTTGAGCCTCTTGTCGGATTCGAACCAACGACCCCGAGATTACAAATCACGTGCTCTGGCCAACTGAGCTAAAGAGGCGGTCATCGTTTGTAGCGCTGTTACCGTTGTAAAGCGAGTGCAAAGGTATGGTTTTTTTTTTAACTACAAAACATTTTCGACTTTTTTTTTGCAAAATATGCATTTTTTCTTCGTTTTCGGTGCAAAAAGGGCATAAAACCGAGGCCAAACTTCAAAAACCGCCCGACAATTCATTACTCCCGACACCGACCAGAAGACAGGACCCACCCTATCAAGAGAGAACAGAAATAGCCCGCGCCAAAAGCCTACCGGTTACCAAAAAAAACTTCAATCCAACAAAGAGCCAACCCACCACACGCGGTGTCCTTTATTTTTAACCGGTACAAAGTTAAGTATTTTTAAAAATCAAGGTATAAAAATGAAACTTATTTTGTTCGGCACAGATATATAACAAAAAAATTGCAGCCGCCAAGTTTGGCGGCTGCGCTAGCTGCATCTTATGCAACGAGGTTATTTGTTCTTGTTCTTCTCGGCCTGAACCTTTATGGCATCGATTGCGCCAAGGAGAGCATCTTCAAAAGAGTCACTTGTCTTTGAGGCAAAAAGTTCACCTCCCGCTGCCGAAACACGCAAGGCAACCTCCTTGTTCTTGGCAGTCTCGGGCTTAATCAGTTTCATTGTCACCTCAAGGGCTGTCGCACCTTCGCAAAGCTTGTCAAGCTTCGCAACTTTTTTCTCCACGAACTCCATCAACTGCTGTGATGCATCGAAATGAACAGATTGAATTCTTGTTACCATAATTAAACCTCCTATATATTTATTGTTTTCCGGCTCTTGGGTGAGCCATTTCGTAAAAACTTTTCAAATCCTCGAAACCGAGGTGGGTATATATCTCGGTCGTTGCCAACCTGCGGTGCCCCAACAACTCCTTAACAGCACCAATCTCGGCTTTGTTGTTGAGCATTGCCGTAGCAAAGGAGTGGCGCAGCACGTGCGGGCTCTTTTTCTTTACCGTAGTGACATCGGCAAGACGGCTCCTCACCATCCTGTAGACATAGCTTGGGGTTATACGTTTTCCTTTGGCCGAGAGGAAAAGAGCATTGCTGTTTTTTTTGACAAACGCTTCGCGCTCATGGAGATAGTGCTCCAATGCAGCCTTCAGCCCGACAGCAAAGGGTATGATGCGCTCGCGGTTACGCTTTCCAAGAACCTTTACGGTGCAGGCCTGCATATCGACCGAGGAGATATCGAGCCCCACAAGCTCGGAGAGTCGCACCCCGGTCTCATAGAAGAGCTGAAGAATCATCTTGTCACGACAAGCGGCATAACCGTCACCGAACGGGGTGTCATCAATGAGGACATTCATGCTCTCTTCCTTTACAAATGAAGGCAACACCTTCCTGCACTTTGGACCTCCGAGCCCGGCAACAGGATTCTCCCGTACACCACAATCGGCACAAACATAGGCAAAGAACGAGCGCAACGAACTTAGTTTACGGCACACGGTGGATGGCTTTGCACCGGCATCCATCATTGATGCCACCCAGGAGCGTACCACATCGGTATCGGCCTCCCAAAAAGAGAGCGACTCATCCAGGCGGGCCACATAGTCCTTGAAAGCGAGGAGGTCGCGCTCGTATGACCGCACGGTGTGCGCCGAGTAATGCCTCTCAACCCTCAAATACCCGATGAATGAGTCTATAAACATATTCGTTGCCGAAAGAGATAGTCTTTCGGCAACGAATATAAATCAGTTTTAATTAAAAAACAAGAAAAAACGGGAAATTATTCCTCGTTAGCACGAAGCTTCTGCACGTAGATAGCGTGCTCCATCTTCAAACGCTTCAAAACTGAAGGCTTGTCGAACTGCTGACGCGCGCGCAACTCCTTAACAACACCGGTTTTCTCGAATTTTCTCTTGAATTTCTTGAGAGCTCTTTCAATGTTCTCGCCCTCCTTAACAGGTACTACAATCATTTCCTATTTTATTTATTTAGTTTATATTATTTTTCACTTTAGACAAAATGCAGCGCAAAAGTAGATACTTTTTCTCAAACGGCAAAACTTTCGGACTGTTTTTTGCAGAAATAGGGGCAAAGTTTATACAATACTACAAAAAAGGATGGCGACCATAGCCGCCATCCTTTATATAACCTTAGTAATACTATAATATTAGAGGTTAGGGTTGATGCTGCTCCATTCCTCAATTGCAGGAACAATGTTGAGAGTAACGAGCTCGTCGCGCATCTTGCAAAGGTGCTCGTAGCTTGCGTCGAGCTTTGCAATCTCCTCGGGAGTACCGACAGGCATCTTGTATGAGCAACCGTTGGCATCGAGAACTGTATCCATAGCCATCATGATGTGGTTGTACTTCTCGTTTGATACGTATGTACCTGCAGGGTAACGGAATGTCTCGCCACCCATAACCGAACGAATCATCTCAACAGAGAGGTAAGATGGGCTCTGGAATGAAGAACGGCCACGGAGCTTGATGATAGCTGCACCACCCTGTGTAACGTCCTTCTTCATCTGCTCCCACTCTTCCTCGGGGAACTCTGCAGTACCGATGATGTCTGTCAATGGCTTGCCGGCAACCTTAACTGCGCTACCGAACACTGCCATCTGCTCACCGTGACCACCGTATGTAGCACAACCGGTAACCTCGCTCATCATTACGCCGAACTTCTTTGCAAGAGCGTTCTGCAGACGTGTAGAGTCGAGACCTGCGAGTGTTGTAACCTGACCGGGTTTCAAACCAGAGTAGAGAAGAGTTACAAGACCTGTCAAATCGGCAGGGTTGAAGATGATAACCACGTGCTTTACATCGGGGCAATATGTCTTGATGTTCTTACCGAGTTCCTCGGCAATCTTGCAGTTACCTGCGAGCAAATCCTCACGTGTCATGCCCTCCTTGCGTGGAGCACCACCTGAAGAGATAATATACTTGGCATCTTTGAAAGCCTCGGCAACATCAGTTGTAGCTGTGATGTTCACATTGTCGAAACCGCTCTGACGCATCTCCTCGGCAACACCCTCGGGAGAGAATACATCATAAAGGCAAAGGTTGCTTGTCAAGCCCATCATCAAAGCAGACTGAGCCATGTTTGAACCGATCATACCGGCTGCGCCGACAATAACCAATTTCTCATCTGTCAAAAAATTCATAACTTTAAAATTTTAAAGGTTTATATTAAAAAACTATCTATTTACATAATAAATCACAGGCCAAGGTGGGCAAATATCCTTGCCGTAGCACCAATGCTGTCCGACACATAATCACCCGCGGCCTTGCCGGCACGCTCCAGCAACTGCCCGTCGGCGGTAAAAGCGTCCATTCTCTCGGTAAAATCGCATGTTGCAATAACCTCGATGCCACCGCCACATGCTTTCAGCGACTGCACCTCTTGGAATTTGCGGTTGTTGGGACCAAAGAAGACCGGCACACCGTAGACAGCAGCCTCAAGTACATTATGTATGCCGGCACCAAAGCCTCCGCCCACAAATGCCATTGAGCCGTAGCGGTATATCGACGATAGCAGGCCATAGCAATCCACGATAAGGCAATCGGCACCACGCGCCTCGTCCAACGTTGCTGTTGAATAGCGCACGCAAGTACCCTCATATTGGGAGATGATGGCAGCAACGCGCTCCTCACTCACCTCGTGCGAGGCCACAATAAGTTTCCACTCCCTGTGGGCATTGAAGAAAGGCATATAGACCGCCTCGTCACAATCCCACGAGCTGCCGACAACAAACACCTTACGTTCGCCCTCCACAAAAGCGTCCACCAACGGCAGTTGACGTGCCTGCTCCAGAATCTTTGCCACACGGTCAAAACGGGTGTCGCCCACCACTGTCACACGCTCCACACCAATGGATTTCAATAGAGCCTTGGACTCTGCGTTCTGCACAAACAGGTGTT
Organism: Bacteroidaceae bacterium; assembly: GCA_045654885.1. Lineage (GTDB taxonomy): Bacteria > Bacteroidota > Bacteroidia > Bacteroidales > Bacteroidaceae > HGM04593. The sequence continues at coordinate 4,298 of JAZOOF010000026.1, forward strand.
CAAAGCAGTGAAGCGCCAGACGGTAACGGCCACCCCATGTCCTGAAGAAAGCCTGCCCCTTGCGGAAAATTGAAGAGACACTGTATACAGGAATGGTACGTCTCTTGAGTTCGAGCAGATAGTTTATCCAGAACTCATATTTTATGAAGAATGCCATTTTGGGGCGCACCAGGTCGAGGAAGCGCCTTACATTATGCTTTGTATCAAAGGGCAGATAGCAAACGACATCGGCCTGCTGGTAGTTCTTTGCCGGCAGATAGCCCGACGGCGAGAAGAACGTGAGCACAATGCGGTATTCGGGATGCTCCGCGCGCATCTTCTCAATCATGGGACGTCCCTGTTCGAACTCGCCGAGAGAAGAGGCATGGAACCATACGTACTCGGCTTCGGGATTAAGCTTTTCCTTTAAAGTCGAGAACACCTCGCGATGACCGGCCACCATATTTTTAGCCTTCTTATGACCAAAAAGAGCAGCCAGCCTCACAAAGAGAGCGTATATGTATATTCCGAACGTGTACATTGTCTATTATCCCAATACTGTTATTGCACGGCGCAGACGCGAGAGTGTCTCCTCCTTACCGATAAGGCCCGATATGTGGAACATCTGGGGGCCTTTGCCCTCGCCCACCAATGCCAGGCGGAACGCGTTCATGATATCACCCATGCCATAGCCCTTGGCCTCAATCCACTCGTGAACAGCCTTGTCCTGATTCTCGATTGAGAAATCGTCAAGCGACTCAAGCAAATCGGCCAGTTCGGTCATCTTCTGGGCAGAATCCTCTTTCCAGCGCTTCTTCGCAGTCTTCTCGTCATAGGCAACCGGTGCCTCGAAATAGAAACTGCATGCATCCCACAACTCATGAACAAAGTTGACACGGCCCTTCATCAAAGAGACGATTACCTCAAGGTGCTCAAGTGTTGTCTCCACACCATGCTGCTTGACAACATTCATGAAGATTTCCGCAATTTCCCTATCGGGTTTCTGCAATATATACTCGTGGTTGAACCACACCATTTTCTTGTAGTCGAAACGTGCCCCGGCCTTGCTGCACTTCGAGAGATCAAACTTCTTCACCAGCTCCTCCATTGACATCATCTCCACGTCGTCACCGGGATTCCAGCCAAGCAGAGCGAGGAAATTCACTACAGCCTCGGGCAGGTAGTCGCTCTCGCGGAAACCTGTTGACACGGCACCGCTCTTGGGGTCGTTCCACTCAAGCGGGAACACGGGGAAGCCAAGACGGTCGCCGTCGCGCTTGCTTAGCTTGCCGTTACCCTCGGGTTTAAGAAGCAGAGAGAGGTGAGCAAACTGCGGCATTGTATCCTCCCAACCGAAAGCACGGTAGAGAAGCACGTGAAGCGGAGCCGAAGGCAACCACTCCTCGCCACGGATTACGTGGGTAATCTCCATCAAGTGGTCATCGACAATATTCGCAAGGTGGTAGGTAGGCAACTCATCGGCCGATTTGTAGAGCACCTTGTCGTCAAGAATGGATGAGTTGATGGTAACCTCGCCACGGATTATATCATTGACAACAACCTTTTCGCCCGGTTCAATCTTGAAGCGCACCACATACTGGTGACCGGCCTCAATGAGAGCGGCAACCTCCTCGGCAGGCATTGCCAATGAGTTGCGCATTGAAAGGCGTGTAGCGGCGTCGTACTGGAAGTTCTCAATCTCGGCACGCTTTGCCTCAAGTTCCTCGGGGGTATCGAAGGCAATATATGCCTTGCCGGCATCGAGCAACTGCTTTACATACTGCTTGTAGATGTCGCGGCGCTCGGACTGGCGGTAGGGGCCGTAGTTGCCACCGAAAGAGACTCCCTCATCGAACTTTATACCCAACCAACGGAACGACTCAAGGATATAATCCTCGGCTCCGGGAACAAAACGGTTTGAATCGGTATCCTCGATGCGGAGTACCAGGTCACCACCATGCTGCTTTGCAAAGAGGTAGTTATAGAGAGCAGTGCGCACACCGCCGATATGCAACGGTCCGGTTGGGCTTGGAGCAAAACGGACTCTTACTTTTCTTTCAATCATAGTATTCAAATATTAGAAGCTTCTTAAATTCCAAAAACAGTCAACCGGCTTTACAGCCCATCAAAAGCGACAGAACCGCACCTTGCCCAATTAACAGCATAATCACTACAAAAATAGCACAACTTATGTTTTTGACAAAATAAAATCATGGTTTTTTACGACGGAGAGAAACGGCAGGCATATCACCTCCTGATTAATTTGTTTTTAGCCGATTTTTTGAATAGATTTGCAGAGTGAACATCAAAAGCATCAATTATGGAAAATAAAGGCAATGGATTCATAGGCTTTGTAAGAAGCATAAAGGATTTCACAAGCAGATATGGCCGCAAGATATCACAGGTACTGCTCATCCTCCTATGTTCGGGGCTGATAATATATTTCATGCCACGTGAGAGAAACGTGTTCTACAACTACAGGCACAATGCCCCGTGGGCACACGAACAGTTGCGTGCCGAGTTCGATTTTGACGTGCCGAAGACAGCCGAGGAGATATCGGCCGAAGAGGACAGTGTCAAACAGACATCCATCCCTGTATTCCAACGCACAGGCACAAGCAAAGGATATTACGATATAGCCATTGCCACAATATTCAAGGGCAACACAGACAGCAAGGACAACCAGCCGTTCTTCGACAGCCTCAAAGGCATACTCAATCAGGGCATAATCGCTGACAGCGACACTGTCTACCTGAACAGTGACAGACACAACAAGATACTCACATACAGTGACAGCACCGACAGAAGAAGGCTTGAATCCAGGAACTTCATTACCGTATCGCAGGCACGTGCAATACTATCGCGCTGCATTGCCGATACTGCAGGCCTTGCAGCACTCATAACGCCCAACTACCGATGCGACACACGCGCCACCCTGCAGGAACAGGAGAGGCTTGTAAAGTCCATAGACCCTGTATACAAGCACATTAAAGAGGGCGAGAGAATTGTAAGCACAGGTGATATTGTGGACGGAGATACAGAAAGGAGCATCAAGGCATACCTTGACCTGAAAAAAGAGAAAGAGAAGACAGAATCGGCAAACAACTGGAAGTATATACTGCTGGGGCAGATTCTTTTCATCATCACATGCATGCTCATTCTTTCGGCCTATATAAACATCTACAAAAAGGAGATAGCCAACAGCAACAACAAATTCATCTTCACCATAATAGCGGCAACCGTATTTCCCGTAATAGCGGGGATTATGACAATGCAGGGGGATTACAGCATATTCATCTTACCATTTGCCATACTCCCCATCACGCTATGCCTTTTCATAGACGAGAGCACAGCTTTCTTCACAAGTTGCATATCCTTTGCGATGTGTTCAATGATGATGGCCTCGCCGTACGAATTCCTGTTGCTGCAGATACTTGCAGGCGGCAGCGCCATACTGAGCCTAAAAGACCTTTCGTCACGAGCACAAATGTTCAAATGCGTGATTATAGTGTTCCTGACATATACCATAGCATACCTGTGCTACAAGACAATCAACACAGCCGGTATGTCAGGCATAAGAACATTGATGTTCGCATACTTTGCAGCAAGTTCCATACTCACACTGCTCATATACCCGTTGATGATTATCATAGAACGCACATTCGGTTTCATATCAAGCGTTACACTTATTGAGCTGTCGAACCTCAACAGCAAGCTGCTGCAGAGGATGTCACAGGAGGCTCCGGGAACTTTCCAGCACTCGATGCAGGTGGGAAATCTTGCCGCAGAAGCAGCAATAGCCATTGGAGCAAACCCGCTCGAAGTGCGCACCGGCGCAATGTACCACGACATCGGCAAGCTCGAGAACCCCATTTACTTTACCGAGAACCAGAATGGAGGAGTAAGCCCACATAGCAGCCTCACACCCATTGAGAGCGCTCAGGTAATCATAAAGCACGTTACCGACGGACTTGCCACTGCAGAACGCGAAGGCTTGCCAAAGAAGATAAAGGAGTTCATCGCGACCCACCACGGAGATTCAAAGGTAGGGTACTTCTACATCACATACAAGAACGAACACCCGGGCGAAGAGATAGACGAAAAACTTTTCACTTACCCCGGCCCCAAGCCAAGCACTAAAGAGCAGGCCGTGCTTATGCTTGCAGACTGTGTAGAGGCAGCCTCGCACAGCCTCAAAGAGTACACCGAGGAGAACATAAACAAGCTTGTGGACAATATCGTCGGAGCCAAGCTGAACGAGGGAGAGCTATCGATGAGCCCCATCACATTCGGGGATGTAGACACCATCAAGACAGTGTTCAAAAAGAGGCTTATGGCCATTTACCACACAAGAATAAGCTACCCCAAAGAGAAGGAATAATGAGCAGCCGGAGAGCAACAGCGGACACAGGACACTCCATAGATGCGGTACAAGAATCAGACGGTGCCACAGAGTGCCGATGCATCATAGCAGAACTGCCGAGCGAACAGTTTGATAACAACCTTGCGCGGTTGCTCGACGAACGGTTTGAGGAGAAGAGAAAAATCATAGAGCGCATTTTTGCGCTGTGCGACAGCAGATGGGACGACACGTTGCTGAAAGTTGCCATCCGCAGTTTCGGGTTCGGTATCCAGAACCACGTTTTCGAGGAGTGGGCAAACATGCTCGACACCCAAGCCTTGGGCAAGCACCGCGACAACCTGACACAGGTGGAGGCCATTCTCTTTGGGCAGGCCGGCTTGCTCGACATCGAAAGCATACCTTATTATTATAGAGAAGAGGCTCTCAAATGCAATTACTACAATGAGCTTGTAAGAGAATACCGTTTCCTGAGCAACAAGTTCGGCCTGAAAAGCATTGACCACAAGACGTGGAGCAGCGGAAACTCTACACCGCACCTGCGCATAGCAAGAGTAGCAAGCCTATACCATCTTGGACGACTCACAATATCGGGCATCACAGCAGCCGTCAGCCTCACCGACATTTACAGGCTATTCGCCCATCCGTTGGAGGGATATTGGCAGAACCATATCTGTTTCGGAGGGACCGAGACGGGCGGCAACGGTTGCATGAAACAGAGACAGGTAGACGTGATAATAATCAACTCGGTAGTACCCCTGCTGCACATATACGGCAAACACCGCAAGGAGGAGCGCTATTGCGAGATGAGCAAAGAACTGCTATACCAGATAGACCCGGAAGAGAACAGCATAATCAAGAAATGGCGCGAGCAGGGAGTGAAAGCAAAGAATGCAGCAGACACACAAGTCTTGCTGCAACTGACCCGCAGCTACTGCAAGACAAAGAATTGTAACGACTGTCCTTTTGCAAACCACGAATAAAGCAACAGAAGAAACTAGAAGAGAGAGAGAACACTGCATCTATACAATTAAACAGCGAGGTTGCCCATGCGGGCAACCTCGCTGTTTATATCAATATCAGGTTATATTACTTTGCCGACTTCTTCACCTGCTTTGCAATCATTGCATAGGCAACGGGAGCCGCAATGAAGAGTGATGAAAGTGTACCGAATACAACACCAAGAATCATAGCGAATGAAAAGCTACGGATGCTGTCGCCACCAAGAACGAAGATACACAACAGAACAACCAATGTACTGAATGATGTATTCAATGTACGTGCAAGTGTTGTGTTCAAAGAGTTGTTGAACAACTCGAGCTTGTCATGCTTTGGATACAACTGGCTGAACTCACGGATACGGTCAAAGATAACCACCTTATCGTTGATTGAGTAACCGATAGCTGTAAGGATAGCACCGATGAATGTCTGGTCGAGTTCGAGTGACATTGGCAACAGACCGTGCAGGAGTGAGTAGCAACCCATAATCATGAGCACGTCGATAGCAAGTGCGAAGATTGAACCCACACTGTATGCCACGTTGCGGAAACGAACGAGGATGTAGATGAAGATTGCAATCAGGGCAAGAATCACTGAAACCACAGCACCCTCGCGGATATCGTCGGCAATGCTTGCGCCAACCTTCTGTGAGCTCTTGATAGAACCGCCCATGTCATCCTGAGTATCACAGAAACGCTCGAATGTAACATCCTCGGCAAGCATACCGCCATTCTTCAATGCAGTATAAATAGCCTCCTCAACCTTCTTGTCTGAGTTTGGAGTCTGGTCATCAACGAGGTAGTTTGTAGAGATACGTACCTGGTCGCCGCTTGTACCGTAAGAGATAACCTGAACATTGGCATCCTTAATCTCTGCCTTCAAAAGGTCGCGAACCTCGGCATCAGATACCTTCTGCTCGAACTTGACAACATAGTTGCGGCCACCGGTAAAGTCGATGCTCTTTGCCATGCCACGCAATGCAAACGAAGCAATCATTGCCACAGCCAAAACGGTAAATACAATACCCGCCTTCTTTGCACCACCAATGAAGTTGTACTTTGTATCCTTGAGCATCTTGGCAGAGAGCTTGGTTGTAAAGGTGAGGTTTGTAAGTTTGTTCTTGTTGAGGAAACGCTCATAAACAACACGTGTAACGAACACAGCTGTAAAGAATGAGCACAACAGACCGATAATCAAAGTTGTGGCAAAGCCCTTGATAGGACCTGTACCGAAGTTGTAGAGGATGATACCGGTGATGATAGATGTGAGGTTAGAGTCGAAGATTGCAGAGAATGCATTCTTGTAACCGTCGGTCAAGGCTGCACGTACATTCTTGCCTGCACGGAGCTCCTCTTTAGCGCGCTCATAGATAAGCACGTTTGCATCGACAGCCATACCCAATGTCAACACGATACCGGCGATACCTGACATTGTGAGTGCAGCCTGGAACGAAGCAAGGATACCCAATGTAAAGAAGAGGTTAAGAAGCAAAGCACCGTTTGCAACCATACCCGGTACAAGACCGTAAACCGCACACATATATACCATCAGAAGGATGAACGCGATTACGAACGACATCAAGCCCTGGTTGATTGAAGCAGCACCGATAGAAGGACCTACCACGTTGCTCTCAACGTCTCTCATAGGAACAAGCATCTTACCCGAGCAGAGCACTGTTGCAAGGTCCTGTGTCTCCTCAATGGTGAAAGTACCACTGATCACACTGTGACCGCCGGCTATACGACCCTCGGGTACAGGAGCGCTATAAACCATACCGTCCAACACAACAGCGATAGGACGACGGCTCTTTGCGCAATCCTCGGTAAGGTTAGCCCAAGTGTGGGCAACAACACCGTTCATAGTCATGTTCACACAAGGCTTGTTGTTCTGGAATGCTGCTGTAGCCTCAGCGATTACATCGCCCTGCAATGGAGCAACACCGTCAACATCCTTGTCCTTTATTGCGTAGAGTGTGTATACACCACCCTTTGAATCGGCACCCCAGAAGAGCTGCAACTCGCGTGGCAGAATTACACGTGGGTTTGCAGGGTCATTCTCCAAAGCCTTGCCTGCTGCAAGAACCTCGTCAATCTTTGCCTTACCCTCACGGTTTACATAAGCAACGATGCAACCGCCTGCGTTACCTACAAGACCTGTCAACGGATTGACGGTCTCGCCCTTGCTCTTTGCAACCTCCTCGCCCAACTGCATGAGTTTTGGAAGTACCTTAACGAGCTCCTGGTCGGTATATGTCTCCCAGAACTGTAAGTTTGAAGAACGGGTCAAGAGGTCGATTACACGTGTCTTATTGTCAACACCGGGAAGCTCAACCATGATACGGCCCTGGCCACCTGCAAGTTTCTGGATGTTTGGCTGCGCTACACCAAAACGGTCTACACGCGAGCGTACCACATTAAATGAGTTTTCAACAGCAACCTCAAGCTCGGCACGGAGCACAGCCTCAACCTCTGCGTCTGTAGAGTTCTGGGCAACCTTGTCCTTCAATGCGCTTGAAGCGAAGATTGAAGCCAAAGACTTACCCTCGGGCAGGCTTGCGATAAATGCGCCGATTGGGTCACCGTTGACATCAGATGCCTTCTGAGCCGCAACAATGGCAGCCTCAACATCCTTGTCAATGTTACCGCTTGCGAGTGACTTGAGGAACTCGGGAACAGAAACCTCCAAAGTAACGCTAAGACCGCCCTTGAGGTCAAGACCGAGACCAATTTCCAACTCACGGCACTGCTGGAGTGTGTATATACCCAGCCATACTTTTTTCTCCTTGTTGGTTTCGAGATACTCCTCCTTCTTGAAGTCGAAATATGCGCTCTGCTCCTTTTCAGTAACGGTCACGCCACTGTCCTGGAGCTCAGAAACCCAACTTGCAGTCTGCTCTGTAGCCCATCTGTTCACCTCCTTGTTCTGACGGCTTGTCACGAAAGAGAAAGAGAGGTAAAAGAGACACACCAGTGTCAGCAATACTGCAAAAACTTTTACAAATCCTTTGTTCTGCATATTAATAAAATTTTATTGTGATTTATTTTGTTCCTTTTAAAAACGCGCAAATATAGCGTTTTTTATTTAAAACACAGCACTTTTCGTTGCTTTTTCTTTATTTTATAATACAAACACGGCAAAAAAGGCCTGAAAAACGCGGGAATCTGCATCAAAATGCAACGTGCCGGGCATGAACAGGGTGCCGGAGAAGAGTATCCCAAGCAGCCTGCAAAAACGACAATACAGACGGGAAAAACTATTTTGAAGAGGCATCGAAAAGGCGCTTTTTTTCCTCCTCGCTCAACGAGGCATACCCGCCTTTCTTAATCTTTTCAAGGATGGCATCCACCTCGGCCTCCGTTGCTTTTTTCTGTGCATTGTGCTCATAATCAGCACCATGCTTGCCACCCGGCGAATAGGTGAATTTTCTTTTCTTTCGCTTCAAGTTTTTTAGCTTACCGAGCATGGAGCGGCACCAGTCGGCCGGACGGCACAGAATATCGGTCAGGTCAAATCCTTTTCCTAACAGAAGAGCGAAAAGATAACCGCCAAGCGCACCGCCAAGATGCGCAAAATTACCGCCGGCATTGTTGCCTGAAAGCATCAGGACAGAGATGCATACCGTAACTATTGCAAAGGTCGAGAGCTTGACACTGCCGAAAAACAGCATATTAATCCTGTACTCGGGAGAACGTACGGCAGCAGCCGTGACAACAGCCAGCACCGCAGCCGATGCGCCAACCAGATGCGACACATCGACAACAGCCGCGAAATATGGGAACAGATTGTATGCCAACACAAAAAACAGCGCTCCAAAGAGACCACCCAGCAGATAGACACCCACGAAATGTCTTACCGAGAAGAAATCCAGGAAGATGCGGCCGAACAGATACAGCGCGAACATATTCCATAGGATATGCATGAGACCGCCATGCATGAACATGTATGTAAAGAGAGTCCATGGCCTATGCAGGAGTACAATGGGCGATGCCGGCAATTCAAGCCAGGAACTTATCGTTGCGACAAGCGACGGACGGTTCAACAATACCGAAAAAACACCGATTAAAACGAGAATTATATACACCAGCACATTAGTGTATATGAATTTCATCACAATGTCGGCCGATGCGAATCGGCGCACAAGTTCCTTAAACATAGGGACCTCCAATCCTGCCGCTCTTGCGCCAATAGAGAATCAATATCAAGCCGAACAACATTCCTCCAAGATGCGCAAAATGCGCTATGCCATCCATGCTGTTTGTAAATCCAAGCAACAGCTCTATGACAGCATAGCCCATCACAAAGAACTTCGCCTTTATGGGGAATGGAAGGGGGAAAATAAACATTCTCTCATTGGGGAACAGCATGCCAAAACCAAGCAATATCGCATAGATGGCACCCGAAGCGCCAACGGTTGTCCACATGTTCAGGAACAGTCCCATAGGCACTACTCCTGTCGGCGTCTTTACATTTTCATAGGCAGCCAAGCCCTCATGGAGATAACTCACATACTGCACAACCTCCTGCAACAGACCGGCCCCGATACCGGCAACAAAATAATATATCAGAAAACGCTTAACGCCCCACATCCTTTCGAGCACACTGCCGAACATATAAAGCGCGAACATGTTGAAGAAGAGGTGAGAAAAACCACCATGCATGAACATGTATGTGACAAGTTGATAGGGAGCAAAATCAGCAGCCTTGAAAAAGTGAAGGCCAAAGATACCGGTAAGGTTTATACCTTTCCTTTCCATAACGATTGTCGCCAGGAACATCAGCACATTTATGGCCAGAAGATTTTTTGTAGCTTGGGGTATTCGGTCCATTTATGGATAATCTTAACACACGACACTTGATACCGGTGCCGCAACGGCATTGAGCCGGCAAATATAATAAAAAAGCGACAGAACACACTGCCGAAGCGCATTTATCGGCTTATTATATATTATTAAAGTATATTTCCGGACAAATTCGCCCGCAAAATTACCGGTATTTATTATATTTGCAAATTATTATGGCTTAACAAAGCATAAATTCACGAATTTGAACAAAAAACATATAAAAACGATGAATCTTGAAATTACATTAGCGCAGAGTGTTGCCCAGGCCATCAAAAAGCTGTACGGGGCAGATGTCGATACCGAGAAGATACAGTTGCAGAAGACACGCAAGGAGTTCGAAGGCGACTTCACCCTTGTAGTGTTCCCATTCCTGGCACTTTCAAAGAAGCGCCCCGAGGAGACTGCACAGGAGATTGGCGAAGAGCTGAAGAACAGCCTTCCCCTCATCAGCTCATTCAACGTGGTAAAGGGTTTCCTTAACCTTGCCATTGCGCCAAGCTATTGGGTTGAGTTGTTGAAGCACATCGACGCGACCGACAAGTGGGGTACAACACCCGTGACAGAGGCTTCGCCACTTGTGATGGTGGAGTACTCATCGCCAAACACTAACAAGCCCCTGCACTTGGGACACATCCGCAACAACCTCTTGGGTTATGCATTGTCAAACATCATTGCCGCAAACGGCAACAAGGTAGTGAAGACCAATATTGTCAATGACCGCGGTATCCACATCTGCAAGTCAATGCTTGCCTGGCAGAAGTGGGGCAACGGCGAGACCCCCGAGAGCAGCGGCAAGAAGGGCGACCACCTTATCGGTGACTACTATGTAGCCTTCGACAAGCACTACAAGGCCGAACTGTCAGAGCTTATGGAAAAGGGCATGAGCAAAGAGGAGGCTGAGGCAGCATCGCCACTGATGGCCGAGGCACGTGAAATGCTCGTGAAGTGGGAGGCCGGCGACAAGGAGGTACGTGCACTCTGGGAGCAGATGAACGGCTGGGTCTACGAAGGCTTTGACGAGACATACAAGCGTCTGGGCGTTGACTTCGACAAAATCTACTACGAGAGCGACACATACCTCGTGGGCAAGGAGACAGTCCTTGGCGGACTGGAGAAGGGCATCTTCTACCGCAGAGAGGACGAGTCGGTATGGGCCGACCTCACAGGCGACGGCCTCGACGAGAAGCTCCTGCTGCGCAGCGACGGCACATCGGTATACATGACACAGGATATCGGTACCGCGCAGTTGCGTTTCCGCGACTACCCCATCGACAAGATGGTCTATGTTGTGGGCAACGAGCAGAACTACCATTTCCAGGTACTCTCCCTGCTGCTCGACAAGCTCGGTTTCTCATGGGGCAAGGGCCTTGTACACTTCTCATACGGCATGGTTGAGCTGCCCGAAGGCAAGATGAAGAGCCGAGAGGGTACTGTTGTGGATGCCGATGACCTGATGGACGAGATGATAAACACCGCCCGCGAGACATCGGAGGAGCTTGGCGGCAAGCTCAATGACCTCACAGCCGAGGAGAAGGCCGAAATCAACCGCATCATCGGACTTGGCGCATTGAAGTATTTCATGCTCAAGGTCGATGCACGCCGCAACATGCTCTTCAACCCCAAGGAGTCAATCGACTTCAACGGCAACACCGGTCCTTTCATCCAGTACACATATGCACGTACACGCTCTATCGGCCGCAAGGCTGCCGAGGCCGGTGCAAAAACAGCATTCACCGCACCCGAGAGAATCAGCGAGAAGGAGTGCAACATCATAAGGATGCTCAATGAGTTCCCAGCTGTCGTACGTCAGGCCGGCACCGATTACTCACCATCGGGCATTGCAAACTATGCATATGAACTTGCAAGGGAGTACAACCAGTTCTACCACGACTACAGCATCCTGCGCGAGGAGAACGAGGAGACAAAGGCATTCCGTCTGTTGCTCACCGACAATGTAGGCAAGGTCATCAAGACTGCTATGAACCTGCTTGGCATTGAGGTTCCCGAAAGAATGTAATCCACGCAATGGCGAAAAAGAGATACTACGTGGTGTGGAACGGCTTGAGGCCGGGCATATACTCCTCTTGGGAGGAGTGTCAAGCGCAGATAAAGGGCATAAAACAGGCTCTCTACAAGGCGTTTGACACTCTTGCCGAAGCGGAGCAGGCATATGCATCCTCACCACGGCAGTATATCGGGCAAGGCACAAAAGCCGAAAGCAAGAAGGGCACAGCAACACCGCCTGCATCAATAATAACCAATGCGTTGGCTGTGGATGCCGCCTGCAGCGGCAACCCGGGAATGATGGAGTACCGCGGTGTCTACATAGCCACAGGCGAGGAGATTTTCCACTTCGGGCCCATGTTCGGCACCAACAACATAGGCGAGTTCCTTGCCATAGTGCATGGTCTTGCACTGTTGAAACAGAAAGGCATTGACATGCCAATCTACTCCGACAGCTACAACGCGCTGCTGTGGATAAAAGGCAAGAAGTGCAAGACAAAACTCCCGCGCGACAGCAAGAGCGAAGAGCTTTTCAAATATGTAGACCGTGCCGAGAAATGGCTTAAGGAGAACAGCTACACGACAACGCTCATAAAGTGGGAGACCGATAAATGGGGAGAAATTCCGGCCGACTTTGGCAGGAAATGAAAAGAAGAGTATGAAACATACAAGGTATTTCAAACAGACAGGGGAACGGGCGCTCAATGGGAGCTACGCTTCGGGGGTGCTTTTCTTGCTGAAATACTACTCGGCATTCATCCTTCTCTCCGTCATATACAAAATCCTGTTCCTTGCACTGAACTGCGGCAACGACAGTTTTCTGTTCGGGGATTATACCGACGTTCTGATGCACGGCATAAAGCACGACTTTGCCGTAGCCGGTTATTTCACGGCCATACCGCTGTTGCTCACCATGGCCAATACATTCATGTGCCTGCCGCTACGCTATTTCTACAAGGCATACAACGGTATTATGGCATTTGCCACCTCATTGGCATTCATTGCCGACATCACGCTCTACCCCTATTGGGAGCAGAAGCTCGATGCATCGGCCGTGCTTGTATATATCGATTCGCCGGCAAATGTCTTTGCCAGTGTCACCGCCACACACATCACAATGCTTGCCATAGTGCTGGCAGCGCTCACATATGCAGTATACAGGCTGCTTTCATACATCTGCAAGGAGGAATGCACTCCCTGTAAAAGCTCCAGCCACGGCATCATCCACAAAGCCACAAGAAGCCTAGTATATCTTCTTGTTGCGGGGTTGATGTTCCTTGGCATAAGAGGCGGCACCACAGAATCCACAAACAACATAGGCACAGTGTACTACAGCGACAATGCCACGCTTAACGATGCCGCAGTAAACCCCATATTCAGTTTCCTGTACACCCTTGCAAACCTTGAGAATTTCAAGGAGGAGTACGCTTTCTACAGCGAGAGCGAAAGAGAGGAGATTTTTGACGGACTCTACGTGCAGGACAACTCAATTTCCGACACAATCCTGAACACCACCCGCCCGAACATTGTAACCATAATCCTCGAAGGCATGAGCGCCGGGTTTGTCGAGGCTTTGGGAGGCGCAAAAGATGTCACACCCAACATCGGAAAGCTTGCCAATGAGAGTGTCCTTTTCACACAGTGCTACGCAAACAGTTTCCGCACCGACAGAGGAGTAGTCTCCATACTGAGCGGCTACCCTTCGTTCCCAAAGACATCGGTGATGAAGGATGCCAACAAATGCCCGCGCCTGCCATCGCTTGCAGGCTCATTGAAAGAGGCAGGATACACAAACACATTCCTCTATGGAGGAGACATCATGTTTACCAACATGAACGGTTACCTCCTGTTTACCGGATATGACAGGCTCATATCGGACAAGGACTTCACAAGGGAGGAGACAGCAACACACCGTTGGGGCGCGGGCGATGACATAACTTTCGACAGGCTATATGAGACCATAATGGAGGCCGGTGACGAGCCCTGGCACATAACATACCTCACGCTGAGCAGCCATGAGCCATGGGAGGTCCCATACAACCGCATATACGATGACAAGGTTGCAAACTCCTTTGCTTTCACCGACGAGATGCTGGGCAAATTCGTGGAGCGGCTGAAAGCAAGCGGCAAATGGGACAACACCCTCATAATATGCATTGCCGACCACTGCGTAACCGGCTACCCTGCAGGCATAAGACAGACCGACAAGGAGAGGAACCGCATACTCCTGATGATGCTTGGCGGTGCCATAAATGAGGCAAAGCGGATTGACACAATATGCAACCAGACAGACTTTGTCGCAACACTGCTTGCGCAGCTGCAGTTGCCGACCGACGAGTTCAGGTTCAGCCGCAACATACTGTCACCCGGGTACACCTATCCGTTCGCATACCACTGCTACAACAATGGAATATCGTTGATGGACTCGACTGGGTACAGCGTGTATGACCTCACCGGCTGCAAGGAGACAACAGCACCGGACACGGGGAGCGACAGCAGAATAAGAAGAGCAAAAGCCATTCTGCAAAGCACGTATGACGATTTCTTCAACCTGTAAACCCACACAAAGTGCGGTCAAAACGGAAAGCTGCGGGTGAGCGAGTGTGTGGAAGTTTACTTACACACAAAGCGAGCGGAAGCAGGTTCAATCGCACGAAGTGCGGTTAAAACGGAAAACGGAAAAGTAAAAGGCCATTATAATGAAAGAGAACGGACTATTCAAGAAAGTCAGAAAAAGATATAAAGAGAGTTTCCTTGGCAGGAAGAGAAGGGATAGAAGTCCTCTCCGCGCCATTATGCAGAACCTGCTGTCGGCATATCTCATACTCCTGCTATGTCAGTTCATTTTCATACTCGCCAACAGCGGAACCTATGCCACGGCATTAGAGAACAACGCGTGGTGGATGCTCCTTAAAGGAAACATTGTATTTGCCACACCTGCCGTGTGCTACCTTAATGCACTTTATATCCTACTCACCCTGTTTCCCCTGCATTACAAGGAGGGAAAGGTAATGCAGTGCCTCGCAAAGTGGGCCTTTGTACTGCCCAATGCAACAGGAGTCATTGCCAATCTGTGCGACTGCATATATGTACGTTATACCGGACGAAGAACTACATGGGACATCTTCAACGAGTTCAGCAACGACGGCAACATTGGCAAAGTCATCGGCATTGAGGTCATGGGCAACCTGTGGCTGCTTGCAGTTGGCATACTACTCATTATTGCCATATACAAGCTCTACACACCGGCCTCAAAAGAGTTGAAGAAGCACACTCTCGCCAAATACTACATAGAACACACAGCACTGCTACTGATTATTGTACCGTTGATGGTAATCGGCATACGCGGCGGTGTGGGCAAAAGCGTGCGCCCAATTACCCTGAGCAATGCCAATGCCTATGTCTCGGCACCCGGTGAGGCAACACTCGTACTCAACACACCGTTCAGCATCATAAGGACAGCCGGCCGCAAGCCCTTTGCCATAAAGAGGTATTTTACAGAGAGCGAGGCCAATGCCATATATACCCCTGTAAAACACTACAGCAGCGCCACTGCAAACAGAAAGAATATTGTGGTGCTTATTGTGGAGAGCTTCGGTAAAGAGTATATAGGTGCCTACAACCCGCGCCCGGAGGGCAGCCTTACCCCATTCCTCGACAGCCTCATCAAAAGGAGCAGAAGCTATCTGCACTCCTATGGCAACGGACGCAAATCGATAGACGGAATGCCATCGGTACTCTCAAGCATACCCATGTTCGTAACACCGTTCATATCGTCATCGGCATCGCTCAACAACATAAGCAGCATTGCCGGCGAGCTTGGAAAGACGGGATACCGCAGCGCATTCTTCCACGGAGCACCCAACGGTTCAATGGGCTTTATGGCATACGCAAAGGCAAGCGGTTTCGAACAGTATTACGGCAAGGAGGAGTATGAGGCATCGCCCTTGTACAGAGGCAAGGATGATTTTGACGGCACATGGGCCATTTGGGACGAACCATTCCTGCAATACTACGCCCAGTGCATGAACAGCATGGAAGAGCCGTTCGTCACAGCCATGTTCACGGCCTCATCGCACCACCCTTTCAATATCCCGGCGGAATACAAGGAGACCTTCACAGCCGGCGGCGACCCGTTCCTGAAGTGCGTCCAGTACACCGACTATGCCCTGCAACAGTTCTTCGGTTATGCCGAGAAACAGCCCTGGTACGGCAATACCCTTTTTGTAATAACTGCCGACCACACGAACCACAGCATTGAGGAGCGATACAGGACACCGTCGGGGGAGATGGAGGTACCTGTCATCTTCTTCTCGCCACAAGGAGAGGCACCATTCGAGCCCGGCATAGACTCAACAATGATTGCACAGCAGATTGACATCATGCCAACAGTGCTTGAATATGTGGGATACGACAATCCCTTCATCGCTTTCGGCAAGAGCTTGATATCCACACCCGCCAACGAGAGTTTTACAGTGAACTATGCGAACGAGACATACAGATACTACAAAGGCGAGCACATATTACTCTACAATGGCGAGAACGACACCCCGTTGTCAATGTTCAACCTGCGGAACGACATAATGATGAAGAACAACATTATTGGCAGCAGCAGTGTTCAACATGATATGGTGCGCGAACTGCAGGCCATCATACAGCAATACATGGAACGCATGACCGGGAACAGACTTACAATAGATAACGACACAAAAAAATAAGCAAAAGCAATATGCCAACCATTATCTACCCATCACCTATATTCGGCCCCGTAAAGAGCCGCCGACTTGGTATCTCATTAGGGATAAACCTGCTGCCTGCCGATGGCAAGGTGTGCACATTCGACTGCATTTACTGCGAATGCGGACTCAACGCCACAAGAAGGACAAAGAGCCCATTGCCGACACGTGAGGAAGTTGCCGAGGCACTGGAGAAGAAACTGATGGAGATGAAGGAGCATGGAGAACTGCCCGACGTACTTACATTCGCCGGTAACGGAGAACCCACCATACACCCGCATTTTGGAGAAATCATTGACGACACCATAGCACTGCGTGACAGATTGTGCCCCGCAGCAAAGGTCAGCGTGCTCACCAATGCAACCCTCATAACACGCGACGCTGTTTTTGAGGCATTGGAAAAGGTTGACAACAACATTCTCAAATTAGACACCGTAGAGAGTGCATACATATCTGCAATAGACCGCCCCACCGGCAAATATGACGTGAATACCATAATAGACCGCATGAGAGCATTCAATGGAAAAGCGGTGATACAGACCATGTTCCTGAAAGGAGAGGTGGACGGCAAGGATATGGACAATACAGGCGACTCATATGTAATGCCCTGGATTGCCACCGTAAAAGAGATTGCTCCACGCGAGGTGATGATATATACCATTGACCGCGAGACACCGGTCAGCGGCCTGCAGAAAGCCACACGCGAAGAACTTGACAGGATTGTGGCACTGCTTGCCAAGGAGGGCATCAAGGCCACGGCGTCATATTGAGCGGAAAGCAGAGAGCGGAAAGGTTAAAACTGCACGGAACTACGCAAACAGACGTGCCACCCCGTAGAATGATGCAACGACAAACGCATAGCGTGCGAACTTGCCAATGGTCATCACCGCAATAACCTTATATTTGTTGACACGCATGATGCCCAAAGCAACCAGTATCACCTCGCCGATTGCCGGCAGGAATGATAGCGCAGCGCTCCAGTAGCCATACTTCTGTATCAACCTGTCGGCACGTTTCATCTTTTTCTCGGGAATACGGAACAGCCTGCTCACCATACCCATGTCGGCAAGATAACCAAGCATAAAACAGGTAATGCCACCCATGGTGTTGCCAATTGTCGCAACAACGGTAAGCAGCACCGCATTCATCCCCAAACCAAGGAAAAAGAGCAGCAGCACCTCGCTTGCTATGGGCACAACCGTGCCCGAAAGGAATGAGAGCATACCCATTCCCCAATAGCCGTATTCCTTAAAGAATTCTATCAACTGTTCAACCATAACGGAGATGTTGCAATTGCAATCATCAATACATTGAGGATAACAAAATATATGTTCAAAAGTTTAGTCTCTTTACGTGCAAGTACGTAGGAAGCCAATATTGCCACAAAAGGCAGCTGGCAGGCATAGAAAAATTGCGCACCGACACTTACTATTGTGCATAGCAACAACAGATACACGGCTGCTGCTGTGATGAACGACAGGCGGCGGCGCAACAGCGGCTTTGCAGGCGATGTACCGCCAACGAACAGAAACATAGCCGGCAGCAAAACCGAAAGCTCAAAAATGAGCAGTAACATATTGGGAAGAGAGAATGACGGAAACTCCACATCGAATATCGCAGGCAAAGCAACCATGAAAGATTCCGTAATGACATTGACACCGGGCAGCACATAAGCCGTTCCCATCACAAGCCAGAAAGGAGTCAACAGGCCCAAGAGCGAAGCTGCCACACCACGTACCGACAGCGTGTTGGTCATGGAGCAGAAGAGCAGATAAAGCGGCAGGAAGTAAAGTGAATGGGGTACTATAAAGGAGAGCACACCCAACAGCATGAACGATGTATAAAGCAGACCTACCGTATTTGTAGCGTACTGCGTAAACAGCAGCACCACAAAAGAGAGCAGGAAAAGCAGTGCTGCAAATGCCACCGTGGCATTACCGTTTGCAAAGGTAGAAAGAGCCACAAACCACAGATAAAGCGCACCTTTCCATTTCACCGCGCGGTCAAAGAAGGTCTGTCGCGACAACAGCAATGCAGCAAGGATATATATAAACACCGACAGCATGCGTGATACCGCACCACTCATAAAGTACGGGTGCTGAGGTTGCCACAGTGCATCAACCGATGCCGGCAACCAATAGGTTGCTGCCAAAACCAACATCGACAGTACAAAAAGTACCGTCGATGTATATCTGCCATTAGCAAAAGAGCCGTGTAGCATGTTTCTTACAGGTCAAAGCCAATGTCGCCTCTGAAATACTTCTTCTCGTACTTGATGGCATTGGCCGAACGGAAAGAGCGCTCAAGAGCCTCTTCGCGTGTAGCGCCGTAAGAGACAGCTGCAATAACACGGCCGCCTGCTGTAACCACCTTGCCATCCTTTTCGGTTGTACCGGCATGGAACAGGATGCTATCCTTGACATCCTCAAAACCTGTCATCTCAAAGCCCTTGTCATAGTGCTCGGGGTAACCGCCCGATACAAGCATCACGCACACGGCATTGCGCTCGTCGAACTCTACTGTCGTACCGGCCAAAGTGCCTGCAGCAACCTTTTCAAAGAGCTCTACGATATCGCTCTTCAGACGCAACATTACAGACTCGGTCTCAGGGTCACCCATACGAACGTTATATTCAATTACCATTGGCTCGCCCTCAACGTTTATAAGACCGAAGAAGATGAAGCCCTTATAGAGAAGGTTATCCTTTACAAGACCGTCAACCGTTGGCTTGATAATTCTGTCCTCAACCTTCTTCATCCACTCCTTTGTTGCGAAAGGAACAGGAGATATTGAACCCATACCACCGGTGTTGAGGCCTGTATTACCCTCGCCTATGCGCTTGTAGTCCTTGGCCTCGGGCAGTATAACGTAGTCCTTGCCGTCGGTAAGCACAAATACCGAGCACTCGATACCATCGAGGAACTCCTCAATCACAACAGTAGCCGATGAGTCGCCGAACATACCGTCGAGCATCTCATTCAGGCTGCTCTTTGCCTCCTCCAGTGTAGGAAGAATGAGTACACCCTTACCGGCACACAAGCCATCGGCCTTGAGCACGTAAGGAGCCTTCAATCCCTCAAGGAAACGGTATGCCTCCTCTTTCTCGGCTGCAGTAAAAGCCTTGTATGCTGCTGTGGGGATGTTGTGACGCTGCATGAACTCCTTTGCAAAGTTCTTGCTTCCCTCGAGCTCGGCAGCCGCCTTTGTGGGGCCAATAACTGCTACCTCCTTGAGTCTCTCATCGGCAGCAAAGTAGTCATATACACCCTTCACCAATGGGTCCTCGGGACCTACCACCACCATTGAAACGTTATTTGCAAGAACAAAAGCCGCAATGGCATCGAAATCGCACACCGCAATGTTTACATTCTCGCCAACCTCCTTTGTTCCGGCATTGCCCGGAGCAATGTACAGCTTTTCAACTTTAGGACTCTGAGCTATCTTCCAAGCGAGTGCGTGCTCACGGCCACCGCTACCCAAAAGCAATATATTCATAACTGTTATGTTTTACTGTTTCTAGTTAAATCAATTATCTTTTCTCTTACCGCCGCGCAATGGCTTGAAACCGTTCTTGTATGGTGCCTGGCGCTTACCGTCGCCCTTGCGGTCAAATGGCTTGCGGCCGTCACCGCCCTTGCCTGCAAACTTGCCACCATCACGGCGCTCGTCGCGCGATGCCGGGCGACGCTCACCACGTGGAGCAAAACGGTCATCACGGCGGTTCTCGCGTGGAGCGCGACGCTCATCCCTGCGTTCGCCACGACCTTCACGTGATGCAAAGCGGTCGTCCCTGCGCTCGCCACGTGGGGCACGACGGTCGTCACGTGGAGCAAAGCCCTCGCGGCGTTCTCTTCTCTCACCATCGCCCTCGGTGCGCTCTCTGCGTGCCGGTTTTCTGCGAGCCTTGCTGAAGTAAGCCTCGAGCTCGCGACGACGGCGCATTGACTCGTCATCTATCTCACTCGAGTAGTCGGCATCGTTGTTACGGCTCTTTGAGGCACGCTCCGAGCGTGTCTCGCCGTCAAGCCCCGTGAGGCGCGACTGACGTTTCAAAGGAGAGAAATCCTTCTGCAGTTCATTGCCGTCGCCACGGAATCCCTTATACTTGCCCTGGAAGAGCTCGTACTTGCGGAACTCGCAATCGAGGTCGCCGTTGAACAATGGAATACGTGCCGATGCCTTGAGACCAATCTGGTCAAAGCAGTCGTAGTTGTTGCTTATTACCCATGCAACGTTGCCCTGGAATGCATGCTTGAGACGGGCACCAAGGTCCTTGTATACCTGCAGCAGTTTCTCGGGGACAAGACGCTCGCCGTAGGGCGGGTTCACAATCATTATAGCAGGTTCCGGGTGCTCCTCGAAATCCTTGATGTCGCGGCACTCAATCTCAATGCAGTCGCCCATCATTGCCGATTTCACGTTGCGGCGGGCACAAGCCACCATGCGGCCATCCACGTCGTAACCATAAATCTTATGCTTGAATTCACGCTCGGCCGAGTCATCCTCATAGATTGACTTGAAGAGCGCACTGTCATAATCCTTCCATTTTTCAAAGGCATAGCCCTGGCGGAACACACCGGGAGCGATGTTGCGCGCAATGAGAGCAGCCTCAATGGGCAGTGTACCCGAGCCGCACATTGGGTCGATGAAGTCGCACTCGCCATGCCAGTTGGTTAGCATAATCATGCCGGCAGCAAGCACCTCGTTGATTGGCGCACGGCCGGTCTCCACGCGGTAGCCGCGGCGGTGCAGCGACTCGCCCGAGCTATCCAGCGCAAGAGTACACTCCTCACCTGCAATGTGTATGTGGAAAATGAGGTCGGGGTTGTTCAGGCGCACCGATGGACGCTCGCCATACTTCTCGTTGAAATAGTCGGCAATGGCATCCTTCACACGGTAGGCAACGAATTTGGAATGACGGAACACCTCGCTGTATACAACAGAATCTACCGAGAATGTCGAAGTGGTGTCGAGATACTGTTCCCAATCGAAAGCCTTTACTGTCTCATATACTTCGTCGGCATTTGTTGCCTTGAAGTGAAGGAACGGTTTCAAAATTCGCACTGCAGTCCTCAAGTGGAAATTAGCCTTGTACATCATCTCCTTGTCACCGGTAAATGATACCATGCGACGGCCAATCTGCACATTATTTGCACCCAATGCAACCAACTCCTTTGCCAAGACCTCTTCCAAACCCTGGAAGGTCTTTGCTATCATTTCAAATTCACCCATAATGTAAAAAAATAGTCTTTGGGATTCCCCTATAAAATATTATGCAAAGGAACAAAAAAAAGCAATGCAAATCAATAGAAAGGGTTGATAATTGCACAGAATTGAACTACATTTGCGCTCCAAAACAAACAACAGGCACAGACAATGAAAAACATGAGACACATTTCGTCACTAATAATAGTCGCAGGCATTGTATTCGCAGTCATATTCCTGTCGAGCAACAAAACCAATACCCCACAGGAGAGCGCGCAGCGCACAATGCAGAATGTTTTCCCGCCCGAGATACCCACGCAGGTACTCTTTGCCGGCGATACCATTGACCTTACCCTGCAGGACCGCCGCGAACGCATGGACAAGGAGATGCTCTCCTTCACCTACTCGCACATAAACACAATGCTCATAATAAAGCGCGCCAACCGCCTGTTTCCCATTGTAGAGCCAATACTCAAGGAGTGTGGCGTGCCCGACGACTTCAAATACCTGATGCTCATTGAGAGCAACGGCGACCCCGAAGCCTTCTCGCCATCCAAGGCCGGCGGCCTGTGGCAGTTCCTTGAGAAGACAGGCCGCGAATATGGGTTAGAAGTGACCGAGGAGATTGACGAGCGCTACCACACAGAAAAGGCGACACGTGCAGCGTGCGAATACCTGAAAGGGTCGTACGAGCTGTATGGCGACTGGCTCACAGTTGCGGCAAGCTACAACACAGGCCGCAACAACGTGACAAAGCGCCGCGAAAGACAGAAGGAACAGCAGGCCATAGACCTTGTTTTGCCCGACGAGACATCACGCTACATATTCCGCCTGATGGCCGTGAAGACAATCTTCCAGAGTCCCGCGAAGTACGGTTTCATACTGCACAGCAGCGACCTCTACCCCGCAATCCCAATCGAGCGCGAGGTTACAGTAAACAGTACAGTAATAGACTGGGCCGATTTTGCAAAGAAGCACGGGCTTACATTCATGCAGCTGCGCGAAGCGAACCACTGGATAAGGCGCACCACACTCAACAACAAGAGCGGAAAAACCTACAAGGTGCTTATTCCCAATAAAGATGCACTGCGCTACAACCCTGCAGAGACAAAGGCACACAACCCTGCTTGGGTAACAGAATAAAAGGAGAAGAACAGATATGAGAAAAGGCGCTGAAAATTTCAGCGCCTTTTCTCATATCTATCTACTGATTAATCATTTGCAGCAGCTGCAACGTGGCTTAATCTGCTTGAAGAAGTCATTGCCCTTGTCATCAACGAGGATGAATGCAGGGAAGTCCTCAACCTCAATCTTCCAGATAGCCTCCATACCGAGTTCGGGGTACTCGACGCACTCGATGCTCTTGATGTTATTCTGTGCAAGGATGGCTGCAGGACCACCGATTGAACCCAGATAGAAACCGCCGTGCTTCTGGCAAGCGTCGGTCACCTGCTGGCTGCGGTTACCCTTTGCAAGCATAATCATTGAACCGCCGTTCTCCTGGAAAAGGTCAACGTATGAGTCCATGCGGCCTGCTGTGGTTGGACCCATTGAGCCGCAAGGCATGCCGGCAGGAGTCTTTGCAGGACCTGCGTAGTAGATTGGATGATCCTTGATGTACTGTGGGAGACCCTCGCCACGGTCGATGCGCTCTTTCAGCTTTGCGTGAGCGATGTCACGGCCAACGATGATTGTACCGTTGAGTGAAAGACGTGTAGCAATTGGGTACTGTGAAAGCTGTGCACAAACCTCCTTCATCGGGCGGTTGAGGTCAACGCGTACAATCTCGCCCTCGCCGGCGTTGCGCAAAGCCTCGGGGATGAGTGTTGCAGGCTGGTCATCGAGTTTCTCAATCCAAAGACCGTCCTTGTTGATTTTCGCCTTGATATTGCGGTCGGCCGAGCAGCTCACACCCATACCTACAGGGCAGCTTGCGCCGTGACGTGGCAGACGTACAACGCGGATGTCGTGTGCAAGGTATTTGCCACCGAACTGTGCGCCAAGACCGATGTTGTGAGCCTCTTTCAAAAGCTGCTCCTCGAGCTCGATGTCGCGGAATGCGCGGCCTGTCTCGTCGCCTGTTGTAGGCAGGTCGTCGTAGTAGTGTGTTGAGGCAAGTTTCACGGTGTGCAGGTTCTTCTCGGCCGATGTACCACCGATAACGAATGCAATGTGATATGGAGGACAAGCGGCTGTACCCAGGCTCTTCATCTTCTCAACAAGGAATGGAACCAGTGTAGCAGGGTTCAAGAGAGCCTTTGTCTCCTGATAGAGATATGTCTTGTTGGCAGAACCGCCACCCTTTGTAACCATGAGGAACTTGTACTCCATGCCCTCGGTAGCCTCAATGTCAATCTGTGCAGGGAGGTTGCACTTTGTGTTCACCTCGTCATACATGTTGAGTGGAGCGTTCTGGCTGTAACGCAGGTTCTCCTGTGTGTAAGTATCGAACACACCGCGTGAGAGAGCCTCCTCGTCGCAGAAGCCTGTCCACACCTGCTGACCCTTCTCGCCATGGATGATTGCTGTACCTGTATCCTGGCACAATGGAAGCTGACCCTTGCAGGCAACCTCGGCATTGCGGAGGAATGTGAGTGCTACATATTTGTCGTTGTCGCTTGCCTCGGGGTCGTTCAAAATCTTTGCAACCTGCTCGTTGTGAGCGCGGCGCAACATGAACGATACATCGCGGAATGCAGTGCGTGACAAGAGTGTCAAAGCCTCGGGAGTAACTTTAAGGATTGGTTTACCCTCAAACTCACCCACAGAGACACCCTCTTTTGTCAAGAGATAATACTCTGTTGTGTCCTCTCCATGCTGGAACATGTGGGCATACTTGAATTCAGGAATTGCTGCCATAGTTTCAATGGTTTTTATATTGTTAGTATTGTATTTTCGTACTTTTTTATATCAGTTCATTTTTTTTGCATCCCAGATTGTCATTTTTCGGGCAGAGCCCTCAACAACACGTCTGAGCATCGCGAAGAATCTTTCCATACACAAAGTTCCTTCACTACGTTCAGGATGACAATACAATGCGTTTTTTAGTCATTCACGTCCTCCTCGTAGGTCTGATACAAGAAATCATTATACGGATACTTCTGCACGTGCAGTTCGCATACCTTCTTGTAGATGATTTCCTTGAGGTTCTCAATATTCTGTTTCTCGCGTGCCGAGATGAACAGGCAGTTGTCGGCAAGCTTGTTCATCCAGGTCTCCTTCAACTCATCGAGTGTGATGTTCTCCTTTGTCTTTGGAGTGAGGTCGTCCTCCTCTTTCTGCACGTATGTGAAGGCATCAATCTTGTTGAAGATTACCATCAGGGGTTTGTCGCCGCACTTGAGGTCGGCAAGCGTCTTTTCAACCACCTCAATCTGCTCCTCGAACTCGGGGTGCGACACGTCCACGACATGCAGCAGAAGGTCGGCCTCGCGCACCTCGTCGAGTGTAGACTTGAACGACTCCACAAGGTCAGTAGGCAACTTGCGGATGAAACCAACGGTGTCGGAGAGCAGGAACGGAAGGTTCTCGATGATAACCTTGCGCACTGTGGTGTCGAGCGTTGCAAAGAGTTTGTTCTCAGCAAACACCTCGCTCTTGGCCAGCAGGTTCATCAGTGTCGATTTGCCCACGTTGGTGTAACCCACCAGTGCCACACGGATGAGGCGTCCGCGGTTCTTGCGCTGTATGCTCTTCTGCTTGTCAATCTGCGCCAACTGCTCTTTCAAGAGCGACATGCGGCCCAGGATTATACGGCGGTCCATCTCAAGCTGTGTCTCACCCGGACCACGCAATCCCACGCTACCGCCTTTTCCACTACCCGAGCCACCACCCTGACGTTCAAGGTGAGTCCACAGGCGCTGCAGACGGGGGAGCATATATTTGTACTGCGCAAGCTCAACCTGTACCTTTGCGTGTGCAGTCTGTGCACGCATGGCAAAGATATCCAAGATGAGCGACGTACGGTCGAGAATCTTTATCTTGATTTCCTTTTCGATATTGCGTATCTGCTTTGCCGAAAGCTCGTCGTCGAAAATGACCATACCAATTTCGTCGTCGGTATCCTTGAGCATTTCGACATATTCGGCAATTTCGGCAAGTTTACCTGTTCCCACGTATGTAACAGGGTGCGGATGGTCAATGCGCTGTGTAAAGCGCTTAACGACCTCGGCACCGGCTGTCTGCGCAAGAAACTCGAGCTCGTCGAGATACTCGTTTGTCTTGCGCTCGTTCTGTGTGGCGGTAATCAATCCCACCAGAATAGCGGTCTCTTTCTTAGTTGTCGATATAACAAATTCTTTCATCCAAATATATTTTACGCGAAGATACGCAATTTTCTTATAAAAACCTCGCAATCTATTTGAAAACAGTGTGTTTCAATAGGGGTTATTTTTCTTGCGACAATTTTTAGGAAATAAATTAGAATTTCCTGTATTCTCCAACATATTTATAATTGTTGTCTGACTTGGATTGAAACAAAGCAACTTCAGCCATTACATATTCTTCAGGCTTGTTGTATATTGTATCATTCCAATTCTTTAATATACTGTTATCACCACTTGTACTTTTTCTATTGATGATAATCTTATGAATAAT
>JAZOOF010000027.1:0-66327 GCA_045654885.1 Bacteroidaceae bacterium
CAGAGATCCTTTGACAATCCTTGCTTATCGCAACCTACACGGCGCAAACTTAGCCTGCGCTACGTGTAACCAACTGCTGCAAGTATTGTTTGGGTCACTTTGACAATGCTTCTGCAAGCATTGTCGAACTAAAGTTTCGTCACTACGTTCTGTCGGGATGACATCTATAGGTCATCCTTGGCTCAACTGCCATATTTTCTACTTTTTTTATAAAATTCGTGAATATTTTTTAGACCTTTGCGCTGCTTGTGCGTATAATGGGTATAAAAGCAAACAATGACAATGGTGGAGAGTGACATAATTGAGAGATGTAAGCGTGGCGACAGGGAGGCTTTCCGTGTCGTGGTGCAGGGCTGTCAGCAGATGGTCTACTCGTTGTCGTTGAAGATGTTGTGCAACGAGGATGATGCGATGGACCTGTTGCAGGACACGTTCCTTAAAGTATGGCTGAACATCGCTTCCTACGATGGCCGTAGTAGTTTCTCCACTTGGGTTTATGGCATTGCGTCGCATCTGTGCATCGACAGGCTTAGGAAACAGAAACCCATTCTCCCGTTGCCGGGTGACGAGGATGCATTGAGGGACTGCTTCAATTACAACAACCCGCAACGCAGGCTCGAAAACAAGGAGTGGGTGCAGATTGTGAGGCTGCTTGCCGGGCGATTGAGCGTGAAGCAGCGTCTTGTCTTTACCCTCTGCCAACTCGAAGGGCTTGAGACGGCAGAGGTGGAGCGCATAACTGGAATGAGTGCCGACAAAATAAAGAAGAACCTTTATGTGGCAAGGCAGACAATACGTGAACAGTTAAAAAAGATGGGTTATGAGTGATAGGATAGATGATTTTCTTGAGCGTATCAAGGGGCAACAACCCTGCATTGAGGATGCCGATTCGGTAACAGATACCATAATGGCACGTATTGCTGTCGAGTCTGTAGCCAAACGTGAAAATGCGGTGCACCGCCCGGTGTTCAGGGTGTTGCTGCAGGCTGCACTTTCGGCTGCCGCAGTGGTGGCATTCGGTCTTTTTGTGGCCGGGTGGGGTGTTGAACCAATAGAGGAGAACAGGGCTTTGTTTGCTAAAAATGGCAGGGCGCTTGACCTTACGGGAGTAGAGCAGTGCAGGAGTACCGCGGATTTCTGCGCCATCTATTTCGAACGTACAAGGGCAAGACGCAATGCCGGTTATGATATTTCAACCTTAAAGAACTTATATTATGCGAGTAAAAAGTAAAATCCCGTTTATAATATCATTGGCGCTGTTGGCACTGACATCGTGCGATGGCGAAATTTCCATGCAAACCGTAATAAACAAGGATGGCAGTTGCAGCCGCGAAATCTCTTTTAGTGCCGATTCGCTCTACCTCACGGGCGGTGGCTTCAATGAGGGTGTAGATAAAGAGAACAGCCAGGTGAATATCCACCATATTAATTTGAATGATGAGTGGGCGATGGCGTGGGCTGTGAGGGGTGAGCAGGAGCGGCACCCTTTCCCGATGAGTGCCGAACAGTACAATGTCTTGAACGAGGAACTGAAACATGCCGGCCGGAGCGTGAGTGACACTGTTGTTGTGTATGCGCAGCGTGATTTTGCTACAGTAGGCGATATGTGTGCCGATACCCCGTTGAAATTCAACGGCAAGCCTTTGGCGGTAAAAGGCACTCTTGAGAAGAAATTCTGTTGGTTCTATACCGATTATTGCTATACCGAAGTCTATGAGTGCATTGCCGATAATTTCACAATTCCGTTGAGTGAATATTTCAAGAGTGAGGATGAAGCTTCATATTGGCTGACGGGATATCCCAATCTTCGTGAGGGTAAGACTCCTGCGCAATCTTCTGATTACATGAACAATTGGCAAAAGTGCTATGAGGAGTGGAATAAAGCTAACATTGCAAGTGATGTGTTCGATTATATCGTAGAGAATTACGGCACGATAGAGAATCCGTCGGTCACAAAAGAGGAGTTCATTGCTGGGCGGCAGCGGTTCATTTATGCTTGTTTGCAGAAGGAGGCTGTGGCACGCGACCTCGGGCTGGTGCTGACGGAACTTTATGGCAATTCCTACAATAAAATTGTCAACGAGGCTATGGAGCAGGAAGAGTGTTTGAAATATGGCAGCCTTATTATGCTTGACTTCAAGGAGCGCATTTCAATGCCCGGTA
The DNA here is from genome assembly GCA_045654885.1 of Bacteroidaceae bacterium. GTDB lineage: Bacteria > Bacteroidota > Bacteroidia > Bacteroidales > Bacteroidaceae > HGM04593. The sequence continues at coordinate 2,164 of JAZOOF010000027.1, forward strand.
AGGTCATTGATGCGGGCCGTGGAGAGGTGAAGGACGGTATGGTGGTGTATAAAATCAGTGCTGAGCGTCTGTTGCCCGGTGAATATGTGGTTGAAGTCAAGTCGCGGGTTCCCAATGTGTGGGCCTTTGTGGTGTCGGCTTTGGCTGCGGTGACGCCATTCCTTCTACGGTTGAGGAAAAGGAAATGAACGTTTGAGGATGGTGACCGTGGTCACCATCCTCAAACGTTCAAATGACTTGTTGAATTACCAGAACTTGTTGTGCTCTGCGCTGTATTCAAATCCCACGGCGCGGAGTTTCTCTTCCAGTTCCGCGCGGTCTACGCCAAGGTCTGCGCAAAGCTCGTCGAGCGACGCGTAGCGGTCGCGCAAGTACATGTTCACTGTGCTGAAAAGCATCATTGGGTCACCAGGCAGTTCCATAAACTGTGTGTTATATCTGTTGTTACTCCTCAACTATTGTCTCAATGGCCTCAAAGAACCCTTCGATGCCACCTTCCAGCTCGTTTGCCAAATCTTCAACCTTCTTGCCCAGCTTGTTCAAGGTCTTCTTTGTCATGTAACCCTTTATGCGGCCCTTCTGACGTGCAAACTCCTTGAGCTCCTCTTTACTGCGCTCCTTCTCCTCGAACTCGGCTTTCAGTATGGCATATTCCTGGTTGATTTTCTCCCAATCCTCGTCGGTGTATGACTCGTGGCTCTTCTCAACCTTGTCGGCCAACTTCTTCAGTTTCTCAACAGGGCTCTTAGGTGTGCAGGCAAAAAGAGCAGTCGATACAAAAATGGTTACAAATAGCAATAGTAGTCTTTTCATGTTTATTCTGTTTAAGTTGTCGTTAACATCTACAAAAGTAGACAAAAGTAGTTTAACGGCAAAACGTGCAATAAAAAATGTGTTTATCTCATAAAACAGTCGGCGACCCAAAGGCCGCCGACTTGAATATACAATAGTAGAAGTGGTCTTACTTCACCTCCTCGAACTCAGCGTCCTGGACGTCGTCGCCCTGCTGCTGGCTGCCGCTCTGCTGCTGGTCGCCCTGTGCACCCTGTGCGCCCTGAGCACCGCTCTGTGCGTACATCTCGGCACTTGCTGTTTGCCAAGCGTTGTTCAGCTCTGCCATTGCAGCGTCGATGCCTGCGAGGTCCTGAGCCTTGTGAGCCTCCTCAAGCTTCTGCACTGCAGCCTCGATTGGAGCCTTCTTGTCGGCAGGAATCTTGTCGCCGAGCTCGCTCAACTGGTTCTTTGTCTGGAACACCATTGAGTCGGCCTGGTTGAGCTTGTCAATCTTCTCGCGCTCCTTCTTGTCGGCATCGGCATTTGCCTCGGCCTCCTGCTTCATGCGCTCGATTTCCTCCTTGCTGAGGCCTGATGATGCCTCGATGCGGATTGCCTGCTCCTTGCCGGTAGCCTTATCCTTTGCCGATACCTTGAGGATACCGTTGGCATCGATGTCGAATGTTACCTCAATCTGTGGAACACCGCGGCGTGCAGGGGCAATGCCTGTGAGGTTGAACTGGCCGATTGACTTGTTCTGGTTTGCCATTGGACGCTCGCCCTGGAGTACGTGGATGGTAACCTCGGTCTGGTTGTCGGCAGCTGTTGAGAATGTTTCGCTCTTCTTGCAAGGGATTGTTGTGTTGGCATCGATGAGCTTTGTCATCACACCACCCAATGTCTCGATACCCATTGAGAGTGGAGTAACGTCGAGCAATACGATGTCGCTCACGCCGCCCTCCTTGTTGAGGATTGCGCCCTGGATGGCTGCACCCACTGCAACAACCTCGTCGGGGTTAACACCCTTTGAAGGAGCCTTGCCAAAGAAATCCTCTACAACCTTCTGCACTGCAGGGATACGTGTTGAACCACCTACAAGGATTACCTCGTCGATATCGGCATTGCTGAGGCCTGCGTCGCTCATTGCCTTCTTGCAAGGCTCAAGGCAAGCCTGGATAAGGTTGTGTGCCAATGACTCGAACTTCGCACGTGTCAAGGTCTTTACAAGGTGCTTTGGCATACCGTTTACGGCTGTGATATAAGGAAGGTTAATCTCGGTTGATGTTGTTGATGACAACTCAATCTTTGCCTTCTCGGCAGCCTCCTTCAGACGCTGGAGTGCCATTGGGTCTGCCTTGAGGTCTGCACCCTCCTCGGCCTTGAACTCGCTTGCAAGCCAGTCGATGATAACCTGGTCGAAGTCGTCACCACCAAGGTGAGTGTCACCGTTTGTCGAGAGTACCTCGAACACACCGCCACCGAACTCAAGGATTGAGATATCGAATGTACCGCCACCAAGGTCGAACACGGCAATCTTCATGTCCTTGTTAGCCTTGTCGACACCGTAGGCAAGAGCTGCGGCTGTAGGCTCGTTCACGATACGCTTAACCTCGAGACCTGCAATCTGGCCTGCCTCCTTGGTTGCCTGGCGCTGGCTGTCGCTGAAGTAAGCAGGAACTGTGATGACAGCCTCTGTTACCTCCTGGCCAAGATACTCCTCGGCAGTCTTCTTCATCTTCTGCAGAATCATTGCAGAAATCTCCTGTGGAGTGTAGAGACGGCCGTCGATGTCAACGCGTGGCATGTTGTTCTCCTCAACCACCTTATAAGGAACGCGTGAGATTTCCTTGCTCACCTGTGCCCAGTTCTCACCCATGAAACGCTTGATAGAGAAGATTGTGCGCTGTGGGTTTGTCACAGCCTGACGCTTTGCAGGGTCACCAATCTTGCGCTCGCCGTTGTTGTCGAAAGCGACAATTGATGGAGTGGTGCGCTTGCCCTCGCTGTTTGTGATTACTACAGGCTCGTTGCCCTCAAAAACTGCAACACATGAGTTGGTTGTACCCAAGTCGATACCAATAATTTTTCCCATAATTCTATTATTTTTTATTTGTTATTAATCGTGTTTACTTGCAGCCGCCTCGCAGCCGCTTCTGCTAAATATTAAACAAAGTGCATGCCAAAGGGTTTTTGATTGATTTGTTTTGTCACACTCTGCTTTTGTGGCACTGTTTACTGTCAAATGGGATAAAATTGTGTGACATTGTGTCATATTTTGGTTGTCTGTGGCATATTCGCTGTCGGCAATGTGTCAAGTGAGAATGTTTTATTTGTGTGCTTTCCAAAAAAAAGTAATCCCGCTTGCGGTTTCACCGTTGCATTTATGTTTTTTTTGTATTACTTTTGTGAAAATGTACATTGCATAGTCTGTGCTGTGCAATGTGCTTGTGAGTGAAACAATAATATAATTAAGATATTTATCAACTTTTAATCGTTCAGTAAAATGGGAAAAGTTCTGATTATAGGAGCCGGAGGCGTGGCAACTGTTGCGGCACATAAGGTATGCCAGAATACAGAGGTGTTTACCGAAATAATGATTGCCAGTCGTACAAAAAAGAAGTGCGATGCATTGGCTGACGTGCTTAACAAGAAGTACGGAACAAACGTGCAGACAGCACAGGTTGATGCTGACAGTGTGGAACAGCTTGTGGAACTGCTTGGCTCATACAAACCCGATATCGTGATGAACCTGGCCTTGCCTTATCAGGACCTCACTATCATGGAGGCTTGTTTGCAGACAGGTTGCAACTATCTTGATACCGCCAACTACGAGCCTAAGGATGAGGCTCACTTCGAGTACAGTTGGCAGTGGGCTTATCGCGAGCGCTTTGAAAAGGCCGGTCTTTGCGCCATTTTGGGTTGCGGATTCGACCCGGGTGTGACCAGCGTGTATACCGCTTATGCTGCAAAGCACTATTTCGACGAAATCCACTATCTTGATATCGTTGACTGCAATGCCGGAAACCATCATAAGGCATTCGCTACCAACTTCAATCCCGAAATCAATATCCGTGAAATCACTCAGAAGGGACTTTACTACCAGGATGGAAAGTATATTGAGACCGAACCAATGGAGATTCATCAGCCAATTACATATCCTAACATCGGTCCACGCGAGAGCTATCTTTTGCATCACGAGGAGATTGAAAGCCTTGTAATCAACTTCCCGACCATTAAGCGTGCCCGTTTCTGGATGACCTTCGGTCAGCAGTATCTGACCTATCTGGATGTTATTCAGAACATAGGCATGAGCCGCATCGACGAGGTGGAGTACAAGGCACCAAAGGCCGACGGTACCGGCGAAGAGGTTGTGAAGATTGTTCCTCTGCAGTTCCTCAAGGCTGTGCTTCCCAATCCACAGGAATTGGGCGAGAACTACGAGGGCGAGACATCAATCGGTTGCCGCATCCGTGGTATCAAGGACGGCAAGGAGCACACATACTATGTCTACAACAACTGCAGCCACCAGGAGGCCTACAAGGAGACCGGCATGCAGGGTGTAAGCTACACAACCGGTGTTCCTGCAATGATTGGTGCAATGATGTTCCTCAAGGGTATCTGGAGCAAGCCCGGTGTTTGGAACGTAGAGCAGTTCGACCCGGATCCATTCATGGAGCAGCTCAACATTCATGGTTTGCCTTGGCACGAGGAGTTTGACAAGGATTTGGAGTTGTAAATCGCAAATGTAGGGGCGGTGTTTGCCCGCCCTTCCTAAAATGAAATAATTTGAAAATGGCAAAGAAAGAAGAACTTGACAACATCGCCGGCAGTGAGAAACTGCGTGCCTTGCAGGCGGCGATGGATAAGATAGAGAAGAACTTCGGCAAGGGTTCTATAATGAAGCTTGGCGATGACAGTTTTGAGGAGATTGATGTCATTCCTACCGGTTCGGTGGGCCTGAATGCCGCACTTGGTGTGGGCGGTTTTCCACGTGGCCGTATAATCGAGATTTACGGTCCCGAGTCTTCGGGTAAGACAACACTTGCAATACACGCTATTGCCGAGGCGCAGAAGATGGGTGGCATTGCAGCCATCATCGATGCCGAGCACGCTTTTGACCGCTTCTATGCGCAGAAACTTGGTGTGGATATCGACAACCTGTTGATTTCGCAGCCCGACTGCGGCGAGCAGGCGCTTGAGATTGCCGAGCAGCTTATACGTTCATCGGCTATCGACATCATCGTAATCGACTCTGTTGCGGCGCTTACTCCAAAGGCCGAGATTGAGGGCGAGATGGGTGACAATAAGGTGGGCTTGCAGGCGCGTCTCATGTCACAGGCATTGCGTAAGCTCACATCTGCTATAAGCAAGACAAAGACAACCTGTATCTTCTTCAACCAGTTGCGCGAGAAGATTGGTGTAATGTTCGGTAACCCCGAGACAACAACCGGCGGTAACGCATTGAAGTTCTACTCATCGGTGCGCCTCGATATCCGTCGCGTGAGCCAGATTAAGGATGGCGAGGATGCAATAGGTAACTCTGTGCGTGTGAAGATTGTGAAGAACAAGGTTGCTCCTCCGTTCCGCAAGGCCGAGTTCGACATCATGTTCGGCGAGGGTATCTCACGCACAGGCGAAATCGTAGACTTGGGCGTACAGTACGGCATCATCAAGAAGAGCGGCTCGTTCTTCAGCTACAACGATACCAAGCTGGCGCAGGGCCGCGACCGCACAAAGGCTCTCATTGCCGACAATCCGGAACTTGCCGAGGAGCTCGAAGCAAAGATTGCTGAGGCTATCAAGGGTAACACCGATGTAGTGGCAGAGTAAAAAACGACATTAAACCTATTTATACTATGAAGAAGAATCTTTTATTGGCTGCGCTTGCTTTCGTAGGCTTTGGCGCGGTAGCACAGGAGACTGCTCCTGAATTTACAGTTGTGAAGGAGAACCCTATCACAAGCATCAAAAACCAGAACCAGGCAGGTACTTGCTGGTGCTATTCATCATTGGCATTCATTGAGTCAGAACTTCTGCGCATGGGTAAGGGCGAGTACGATTTCTCTGAGATGTATATCGTTCACAACACTTACCTCGACCGTGCCGACAAGGCAGTGCGCACTCATGGCGATGTCTCTTTCTCACAGGGCGGTTCATTCTACGATGTAATCTATGGTATGGAGACATTCGGTCTCGTTCCCGAGGCCGAGATGCGCCCCGGTGTAATGTACGGCAAGGAACTCAGCAACCACAACGAGCTTTCTGCAGTGAGCGACGCTGTTGTTGCAGCTATTGCAAAGGGCAAGCACCGCAGCTTGCAGGTAGACCCCGAGGGTCAGCCACTCTGGAAGAAGGCTATCGAGGCTGTTCACGACATCTACCTTGGCGAGCGTCCCGAGAAGTTCACTTACAATGGCAAGGAGTACACTCCTGCATCATTCTACCAGTCACTCGGTCTGAATGCTGCCGACTACATCTCTTTGACATCTTACACACACCACCCATTCTACAAGCCATTCGTTCTTGAGATTCAGGACAACTGGCGTTGGGCACAGTCATACAACCTCCCCATCGATGAGTTGATGCAGGTGTTTGACAATGCCATCATGGAGGGTTACACCATTGCATGGGGTAGCGACGTGAGCGAGAAGGGCTTTACGCGCGATGGCAAGGCGGTGATGCCTGCCGATGCCAATGGTGCCGACCTTCAGGGTTCTGACATGGCAAGATGGCTTAACCTCAGCGAGGAGGAGAAGAAGAACACTCCAAACCCAACAGAGAAGTGGTGTACACAGGAGGAGCGTCAGATTGCTTACGATAACTGGGAGACAACAGACGACCACGGTATGCAGATTTACGGTATCGCTAAGGACCAGAACGGTGTAGAGTACTACATGGTCAAGAACTCATGGGGCGAGGCCGGTACATACAAAGGTATCTGGTATGCTTCAAAGGCTTTTGCGCGCTACAAGACAATGAATATCGTTGTTCACAAGAACGCTATTCCAAAGGATATCCGCAAGAAGTTGGGTATCAAGTAATATATCCTTTCTTGTTTTTACAAGGCGGCTCACGTTTGTGGGCCGCCTTTTTTAGCCCCTATAGTTTGCAAAGGGGAGAGCTTTTTGTGTTTTGCTTGTCAGTTTGTTTTTTTATTTCTGTTATCCCTTTTATTTAAGCAATGTAGGTTAAAATTGTGAACTAATGTTAAAAATTATGTTGTAAAAATCGTGGTTTTTCTCAATAATTGCACAAATAGGGTTAAAATGTGCAATTTTAGAGTCTGTTTCCTCTCTTTTCAATACCTTTGCAATGTTAAAAGACTGTTTGATGAAAAATTAAACGGTTGATGTTGAAGGTGTATAAAATTAAAATACTTATATATGGTTCACTTTTTAAATTACGTTGACGAAGCAATCAAGAAAAACTGGGACAAGCCTGCGGTGTCCAATTATGGAGCAAATACCTATACTTATGGCCAGATGGCAGCATCTATGGAGAGAATGCATCTGCTGTTCAAAGAGTGTGGAATAAAGAGGGGCGACAAGGTTGCGCTTTGCGCGAAGAACTCGGCAGAGTGGTGTATCTCTTTCCTTGCCATAGTGTCCTATGACGCAGTGGCAGTGCCTCTTTTGCCCGATTTCCTTCCAAGCAATGTTGCCGATCTCACCCGCCTGTCGGGCAGCAAGCTGCTTTTGCTCGACAGGCAGATATACGACGGCCTCTCACGTGACGGTGTGTTGCCGCTGTTCGAGACATTCAAAGACTTCCGGGGTCTTGTGGATGTCGTATCGTTGGAAGCTGTGGCCGGCTCGTCAAAGGAGCTCGTCAAGATGTGTGCCGATGCAAAGAGCGCCTTTGCAAAACGATTCCCAAGCGGTGTGGCTGCAAAAGATGTGAACTACTGCAAGGATGACGTTGAGGGACTTGCGCTCATCAGCTATACATCGGGGACAAGCAGTGCTCCCAAGGGTGTCATGCTGCGTGCAAAATCCATCTCTGGTAACATTGAGGTTGCCCGCAGGGTCATCTGCCAAAAGAAGGATGGCAAGGTGCTCTCAATGCTCCCTCTCGCTCATATAATGGGTTTATCTTTCGACTTTATCTTTACACTTGCGGGTGGTTGTCACCTTAATATTCTCACAGCAAAGCCCACTCCGGCGCGCTTGCTTGCAGCATTGGCCGATGTGAAACCTTTCATGTTCATCACCGTGCCGTTGCTCATTGAAAAGATTTTCCGTTCAAAGGTGATTCCTGTGCTCAGGAAACCGGCGATGCGTTTGTTGCTTGCAATTCCCGGCTTGCGCTCGCTCATAATAAGGAAAGTGCGCTCGAAGGTTATGTCTGTGTTCGGCGAGAATATTGAATACGCAGGACTTTTTGTGGGTGGTGCAGCCATTGGCAAGGATGTCGATGATGTTATGCGCCTGCTCAAGATACCATATGCGGTGGGCTACGGCATGACCGAGTGCGGTCCGCTCATCAGCTACAAGGGATGGTCGCATCCCATGATTGGCAACGGTGGTGACATAGCTGCTCCCACTATAGAGGTTCGCATAGACTCTCCGCACCCGGCAAGAATCCCGGGCGAAATTCAGGTACGCGGCGATGTTGTCACCGAGGGCTATTACAATAACCCCGAGGCTACGGCTGCCGCCTTCACAAGTGACGGCTGGCTCAAGACCGGTGATATGGCCATACGAGACCGCAAGGGGCACATCTACATCAAGGGACGTTGCAAGAACATGATTCTCACCGGCAGCGGACAGAATATCTACCCCGAGGAGATTGAAGAGCTTATAAACAGCCTTCCAATGGTGGTTGAGTCGCTTGTTGTGAGCCGCAAGTTCGCTATTGTTGCGTTGGTGGTGCTCGACAAGGAGACGGCTGCGGACGAGGAGAAACGTGCCGAGGTGGAGCGTCAGGTGTTTGCCCTAAATGCCAAGTTGCCGGCATATAGCCAGATAAGCCTGTGCGAGATGCGCGTGGAGCCTTTTGAGAAGACTCCCAAGCAGAGCATCAAACGCTTCATGTACAACTGATAGGGTGTTGCATAATCCTCTTTTACGGCAATCGAAGGGCGTGCCGTTGTGTAAAAACAGAGAATACGCAAAATTTTGCGTATTCTCTGTTTTTTTATTATACTTTTTCCGTATCTTTACAAATTGAGAGAATTATCTTGCGCGTAATAGGGCATTTTTGCATCAGCCCCGGTTTTGGACGCGCTTTCCGGCATAGCCGGTTCTATGAACGTGATGAGTGTTGCTGTTGTTGATAAGGATGGTTCTCGCTTTGCAATGAAAAAATAAAAATAATATATATGGAACAGAATTGGAAATACGAACCTCTTACACCCGAGCAGGGTGCTCAGGCTGCAATGCTGTCGGCCGAGCTGGAGATGAGCCCGGTGCTCTGCTCGCTGCTCGTGAAGCGGGGTATCACTTCTGTTGCCGAAGCAAGGAACTTTTTCCGCCCGAAGCTTAGCCAACTCCACAATCCGTTCCTCATGAACGACATGGATGTTGCTGTGCGCCGCCTGAACAAGGCTCTTGGAAAAAAAGAGCGCATACTTGTATATGGCGATTACGATGTCGACGGCACCACGGCCGTTGCTCTGGTCTATAAGTTTCTGCAACAGTTTTCGTCTAACATAGACTACTACATCCCCGACCGCAACGAGGATGGCTATGGAATCTCCAAGCGCGGTGTCGATTATGCCCACTCCACCGGAGTGAAGCTCATTATCGTGCTCGACTGTGGCATCAAGGCCATTGAAGAGATTGCCTATGCCAAGTCGCTGGGCATTGACTTCATTGTGTGCGACCACCATGTGCCCGATGAACAGCTGCCCTGTGCCGTTGCTATCCTGAACCCCAAGCTTGCGGGTTCAACCTACCCCTATCCGCACCTCTCGGGCTGCGGTGTGGGCTTTAAGTTCATGCAGGCCTTTGCCATGGACAACGGCATCCCTGCCGACCAGTTATACCCGCTGCTCGACCTTGTTGCCGTGAGCATAGCGTCGGACCTTGTGCCCATCATGGGCGAGAACCGCATTCTTGCCTTCCACGGCATAAAGCAGCTCAACCACAGTCCAAGCGTTGGTCTCAAGGCCATCATCAATGTCTGTGGCCTCAATGAGAAGGAGATAAGCATCAACGATATCATCTTCAAGATTGGTCCTCGCATCAATGCATCGGGCCGTGTGCAGCAGGGCAAGGTTGCTGTCGATTTGCTCATTGAGAACAACCTGAAGGCGGCCATTGCAATGAGCCACCAGATAAACGAGATGAACGAGGCGCGCAAGGAACTCGACAAGAACATGACCGAGGAGGCCAACCACATTGTCGAGGGGCTTGAGAGCTTTGACGAGCGCCGTGCCATCGTAATCTTCAACCCCGACTGGCACCGTGGTGTCATAGGCATTGTGGCATCGCGCCTCACCGAGGTGTATCATCGCCCCGCGGTGGTTATAACCTGCACCGGTGACATGGCAACGGGCTCGGCACGTTCGGTTACGGGATTCGATGTCTACAGAGCCATGGAGAGTTGCCGCGACCTGCTCGACAATTTCGGTGGCCACACATATGCTGCAGGCTTCTCGCTCAAGGTCGAGAACATCGAGGCTTTTGCAAAGCGTTTCGAGGAGTTCGTGACCGACAATATATTGCCCGAGCAGACAGAACCTGTCATTGAGATTGATGCCGAGCTTGAGTTCCAGCAGATAACACGCCGTTTCTTCAACGACCTCAAGAAGTTTGCACCTCACGGTCCCGAGAACCCCAAGCCGGTGTTCTGCACCTGCAACGTGTGCGACTATGGCACAAGTAAGGTTGTGGGCCGCAAACAGGAGCACATCAAGCTCGAACTGGTCGACAACAAGTCGAACACCATACTCAACGGTATTGCTTTCGGGCAGAGCCGCCAGGCAAAATACATCAAGTCCAAGCAGTCGTTCGACATCTGTTACACCCTCGAGGACAACACCTACAAGCATGGCGAGGTGCAGCTGCAGATTGAGAGTATAAACACAAAGGTGACACGATAATCAATCTTTCACCCCCGATGAAGTATCGCGAAATCCTTAAGACATATTGGGGATATGACGATTTTCGTGGCATTCAGCGCGATATAATCGAAAGTATAGGCCGAGGGAGAGATACCCTCGGCCTTATGCCTACGGGTGGCGGCAAAAGTATCACCTTCCAGGTGCCCACATTGGCCGGCGAAGGCCTTTGTATTGTGGTGACGCCGCTCATCGCACTTATGAAAGACCAGGTTGCCAACCTGCGCAGCCGTGGAATAAAGGCTACGGCAATATACACCGGTATGAAGACAAGCGAGGTTGTCACCGCACTCGAAAACTGCATCTTCGGCGATTACAAATTCCTCTACATATCGCCCGAGCGCATAGGCTCGGAACTCTTCCTTAAAAAGATAAGACGTGTCAATGTCAGCCTGATAACGGTCGACGAGGCACACTGTATCTCGCAGTGGGGGCATGACTTCCGCCCTGCATACAGGCGCATAGCCGAACTGCGCGACATCTTCCCCTCTGCACCGCTGCTTGCGCTCACGGCAACTGCAACCCCCGAGGTGGTCGACGACATACAGCAACAACTCAATTTCCGCGAGAAGAACTGCTACCGCATGAGTTTCGGGCGCAAGAATCTTGCCTATGTAGTGCGCAATACCGAGAACAAGGCAGCCGAGCTGCTTCATATCCTGGGTCGCGTTCCCGGGTCGGCAATCGTCTATGCCCTCAATCGCAAGAAGACGAAAGAGGTTTGTGAGTTCCTCACCGCCAACGGCATCACTGCCGAGTTTTACCATGCCGGCCTGTCGCCCGAGAGCAAGGATGCCAAGGAAGAGGCCTGGAAGACGGGCAAGGCGCGTGTAATGGTCTCTACCAATGCTTTTGGAATGGGTATCGACAAACCCGATGTGCGCCTTGTGGTGCACATTGACTTGCCAAGCTCCATAGAGGCCTATTTCCAGGAGGCCGGCCGTGCAGGACGCGATGGCGAGAAGGCCTATGCCGTCACGCTCTTCAGCCGCATTGACAAGCAAGTGGTAGCTCGCCGTCTATCCGACAACTACCCGCCGCAGGATTTCATCCGCGAGGTGTATGACGAGATATGCTACTACTATAGCATGGCACTTGGCGATGGCCTCGACTGCACCTTTGAGTTCTCGTTGGGCGATTTCTGCAAGAAATACCACCGACCCACGTTGCAGACCGACAGCGCCCTTCGTCTGCTCACCCGCATGGGGTATCTTGAATATGTCGAGGAGATGGAGTATGCCTCGCGCGTACGTTTCATTGTAGACAAGGATTCGCTCTACCGCTTCAAGGGGCTGCCTGCCGATTATGAGACACTCATAAATGCCATACTGCGCAACTACAGCGGCCTGTTCAATGACTTTGCGTTCATCGATGAGCGCTATCTGTCGCGCATTACCAAGCTGTCGCGCCACCGCATGTACGAGATTCTGGTCTCGCTGCACAGCAAGCGCCTGGTGCAGTATGCCCCATCGAAGAAGTGTCCCATAATAACCTTTACACGTCATCGCGTTCTTGGCAGTGACTTGCGTTTTGAACGTGCGGTGTACGATGAGCGCAGGGCAATCTTCGGCGACAGGCTCAATGCTGTCATTGCCTATGCCACAGGGCGCGAAAAGTGCCGCAGCAAGGTGCTGCTTGAGTATTTTGGCGAGAAGGATGCCGCACCTTGCGGCTGTTGCGATGTCTGCGCCGACGAGCGTGCGCGCACTGCTGTTGAACCGCCACAGCCACCGTTGCAGGGCATTATGCAGCTGCTCTCCGACGGGGAACTGCATCCGCTTGCCGAACTGGACAACTTGTGGCTCACCCGCGAGAATTTGAAAACCCTGTTGCGCGAACTTTGCGACGATGAAAAGATTATAATAGAGGGGGACAAGATAAAATTGAATAAATGATAAAACTATGATAACATTCCTTATTTGCCTTGCGGCGCTTGTAGCTTCATATTTCACCTACGGCAAGTACCTCGAAAAGACTTGCGGTATAAACCCAGCGAATCCCGTTCCGTCAAAAACCATGTACGACGGTGTCGACTATCTTCCCCTGCCACGCTGGAAGGTGTTCCTCATTCAGTTGCTCAACATCGCCGGCCTCGGTCCAATTTTCGGTGCATTGCTTGGTGCTGCCTATGGTCCTGTAGCGTTTCTGTGGATAACGCTCGGCGGCATATTCATGGGTGCCATGCACGATTTTATTGCCGGTGTAATATCCCTGAAGAATAACGGCCTCAGCCTGCCCGAGATTATAGGCAAATATCTTGGCGGCGGCACAAAACAGATAATGCGACTCTTCTCGCTTTTGCTCATGGTACTTGTAGGTGCGGTCTTCATGTCTCAGCCCGCGGTGCTCATAGCATCCAATATCTCATTGCCCTCGCTCGAAGTGGTCGCCTTCGGAACCACGACGTGGGAGCTCTTTGCAGTGCTTGCCGTGATACTTGTCTATTATATACTTGCAACCCTGCTGCCGATAGATAAGATTATAGGCCGTTTCTATCCCGTGTTCGGCGTGGCATTGCTTGTCATGGCATTTGGCATTCTTTTCATCCTGCTGACAAAAAGCGACATCTATCCCATACCCGAACTTACATCGCTCAGGAACTGCATTGCCGAACCACATAAGTTCCCCATCGTGCCAATGCTCTTTACAACCATTGCGTGTGGAGCATTGTCGGGCTTCCATGCTACGCAGTCGCCAATGATGGCGCGCTGCATGACCAATGAGAAACAGGCGCGCAGCATATTCTATGGTGCCATGATTGCCGAGAGCATCATTGCACTCATCTGGGCTGCCATAGGCATGGCGTTCTGGGGCGGTGTAGAGGGACTCAATGCTGCCATTGCCCAATATGGCGGTAGTGCTGCAAAGATGGTCGATGTTATAACCGGGACTACTCTTGGCCCAGTAGTTGCGGCATGTGTTCTTGTGGGTGTGGTGGGCTGTGCTGTCACATCGGGCGATACTGCTTTCCGCAGCGCAAGGCTCATAGTGGCGGATATGCTCAACATTTCCCAGAAGAGCCTGCACAAGAGAGTGCTTGTCTCTCTGCCGCTGTTTGTCTTGGCGCTTGTCATCATCTTTGCTTTGCCTTTCCAGACAATATGGAGCTACTTTGCATGGTGCAACCAGGCATTGGCTGTCTTCACTCTGTGGTGTATCGCGGTATATCTGTTCCGTGAAAAGAAACCTGTATTGATAGGTATGTTGCCGGCCTTGATAATGACATACGTATGCTCGTCATATATCTTCATCTCCCCAATGATGTGTGGCATGGAGAACCGTGCCTTGGCATACGTTCTTGGCGGTGTACTCACGCTCATAATATCTGCCGCAGTGCATTTCAGGGCACGGAGGGTGTAGATATCCTTCTCTTTTTAAACTATTTGTGTTGAATAATATGCTATAGTTTGAATTGTTTATTTAAGATTTATCTTCTTATATTCGCAAAAATAACTTAAATGAACAATAAACTATGAAAAGGTATTTTTCACTTCTTTTAGGGCTTGTTGTCGCTTTTTCGGCACTTCTTGTCTCATGTGACGGGAACGAGAATGAAATGGATTCTCCTATTTGCGAAATTGTCGTCGAGAGCGATGGTAATGGTAAGGTTGCGATTACCAACTATATTGGAACTGCGGTGACCATACTCAAAGGAAACAGTCTGGAGGTTGTTGCCACCCCCGACGAGGGCTATGAATTTATAGGTTGGTTCGTTGGTGACGATGCCAACCCCGTGAGCACGGATGCAACCTATACATTTGTTGTCAGCAGGAGTGTTGTGCTGGTGGCTAAATTTACTTATCCGTTTGTGTCAAGCGGCTCGGTAGACGGGCATGAGTTTGTCAATTTGGGCTTGCCAAGCGGCTTGAAATGGGCGACCTGCAATGTGGGCGCAACAGAAATCTATGATAAAGGAGTGCATTACGCATGGGGTGAAACCGAAGAAAAAACCAATTTTACAAGATGGGAAAACTATCGGTTGTGTAATGGAACGGATGAATATATGACAAGATATAATGGGCACGACGACAAAAAAACTCTTGACCTGGGTGATGATGTTGCCCACAGTAAATGGGGTGGCGACTGGCGCATGCCTACAAAAGCTGAGATGCAGGAACTTTGTGACAACTGTACTTTTGAAAGTGTAAAAGTGAATGGTATGCTTGGTCTCAAGGTCAAAGGTCCTAACGGCAGATGCATATTCCTCCCGGCTGCGTCATATAAAGGAAGCACGGGTAACGTCCTGCTCGGATGGATGTGCTATTGGTCAAGTACCGTTTCCCCCGATGATTATGCGTATGCTTGTAGCCTCGAAATGTTTATTGGCAGTCCCGGTCAATCATATTCTCCAAATGTAAAAACTGCAATGCGCCGTTTAGGTTATTCAATACGCCCTGTGGCTGAATAAGGTAACAGAGAAACGATAAAAAAAGACATCAACTTCGCAATTGAAGTTGATGTCTTTTTTTATTGTAGAGTTGAAATTAGTTTTTTGCAGCCTCCTTGCGCATTCTCTCTGCAGCCTTGTTCTGCTTCTCAATCTTCTTTGCCTGGCTCTTTGCAGCTTTCTCGGCAGCTTTTGCAGCCTTAGCCTCTGCCTTGGCATCGGCCTTGCTACCTGCAGCCTTAGGCCCTGCGCCCTTTACGGCAGCCTTGCCCGGAGCGCCCTTTGCACCGGCACCCTTAGGACCTGCAAGGTCTCTTGTACCCTTAGGACCTGCACCCTTAACGGCAGCCTTGCCCGGAGCACCCTTTGGACCTGCGGCTTTAGGACCGGCCTCTTTTACAGCAGCCTTTGGACCTGCAGCCTTTGGACCTGCAAGCTTGATAGCCTCTTTAGGACCCGCCTCTCTCTTTGCAGCTTTAGGACCGGCACCTTTCACGGCAGCCTTAGGACCTGCAGCCTTAGGACCTGCAAGCTTCACAGCCTCCTTTGCACCGGCACCCTTTACAGCAGCTTTTGGACCTGCAGCAGCGTTCTCACATCTTTCGCACTTGATTTCCTTCTCTGTTGCTTCCTGAGCATTAATTGTTGCGGCGAAAGCAACAACCAACGCAAACATCAAAAATTTAAATTTCATAATTATTTATATATTGTTAAAAAGTGTTTTCTCAAAACGGAGCGCGAAATTACTGTTTTTTAACAATATGGCAAAATGGAATTGACAAAAAATGTAGGAATGATGAAAAAATATTACAGAATAGGAATGTTGGACGTTGAAAATGAACGGTTAAAAGTAAAAAAATGCTTACTTATATATGTCGTTACTGTTGTTATAGTCCTTGCCACTTCCCACGTGTGAAGTCGGGGATTTCAACAGGTGCGCCGCCATTGTTGGCCGAGGTATCGGTCAACTCCACAAGGCAACTCCAGAGTGCTGCGTCATATACGTTCATGTCAAGTGGCAAACCGTTGCGCAGGCAATGTATCAGACGGCAGTCCATTGCATAGTCAATCCAGCGGCGGCCGCATAGCTCCTCTCCGCGTTTCTTGTATTCGGCAACAAACGGATGCTTGTATTTCTCCACAATCTCATCGCATGCATTGCCGGCAATTATATTTTCGCTGTCGGGCGCAAAAGCATACATGGGAACAGGATATTTCTGTGCAAAGCCCTCGGTGCCGCTCACAAGAAAAGCGCGGCTATATGGTCGTGGCAGCGAAATGCAGTGCTGCACAAGTATTGTCTTGCCCTTTTCTGTTGTGATTAGCGAACTGTTCATTGTGCCGCTGAGGTTTCCTGCATCCTCGCCGCCAATCCTTTTCGAAGATACCGATACAATGCTCTTCATTCTGTCGCCACGGTTTATGTCCATTGCAAGAGCAATGGGGCCAAGGCCGTGTGTGGGGTAGGGGTTGCCGTTGTGCCTGCTCATGAATTCCACCTGCCAGTTGCTCCATCTGCGTTCGCCGTTGTCGTTTGTGGATATGCGTTCACGCAGGTCGTGAAGGTATGAGCCCTCGGCATGTACAATTTCTCCAAGTACACCCTGTCTTGCCATGTTTATTGTGCAAAGCTCGAACTCGTCGTAGCAGCAGTTCTCCAGCATTATGCAGTGGCGCAGTGTCTGCTCGGCTGTGTCGACAAGCCGCCAGCAATCGGCGACTGTTGTTGCTGCCGGCACTTCGGTGGCAACGTGTTTGCCCTGTTGCATTGCGTAGACTGCAATGTCGGCATGGCTTGCCCAGTCGGTACATATATAAACAAGGTCAATGTCGGGTTGCTTGCAAAGCTGTTTCCATCCATCAGTGCCGGTGAATGTTGCAGGGGTGGTGTGTCCGTACTCTGCAATTATATTCTTCGCATCGTTGATGTTCTCCTCTACAAGGTCGCACAAAGCAACAACCTTGCAGCCTTCGATGTGCATCATGCGGTGCACAGCACGTTTGGCACGTACGCCAAGCCCTACGAAGCCAATCCTTACGCACTCGATTGGTTCGCATCGCAACTGCAGGGTACTGTAATATTTGTTGTCGCTTTTTTCCATTGTTTCTTGTTCGCTTTTGCAAAATAACAAAAAATGTATCGGCTTTCAAAGCCTGCAACACTTTTTAATGTGTTATGGGATGTACTTTCTTTGCAGCACGTACTGCAGTTACAGCCCTCGCAGCTTCTCCTTGGCCTCCTTGTTGCCGGCTCTTGCCGCTTCGTAGTAGAGGTCTTTTGCAAGGCGCTTGTCGCGCGACACACCTTTGCCCTCCAGGTAGTAGTCGGCAACTCGCCTTGTACCCTCGTGGTTGCCAGCGTCGGACAGCATCTTGGCATACCTGTATGCCTCGTCATACTTCTTCTGCCCGTCAAGGTAATCGAACATATGAATCATGGCTTTTTCGTTGCCCAAATCGGCAGCCGTTTCCATATATGCGGTTCCGTCATTGCCTCCTGCAATCAGGTGCATGGCATATTCATACGATGCATCGGGCTCTTTCAACCCGGCGGCGCGTGCAAGCAGCTCGATGCTTTTTTCGTTGTCCTGTGCAACGCTCTTGCCGTCGCGGTAGCGATGCGACATCTCAAGCAGTGCGCGTGGCTCCTCGTTGGCTGCTGCTGTCTCGTACCAGTGATGCGCGAGCGAGTCATTGCGTTCAATGATATCGCCCTTTGCAAACTCCATGGCAAGGTCGTACTGCGCTGCCGCATATCCGCGTTTCGCGGCCTCCAACAGGAACTTCATTGAATTTACCGGGTTCTTGTCCACTCCCTTGCCGTCGCGGTAGCAAAGCGATACATAGTACATCGACGGTGCATATTTGTACTGCACCAGTTCGGCAAAAATGGTAATGGCATCTCTGTAGTTGCCTTTGTTGAAGTAGATTACTCCCTTCTCGTGCTCCCAGGCGCAGGCAGCCTCCTCTTCCGGAGACAGTGTTCTCTCTTTCTGTTCGGCTTTCTGCTGTGGTTGTGCATTCTGCTTTTCGCTTGCACCGTTGAGTCTTGTGGTTGTTACAGCGTCATTGCTGTATAGCGATGTGCCGTTGCGGCCGGCAACGTCAACAACAATGTTGCTGCAGTTGTTTGTGTTGTAGAGCTCTACAATGGCCTCGCCATTTTCGTTTATCTCAACCCGGGGTACCCAAATGAGCGTGCGGCGGTAGTCGTCCTTTTGTGGCTGCATCTTGCTGTAGTCGGGCGAATAGAACTGCTTGCTTTCGCTGTAACCCTGTACCGATGTGTAGCGCAACGAACTGCCTGTTGCTGCAAATTCAGGAACAATGGTCCTCTCCCTTTCACCCTCTTTGTAAGGGATAAGGCAGGCTACATAGTTGGGGTTGGTGGGGTTGCTTATACCGCCGCCGCTTGCATCGCTTATTGCGCTGTGGAAACGGTGGCTCTCGGGGCAACCGTCAATGCCATTGCCGGCATAGAGATACATCTGCGACAGGAATCCAAGGTAGAACTTCTGCATCGCTGTCTTGTTGTCGAGCATGTTGGCAAGCGGTGCCCAGTAGGTGTCACGGTTCTCGAACTGTTCACGTGTCTTGGCATCGCTGCGTATTACAATTTCCTTGAAGTTGGTCATTTTGTCGGCATCGGGCAGGCCGCGCAGATACTCCATGTCGGGCTGTGGCACGGTGTACGGGCTGTATTCGCCAAGCACCACCATCAGCTGCACCCAGTAGGCCCAGTTGTAGTTGTGGCGTTTCATGGCACTTGTCACAACATCGGCAGCCGTGAGCGTGTGGTCATACTCCTGCTTTTTGGTGATGGGGAAAGCGCTTTTGCCAATGCGCATGTTGCCGAGATATTTTGTCATTACGCGTGTCGAGTCGGCGATGGAGATAATCTGTCCGATGTCGTGTACAATGTTCATTTCGCCCAAAATAGAAGCTTCATCATCAATCACTCCCGGCATCTCATCTACAAGTGCATTGTCCTTTATATTCTGGTATATCTCGTCTTCGTATGTGTTGAACTGGTCAAGGAATGTAACATCCTGTGCATATTCCCACTCATCGAGGTAGTTGAAGCGCATTTCGCTGTGTGGCGGGCGCTCGTTTATCTCTTTCTTGCGTTTCTCCACTACATCGACCGAAGAGAGCATATATTCAAACGGGTTCATGCGTACAAGGCTGTCGGCAGTGCTCTTTGCCATGGCCTCGCCAAGGTGGCGCTCCCAATAGTCATAGAGGCGGAAGTCGGGCGAGTAGTAGCGGTCGAGTGCAAACTGGTACGATATTGTCTCGCTGTGCTTGAACGTCGTCTGCGGGCGCAAGGTTGCGATACGTGTGCCGTAGAAATCGTCGAACTCAATCATGAAACCGCCCGTGCTGTCGGTGCGGAATGTCGATGCGGTGACTCTTCCGCTGTCGCCCTCAATGTCCACGCGCGTGAGGTTGTGGGACTGCGGGGTGAGCTTTGCACTGCCGTAGCTGCCTAATTCTTTGCTCGACTGTTTCTGGTAGAACTTTCCTTTCAGCGATATGCCGCGCTCGATGGGCTGCATATCCTCAATCTTGTTGCGTGTGAGCATGTGCCAGTTATACGATGTCCAGCCATGGGTGAGCATGAGCAGGTCCAGTTGCTCCTTGCGCTTGCTGTTTGTGCTGTCGAAATATTGTGCAGCATTGGGAATGTAGCCTTTAAGTTCCGAACCCAGCAGCAGATAACTGTATATGTTGTGGCTATACGATGTCGCCTGCTTGCCAATGGCATCAATTGCCGTGAGTGACAGGCTTGCATCCTGCGGTATCGGCTCGCCATCGTCGCGTGTTACCTTCAATGTAATCTTCTCACCCGCTTTCGGCGACAGGTTGTGTGTGTGGTAACCGTTGGCGGTAATGTTCAGCTTCACCGTTTCGCGGTCACTTGCCGTCATAGTGTCGTGTGTTATGAAGAACTGACGCTCGGCAAGCGGTGTGTGTGCGTTATTGTAGAGCACTACGCGGTTCACGCCCTCGGGAAGTTCCTTTTTGGCTATGGTATAACTCATTGTCCTGTTGGCTGAACTGAACTTCTTGAAATATCCCAATGCTCCGCGGTAGAGGATTACCACACCAAGCTCTTCATTTCCGGCAAGGTTGTTCTTTGCAGTTATGGTTATGTTCTCACCCTCATCGGCAACGCTCAGCACCACACCCTCCTCGCTAACCTCGGGCAGCGGGAACTTGTGTTTCTTGCTCTTGCCCTCCTCGTCGGTCATTGTAACCTCGGCGCGGTATTTGGCATTTGCCTTTGGGGTAATGTGGAACGTGCCTTTGCCCTCGTGCACCGGTGTGCACTCAAGCAACTTCGCGTCGTTCTCGAAAATAGTAATCTTCTCCTCGCCGAACAGGCCGTCCTTGCCGCGCAGTTCAAAGGCAACCTTGCTCTCTATGCCATCGACAAGGTGTCCGCTCTCGGGGAAAAAGTCGAGTGTCGCATCGGGCAGTTCCGCGCTTTTCCACTCGCCGCGCTCGTTGTAGCCTCTGCGGCGGTCGAGCATGTTCTTGAAGTCCCAATTGTCGGCATTTACCTTGTCGAACACCGGGAACACACGTGTGAACACTGCATCCTTGCCCCAGTTGAGCATATATCGTGTGTAGGCGCGCACCTCATAGTAGCCCGACAGCAACAGCGGGTTCAGCTCAAACTCTCCGTGGCATGTGCCGTCGTCACCCAGCTTGTACTTCTTTGTCTCCACCACATAGCCCTCGGGCGCAACAAGCTCCACATAGAGCACCTTGCTCAGTGTGCTTGGACGGTCGTTTGTGCCGAACGTGGTATATGCCTTGAACCACATAGTCTCGCCCAGATAGTAGGCGGTGTTGTCAAAGTGCAGATAGACACGCTCCTGCTGCATCACGCGTCCCACCTGCATAGCCCTGTAGGCAATGCTGTCAATTTGGCTCTGTGCCACAGCTGCCACGCTGCACAGCGTGGCAATGAAGTATGTTGTAAATATCCTTCTCATAACGGTTTATAAATTTTCGCTAAAATACAAAAAAAAGTGCAAATGCCTGTTGCACTTGCACTTTTTAATGAATTTTTAGCATTTACAAAACCTTACTGCTTGTAAAGTATCACTTGACCAATACCTTTTTGCCGTCGATGATGTAGATACCCTTTGTAGGTCCTTCAACCTTGCGGCCGGTGAGGTCGTAAATAGCTTTAACCTCTCCGCTTTGACTTGCGTCGACCGTTGGTTCACCTTTCACCTCATCGATGCCTGTTGGGTCGTTGAGGATGTAGGTGCAGATGATAGTCTCGTTGGTTGCACCCTCGGCTGTTGCTACTGCACCGGCCTCAATAGTGAGCCTGTAAGTACCGTTCGCAAGAGCCTGGTTGACGGTGATGATGAGCTGTGTTGCGTCGTCGGGGTTGATGCTTGCCGATACAAGGCCTGCAACGGACTGCCTATTTGCAGAAACCAAATCAATTTCTTCCACTCTATCTGCAGGAGTCCAGACGAGCTCGTTGAAAAGGGAGAGCCCGTCCAAAGTTGTACTGTAGAATACGAACGAGTCTGCAATGTCCTTGTTTTCCGGCGAATTTTCAAATACGATATTGCCGTTCTCCATTCGGCCTATGAGCTTGCCTTCGTACAGTGCAGGCTCCGTCTTTCGGCTGTCGGTAAGGTAAAGGGCTGTGGGGTGCGATGCCCCTTCATAATAGAAATCGGCAAGTTCCTGTGCCGGGAGAGTTACGCTACCGTCCTCGCTGTTGTAGAACATGATGAACGAGTCATCGTATCCGAATTTGGGGTCAAAATTGGCAAAGTTCTTGCAAAGCAGTGCAGGCGCACCTCCATTATCGAAAATCTCTATTGTTCCTGTTGCATAATATTTAAGTGCTTCTGAAAGCTTGCTTGCCATCTTCCATCTTCCGGCATATGCCTCAATAGGGGTGACATCGGATGCTTCAACAGATGCAAGGTTGATGCTTTTTGTCTCATCGAGTGCGACAGGAACATTGAATGTAACAACAATCTGCTCAAGCTTCTCGACAGTCTCGCCGTCGGCCGGTGAAATGCTTACAACCTCAAGTGGCTCCACCACATGGCCCTCGGGCGCAACAAGCTCCACATAAAGCACCTTGCTCATTGTGCTTGGACGGTCGTTCGTGCCGAACGTGGTATATGCCTTGAACCACATTGTCTCGCCCGGATAGTAGGCGGTGTTGTCAAAGTGCTGATAGACACGCTCCTGCTGCATCACGCGTCCCACCTGCATGGCCCTGTAGGCAATGCTGTCAATTTGGCTCATTGCCACAGCTGTCACGCTGCACAGCGTGGCAATGAGGTATGTTGTAAATATCCTTCTCATAACGGTTTATAAATTTTCGCTAAAATACAAAAAAAAGTGCAAATGCTTGTAGCACTTGCACTTTTTAATGAATTTTTAGGTTTTACTTTACCTTACTGTTTGTAAAGTATCACTTAACCAACACCTTTTTGCCGCCTATGATGTATATGCCCGGGGCGGTAATCTCACTGAGTTTGCGGCCGCTGAGGTCGTAGATACCTTTCACCTCTCCGTTTTGACTTTTTACCTCTTCAACGCCTGTTGCATTGCCGGCCTCTTCCAGTACCCACAGCTCGGCAGCGCTGAAAGGAGCGTCGCAATAGGGGTAGTAGCTGTTGGCATCACCGTCTACGGGGCCAACCTTGAAGTACTGTGAACCGTTCATGATATAGAACTCGGTGTCGTTCTTGTACTCAAAGCCGAGCGGTGACTTCGCGCCCTCGTTGCTTGCGTCTATGTTCCATTGGCGGCAAACGATGTAATAACCCTCGGCCGATACAAGGTAGAACTTGTCGTCGCCGGCATCTTCCAAAGTGAAAATCTGGCGGTTATCATCGGCATAAGCTGCAAGGCCTACCGAACCCTTGGGGCCTGTCGCATTGTTGGCATTGTAGCTTTCAATGTTCAGATACTTGTTCTGTGAAACCGATTTGATGCGGTACTGTGCTCCCTGCTCAACAACCTTCTCCACAAGAAAAGCCGATGAGTAGTTCTCGTTCCAGAACGGAGCGCTTGCACCGTCGTAGTTGCTGCCGTCTGCCTTCAATACCATATAGCCGTAGCACTCTTCGTTCTTTCCGGTGTCGTATCCGCGTTTGCCGTACCATGTGAGCAGGCCGAAAATCTGCTTGTTGTCGTTTGCGGCAACCTGTCCGCCATTGCTCATCTTGGCAAAGGTTATCCTTGTCATCTCGTCCTCGCTATCCTGCAAACCGTCGGTGTCGCCATTGCCCTGCAACCAGTTCACTCCGTTGTAGCTTGAGTGATATACAAGATACTTGCCGTCGTTTGTTGTGAGGGTAACGGTGCCGTCGCCATTATCCTTGCAAAGGAACTGTGCGCTCTCGGGCAACTCCTCCTCCTCGCCACGTGCAACCATGGCAATGTCGCTGCCTGTGTAGTTCAGGTAGAAACGGTTGCCGTTCTTTGCCACCATGGTTATTGTGTACTTCTCGCCATCGGCAGGCAATGCAACGTCGGTTGTGCCAAGATATGCGTCGAGTGCAGCCTCAAGTGTAGCACCTGCTGCCTCAGTGGGGTTCTCCTCGGCTATAGCAATGGCTGCTGCCAATACCTCGCGTGGCTGTGCATTCGGGTAACCCACACCCTTGATTTTTATAAGGCTCTTTGCCTCGGCAACAAGTGCTATTGTTGCATCGCTTGGCTGGTCGGGCTGTGCTTCGGGCTCACGGCCTTTCAACACGGTGTATTTGCCGTTTGTAATCTGCTCAATGCTGTAGTTCTTGTACATGATGTTGTAGCCACCGTATGCATTGATGCCATATGTGTCCTCCTCGTAGAGGAAAGCAATTGTCGAATCCTTCTGGAAACACATTGTAGAGTAGGCCGATGCCATGAACGATGCCTGGTGACGGCCGTCCCAGTTCTTTGCAAAGTTTGCAGGAGTGTTGTAGTCGGCTCCCGATGCAAGCTCCTTGTAGTAGATACCCACATTTGCGCGTCCGTTACCGAATGGCAGTGACTGCAATGCAAGCCACATCTCCTTGTTGTCCTCGGTGCGCACTACAGGCACCATCATTATCTCGCCGTTACAGCTGTTGCCCTGTGCAACCACACCATTGTTGGCGCTGTTCGATGTAGCCATGTTACCCCATGAGCCTGTTGCAGCATCCTTGTCGGTGAATGTATAGATGTTGAAGTAACGTCCGCCGTTGATACGTGAGCTGATGACAATGTTTCCGTTCGGCAACTCCTCGACCTTAGGCTCGTCGCCGCCGCTCGGAACGGGAGCGTTATCCACGCCGCCAAGAACATCCCAGCTGCCGCCGAAGTCATCGCTGTAGAGCACGAAGTTTGTGTTCACGCCGTTCACGTTCTTCAATAGCACCGCGCAATACAGACGGTAGTAGTCATTGACCTTTACGTAACGGCTCTGGTGAATCTTTCCCGAACCGATGAACATTGCACGTACAGGGCCGTGGTTGCTGCTCTGGTCCCACATTGCATATATTGCATCGGCAATGTCTACGGGCTCGCTCCATGTTGCACCGTTATCCTCGCTGTAGAAACGCGCGATGTTCTGGTGGTTGTTGCGTGTACCGTTTGGGAATGATACGTTACCGGCGCAGCTCAAGACCAGGACACGGTTGCTCTCGCGGTCGGCTACGATACATGGGTCACCGAAACCAACGTGCATGAAGTCGGGTGAGCTTGAACCCTTGCCCTCTACAATGGCGAACTTCTCGGTCCAATTTGCACCGTTGTCCTTGCTTATGCGTGCATGAAGGTCGATGCGGCCATAGCTTGCCATACCAATATCCGCACGGCTGTGGCGGTAGTCGGCAACAGCAATCAAGTCACCATTCTTTGCCATTGCAATGGCTGGAATGCGGTAAGGGATATCGCCCGATGTCGCTGTGGTGAAAATCTCCTGTGA
Source organism: Bacteroidaceae bacterium (assembly GCA_045654885.1). Taxonomy (GTDB): domain Bacteria; phylum Bacteroidota; class Bacteroidia; order Bacteroidales; family Bacteroidaceae; genus HGM04593. Next base: position 27,340 of record JAZOOF010000027.1, read on the forward strand.
AACCTCGGGCACTCTTGTGTCCTTTTCAATTGTCACAATGAAGTTGCTGAATGTAATACCCTTGTTTGCACCGCTCTGCACAAACGAGAATGTGCGCTGTGGGTCAGATACGGTCATCTTCAACGATTGCTTTGTCGATGAACTGGTGTATGTTTTGCCATCGATTGCAAGGTTCAAGGTATGGGAACCGGCATCGGTGTTCACATAGTCGAACTGCATGCCTGTCACCATCCAGCCTTCGGGGGCTGTGATGGTGTATGTCGATGATTGTGATTGTCCCGAGTAGCCTGCAATGTAATCGCCCGATGTTGTCATGTTGTTGGCACTTGTTGCAAATGCAAAACCTGCAACTTCACTGCTCTCCCAACGTGAGTGCCATGTGCCATTTGTATTGCTGGCGGTGAATTGTCCTTTTGAAACAAGAATCTCAACCGATGTCACATCTTCATCATCAGTCGGTGGTGTAACCTCGCCGTTGCCGCCTTCACCTTCAACAGTCTCAACTTCTGTTATAAGATATTGACAACCGGTGTCGGTTGTGTTTGTGCCGTCTCCCCAGTTATATACCTTGTAGCCAAGGCCGCTGTTTGTCTGGTTGAACTGTACGCTGCCGCTTACAATGATGAACAGGCCCTGTGTGGCAGCCTCTTTCAATTCCCAACCGGCATTAGGCTCACCAGTCTGTGTGCGAAGCGCTGTGTTGTTGCTGCTTGCAGGCGAGATGTATGTGCCGTCATTCTTGTTTATAATATTGTATTTGCCGTCGTTACGCTTGACGAATTTCCACTTTGCCGCGTCGGTTACGGTTGCATTTCCTGTCATATTGGCATTTGCACCGTTTGATGCAGCGTAGCGGTTCTCGCGCTGTGGGGTACACATGGTGTAGTAGTAGCTTGCAGCGCTGTCGCTTGTCTTTGGCTGGTTCACCTTTGCAGTTGCAAGCGCTGCCTTGAAAGCCGCGAATGCAGCGTTCAATGTCGCCAACTGCGCCGTGCGCTCCTCCTCGCTCATTGCTGTGCCAAGTGTCGCTTCAATTTCGGCAATCACTGTGTTCAGCTCGTTTGCAAGTGCGGGGCTGTACTGTCCCGGCTGTTCGCCTGTGCTTGCTGCAACCTCTCTCTTTATCTCGGCAATTGTTGCCTCCAGCTGTTCTGCAGCAACATCCATTCTCTTGTTTGGCGAGTAGATTAGGCCATCAACGGCGTTCTTGCCCTCGAGGTCGGTGAGTACGAATGTGAACATCCACTTGTTAAGGCGCACACCGCTTGCACCGACATATGGCAGTTTGATGAACACCTTGTTCCAGCCCTCTTTCAGTGTAACCTCAACAGGTTTGCGGGCTGTGAAGTTCTCGTTCTTAAGGTCAACCTCGTTGTTTATGCCAACGCCGGTGTTGTCCCATGTAGGTGGCAGTATTTCTGTATCGTTCAGCCATATTCTTGAGCCCTTGCGGTCCCATTTGCCTGCGTCGGGTGCTGTGTCCTTCTCGCTGCGGCCATAGTTCTGGAACTCAATCTGTGCACCCACGGTCTGTGCCTTGTCGCTGTAGACGTATGTCCATGCGTATGCGGTGCTGTTGCTGTGGTTTGTGCTGCCGTAGTATGTGGGCACAGTATTGTTGCCCCATGTGTGGCGCAAGTAGATACCGGCACCTGTTGCAATGCCTGTGCCGTATGTTGTGCCGTTCACGGTGTAGCTCTCCTTCAATCCCTCGGTCTCGGGCGCGAACGAAGCGTTCATGTCACCGCCATTGGGGAATGGGTCGGTGATTCTCCAACGTACGTTTGTCTGCTTTACATAAGGGATAGGCTCGTCCTTCAACGAGTTTGCCTTGTGGAACAGGAAACGGCGCTCCCAGTCGGCGAACTCCTCATACTCCTCGCCGCTGTTGGGCAGGGTGGTACCGCCCTTCTCAATGTACTGCTTGCCGCCGCCAATCCATGCACGCTCGGCGCTGGCAATAACGTTGGCGTAGAAGTTATTCTGTGCAATGATATCCACCTCGGTAGGTGTTTTGCGGTCGTTCCATGGAGCGGAAATTGTACCCGCAACGTTTGCGTTACCCTTCTGTTCGTAATAGATGTTGCTCTTGTATATACCCACGAGGTCGGCAAACACGTCGAAGTGGTTTGTGTAGTTGTAACGGCAGTCAATGTTCGGCAGGCCGTTGATAACCTTTCCGCTTGAGCTCCACATCTGTGTCATGTCGGCACCTGTGCTTGTGCTTATTGTCACGCCGCTGATAGGGTTCCACACAACAACCTTCTTGCCAAGGCTGTGAACCTTGTCGGTCATAATCTTGAGGAAGTTGCTGTATGTAATCTGTTTCTCGTCGGCACCTATGTGTATGTATGGCGCATCGGGGAATGTTGCCACTACCTCCTCAAGAATGGTCTTCAGGGCAGCAACACCATTGTTAGTCTGCATGTCAAATCCCATTGCGCGCACGAAAGCTTCGCTGTGGCCGGGCATGTCAATCTCGGGGATTACAATGACACCGCGCTCCTTGGCATAGTCCTGCAGCTCGCGGCACTGCTCCTGTGTGTAGTATTTTCCGGCGAAGCGTGTCATCGATGCACTGCTTGTGAGCTGTGGGTATGCCTTCACCTCAAAGCGCCATGCCTGGTTCTCGGTCATGTGCCAGTGGAAGGTGTTTACCTTGAAGCGTGCGAGCAGGTCTATGTGCTTCTTCAGTGTCTCGAACTCAATGAATGAGCGACCCACGTCGTGCATGTAGCCACGCAGTTTGAAAGCAGGCCAGTCGGTCATTGTCAGCGCCTCAAGGGCGGGAGTGCCCTCGTATCCCTCGGCAAGCTGTGTCAGGGTCTGTGCCGCGCGAATTACACCTGTCTTTGTAACAGCAGTGATGTTTATTGCATCGGCAGTGATGTCAAGGGTGTATGCCTCGTTTTCATATCCTGCAAGGGCATAGTCATAGGCGCCTTCAATGCTGCCCACGAGTGTCACTGTCACCTGTGCACCACCTGTGGCAACGGTGCAGTCATTTTCGGTGAAGAACTTCTGCAATGCAGTGCTGTTGGTTGGGTCGGTGATGGTTACCGTGCGTCCAAGTACGAACGCCGCGCCACTCTTTGCCTCAATCTGTTGTGGCTTTGGCAACAGATGCGTAATCTTTGCCATAGTCGCAGTAGGCAGGCACATGGCAAATGCAACAACTGCTGCTTTAAATAGATTTTTCATAAAATATAAAAGTTAAAAGTTTTATAACCAAAAAAAGTTAGTTTTTTGTAGGTTTTATGTGTGTAAATAGTTGTTACTTACTTACTTACTTACTTACTTACATCTCTCCCTATCCCATCGGTTTATATAAAACCCCACAAATCGTATGCAAGATATTAAAAATGATTGACATATGCAAAAAAACACAATGCAATTGCATTGTGTTTTTTTACTTACCGTTATTCATACTCCTCAGCCCTTCGGGCAGCTCCTCTATCTTAGAGGAGCGCTGTTGGGGATTTATGTATCTTAATTTGAAACCTCTAATCTTGCAGTAAAGATTCGCAGAAAGCAACTGTCGCTCTGCGACTGAGGGGTATTATAATTGGGTGCTGTTTATGAGCACCTTCTTGCCGTCTACAATGTATACACCGGGTGATGTTATTCTTTCAACTCGGCGGCCTGTGAGGTCGTAGATTGCTTTCCCCTCTCCGTTTTGATATTTCACCTCGTTCACCCCTGTGTCATTGCCCTCCGTGCCCACGGTAACAGTGAATTCTACCGTTGTTATTGCATATGAAGCCGATGCTCCGCCAACGGAGAATGTGGTTGAGTTTGTATGCAGGCCGCTTGCACTCATCACATAATCTTCCTTTGTGCTTGCCGGTGTCTCGCTGTATCCGTATTCGTTCTCTATGGTAACCTTGCCGCCCGTGCTGGGGTAATATGTAAGGCTGTAGCCTGCGATGTAATAGCCCTCGGCAACAGAGAGAGTGTATGTTGTCGGCGAAGATGACACTACCTCGCTACCGTGTGACATTCCCGCTGCATAGAATTTGTGGCTGTCGTTGTATTGCGAAATGGTGTTTATCTCATTGCCGTTGCTGTCAGTAGCTGTGACCTTCAGTACTGCAGGGAATTCGTCAGTCGATGTCGATTGCCACATGCTGAATTTGCTTGTTCCGTAATCCAGTCCGCTGCTTGGACGGATGGTGTACTCTGTCGTCGCGGTGTTTTCCTCAACTTCGCCCTCCTCGTCTTTCCCTTCCTCTTCCTCCTCGGCAACATCGGGCTTCAGGTTGAAGTTCGCATAGTGCTCCGAATTCTGTTTCCAAGAGTAGTCGTCGCCCTGGTATGGCTTTATGGCATCGAGCTTGAACCATCCGTTGCCGCTGCCATACCAACCGAAGTTGAAGTGGAAATAGCCATTGTCGGTGTATCCGTCAATAACGAACATGTGGCGGCTGTCGCCTGTGCCGCTGTTGTTTGCTGCGTATGGCACCGGGCAACCGTTGTCCAGGCTCTCCCTGATTTTTGCCTCCCACTCCTCGCGGGTGTGTTCACGCTGATACGATGCTGCAACCAATGGGTAGTTGAAAAAGCGATTAAGTTTTGCTGTCTCGCGCTCCTCGTTGGCCGTTGTGGCACCGCTGCCGAATGATGACATGTGAGCATGTGCAAGATGCGACATTATTTTCGATACCTCGTAAATCTGCTCCTCGCTCCAGTTCTCGTCATACACCAATGGCATGTTATCCCAGTCATATACCCTGTCGGTCATGACCTCGCCCGACTGGCAGTTGTACAATTTGTTCTCCGTTCCCTCCTTGGGATATTTGTGGTAGCGCATCACAATGGCATATGCCGTTGCAACACAGCCTGTCTTTGCATGTGTTGTGCCGTTATATTTAGTCCAGCACTGTTCGTTGAAAGGGTAGTTCTGTCCCCAGCTTGCCGTCTCAAGCAGTACCATCACGTTGCCGCCAGTCTCCTCGGCTGTTGCCTGTTGTCTGTTGCCTGCAGCCTGTGCATTTGCATTTAAAACCATTGTTACGGCACACACCGCAAGTGCCGCTATGCGTAGAAATCTCTTCATACACTCCTCCTTTTCTTTTGTTTGCCGTCAAAATTAGCAAAAATGCATTAATTATTAAAGTAAGAGGGAGTTTTCTTTGCTATTTTGCCTTTTGTGCGTTCGGCTAATTTTATTAATTTCGCGCCCGATTAATATCCCTATGTTCATGAAAAAGCTTTTTCTCCCAATAATGACACTCTCCCTGCTCTGCTCGTGCGGTGGTGAGGAAACTGTTGTCAAGCGCCCCACCTATGACCCTCTGATACCATTGGTGGAGGCTGCAACCTCATTGCACAGCCTTACCGTGATAGCGCTGTGTGCCGAGGGTAGTGTGGCTGATGCTGCATCCATAGCCTATGAGGGCGAGCGCCCGCAGGAGTTCGAGGAGTCGCGCGGCCGCTTCCTTGCCGCCGTGGACGCAAAGCTTGCCGCTTTCAAGCAAGGACACTTTGTGGAGTTGCGCACGTCGCTCTATGAGTGCGCAGCCACGGTGTGCAACCATGCAACAAGCGAGGCCGAGTTGAATGCAGTCAAGAACCTTGCCAAGCACTGCTCGGCAGCGTTGTATATCGACGGCCAGCGTGCATGCGACCCACCAAAGAGCATCCGCGACAGATACGAAGCGGCAAGGGAAGCAATGCAGAAAACAACTCTTGCAAATTAAAAGTGGCGAACCAATGTGTCTGTTAAACATAAAAGGCGAGGGAGTCAAATTCCCTCGCCTTTTATGTTTAGACCCCATTGACTTGTTTTGCTTTTCGCAACCCGCGGGGCGCAACCCATGCCTGCGCTGCCCGCGACCTATTGCTGCAAAACTCATCGATAGGTCAATTTGTGGATTACTGCCACAAATTGCCCCATTTTCGATGCGCACTTTAACGAGACCCGCACGGCGCAATTTTTACCCGCGCTACGTGCGACCAACCTCTGTGCGCATCAAAGGAGCCACTCCGTGTCTCCACTTCGTTCGTGGGGCACCTGGAATTAAACAATCAGGAGCGCTATAATAGCGCTCCTGATTGTTTAATTCCAAAGATTACCCCACTCACCGCGGCGGCCGCCTGAGAGCTGACCACCTGCTGAGGTATCTACTGTTTTTTCACCATTCAATAACAATGATGTTGCAAGCATTGACTCTGTTGCAACGTTTACCTCTACTGCAAGAGGTGATATATAATTCTTTTTCATATGTCTTATAATTGGCCCCCTCCGTCTCCCCCATAATGGGGAGAGTTTGGAGGACTTTGTTTAAAATAACCTTTTTCGGTCCTTTAAGTCCCTCCCATTATGGGGAGAGTTTGGAGGACTTTGTTTAATATAACCTTTTTTCGGTCCTTTAAGTCCCTCCCCTCATGGGGAGGTTAGGTGGGGCCGTTCCCTCACTATGGGGAGGGTTTGGGTGGGCTGTTCCCCCTCATCAGGGAGGGGGTAGGGGGAGGCTTTACTTAACAAGTACTTTTTTACCACCTACAATGTAAATGCCTGGCGCTGTGATAGCCTCGATACGGCGACCTGTAAGGTCATATATAACTGTACTCAGTTCTCTGTTCTCTGTTATCTGCTCTATGCCTGTTGTGTCCTCGCCAAAGCGGAAGCTGTACTGTGCTGCGCCATTTGCAGGAGCAGGCAAGTATGCCTTGTGGCTGTTGTTGAGGAATGCTAGAATCGGGTTTGTTGCATTACCTGCATTCTGGTTCTTTGTTGCCTTGCCAAAGCAAACACCAGTCTCACTGGTAGCATCAGCTGTAAGAACATAAGCATCGGCAGTAATATATGTTGCAGCAGCAGTACCCAAAAGGTCGCTGTCAACAGTTGCTGTTGTGTTTGTTACCACAAAGTTGTATGTGTTAGCCACACCCTGGAGTACAACGCCTGTGTTTGCAGGGATTACACCACCTTCGATTGCTGTCAATGTAGCCCAGTCGTCGTTGATTTTTACTGTGTATGCTGTAACACCATCGGCAACCTTTACAGCAACAGGGGCATAGAATGTAGCCCAACCGGCAGCTGTAATTGTTACAGGGAGTGACATCACATTCTCCAAAATCATATCGTGGTTAGAGTGACCATCGGAATCACAGTGGTCGCCAAAATAGTTACTACCTGAAGTATTGAAATGCAAGTAACTTGTACAAGCAACAGTATATTTACCATTTCCACGTGGTGAAGCTGCAATGGTTACATTGCCACCCTCAACGCCATACCCCTGAAGGCCACGTGTGTTGCCAGCCTCCTTGATAAACTTTCCTGCTGAGTATGAGAGTATTTTGCTGTTGCTGTAGTACCATACAGACTCAGCACCTGTAGCAGTTGTAAACGCGCAACCCTTTACACTTGACGCAACACCCTGCAGATAGTACTCTGTACCGCTGTTGTCATAAGCGATGCGATAGTAACCACCGGGGACAATGCAACGTTCTACCTGGAATGTAGAACCGGCATCGGCACCACCGGTCCAATAAGCAAGTTTGTTACCACGGTTGTTCAAGCGGTTGTTTGAATAGCCCTTCTGTCCAAGATAGAAACCATTTGTGCCGTGATTGCTTGCTGTTGCAACCCACAAAGTGTTACTACCTTTAGCCACAGGAGTTGCTGTCATCACAGGATATGTTCCAGCACCGTCGCCACTTATTGTTGTTGATGAAGAGAGAACCATATCGGCACCTGCTGCATAGTTGTAGATTGCATAACCATCAAATGGATTGCCGACAAAAGCCCAAGCATATTTAGCCTCTGCGGCAGGTTTGGTAGCCTGATTCAAAGGGATATTGGTCTGACCAGCTTCGTGATAAAGGTAATCTACGTCTCCAGGCTTAATAGTCATATAATACCAGTGCGTGATACTCTCATAGCTTTCAGCAGGCACGAATGGGAGGTTCTCCTCAAGTTTAATTGTAAAGGTTTTTCCTTCATAGCTCTCTTCTACAACACCTTCGGGTTTTGTAGCTGAAAGACCGAAAGGAAATGTTGTAAAGATTGTAGGGAATTCTTTACCGATTTCAGCATCAGTTGAATATGTCAACTCATCTCTTACAACACCGTTATATGTGAATTCATATGTAATTTCAACTGTTGCACCAACGGAGAGATTTGTAATTTTATAAACATTACTATAATTAGTGGCCCAACCTTCGGAATTACCGTATGCATCAAAAGCACCGTTGGCGCTCATAATAACGAGTGAACCATCGCTGGAACCACCGTTTCTCTTGCTGTAGAAAAAATAACAACCGGGCTTATTTGTAGACAGCACCAAGCTCCAATCACAATAGGTCGCATTGTATTCAGCAAGAACACCTTTGTCGCTGTTATGACCGGCACCTTTACCACGCCAAATCATATATACACCGGCACTTTCGTTGTAGAATGTGTATTTTCCATTCTCTTTAAGTTCACATTTGAACTTTGCCGACTCGCCAAGCTCGGCTGCAGGAGTAGAAGAAACGGCCAATTCATTATTCGCATTAATATAGAGCGAATACTCTGTACCATTCTGCTGAACATTTGTAAATGTCACATAACAGCCATTGAGTTCTGTCTGCGCCATTGCGCCCACTGTGAGGAACAAAGACATCAAAAATAAAGTAAATTTTCTCATTAATTATTGGTTTAAGTTATTATGTTCTGTCTGTTTTTCTTTGTGGAGCCGGCCGTTGTCTAAAATCTTTCCACACAGGTGCAGTGTGCTGTATTACAAAAAGATAACTTAAACGGGTACAATGCTCAAAAGAAGTGCAAATATAGATAAAAATGAGAAAATTAACCTTGCCAAAGTGTTAAAATGTATTAATGGGGGGGTAATTGAACAATGGTTGTACATTAAAAGCGTTGCGCGGAAGCTGTTGCTTGTTCTGCTCGCTTTGGTTCTGTTATGGCTCGCGGTGCTATTGCCTGCGCTTTTTGCTGTCGTTCTGCATCTTTATGACAAAGATTATTGCACTGCACAGGCCGGTTATGGCATTGGTTATGAACATTGACCATATTACATTGGGGCGGTGCAGCACTCCCTGCAGCATGAATGCAAAGGCGCCAATTGCCATCAGCAGGAATGCGGGCACCGAAATGCCGCTTGTGTTGCGCGTGCGTATGGTGGTTATTGCCTGTGGCAGAAAACCGAGTATTAGGCCTATGCTTGCCACGTAGCCACAGATGGTGTATAAAGTGCTCTGTTCCATTGTTGAAGGGTGTTGTTTCCCTTAATCAACAAAGGAACAGATGAAAAGGTTCGTGTTGAAGAGAAGCCCCACCCAAGCCCTCCCCCGTAGGGAGAAGCCCCACCCCAACCCTCCCCCGTAGGGAGGGTGTTGTCATGGACGAACGCATCGGTTCGCTCGCCCACAAACCGCGAAAACACGGCAGTCGTGTCCGTTTGGTGTTCTCGAACTCCCTCCGCAACGTTGTTGCTCGTCCCTCTTCACTAAGAGGGACAGTTATTGCGCGCGTGATTAATATGTCCCTCTTTGGGAAGAGGGACGAGCGTAGCGGAGGGAGTTGAAGATTGCCGTGTTCTCACATCTCACTGTCCGCTGTTTTTTGGGCGGGCAGACCCCGCCCCTACGGTTGTTGACTTGCGTTATGTTTTTATACTCCGCGCCCTTTATACCCTCCCTATGGGGAGGGTCAGGGAGGGGCTTTAAAGAAACTGTTACTTCTCGCGGCAGCATAGCTCCATGTACAGCGCAATGGGCACAATTATTCCCAGGGCAATTAGCGAGTACCATGTGGGCATTGGGCGCAGTACATACTCCAGCACCATAATCACAGCCAGCAGCACCATTATCAGTGCAAACAGCGGGCGGGCGCGCTTGGCATCGTAGCTGCGTATTTTCACGAACCGGGGCTTGCCATCCTTCAGGGTGAGCCTGTACTTTCCCATCATCTTGTCAGCCTTGCCCATGAGCACCAGCACCGCCAGTGCCACAAACACAAAGGCCATTGAAAAATTCAGCAATCCATTCATCTATTTGTCGGCATTTTCGTTGTTTTCATCGCTGTTTTTTCCCAGTCGCCCCGCCTTTCGCAGTGCGTCGGTGATTAGGAACTCCAGCTGTCCGTTGACACTGCGAAACTCGTCGGCCGCCCACCGTTCGAGCGCCGACATCGTTTCGCCGTTTATTCTCAAAACAAAAGACTTCTTATCTTTTGCCATACACGCAACCGTTTATTGGTACAGTGTACCTGTGTTAACCACCGGTGTTGCAGCGCGGTCGCTTGTGAGCACCACCATCAGGTTGCTCACCATTGCAGCCTTCTTCTCCTCGTCCAGCTCAATAATCTCCTTCTCCGACAACTGTTCAAGAGCCATCTGCACCATTCCCACGGCACCCTCGACAATCTTGTGACGCGCGGCCACCATGGCTGTTGCCTGCTGGCGCTGCAGCATGGCGCTGGCAATCTCGGGCGCATAGGCCAGGTAGCTTATGCGTGCCTCCATAACCTCAATGCCGGCTATGGCAAGGCGCTCGGCAAGCGATTTCTCAAGCAGCTCGTTCACCTCCTCGCCGCCGTTGCGCAGTGTTATGCTCGCGTCCTCGTTCTCAAGGTTGTCATATGGGTAGGCACCCGCAAGGTTACGTATTGCCGCCTCGCTCTGCACATCCACAAAGCGTGAATAGTCGTCCACCTCGAACGATGCTTTGAAGGTGTCCTTCACCCTCCACACAAGCACCACGCCAATCATTATTGGGTTACCCATGAGGTCGTTCACCTTTATCGGCTCGCCGTTCAGGTTGCGTGCGCGCAGCGAGATGCTCTTTTTTGTGGCAAAGGGGTTGTAGTAGAAGAAACCGTTCTTCACCACCGTACCCTCGTACTTTCCAAAGAATGTGATGACAGTGCTCTCGTTGGGGTTCACCACAAAGAGACCGCACAGGAATACTATGCACACCACCGGCAGCACAAACATAAGCGCCCACCAGTCGCTGTGTCCGTTGCCAAGCATGGCTGCAGGCACGGCAATGCCCGCTACAAGACCTGTGAGTGACAGGAAAAGAGTCATCCATCCACTTGCAGGGTTAATGAATTTTTCGGTACCCTGAACCTTTGCATTTTCTTCGTTCATAGTTTTGAATATTAGAAAGTTAAATAATTGTTTTTACATTCGTTGCGGTTTCGTTGGGGCGGGCGGACCCCTCCTCTACGGTTTGCTTCCTCTCTTTCGCAAAATAACAAAATGATATCACTTTGATATTGCAAATATAGGCGCGGTTTTGCTAATCTGCAAATTTTATGCTCTTTTTTTCACATTCGTGCCATATAATTGCTCGTGGCTCGTTTTTATTTATAATTTTGCATTATATTAGATATAAAAAAGCGTGCGCTTGCCTGCGTACAACAAAGAAAAGCAACTTAAAAAGGATGATTGATACAATTATTGAGTGGTTCAGGAACATCACATTCCTGCAGATTATTGACTTTGTGGGAACATTCGCCTTTGCCATAAGCGGCATACGCCTTGCGTCGGCAAAGCGTTTCGACTGGTTCGGTGCCTACGTGGTGGGTGCTGCCACTGCCATTGGCGGCGGTACACTGCGCGACGTTATGCTCGACGTGCCGGTGTTCTGGATGCACGATAGCTTTTACCTTGCCTGTACAGGCTTTGCCCTGCTGTGGGTAATCATATTCCGCCGATACCTCATCAGGATGCACAGCACCTTCTTCATCTTCGACGCCATTGGCCTTGCGCTGTTCACCATCGTGGGCATGCAAAAGACCATTGACTGCGGCCTACCCATCTGGGTGGGAATAATAATGGGTACCATGACCGGTGCAGCCGGCGGTGTGATACGCGACGTGCTCATCAACGAGGTGCCGCTCATCTTCCGCGAGGAAATCTATGCCATGGCCTGCATTGTGGGCGGCCTTGTGTTTGCGCTGTGCATGTTGCTTGGCATGCCGGCAATGTTCACCCACCTTGCCTGTGGCGCGGCCGTGTTCCTCACACGCATCATTGCAGTGAAGTACCACATATGCCTGCCTACGCTAAAACCCGAGGACGACTGAAAAAGGTTAGAGCTTGCGCTTCGCCTTTGAAGACCCTAAAGACCTTAGAGTCCTTAAAGCCCTTTTCGCCCCTTTAGGCCTTTGAAATTAAAACAAACTAAACCATTAACAATATGAGAAAATTTACTTTATTGCTTCTTGCAATTATCCTCGGTTTGCCTTTTATGGCAACTGCCGACAGTAGAGTAAACCTTACTCCTGTCCCCATGAGGATGACCGTGGGCGACGGAACACTTGTTCTGCCGCAGAGTTTTACAATCTCTACAGGCCAGTTGCCCGACAGCCTTGCTGCCGAGGCCGTGAAGTTCGCCAATCACTTTGCCGCAGTGACAGGCTACACCGTTGACGTGAAGGCACAGGCTGCCGACGCGCTCATCACCATGTCGCTCTACACTGGCAGCGAGAACCTTGGCTGCGAGGGATACACCCTCGACGTCACTGCCGACGGCATTGCCATCAGCGCAACATGCTCCAACGGTTTCTACTACGCCTTCCAGAGTATCAAGAAGATGCTCCCCGCCAACGTCATGGCAGGCGTGAAGGACGAGGCCGTTACCGAGTATGCGCTCCCCATTGTGAGCATTGTCGACGCTCCACGCTTCGAGTACCGCGGTTTCATGCTCGACGTGAGCCGCCACTTCTTTGAGCTCGACGAGATCAAGCGCATTATCGACGTAATGTCATACTACAAGCTCAACCGCTTCCACTGGCACCTCACCGACGACCAGGGCTGGCGTTTCGAGGTGAAGAAATACCCACGCCTCACCACTGTCGGCGCCACACGCAGCAACAACTGGATTACCGACCGCTACTATGGCGGCTACTACACAGGCGAGCCTTACGGCCCCTACTTCTACACCCAGGAGCAGTGCCGCGAGATTGTAGCCTATGCTGCCGAGCGCCACATTGAGGTGGTTCCCGAGGTTGAATTCCCCGGTCACTCATGCGCCGTCAATGCCGCATACCCCGAGCTCAGCTGTAACCCCAACGCCGGACACAGCGTGCAGATTAGCGGCGGTATCTTCAGCGACGTACTCAACGTTGCAAGCCCACTGGTGCTGCAGTTCGCCAAGGACGTGCTCGACGAGATTATCGAGGTGTTCCCCTATAGCCAGATTCACATCGGCGGCGACGAGACACCCACCAACGCATGGCAGAACAATGCCGAGTGCCAGGCAATGATGCAGGAGCTTGGCTTCACCAACTACCGTCAGTTGCAGTCGCACTTCGTGCGCCAGGTATCGGATTACGTTACCTCAAAGGAGGGCGACAAGAAGCGCACCGTAATCATGTGGAACGAGAGCCTCACCGCCGGCGGTACCGACGAGGAGAAAATCTTGGGTACAGGCGGTACAATGATGTGCTGGGAGATTGGCAACGCACAGCCATGTGCTTTGAAAGCGGCACAGAATGGCATGAAGTCAATCATCACCACCCAGGTACCATACTACATCAATCGCAAACAGAGCACCGATGCCAACGAGCCACCCGTAGCGGGTTATGGAACCGACAACGTAAAGGCGGTCTATGACTATGCACCAATACCGGCAAGCGTGCCTGCAAACCTTCACAAGTACTATGTAGGTGTACAGGGTACATTCTGGACCGAGCACGTGCAGCACACAGACCTGCTCGAGTACCTTGCCCTGCCGCGTCTCACCGCCATTGCCGAGACAGGCTGGACACCAGCTGCAAAGAAGAACTTCAGCGACTTCCAGCAGCGCATCACCAAGGACACACTGTTGCTCAACTACAACAACTACGACTATGGCCGCCACTATATCCTCAGTGCCAATGCCGGCAACGACGACAAGGTGATGCCAAAGGCCTCTACCGATGAGGCGAAGACATGGTACCGCATTGTAACCACAGCCACCGACGCACGCGCCGGTCGTTGCATACAGCTGTTGCGCCCGGGCATGAACATTGCCGACAAGACAGGCACAGCACCTGCTAACCGCCTTTGGAACAGCGAGGTCATTGAGGACGAGAGCAATGCGGGATACGACTACCAGCTCTGGGCCTTCATGCAGGACCCCGCCAACCCACAGCGCTGGGCTTTGGTTAACAAGGCAAAGCCCGACGGCTCGGTAAAGGGCACACCCACAGCCGAGAACAACACCGGCCGCTGGGACTATGACGAGAGCAACCGCCACTACGACTTCATCCTTGGCGACAAGGCCTACTCGCAGAACGGCAACGGCAACTACAACTACAGCATCCGTAGCCAGAAGGTATCCAACGGCAACATGTGCCTCAACTATGCAGGCCCCGGCCAGAACCACTCCATCAACCTTTGGAGCGACCCTGCCGACGGCAACGGTGGTATCTGGGAGTTCCGCCCGTTGGTTGCCGAGGAACCAAGCATCGACTTCGACTATCCCGTTGAGGGCACAGTCTACCGCATTGTCAACAACACCAAGCGTTTCAATGGCTGGACAATGTACGACAACGGCGACGGTAAGGTAACCGCCGCACAGCAGGAGTATGGCGCCGATGCATGGGTTCTCACCGACTGCGCTACAACAGCTGCCGGACAGACCTTCAAACTGAAGAACGCCGTGACAGGCCGCTACCTCAGCAGCACCACAGCCCCAATAGCACTGGGCGATAACGGTGTAACACTTACCAATGTCTACAACACAAGGAGCGGCGATTTCAGCATCATGGCAGGCGATGAGGCCTTGCGCCCAGTGTCGGAACTTGTAGCCACCAACCCCAACACACTCGGCAAGGGCGGCATCTACCCACAGGGAACAGGTTGGGTATTCGAGAAAGCCTGCATCATAAACTATGTTTGCATTGACGAGACCGGTGCCCCCATTGGCGACGCAGTGCAGTCAGTAGCCGCAGGCAGCACGGTAATGGCCATTGCGCCATCGTTCGCAAACTACGAGATTGTGGAGTACGACGATGTTCCCATATTCGAGAACATCAGCGAGAACAAGAGCCTGACAGTGACATACAAGCGCGTGTCTAACAGCGTTACCTACCGTTGCCTAACCCCCGACGGCTACCTCATTAAGGAAGTAACAGTGCCTTGCACCATTGGCCAGGCACACACCGTTGCAGCCCCTGCAGTGGAGTTCTTCAATTTCAAGAGCCTGTCATGGGATGGCGAGGAGAGCTTCGTCCCCACAGTCGACACTGTGATTGAGGCCATCTACACAACCGAGGGCATCATGGGTGCGGCAGGCATCGGCCAGGTCGTTACCGAACTGCAGGACGGTGCATCTTACCTCATCTACAACGCCAAGAACGAGGCTGCCCGCAGCGGTTTCCTTAGCGTAACCAAGGTTGGCGACGGCATAACAACCACCAACGGCATCAGCGATGCCAACCCCGGCTTCATCTGGAACCTCGAAGGCGAAGGCAACACCTTCACCGTTGTGAACAACTATGGCGTGTACATCCCACAGCTGTTGCGCGGCTCGCTGGTAACCGGCGGCAGCACCCCCGAGCGCTTCACCTTCACCCTCAACAGCGACGGCACAACATGGAGCGTAAAAGGCACAAGCAACAACCTCTACTGGAACGGCAACGCCAACAACACCTTCACCGGTTGGGACGATGGCCACCCATTCATCATCTACACCTACAATCCACACCCATACTTCGCTGTGGCATACAAGTGTGTGGACGAGGAGGGTAGCGAACTCGCAAGCGGCACACGCTACGTAAAGGGCGGCGACATGTTTACCATGCTCACCCCAATCTTCGAGGGCTACACCCTGAAGGAGAGCGATGCAGTGTACGAGGAACTTGCACACGTGAGCAAGAACATGGAGATTACCTATACCTACAGCAATGCCGAGACCGGCATCAGCGAGGTGAAAGGTGAGAGCGGAAGGGTGAAAGCTATTTACGACCTGCAAGGCCGAAAGATTGAGAACCCAACCAAGGGTATCTACATCATCAACGGCAAGAAAGTATTTGTAAAATAATTTTTTTGGCGGGCAGAATTTCTGCCCGCCAAAAAATAAACCTTTTAGCCCTTTATGCCTTTTTGGGCCTTATTAAATAATAGAACCATGAAAACAATAACATACACCACACACGGCACCTGTGCCCGTTACATTGAACTGTCGGGCGAGAATGGTGTGCTGACAGATGTCAAGTTCTACGGCGGTTGCAACGGCAACCTGCAGGGCATAGCACGTCTGGTAAAGGGAATGAAGTACGAGGATATCATTGCGCGCCTCAAAGGCATAAGCTGCAACGGCAAGCCCACCTCCTGCCCCGACCAGCTCTGCCGCGCAATAGAGGAACTAATGCAGGAAGGAGATTGAAGAAAAGAAGCCCCACCCTAACCCTCCCCCGCAGGGAGGGTTAAAGGGCGCGGGGTACAGGAAAACATAACGCAATCGCCCACCCGTAGGGACACGGCATGCCGTGTCCGCCTTGCGCGCGAACAATAAAAAAATACCGCCGCTTTTTCAACTCCTACCCCCTTCGGGTACTCCCTCTTTAAAAAGAGGGAGAGTTTTAATCGCGCGTAAAAAACTGCCCCTTTTTGCGAAAGAGGGGCGAGCAACGCAGTTGCGGAGGGAGTTCGAGAAACCACATACCGTGCCCGCCTGAAAACCGCGCGTAAAAAACTGCCCCTCTTTCGCAAAGAGGGGCGAGCAACGAAGTTGCGGAGGGAGTTCGAACTAACCGCACCCACCGTAGGGGCGGGGTCTTCCCGCCCTGTAATCGCGGACATCCCCACCACCGTACCCGTCCGAAAACCACGCGCAAAACAACTGTCCCTCTTTTGGAAGAGGGACGAGCGCAGCGGAGGGAGTTCGAGAAACCACCACCGTCTCCGCCCAAATAAACCTTTTAGCTTTTCCGCCCTTTTGGGCATTATTAAATTAACCACCAATGGCAAAGAAACAACCAAAAACCAACGAATACAAACTGCGCAACGAGGCCTTCATGCAGGCATTGCGCGATGGCGAGGAAGAACTCTACGAAATCTCGCAGGGAGTGCTTGTGAAAATCCTCAAGCAGGGCGATGGCGACCGCAGCCCACGCGGCGGCAGCGTTGTCACCGTGCACTACAAGGGCAGCCTCATTAACGGCAAGGTGTTCGACAACAGCTACGAGCGCGGCTACCCCGAGGCATTCCGCCTCGGCGACCTCATCGTGGGCTGGCAGATAGCCCTCACGCAGATGCACGTCGGCGACCACTGGATAGTGTACATTCCCTACCAGTTGGGCTACGGTACCCGCGACAACGGCCCCATCCCCGCATACTCCACATTGATTTTCGAGGTAGAACTCGTGGCGATAATGTAACAAGCGGCCCCTCCCAGGCCCTCCCCCGCAGGGAGAGTGTTGTCATGGACGTGATTAAATTGTCCCTCTTTGCGAAAGAGGGACGAGCAACGCAGTTGCGGAGGGAGTTCGAGTTAACATCCGCCACCGTAGGGACACGGCATGCCGTGTCCGCCTTGCGCGCGAAGAGAAAGATGTTTCGACTTCGCTCAACATGACAAGATGTAGAACGGGTGCCCGCCCGAAAACCGCGGGCAACAAAAAAACACCGCCGCTTTTTCAACTCCTACCCCCTTCGGGTACTCCCTCTTTAAACCTTAGATTTGCGCAAGAAAAGAAAGATAAAGTAGAATTATTATATTTGCCTATGATGTTTAACTGATGTAAAGGAAGACGGAGAGTGAACCTACTCTTTTTGTGGAATAGAACCGTCCCTCTATTTGGTCTCCCCGCCTTTCTTGAACCAAGACCTGTATAATAATTTAAACCTGGATCTTGTTAAGGTTTTTAGGTTAAGTTCAAGTTCCTTTACTTCACAAAGATGTACAAAAGTATGAATAATTTTTATTTTATCGGTGTTGATGTCTCAAAAAAGAAACTGGATTTCTGTGTAATGTTCAAAAACAAGGTCGTACATGAGGAAGTCGTGGCAAATCATCAAGGTGCGGTAATAGCGTTGATACGCCAGCTGGAAAGCGACTACGGCATTGACAATGCACAGATGCTTATCTGCGCAGAGCACACGGGACAGTACACCTATCCGCTTGTATGCGCATGCGAAAGTGTTGAATGCAAGCTGTGGCTTGAACATCCATCCAACATAAAGTATTCATCGGGTGTACAGCGCGGGAAGAATGACAAGATTGACGCCAGGCGCATTGCGATATATGCTGCTCGCTTTGAGGATAAAGTACGATATTACGAACGCCCGGAAAAGGAAATCGAGCGTCTAAAGCAACTTGAAACTGAACGCAGTCTTTATGTAGTTGATCTTGCCAAATACAAGGCGCAACTCAAGGACCAGAAGGAGTATATGGCCGAAAGAACTTATAACGACAAAGCAAGAAGGCTGAAAAAGTTGATGAAAGGACTTGAAGAAGCCATAAAGTCAATTACTGATGAAATGGAAAGTATCGTAAGTTCCACTGAAGTACTCGATAGACAATACAAACTTTTACAATCAATAGATGGTGTAGGTTCGGTAGTCGCTTTGAATATGATTATAGTGACAGAGGGCTTTACCCGCTTTGATAATGCACGACAGTTCTACTGCTTTGCAGGCTTGGCTCCATTCCAATACACATCTGGCAGCAGCCAGCATTCAAGAGCGAGGGTGTCGCACCGTGCAGATAAATGTATAAAAGCACTCCTTCACCTCTCAGCCGTCTCTGTTATTAGCAAAGCCGGCGGAGAACTGAAAGAGTATTATTTGAGAAAAGTAGAAGAGGGTAAAAACAAGATGACAGTCATAAACGCATTAAGAGCAAAAATTGTGGCAAGGATGTTTGCTGTCATCAAAAGAAATGAATTTTACAAACCTATTTTCTCTTAATTTACTTGCATAAACCATAATAATAGAGGGAGAGTTTTAATCGCGCAAAACAACTGCCCCTCTTTGCGAAAGAGGGGCGAGCGCAGCGGAGGGAGTTCGAGTTAACACCCACCCGCGACACAAATACCTATATCAACGGTGTGAAACAATGCTTATGGCCGTCGTTCGACTCCCGCCTTTGGCAACGGAACTATTACGAACATATCATCCGCAACCAACAGGGCTACGAGGAGATTGCAGCATATGTCATTGAAAACCCAATAAATTGGCGAAGCGATAAATTATATAACGAAGAATAACCCACCATGAGACCTTATCTATCCCACTATAAAGACCTTGCCCGTTTGGGGTTGCCCATTGTCATTGGACAGTTGGGCATCATCTTCGTCTCCTTTGCCGACACCTTTATGGTGGCGCGGCACGGCACCAATGACCTTGCCGCGGCAAGCTTCGTGAACAACATGTTCAACCTTGCCATCATCTTTGCCACAGGCTTCTCCTATGGCCTCACACCCATCATAGGCAAGCTCTTTGGCCGTGGCCGCCTGCACGATGCCGGCGCAGTGCTCAAGAACGCCCTTGTTGCCAACGGCAGCATGGCGCTGCTGCTTGTGGCGGCAATGTCCGTGCTCTATCTCAATATCGCCAACCTGGGGCAGCCCGTGGAGCTGTTGGGCATCATGCGCCCATACTACATTGTGCTGCTGCTCTCCATCCCCTTTATATTGCTGTTCAATGCCTTCAAGCAGTTCGCCGACGGCATCACCGACACCCGGACATCCATGTGGGTGCTCCTCGCAGGAAACGTGCTCAACATCGTGGGCAACTACATGCTCATCTTCGGTAAATGGGGCATGCCCGAACTGGGCCTGCTTGGCGCGGGAATCTCAACCCTCGCATCGCGCATGGCTATGCTTGCCATCATGCTCGTAATTATCTTCAATACAAAGCGCTACAGCGTCTATGCACGCGGCTTTCTTTCGGGTGCGGTAAACAAGACAAAGCAAAAGGAACTCTACCGCTTGGGTCTTCCCATCGCCGCGCAGATGGGCATGGAAACCGCCTCCTTCAGCCTTGCCACCATCATGGTGGGCTGGCTTGGCGCCAAAGCCCTTGCCGCGCACCAGATAATGTGCACCGTGGGGCAGCTTGGCTTCATGGTCTACTACGGCATGGCCGCCGCCGTCGCCGTCAAGGTGAGCAACTACAACGGTGCCGGCGATACCGTCAACATCAGGCGCTCCGCATCGGCCGGCTTCCACCTAATTCTCGTCATGGCCGCCCTCACCTCGCTGCTCATCTTCGCCCTGCGTGGCAGCCTTGCCATGCCGTTCACCGACGATGCCGCCGTGGTGCTCCTTGTGTCGCAGCTTGCAGTGCCCTTTGTCCTTTACCAGTTTGGCGACGGCATGCAGTGCAACTATGCCAATGCCCTTCGCGGCATTGCCGACGTAAAGCCCATGATGCTCTACGCCTTCATAGCCTATTTCGTTGTCTCGCTGCCCGCCGGCTACCTCTTCGGCTTTCTCCTCGGCATGGGCCTGCCCGGCGTGTGGCTCTCGTTCCCCTTCGGCCTCACCAGCGCCGGCGTGCTCTTCGCCCTGCGCTTCAGGAAAACGCTGAAGAAAAGAGAGACCCCACCCAAGCCCGGCATGGAAAAATAAGGAAGCCCCTCCCTGGCCCTCCCCCGTAGGGAGAAGCCCCTCCCAAGCCCTCCCCCGTAGGGAGGGTTAAAGGGCGCGGGGTGCGAAAAAACATAACGCAAACACCCGCCCCTACGGGTGGGTGGAATGTTTGATGTGTTTGGTGTAAAATTAATATTGTTCATGTGTAAAAAGTACAAAATATAGCTATTGGTTGTGGAAATCTATTAAATATTCATACATTTCCACAGTGGATAAGATATTTTTATTATATTCGCAGTGACCAAATAAAAATGAACAACAATGTTGATAGGTAGGGATAAGGAGGTGAAGCTCCTGCAGGATTTGCTTTTTGCAAGTGAGTCACAATTTGTGGCTGTTTACGGCAGACGTAGAGTTGGTAAGACATACCTTATACGAGAAGCGTTTAATTATAAATTTGCTTTTCAGCATACCGGTATATACAACGCTCCAATGAAAGAGCAGTTGAAGGAGTTCCGTGAATCATTGTACGCGGCCGGTATGAAAAAGGCCGCAATGCCAAAGACTTGGAACGATGCTTTTCATTTGTTGGAGAATTTTATATCGGGACTTCCGGCAGATGAAAAGAAAGTAATATTCATCGATGAGTTGCCTTGGATGGATACGCACAAATCGAACTTCGTGCGTTCGTTGGATCATTTTTGGAACGGTTGGGCTACCACTCGCCGCGATATTGTTCTAATTATATGCGGTAGTGCAACATCGTGGATTATTGATAATGTAATAATGAACTATGGTGGTTTGCACAACCGTTTGACCAATCAGGTGTTTCTTGAACCATTTTGTTTGCGGGAGTGTAAGGAATATTGTGAATGGAAGGGACTTGGGTATACCGAAAATCAAATACTTGAGGCATATATGGCTTTGGGCGGTATACCTTATTACTGGAGTTTCTTAAGTAAGGGGCAAAGCGTAGCTCAGAACTTCGACCGTATGTTCTTTGCGGAAAGAGGAGAACTCACTCACGAGTTTGATGCCTTGTATGCTTCGCTGTTCCGCTCTCCAAAAACGCATATCGCAATTATTGTAGCTCTTGCGAAGAGGAAAATGGGAATGCTTCGCGAGGATATTGTTAATGTTGCGAAATTGAAGGACAACACAGCATTTGCAACAGCATTAAGGGAACTTGAACAATGTGGTTTCATCCGTAAGTATATCTCTATTGGCAAAAAAAATAAACTTGCAATCTATCAGCTGGTTGATAATTATACATTGTTCTATTTCGACTTTATATCGGCCAATGTAAATGGCGATGAACATTTCTGGACCTCTCAATTAGGTACAACGGTACACAATGGCTGGGCCGGAAGAGCTTTTGAAAGGGTGTGTATCCAGCATATCCCGCAAATCAAATCGGCACTTGGTTTTGGCGGGGTAATAAGCAGTGCCCATTCTTGGCTCTATAAACCTTCAAAGAAATCCGATACGGGAACCCCGAGCGATGTGGGGGTTCAAATAGACCTGTTGATTGACCGCAATGACCAGACCATAAACCTTTGCGAGATGAAATACTCTTCGGCTCCTTACACTATAACCCGGGACGAGGATATGCGTATAAGAAACCGTAAAGCTGTGTTTATGCGTGAAACAGGGACAACAAAGGCTGTGATGGTTACCATGGTTACTACTTATGGCTTGACTCCAGGTGGTTACTCCAATGATATTCCGTGCCAAGTGACAATGAGTGATTTATTCAAGTAGTGTTTTCCCACGGTTGTATAAAAAGTTAAAGGTTAAAACTGCGATTAAGCGAGAACATTGTAGGGGCAGACCGCGACAAATTATAATGCAACTGCTACACACGTACACGGCAGCCGTGTCCCTGCAATGCGCAAAAACCACCCACCGTAGGGGCGAACCGGTGTGTTCGCCCAATAACCGCGGACAAAAATGTAGGGACACGGCATGCCGTGTCCGCTTTGCGCTCTAAGACAAAGATTCTTCGCGTTGCTCAACATGACAAGCACGCAGAACGGGGTGCTTGCCCCAAAAACGCCATAAAACCACCAATGGGCAGACATGCGTCTGCCCATTGGTGATATAATATAAGGAATATTACCCCTGTCGGTTATTCTTTTATAAACCTCATCATTGCCCAGCGGTTGTCCTCGGCATAGTCCAGGTAGCGCAGGCCGTGCTGTGCAGCCTCGGCGCGCAGCACCTCCATGTCATCGGTGTAGAAACCGCTGATAAAGAGCAACGAGCCTGTGTGCATCGCCTTCACATAGTTGCACATGTCGGCAAGCAGGATGTTACGGTTAATGTTGGCAATTACAACATCAAAACTGTCGGTGGGCTTTATTGCATCGGCGCCGCCAAGGCGCACCTCAATGTCGGGCGTGTTGTTCAGGACAACGTTCTCCTTGGCATTCTCATAGGCGAACTCGTCTATGTCTATGGCTACAACGTCTGTAGCACCGTGCTTGCGCGCAAGTATGGCAAGCAGGGCAGTGCCGCAACCCATGTCCAGCACGCTCTTGCCGGTCATCTCCTGGGCAAGGATGGCACGTAGCATGTGACAGGTGGTCTGGTGATAGCCTGTGCCGAACGCCATCTTGGGGTCAATGAGAATGTCGTAGCGGGCAGCGGGCACGTCCTTGTGGAAGGTGCTGTGTATTACGCAATCCTCGCCGAGCACTATGGGCCGGAAATAGTTCTTCTCCCACTCGGCATTCCAGTCCTCGCCCTCTATGAACTCGTCGCTGTATGTTATCCCGTAGCCCTCAAGGGGGAACGCAGCCACAACGGCAGCCACGCTGTCGGCATCGTACAGCGCCTGTGGGGCATAGGCCGACATGCCATCTTCCTCGGGCAGGAAACTCTCGAAGCCAGCCTCGGCAAGCAGTGCCGCAAGCACGTCGGTGGCAACTTCATCGTTAGGGGTCACGGTAAATTTTACTCTTGTATAGTCGTTCATGGTGTGTTTTGTTTATCTGTGTGCTAAGATACTGCTTTCGCCGCTCATGTGCAAGCAGAGGGGGAGAAAGCTTGTGCAAGCGAGTGAGTGAAAATTTATTTTCAATCGCAACGAGCGCAGCCAAGGTTCAACCGCACGCGTGCGGTTAAAGGTTAAATGTGAACACGCGGAAAACAACTGCCCCTCTTTCGACAAAGAGGGGCGAGCGCAGCGGAGGGAGTTCGAGAAGATGGCCCCTCCCAAGCCCTCCCCCATAGGGAGGGTGTTGACTTGGACGAACCGATGTGTTGTCTTGCGTTATGTTTCTCTCATACGCCGGGCATGGGTGTGGTGGAGCGCTTGTAAATAAATATAATTAAGGTTAAATAAAGTTAAAATCAGAGAGGGTGCTTTTGTTCGCTGGAAAAGCCCGTATGTTGTCCCCTGTTCGCTGTTTTTCTGTACTCCTGAGTGTGGAAAAATTGTAACTATAGTGGTTAAAAAAAGCAATATACATTATTATATTTAAAAGTTTTTGTAACTTTATAGCGTTTGTATACCTGTTTTTACGTGGCATTAAAGGGGAATAACAATTTAGTAATCCTGCGAAATGCGCGCCAGGATGCCCTGCAGGGGCGATTTTGACATGTAGACATGTTTGTATACAGGGCGAAAAGGTTGGCCTCTCCCCATATGGAGGAATGTGAAGCCGCAGAACAACTGCCCCTCTTTGCGAAAGAGGGGCGAGCAACACAGTTGCGGAGGGAGTTCGAGAAGATGGCCCCTCCCTGGCCCTCCCCCGCAGGGAGGGGTAAAGGGCGCGGGGTACAGGAAAAACATAACGCAAACACCCACCGTAGGGGTGAACCGATGTGTTCGCCAAGACAATGCCCGCTTTTTCAACTCCTACCCCCTTCGGGTACTTCCTCTTTAAAAAGAGGCAGAGTTTTATCCGCGCGTAGGAACACTGCCTCTCTTTCGCAAAGAGGGGCGAGCAACGCAGTTGCGGAGGGAGTTCGGGAAAATGGCCCCTCCTCCCGTGACAATACCCTCCCTGTGGGGGAGGGCCAGGGTGGGGCTTCGGGGTCTGCCCGCCCAAAGAAACGCGGTGCAAACGCAAATAAGCAGGCCCCCGGAATTTGAGAAAAAACAAAATAAAACAAAACATAAAATAAACATAGTATAAACGTCGAAACACATTTAAATTACGAAACAGACAGTGAACATTGAAAAACCAAGGAAAAAAAGAACCGTCTCCTTTGGCACATGTGCAAGGGCGGACATTTAAAAGGTTCTTTACAAAACAGAAAAAAACCAAATTATTCATTTAATTTACATTTATGAGAAAATTAACTTTATTAATTTCTATGTTATTCCTCTCGTTAGGAATGGCATGGGCACAGAATTACGAGCCTCGTGAAACCGGTGAAAAAACACGAACTAATAGACTGGTGGGCAGTATTTCTGTGGGCGGTGAATCGTATTCATTGTCTGCCGGTACAAGGTATAGTTACACCGATGCCACAGAAAAGACATTCACCGTTTGGGCAGGTGAAACAATCTCTCTTGGTATGACTCAGTCTGCAGGGACATGGATGAATGCCTATGTGTATATCGACCAGGATAAAAATGGTTTTACCGCAGGCATTGACACTGATGGCTATACTCCAACCGGCGACCTCGTATCATACAGTTTCTACAACAATGGAGCTGAAAGTGATACCCAAGGTTATAATAGCGTTGGTAACTCTATTTCCGGTGGTAACAGAAGCACATTGTCGCTTCCTAATATTGTGGCACCAACAACTCCGGGTACATATCGCATCCGTTTCAAGTACGATTGGTGTAATATAGACCCGGCGGGTGGAGAAGGAGAATATTTCGATAATACATTTACCGGACATGGTGGCGAAATCATCGATGCTACGTTGGAGGTGGTTTATTACTTCGACTATGTAGAGAGTGGTGTGCCCACAAAGTGGTATAATGTTGCGCTTCACCCTGGACAGAAATACTACATTTCAGTGAATGCTTCCGGCCAGGCTACTGCCACAAAAACTTTGGATGGCACCATGAACAGCATTTGGGGCTTTGTAGGAAACCCAATCGATGGTTTTAAACTGGTGAATGCAGCCGGTAAGGAACTTGTTTTCGGTTCACCGGCAACAGTTGCCGATGAAAACGGTACAGTATTCAAAGTGGTTAAGAGTACCCATGGTGGCAGCGGCTTCGCTTTGCAAGCACCTGACAGCAACCAATGCCTTAACCCCCAAGACGGTTTGGTCAAGTCTTGGACACTTGACCAGGGTTGTACAATTCACCTTGATAAGGTTCCGGTTGCAAAGGTAAACGACGTTGACTACTATGCCCTCAGCGAGGCTGTTGCTGCTGCACAGGCCGGTGACGAGGTTGTTGTCATTGCCAACATTGCCGACGTTACTGTTGATGTTACAAAGAACCTCACAATCAGCGGTGCTGCAACATTGAACAATGTTGCTATCAATGCTAACGGTGCCGATGCGCTTACCGTAAAGGGTCTTACTTTCACTGGTAACTCTTGGATCAATTCAGGAACTGCCGAGGCTCTCACCGTATCGGGTGTAACTGCAACAGTAGCTCCAAGCAACGCTGCTTACACTAACTCACGTAGCGCATTCATCTCTTTGGGTCGCAGCGAAGGACAGGAACTGGCACTTACCGTTGAAAACAGTAACATTACTGTGAATACTGCTGGTGTGGATGCTATCCTTGGTTGGGCTAAAATTACAGCTGCTACCATCACCGGCAATGTTATCAAGGGCTCAGACAACGGTTATTTCACCAATGCCGATGCTATCAAGTTCATGTCAATTGCCAATGGTGCAGAGTTTGTAGTCAACAACAACGAAATCTACTCAAATTATAACGGTATAGTATTCGCTCAGAACACAACCCGCGACAACGCATACAGCGTGTCTGCTGATGCTAACAAGTTCTACGGTGGTGCCGACCATATTTGGATTGAGATTACAGGTGGCAACACAGTACATGCAACCGTTAACGCTACAAGTGCAAACACCGTAAACGGAAATGCATTTGCAGTTGCCAATATCGTGTATCATAGCGATGTCATCAAGAACTGGACATCATATGCCGGTGTTGATGTCGTGACCGACGAGAACGGTAAGGTTATCGGCGGTACACTCGCTTCATTCTCTAATGCAGAGTCTGTTGCCGAGGGTTACGAGATTGGTGAAGGTGGCGTAGTTGTGAAGAAGGCTGCTGCAACAATCAATGGTGTCAAGTATGCTTCAATTGGTGAGGCTGTTGCTGCGCTAAAGAGCAACGAGACATTGGTTATCACCTCCGATATCACTCCGGGTGCAAATGAGTTCATCGAACTCAATGGCAAGACAAATGTTACTCTTGCGGCTGCCGAAGGTGTTGTAATCAATGGAAATATCCAGGTCGGTTATCACCCAAGCCACACTGACAACGATGTTGACCGCAGCGAAAGCACATTCACTGTTGACGGTTTGACAGTAAACGGTACACTCACTGTTTGCTCAAACGATGCTGCTCTTGTTGTGAAGAACACCAAGGCTGCACAGATTACAGTGAAGACCTACAGAGTGGGTATGGATATTGCTCTCAACGGCAACACTGCCGATGGCTCAATGGGCACAGCAGCAAACAGCTATGGTATGTTCCTTGTTCCTAACAAAACAGGCTACAACTTGGTGGTTGACCGCAACACATTCAAGAACATCAATAGCCACGCATTCGTTGTACAGGGCAGTGGCGACGGTTCTGCCGTAACTGCAGCCAACAGCATTGTTGTTACAAACAACAACTTCGAGTCTTGGGGTACCGGCGGCAAGGCTGACCGTGCTGCGTTCAAGATTTGGGCCGATACCAAGTATGCTCCGGCAGAGTCTGACCTCAACGGTACAACAAATGAAATGAGAGAACTTGTTATTGCAATTGCTGCAGGTAGCAACACATACTCGTCTACAGCAGGGAATACTGTCCAGTTCGACGCATACGGCGCTGCCGGCGATGCTGAAGACTTCCCGGCTCCAATGTATGCTGTTGCCAAGATTGGCGAGCAGGGTTATGAGACTCTCCAGGCTGCTTTTGACGCTGTCAATGATGGTGAGACTATCACTCTCATAGATAATGTTACTGTTTCAGAAGCAACTGCCGCTTATAACGATGGTACATATATCGATGGTGTTCGCTACACAGGCGACAAGAGCTTCACTGTTGACTTCAACGGTAAGACTGTTACCGATGACGGTTGCGTAAACGACTACCTTGTTTATATTAACAATAAGGGTGAGAAGGCAAGCGAGATTACCTTCACCAATGGTACTATCGTTTCTAAGAATGGTTGCTGGTCGGCTGTTTGTGTGAACAGCAGTGCAGCTACACAGAATGTAGTGCTCAACCTCAACGGTATGAACATTACCAACAGCAACGATGCTGAATATTCTGGTAACCCTGTAGTGCGTGTACGTAACTTGGCTACGGTTAATGTAAATGACAAGACAGTCATCACATCTAACGGTGCTTCATATGGTGTTGCTGCTAATACTGATGGTTCTACTCTCAATATCAACGAAGGTGCAACTATCGTACAGCAGAACTCAGGTACAACAGGTGGTAACAGCGTATTTGCTGCTGTAGGTGGTAAGGGTGTTATCAACATCAAGGGTGGTACAATCACTTCTGACAAGTTTGGTGTACACACCATGACTACAGGTACTCCTGTAATCAACATCTCAGGTGGTACAATCACTGCACCTGTAGCTCTTAAGTCTTCTACCAACGGCGGTAATGGCGAGCTTGCTACAATCAATGTAACAGGTGGTACAATCAACGGTACACTTGAGACTTATACCGAAAATGGCAAGATTGTTGTTTCGGGCGGTACATTCAGCGAGGCTGTTGCCCAAGAGTATTGCGCCGAGGGCTATGTTTGCAAGGCAAACTCTGATGGTACATACGGTGTTGAGCTTAACCCTGCATATGGCAAGGTTGCCCAGATTGGCAATGAGTACTACGCTACACTCCAGGCTGCTGTTGAGGATGCACAGGCAGGCGATGAGGTAACTTTGATTGCTGACAATACACTCGAAGGTGTAATAACCATAGAAAAGGCTATTACTCTTGACCTTGGTGGCAAGACCATCACTGGTGCTGACGGTGCTATCGTATTCAACGTGAAGGCTGCTACAACAATCAGGAATGGTACAATTCTTGGTAACAAGAGCGGTACAAGCAGCGGTATCATCGATATCTATGCTAACCTTGATATGGATGGCGTGACTGTTGAGACATCTAAGATTATAGCTCTCCGCTTCAAGGCCGGTGGTTGCACTGCAACTCTTGAGAACTGTAATGTAACAGGTATGTTCAAGGGCTACGGTGCTTCTGTATGGAACATCAAGAGCGGTGTCTACAAGGCAAGTTCAACTTCTGTTAGTGAGCAGTTGAACGGTACAGCTGCTGTTTCGGGCGGTACATTCCACTATGTGATTAAGGATACAAACTGTGCTCCCGGTTATGCAGTTGTTGTTAACGCTGACGGTACATACACTGTTGAATACAACCCTGTATGCTTTATCGATACAAACAACAACGGTACACTCGACGAGGGTGAGGCTGTATACGGCTCGTTGAAGGCTGTGTTCGATACTCACAAGAGTGGTGATGTTTATGTTGTCCTTACAAAGGATTGCGTAATCAACGACCAGGTTGATACCAATGCAAATGCCAAGTACTATATCAACACCAACGTTGCTGATGGTGTGACTGTAGAGTTTGCGTTTGCCGACGATTGGAACTATGTACAGAAGATGTACATTGGTGAGAACGTGACTGTCAAGGCTAAGCACTTGCTTGCTTGGACAGAACTTGAGGTTCACGGTACAATCAACACCGAATATCTCTATGCAACAACAGCTAATGTTATTGTTGCCGAGAACGGTATTGTAAATGCTAACACAGGCGAGGCTACTGTTCAGGTTAAGAATGGTGCTATATTCACTGTAAACGGTACTGTAAACACAGCTATCCTCAATGTATGGGCAGGTGAGTCTGAGCTTATTGTAAGCGGTGAAAATGCCAAGGTCAATGCTAAGTGGATTGACATTTGGGATGGAACTCCTGCAGTTAATATTGCTGATGGTGCTACACTTGCTGTTGAGGAGATCAAGGCGAGCCGTGGCGGTTCTATTACCGTATACAATGCAACACTCGACGCTACATCTATTGAACTTGGACACAATGGTGAAAGTGCCGGCGTTCTGACCGAGAACGGTAACAGCACAATCACCGGAGAAATCAAGATGACAGCTGTAGGTTCAGTTGTTAACTCTGACGGTGGTTTGAACGTTACAACCGAGATTGCTGACCACAAGGTTGTCTTTGAGAATAGCCTGTACAAGGTTGTTGCCAAGGTATATGTTGCCGAGGTTGACGGTGTCAAGTTCGAGACTCTTGCCGAGGCTATCAACGCTGCCGAGAACGGTGCAACTGTTACTGTACTTGTAGATGTTGAACTTGCTTCAACAGTAACCGTAGCAGGCAAGGCAATCACTCTCGACCTCAATGGCAAGACTGTATCTTACACATCGGCTGTTGCAGGTGAGGACATGATTACCAACCGCGGTAACCTCACAATCACCGACAGCAGCGATGCCAAGACAGGTAAGCTCGCTTACGTGAATACCGACACTACAGCTTCTAATGTAACTGTAAGCACTATCTCAACCGAGGCAGGTTCTACTTTGGTTGTTGACGGTGGTACAATTGAGAACAAGACTGTCAAGGCCGATGGCAGCAGCATATACTCTTTTGCTATCGACATCTTGACAAACGGTAGCCTTGGCGATGTAAACGTAACCATCAACGGTGGTACTGTTTACTCTGACTATATAGCTATCCGTCAGTTCAACAATGGCACAGCTTGCAAGAACAGCTTGACCATCAACGATGGCCACATCTATGGTGCTAAGCGTGCTGTTCAGGTTCACATGGATAACAATGCTGCCGTTACCGCTATCAACGGTGGTAAGGTTGAGGCTGGCGAAGGCGGTTATGCCCTTTGCAACTTTGCTGCGACAAGCGCATTGGAGGTAACCGGCGGTGAACTCATCGGTGCTGTGTACTCAGCGAGCGAGGGCTTCATCACAGGCGGTACATTCAGCGAAGAGCCATACTCCGGTTATATTGCCGAGCACTACGAAGCTGTACCCGGTGATAACGGTTACTATGGAATTGAGGTTGAAGAGGGTTACATTGCTGAGCTTGAGATTATCGACGGTGAGTATGGTAACTACACCTACGACAGCGATAAGACCGTGGGTGAACTTACCTATGTACGCACACTCCCTGCTGCCGGTATATGGTATTCAGTGTTCTTGCCATTCGATGTTCCGGTTGAGGCACTTGGTGATGGCTTCGATGTTGCTCGCATCAATGACCTCCACACCAACTTCAACGAAGAGGATGGCTCAATTGAGAAGATGTGGATAGAGTACATTGTTAAAAAGAGCGGTACATTGCCAGCCGGCAAACCATTCCTCGTTAGAGCAAAGAGCGGCGATAACCTGGATATGGTAATCGAGCTTAAGGATGTTACATTGTATGATGCAAGCGAGAAAACCTCTATCATCGTAAGCTCTGTTATCACTAAGATAACATTCGAGGGTGTTTACGAGTTATTGGGTGCTCCTGCATCGACACCTTCAACACGCTACATGGCTGTTAATGCCGATGGTGTATGGGATGAGTTCGACAATTACTCGCTCAATCCATTCCGTGTTATGATGACACTCGAGATTCTCGAAGAAGAGTACTACATCAAGTCTGCAGCATCGCTCTCCGTTGGTGCACGTGTTATTGGCGAGGAGAACGAGGACGGTACAACCGTAATCTACGATGTATATGATGAGGTCGCAGAGGATATGATTTTCGACCTCCAGGGCCGTCGCGTACTCGAAACAGAGAAGGGCGGTATCTACATCAAGGGTGGCAAGAAGTTCATTGCTCAGTAATGGCCTCACCCTAGCCCTCTCCCAAGGAGAGGGGACTGAAAAAGAGGTTTTAACCTATAATTATTACTCGCGCGGGAAATTTCCCGCGCGAGTTTTTTTTGTATCAACCGTAGGGACACGGCATGCCGTGTCCGTGGAAACTCCCTCCGCAACTTCGTTGCTCGTCCCTCTTAATCAAGAGGGACAGTTTAATTTTGCGCGGAAAAAACTGCCACTCTTTCGACAAAGAGGGGCAACGCGGGGGAGCGTTGCTTGCGACGACGGGAGCTTTAGCTCCCCAAAGGAGTGCCGTTAGGCCGCAACACAGCAGCGGAGGGAGTTCGAGATTACCCACCGCTGTTTTCATGCGCCTTGTAGGGATACGGTGCTGTATGTTATACGTGACAATTTTGGAGGTTTCTTGGTCTTTTTTGTTTTTTTTGACTGCTGTAGGTCAGTCTCCTACAGTAATGAGAGACAATTTGTTATTATTTGTATGCAGCTTCCTGTGTTTTTGCGCGATATGACAATATTAATTAACATAATTTAACAAACGGGGGGGGGTAAATCTCGGCCAAATATTAGTAATTTTGTACTCGAAAAATGAACAAACTAACAATGAAATTGGGTATGCAGCTTTCGCAAAGGAATGACTGCACCGTTTTTTTTGTTGCTTGTTGGGTAACTTTTAGGGGGTAATTGGTTAATCCTTAAAACGTTGATAAACTTGTGCTGCGCTTCCTTCCGATGCAAGATGCGGAGGGGAGGTGTTGTGCGCTGTGTGTTTGTGGCGGCTGCGTGCTCCCTGAACCGAAATTTTGAAACATAGAGAAACAATAATAATTTTTAACCTAAATTTAATTTATGAAACTGAAATTTACTTTTATCGCCATTTTGGCGATGTTGTCGAGCTTTGCAGTAAATGCTGCAAATTCACAACAGGTAGATGTAGTTCTTCCAGAAGGTGTAAGCGAAAGCACTTTTGGTGCCAATACTGTAACCGACGGAACAAACTACTATACAACATTGCAAGCTGCAACAGAGGCTGTTGTAGGTAAAGCAGGTGCAGTTCTTTATTGTAAGCCAAGTGCAGATGTCGGTTCTTTGCAGCACGCTCCTGTTACAGCAACACTTACCGTTTATGGTAATGGTGCAAGTGTAACCGGTGGTGCAGAGCGCGACTTTGATTTTGGAAACACTGACCCAAGCGGTGGTAAGGATATTACTGCCGACATGACTTTGACCGTTAAGAACTTGGATGGTTGCGGTGCATGGGGAACAAAGGCTACTGAGCACACTGTGAACCTTGTGTTCGAAGGTTGTGGAAATATGGGTAAAGTGTTTGCTTATGGTACAACCGGTACACTCAACATCACAATGACCGATTGTGCGTTCGAGGGTGTTCTCAAGGAGGCTATTTATTCAAATGCCGATGGTGCAATCACATTGAACAATGTGGCATTCTCAAACTTGAACAAGGCTATCAACCTCAATCACAAGGCTGCCGGTACACAGATTGTAACTATCAACGGCTGTTCATTCACCAATTGTGGTAATGATGTCGCTGCCGACCAGATTCCTGTTCGCGTACTCACTTCAGTTGAGGGCGGTAAGTCTGTATTGAATGTTTCTAATACAACATTTACCGGTACTCCCGAGGGTGGTGCCGATATTCTCCTTGACTACGGTGTGGGTGAGACAGAGGCTACAGTAACAGGTACTGCTGCTAATGTATTGCCCGAGAATAAGGATAATAACGCAGAAATGGTTAGTGTAACTAAAAATGAGGGATACAGCAATGTGGCTCCAACCGATGTTAAGGTAGCTACACTTGCCGAGTTGCAGACAGCTCTTGCTGCAGAGAACGAGTTGCCAATCATCATCACTGAGACTATCGTTATCCCTCAGGGTGAAACTGTAGTTCTTGACCTTAACGGTAAGACTGTGACAAGACTTGATGAGACTAACGAGTATGCAATCAACAATTTGGGTATTCTTACTATCAAGGATACTAAGGGCAATGGCTCTATCAATGCGCGTGGTATTTACAACGGTTATGTCAATGGTGGTGCTAATGTATCAACAGCAAAGATTACCGTTTTGAGCGGTACAATCAATGCCAAGGGTACAAACGGCGGTGGTGCTGCTATCTTCAACTATGGTATTGCTGATATCCAAGGCGGTACATTTACCTCTGTTGCTAGTTATGCCATCGCTTTGCAGACAGGTTCTACAATGACAATCGGTGAGAATGCTATCATCACTGGTGGTATTAATAGCTGGCAGTCAACTTTGACCGTCAATGGAGGTACTATCTCTAACGATAAGTCAGGAAAGCATGTGGTATATGCTGGAGAGTCAACTGTTGCTATCAATGGCGGTACCTTCCACAACAATAATAGTGGAAACGCAACCATCATGGCTTCAGGATCTACTGCTGCTGTAGAGATCACTGGTGGTACATTTACTCTCAACATTGTTAATGCTTCTTCAAGCTACTTGATTGATGCAACAAGTTCTGCAACTTATACTATCTCTGGTGGTAGCTTCACTGGTGGTATCCGTGCACAGGGTGGCACAAAGTATGAAATCACTGGTGGTACATTTACCAACGAGTATGGTAATTACAATGTATACGAGGGTGGTGATATCAATATTTCTGGTGGTAGTTTTACTGGTAGCTATGCACAGAAGTTTGCAACAGACAACCTTGCCGAGGGTTATGAGCTTGGCGAGGACGGCAAGGTAACTTCATCAATTGCTTATGTTGCCAAGATTGGTGAGCAGGGTTATGCAACACTTTCTGCAGCTTTTGCTGCTGTAACAGACGATGCTCAGACTGTTGTTGTTCTTCAGGACGTTACAGAAGAACTTACCGGTGCTTATCTCCGTGGTAACATTACTACCGAGAATGGTGCTGAGGTAACTATTAAACTTACAAACAGTGACTGGGTATATTGTCCATACACATTCGTATTGGGTGAGAATATCACTTTGAATGTTCCTGCTCTCTTCTACTATGCAGGTGGTGCTCAAATCAACGGTACAGTCGTTGCAGGTGCTTACTATCAGAGTTATGCAGGTACCAAACTCACAATCAACGAGCCGGGTAGCATGACTGTTACAAGTGAAACTTGTATCATTCGTGGCACTCAAGGTGATGCTAATGCCGGTATCTACATCAACGGTGACAACAACAACAAGACTGTTGGTCTGAATATTGTTGCTGCATACTTCTATCAGGGTATGATTTATGCAAAGGATGCAAATATCGAGACTGCTGTATATTGGCAGACAAATGAGACCGATGGACAGGGTAGTGCAAACCTGGTTCTTGACAACTCAACATTGAACGTGACTGTCAACGAGCAAAACTTCAAGGCTACAGGTAACTCAACAGTTACTTTGACTAACGGTTCTTCTATTGTTGTTGCAGGTGCTTTTGAAACTGGTTCAAATACAGAGGTTTCAGTTGATGCAACAAGTTCAATTACTGACAAGAACGGTCAGGTTAAGTTTGGTCTCTCTGGTGAGGGTAGCGAGGCTTCTCCTTACCTCATCAGCAGCGTAGATGACCTTGTACTCTTCCGCAACAGCGTAAACGCAGGCGAGACAAAGTATAATGCCGAGGGCGTATATGTTGCACTTGGTGCTAACATTGACCTTACAGGTATCGATTGGAGTGTTAACATAGGTGACGACTGCGCTATGACATTCGACGGTATCTTCGACGGTAAGGGCTTTACAATCTCTAACTTGACTGCTACCGAGACAGCAACTAAGGCCGATGAATACATCTGTACAGGTCTCTTTGGTGCAATCTATGGCAACGCTGTTGTTAAGAACTTTACACTTGAGAACGTAACAATCAACGCTCCATTCGTTGGTAACAACGTTTCTGCTGTTGTTGGTTTCGCATATGCTTGCAAGGGCTCTATTGAAAACGTTAAGGTTGTTGGTGTCAACATCAACGCTCCTAAAGCAACAGGTGTAGGTGCAATCGTTGGTTACGACTACTACAGCCCTGCATTGAAGGTTGAGAATTGTATTGTTGACGGTGCTGAGATAACTGCAGCTGCTTATGCAGGTGGTCTTGTCGGTTATGCATCAAGCAAGATTGCAATGAACAACAACACTATTGAGGATGTAACTGTTAGCGCTACTGCATCGGTTGGTGCTGTTGCCGGTATCATGCTTGCCGGTGGTTCTGCAACTGACAATACAGTTAAGAATGTTACTTTGACTGCAACTGGTGCGCTTTGGGCTAACTCTTCGGCTGTTGTAGCAGGTACAATCACAGGTGGTGCTGTTACTGTATCAAACACAACTGTTGAGAACGTGACAGCAAACGGTGCTGCTGCAAGACTTGTTGGTGGTATCTTGGTTGAGAAACCAGCAACAGAAATTGCTAAGGTTCAGGCTCAGATTGGTGACAAGTTCTACACAACACTCCAGGCTGCTGCTACTGCTGCAAAGGAGAACGAGACTATTACTTTGATTGCTGATGTTGAGGCAACAGAGGCTCTCAATATCAACTGCGCTCTTGACCTCAACGGCCACAGCCTTATGGCTACAGTTGCACCTACAGCACTCCCCGAGGGTTACGCAGCACTGCCTAACCTTGATGGCAAGTTTGTTATTGGTGCACAGCCAACAGCTACTGTAAACGACTTGGGTGCGACAACTGTTGCTGCCGGTGAGTATTCTATCTGGGATGGTAGCTTTGACTCAAATACAGAGGATGATGGCGATATGCCTCTCTCGTTTGTAATGCAGTTCCTTGCTGACCAGGATGCCGAGGAGATGGAAACAAGCCCATTTGCCGATTGGTATGGTGACTTCGTACTTACATTCACAGGTCTTGAGAATGGCAGCTTCACTGCCGATAACTGCTACCTTGCAGGTCACTACGGCTCATTCGGTTGGGTTAAGATTCCTGTTGATGGAATGGTTATTGAAGATGGTGCACGTTACCCTGTAATGCTTGGCGTTGGTATGGGTCAGAAGTATGACTACATCTGCAGCAGCGTAGAGGATTTCAAGTGTGCACTTTATCTTGCACCTGAGATTCTTGAGGCTAACCCTAACATCCAGGTTAAACTTGAACTTGGTGTCGTGGACAACTCTAAGGGCTCAGATGCAGCTGCATCGGCTTTGGTTAACAACGAGAATGTTTACAGCGTAACAGAATATACATACGATGCTCTGGATTTTGATCCTTCATACATTGCAGAGCTTGAGATTATTGATGGTGTTAACTACACTAACGACAGCGAGAAGACCGTAGGTAAACTTACCTATGTACGCACACTCCCTGCTGCCGGTATTTGGTACCCTGTATTCTTGCCATTCGATGTTCCTGTGGATGCACTTGCCGCGAACTTCGATGTAGCTCGCATCAACGACCTCCACACCAACTTCAGCGAAGAGGATGGCTCAATTGAGAAGATGTGGATAGAGTACATTGTTCGAAAGAGCGGTACATTGCCTGCCGGCAAACCATTCCTTGTTAGAGCGAAGAACAGCAATGTTCTTGAGATGAGTATTGAACTTGAGAATGTTAAATTGTATCCGGCAAGCAAGAAAAGCACCATTACAGTAGCTTCGGCTATCACCGAGGTAACATTCGAGGGTGTTTACGAGTCATTGGATGCTCCTCTATCGACACCTTCAAAACGCTACATGGCTGTTAATGCCGATGGTGTATGGGATGAGTTCGACGGTTACAGCCTCAACCCATTCCGTGTGATGATGACACTTAATATTCTCGAAGAAGAGTACTACATCAAGTCTGCAGCATCGCTCTCCGTTGGTGCACGTGTTATCGGCGAGGAGAACGAGGACGGTACAACTGTAATTTACGACGTTGAGGTTGACCGTGAGAATGACGGTGCTATCTATGACCTCCAGGGTCGTCGCGTACTGGAGACCGAGAAGGGCGGTATCTACATCAAGGGTGGCAAGAAGTTCATTGCTCAGTAATGGCCTCACCCTAGCCCTCTCCCAAGGAGAGGGAGCCGGAAAACAAACGGTTGAGCATTAACCTATAATTATTACTCGCGCGGGAAATTTCCCGCGCGAGTTTTTTTGTATCAACCGTAGGGACACGGCATGCCGTGTCCGGTAAGCCTCCGACAAAGTACATTCAATAAGTTAGCCGCTACTGGCAGGTAGTCCCTGTCAGTAGCGGCTATTAATTGTCAGTAGCGTGTTATTTTCTGCCATTAACTGCCAGTGGCTGCCGGGCGACCC
The DNA here is from genome assembly GCA_045654885.1 of Bacteroidaceae bacterium. Lineage (GTDB taxonomy): Bacteria > Bacteroidota > Bacteroidia > Bacteroidales > Bacteroidaceae > HGM04593. The sequence continues at coordinate 65,045 of JAZOOF010000027.1, forward strand.
CCGCCCCTACGTGTGGTGTTTGTTTGCGCGGTGCGTTCGTGTGCGTGGTTAAAACTCTTCCTCTTGCACAAGAGGAATGTTGCGAGTGAGTGAGTACAATGCAAACTTGTTTGCAATTGCACAACGAACGCAAGCAATTTTCTAAAATAAAGTGAAAGTATAGTATCGTATTTCAAATATTTTTTGTACCTTTGCACAAAATTAGTAGCATTGAGTAATAAATAAATTTTTGTATTATGAAGAAAGTTTATTCAATACCCACAGTAGAGCTTATCCAGTTGACAACAGTAGCAATGATTTCAACCAGTAACAGTGGCGAGGTAACTCCTGGTGGTAATACTACTAGACCTGCAGCTAACGAAAGCCGCGGCGAGTGGGGAAATGTTTGGGGTAACTAATTGCCCTTTTGACAACGCTTGTTGCACCGGCTGTGTAAAACGGCTTGCGTGCACAGCAAGGGTTGTTTGATTTAGAAAGTTTTTGGGATAAAAGGTTTTATCTCGTTGTTATAGCATCACGTGCAGGAGAAACTCCTGCACGTGATGCTATTTTTTGTCCGTGGTTGTTGTCGAACTCCCTCCGCTGTTTTTGGGCGAACACACCGGTTCGCCCCTACGGGTGCGCGGTTTGTAGGGACACGGCATGCCGTGTCCGTGGAAACTCCCTCCGCTTCGCTCGTCCCTCTTCACTAAGAGGGACAGTTGTGTGCGCGGGGTATGTGTTGTGGTTCTTGAACTCCCTCCGCAACTTCGTCGCTCGTCCCTCTTAATCAAGAGGGACAGTCTTCCCCATGCAACGCACAGGTTACGCGAAACAATTGTCCCTCTTGGCTAAGAGGGACAGTTTATTATTTCTTGTCCCACGGTTATTGGGGCGGGCGAACCTCCCCGTACAGGTGGTGTGGTTTTTGTGCGGTGCGTTCGCGTGCGTGGTTAAAACTCTTCCTCTTGTGCAAGAGGAAGTACCCGCAGGGGGTAGGAGTTGAAGTATACCGTGTACGCGTTGTTGTGTTCTCGAACTCCCTCCGCAACTTCGTTGCTCGTCTCTCTTAATCAAGAGGGACAGTTTATTATGGCTCAGTCGCAAAAAGGTGTGGATAATCCGGTTTGCTTTAAGTTTGGGATATAGCTTATTGATGTATTGAATTAACAGCCATTTTAACTTCTTTGAAATTGCTTTCGCTCGCTTACACGTAACATTCCGCCGTTGGCGGGGAATTACCTTTGCGAAGAAGATTCATTGACGTACCCTATGCATTATAGTGCGTACAATGGTAATATTTT
>JAZOOF010000028.1:0-38137 GCA_045654885.1 Bacteroidaceae bacterium
GTTCCCTTTTCCGAGAGGTGCGATACAATAATTGTGTTCAGGACTTCAAGTCTCTTTTTGATAATCTCCATCGTCTCTTCCTTGATGCTGCTGTCGGCAATCATTTCGTCCAAAGCATTACGTTCTGCAAGCACCTCGTTATACATCTGCTCATAGTGTGCCTTCTCACTCTCCAACAGAGCATTCTTCCTACGGCTATCTTTGAGCCTTTTACGAATCAGGTTCAGGATATAGAGTAAAAACATAAGAACGATAACACAGACAAGTACAATTATAGTGAGCTTGTCCTTTGCCTCGGTTTCTTTTGCTTTCTGCATTTCCAAGGAGTGCTTCTCTTCCATAAACTTGGTATCGGACTGGTAGATGTCATATAACTTCTTGTCACGAATGACCAGATAAGTATCATAGGATTCAAAGGCAAGTTCGTATTCTCCTTTCTTGCGATATATATCCGCAAGCAGTGCATGATGCCTTGTCTGTGATGTGTAGGTTTCTAAAACAGTATCCTTTTTTATGGCATTGAGAGCTTTCTCATACTCTCCAAGCTCAAAATAGGCAAGAGCTATTGAACTGTAGTCTAATTTATTCTCCGGAATCAATGTGAGGTACTCGTCCAATACCTGGTGTATTCTTTCAGGTGTAGAACGGCTTGCTACATGTGTGATATAAGCATTATAGAAGTCCGCCATAATTGAAGGGCTGACCATATGCAAGTCCGTCTTCAACATCGCGATATATTTTTCAACCTGTGCGTAATCTTTTTTTTGAGTATAGGCATTCAAGACTTTGGCAAGGCAATTGTAATAGCTGTTCTGTCGCCCCACTGCTTTGTACAGTTCTGCGGCCTTAAGTAGGACATCAATCTCTTTATCCCACTCAAACAACAAATCCTGTATTCTGCCCTGTGAAAAATACAGGTTCGCTTTGGTCAGCAAGTCTTCCGAATCGGCACCTTGCTCTATACCCTCACAAAAACAGGTCATTGCCTGAGCTACATTACCTTGATTTTCGTATATCCTGCCCTGATAATAGCAGGTACGCAGTCTATCGGTTGCAGAACCATTATCCTTATAATAATCTATGGCCGGCTGCAACACCTCAAAGTCGGTCTTGTCAATGACATTCTTATCAAATGCCATAGACAACAGCAAAGCGTGCTTTGCCTTCTCCTCTTTACTCGACAGTTCTTCGGTATCAATCCTCTCAAGGACAGCCAATGCACTATCAGGCCTTTGTACAATAAAGGTTTCTACCTGCATCAGTGTTTCCCAATGCTTCGAGTGTCTGTTACAAGCCACCAGACAGAGTGCAAGAATGATGATTGATATGTAGTGTCTCATAAAATCCGCTTACAAATGCTTTATAACTGCAAATGTAAGCGAAATATCCCAAAAATCAATACACCTTTGGGATTTGTACAATGCCCTTGCGTGGCGATTGAGGGAAAGCCTCGCCCAAATAAACGGCATAGAGCTATTGACAATCAAAGACACCGCTTTGCAGCTTGTATTTACCAAGAAAAAAGGTAAGGAGCAAGCCGGTTATCACGAACGTACCATTACCGTCAACGTGACCTTTTGAAAAGCATATAAGCCACTACCAACAGGAATGTCGCAAATTCCGACAGCGGCAGTGCAAGCCACATGCCTTCAACGCCCATCACCTGGGACAGCAACAGAAAGGCCGGGAACAGGAATACCACTCCACTCAACAGGGCGAAGATTGTTGAAGCGGCAACCTTTTCAATGCTCTGCAGATAGCCGATAGCAACAAAGGAACGTTAATTTTTCAGTAATAACATAGATGTTGACCCATAGTTATTTTCCCACACGATGCTTGGCTTTGATCCCCTTCGGGCAGGACCGTTGGTCCGCTATGCCCAGCATGATAGGTTGCGCAGGGACAACATCCATATTATCACATTCATTGTTTCATGACCTATACAATCATCACTCGCGCCGGATGACGTCTGCCGGGTTCACCTTCATTATCAGTTTTATCTTGTGCCATGTGGTGAGCAGCAGCAATCCCAACGTGACAACCAATATAAAGACTCCATAAGAGCAATAGTACTCCATAAGACTCCTTTGCATTTTTGCACCTCCTTGTGTCGCCCAGTACATAAGACAGCACAGCAAAGGATATACAATGATGAATGTTACCAGATATGTAGTTACATAAGGAAGAATAAAGTGCCTGAGTATATCCTTTTTCCTTGCACCGTTAATCTTTCTCACGGCAATGTCCTTCTGGCGTGTTGCCGCATCGAGTGAGATTGAGGAGTACACACTCAGCACCAACACGAGCATGCAGATGAAAACGAGAAGATAAGCAAGATGCAATAGCGACGTGATTGGCTGATGAACCATACGGTGAAGTTCACCAATGGTATTCACCTTTACCTCGAAGCTCTCAGGGACATACTTGCGTATGATGGTCTCTATCGATTTCTTCACATCTTCAACCGATGCACCTTTTCTCACCCTGTAGAAGAAATCGGTATGGGCGGCCTCCTCTACACTGAAAACGAATCCGCACAACGGTACAAAGCCTTCACCACTAACAAATGTTTCGGACGTGAAAGGGAAGAGTTCATCCTCCATCACACCTGCAACCTGATATTTCCACAAATCACGGCTCACTGTTCCGTCAAAATTGCCGTTCTGCATAAGCCTCTCATGGAGCACCTTGTCCACGTACATATAGCCTCTATCGGACGACTTGACAAGCTTGCCGTTGACATTGATATTGAACATCTCAAAGAAATTGGGGTCACCCATGGCAAGCAGACGCGAATATACAGTATCACTACCTACTGCAACCGAGACATACATTTGGACATTTGATAATATGGTACAGCTATGGGCACTTGCCACAAGTTCGATATCAGGAAGATTCGCAATCTGGGGATGTATCTCATCCCAGAAATTCGTATAACGTGATATTGCGATTATCCGCTCACGCTCCGCACGAGAGAGTTGCCTTGGCAACCATCCTTTATCGACTTTATTGCCAAGTACCAAGAAACCAAGAAGACATAAAAAGACTATCGTTATCGCGAACTGCAAAGCGAACATGATGTTCTTTGTCTTTTTTCCTTGGCGACGGCGCACCATTGCGCCCTTCATCTCTACACGGCGCAGCCTCAGCACAGGGAACAACACAGCGGTAAGTCCCACGGCCAGTGCAATGACCGTAGCCTTCAACTGTAACATAAAGAGCAGCCTGAAATCAACATACATATTGAAATCAAGGTTCATATACTTTACGTAGCTCAACGAGAGTTCACTCACGATACACGATACAAGGAACGACAACAGCAGCACCAGCACCACTTCGCTTGCAAGCAATGCATAGAGCCCCTTGCTGTCCGAGCCCATACATTTGCGCAAGGCAATCTCGCGTTGGCGTGTGTAGAACATCTGGACCATGAATTTCATAAAATTAACGAAACCGATAATGAATATCAGCCATGAGAAAAGCTTGACGACAACGAGCACCAACCAGTAAGTTATATCACGTTCCTGTACTGACAGGTAAAAGCTTAATGGCTCACCATCGGCATGCGCTCTCCATTGGAAGGCATCGAGGTTCTCCTGTACCTCCTTTACCGAATACCCGTCCACAAGATCGGCCGAGACATGTACTGCTTTATTGCTATGCACCATCGGTACATACACCCAGGAGGTGACATCATTGCCCATGTCAAGCACGCCCACTATGCGATAGGTGGTCGAGAAGTATTCGTGACCTTCAAAATTCCCTTCATAGTTCACGGCTTTGTTGAGACTGTCGGCTGCCAGCGTGATGCTCTTGCCTATTGCGCTTTCGGTGTCGAAAATCTTCTTTGCAAGCCCCTTGCTTATGATAGCCTCGTTCCTGCCTATTGAATCGCGTCCTTCACGTATCCAGTAGGAGCTGTATTGCATTACACCATCGCTGTACCTGAAGAAGATGTCTGATATACCGTGGACTCCCACCTGAAACGGAAGTTCCGGTTTGCTTTCGACATAGGCATTTGCACTTATGGGACGTAATGTCACACCAACTATATTCTCCAGGCCTTCGACCCCACTGTCCTTGACCTGAAAGAACTCCGAGGCATGGCTTAATCTGCCGTTGAGATAGATAGTGCATTTGTTCTCAGGCTCTATTGAAGTCTCAAAAAAGAGGTTCATATAACCGTTGAATGTGAGACCGATTCCCATACACAGCACCGAGACCACGGTGTGGAACTTGTACTTGAGCAGTTGTCTCACTGCCACTTTCATATAGTGTCCTAACATGATATTGCCGTATTTGAGGGTTATTGATGGATCTCTGTGGCTACCTGCCCGTCGAACATATTTATCACACGCCCTGCATACGATGCATCACGCAACGAGTGGGTGACCATAACCACCGTGGTACCCTCACCGTTGAGTTGCTTGAGCAGTTCCATGACCTCAATACCGTTCCTTGAGTCGAGGTTACCTGTAGGCTCGTCGGCGAAGATTATCTTGGGATTGGTGACAACGGCACGCGCAATGGCCACACGCTGTTGCTGACCGCCCGACAACTGCTGCGGGAAATGACCCGCACGGTGCGCGATATCCATCCGTTCCATAGCCTCCTCGACCCTCTTCTTGCGTTCCTTTTTGGGAACACCCATATAAAGCAGGGGCAACTCTATGTTCTCGTACACATTGAGGTCGTCGATAAGGTTGAAGCTCTGGAACACGAACCCGATGACACCCTTCCTGAGCGCCGTGCGCTCGTCCTCGCCAAAGAGAGCCACATCGGTCCCGTTCAGGTAATAGCTGCCCTCGGTAGGGCTGTCAAGCAAGCCCAAAATGTTCATCAATGTGGACTTGCCACATCCCGATGGCCCCATAATTGCCACGAACTCACCCTTTGCTACCTCTATGTCCACTCCATTAAGCGCCCAAGTCTCGACGTCCTCGGTGCGGAACACTTTCCTGATGTTTTCAGTCTTGATCATCTTTTCCATAATACTATACAAAATTAAACAAAAACATTATATTCCAAAATTCACTTACGTGCTATTTAAGCTTTACCCTCGCGGCATCCATGAACTCTGCGTATGACGATGTTATCACGACATCGCCAGGGTCAAGCCCCTCGATAACCTCCAGTTGCTTGGGGTTCTGCCGTCCTATTATAACCGGTGTACGCACGGCCACATCGCCGGTCTCGTCAAGGCGATAGACGTAATGCCCGGCCGATACGGAGTAGAAATCACCGCGTGGTATCATCAATGCATTCTCGGGCTTGCCGAGCTCTACCTGAACACGTAGGCTCTTGCCCACACGAATGTTGTCGGGCTTCGTCCCTGTGAACTGTAGCTCTACATCGAATGCCTTACCCTTGACCTCAGGAACTACCTTTGTTATGAGAAGAGGGTATTTCTCATCCTGCCAGGTTATGGAGGCCGGCAACCCAGTGAATATGCGGTCAATGTAATATTCATTCAACGAGGCCTTCACTTTGTAGTCGTCAAGAATCTTGAGTTCGGCGACGCGCTCACCCCCGGATACCCTTTGCCCTACAGCGAACGACAGGCCACCCAACTGCCCACGCACAGGGCTGAGCACGACAAGGTTTGCGGCACGACGCACGACACGCTCATAGGCGTTGCGGCTGCTTGCAAGCTCATTATCAAGCAACGAACGCTGTAACACGGTCATCACAGAATCGTAGCGGAGACTCTCGAGCGTAAGGCGGGTGCGCTCCACATTGTACCTGTACTCATTCTCGGCAACCTCGAGCTGTGCCTTGCTCTTTATACCCATGGCAGCCTCTTCCTTATCAAGGTTATAGCTCTTGGTAAGGCGCGCCATCTCATACTCGGCCTGCAGTACCTGCTGACGCAGTGTCAGGCTCTTCTGCTCCATCTGATAAAGTTGGATGGCATGGTTCATCTGCTGTTTCTCCCACAGTATCCTCTGCTCCTCAATCTCCCTCATGAGTTCAGGGTTATCAATGACAAGGATTGTGTCACCGGCCTCAAGCATGGCTCCTTCACCTGCAACCACGCGTGAGACAAAACCTCCCTCACCGCAGTTCACCTGTACGTTTGATATGGGCTGTACCACTCCCTCTACATCAAGGTATTCACTGAACTCACCGAGCGTAGCCTCGGCCATATCCACCTCCTTAGCCTTCACGTATACCGTGTACGGTGCAAGCAGCGTAGGGAGAGTCACGCCAAGTACTGTAACGATCACCAGCCCCAGTAGCAATGAGTAGGCGTGTCTTACATACCACGGGCGTCTTTTGATTCTAATATCCATTATTCTTATGTTTTTATTTTATTCAAAAACCTTGCCGCCTGTCATACTGCGCAGCCCGTAATAGAGGCTCCAAAAACGCTCTATGGCACTGATGTGGCCACGGTAGGCGGCATCCTTCTCCTGTGTGGCCGTGTTGAAATCGAGAATGGTGGACTTGCCGAGCATATAAAGGTGCCTTGCGACATCGTAGCGCTGTTGGGCAAGCTGGGCTGTCTTAGCGGCAATCTCCACGCGATAGGCCTGCAGGTTGAACAGCCTGACAAGACGGCCTATGTTTACCTCAAAATCCTTGTACTCCTGCTCGACCTGAGTCTCTATGAGCCTTAGATTGGACTCGGCGACCTTAACGCGCCCCTTACCCCTACCCCAATCAAGTATAGGCAAAGAGATGCCTATGCTTGCATATTCTTGGTCAAGCGGTGAACGGTAACTGCCCGGCAGGTTGTCGGCTGTCTGTGAAAGCCCCAGCTGGACATAGAGGTCGGCCTGTAGTCCCGAGTTAGCCTTTGCAACCGCAAGGTTGCTCTGTCCCTCAAGCACGCGCAGTTTAAAAGAGACCGGGTCGGGGCTGTGCTCATATGCAAGAGCCAACGCTTTTGCAGGCTCTACCTGCAGGCTGGGGACCACGGGGTCTACCTTGACCTCAACTACAACGCCGTTGTTAATGGAGAGATAGGAACAGAGTGTCTGCATTGCATCATCGAGCAGGTTACGTGCACTCAGGACATTGGCCTCAGCCGACACCTTGTTGAGTTCGAGCTGCAGCATCTCGCTCTCGGTTATTCTACCGATATCGTACCGCCCACGCGCATACCTGTTCAACGTATCGGCCGAAGCGTAGTTGGAGAGTGCTATTTCAAGTTCTGTCTGCGCCTGTGCCACGGCAAAGAAATAGGTAACCGCGCGCGAGGCTATCAGTTCAATGCTCTCGTTGTAGCTCTTTTCGGCACGTGAATAATAGAGCGGTTCGATACGACGTGACCATTTGAGGGAGTTGTAGCCGAACAGTGTCTGCTGATAGCCTATCACCACCGGCTGTGAGTTGTAGGCCACAGTCTTGTTCGCGAACTCGTCATTGCGCAGGAGCGTACTCTTTAGGAAGAGCTGTCCACCGGTCAGGGCAATGTTCTGCGTGATGCTGAGTGTCGCGTTGGTGCTCAGCTGGTTCTGCTTGATAAAGGAGCTTGTGCCATCGGGCAATGTTATCTTGCTTATCACACGGTTAAGCGCCGGACTTGACGATAACGTGAGGCTGGGCAAGTAATTTGCCTTGTAGAACTTGTAGCTCCATTCCGAGGCAAGGAACGAGTGGCGCGCCACCCTGGAATCGGACGAGCGTGCCTGCGCAAGCATGACGGCATCGTTGAGAGTAAGCTCAAGTGTGTCGGGCACAACAGCCGTCGCAGTGAGCGTTGAAACCATCAGCAGGCAAAAGATAATCTGTTTCATAAATCAATTCGGTTTTATTACATGAATGACACATCGTCACATTTATATAAGCAAATCGCGTGCCAAAGCACTTATTCTATTAGCACACAACAATTTACCAAAATTCAACAAAACACAACAGCGTGCATTAACGCACAAAAAACGTGCGATATCGAACACTTTTCAATACATTTTTTTTAAAATCAATTCTTATCTTTGCGGTAAACCGCGAAGATAAACTTCACTCGCTTTGATATACGCAAAAGTAAACTTTGCGTATCTCGCTCGTTTGTGGCTATCTTTGCGGCACGCAGTAAGCCATAACCGACATGTATAAAGGAAAGGTACTTATCATAGATGACAATGAGGACGTGTTGTTCTCGCTGAACCTGTTGCTTAAGCCACACACCCAGGCAATAAGGGTGGCGACAGACCCGCAACGCATCGGGCACTTCATGAAGGTGTTCGAGCCCGACGTGATATTGCTTGACATGAACTTCACACGCGACGCCGTGAGCGGCCAGGAGGGTTTCAGGTATCTTGAACAGATTCTGGAGATAGACAGGGATGCCGTGGTCATCTTCATGACGGCTTACTCCGACACGGAGAAGGCCATCAGGGCGATCAAGGCAGGAGCCACAGACTTCATCCCCAAACCGTGGAACAATGACAAGTTGCTGGCAACCCTGAAATCGGGAATGGAGCTGAGGATGTCGCGCTTTGAGGTCTCAAGCCTCAAGGAAAAGATTGTTGCGCTTGGCGGGTACGGCAGTGTAGAAGGCCCGATACTGATAGGTGAATCGCCTGCGATGCAGAGGATAAAGGCCAACATCGGGCGCTTTGCAATAACCGATGCCAACATACTGGTACTTGGAGAGAACGGCACAGGAAAAGACGTGGTGGCACGACTCATTCACCAGATGTCGCAACGCAACGAGAACCCGTTCGTGGCGATTGACCTGGGCACAGTGCCCGAACAGCTTTTTGAGAGCGAGCTTTTCGGTTACGAGAAAGGGGCATTCACCGGAGCGGGCTCGGCCAAGGCCGGAAGAATGGAGGTGGCATCGGGCGGCACGCTCTTCCTTGACGAGATAGGTAACCTGTCACCGCAGGCACAGAGCAAACTGTTAACAGCCATAGAGAAGCGCGAGATAACGCGTGTAGGCGGTACAAAGGAGCGCAATATTGACGTAAGGATAATATCGGCCACGAATGCCGACCTGCAGTCAATGGTAAGCGAGGGCACTTTCAGGCAAGATCTGCTCTACAGGGTAAACACCATTGAGATTGAAATTCCACCACTGCGCGAAAGAGGTGAGGATGTAATACTGCTTGCCGAGTATTTTCTTGAGAAATTTGCCGGCAAGTACAACAAGAAGATAAAGGGATTCAGCAGGGACTCGAGGATTATGCTTGAGAAATACCACTGGCCAGGCAACGTCAGGGAGTTACAGCACGCCATTGAGAGAGCCGTGATAATGGAGGACACGTCATTGATAAGGCCGTACAGCCTGATGATTCCGCAGAAGGAGCAGCAACAGAAGGCGTCCGTGCACACTGGCGAGCTGACAATGAACCTTGAGGAGCTTGAGCGTGATGCCATCGAAAGGGCAATGAAACGCGCCAACGGCAACATAAGCCGTGCGGCTGAGCTATTGGGAATAACAAGATACGCGCTGTACCGCAAATTGGGCAAACAATAAAAGCAGACGGTTTCATGAAAAAGGAGTTCATCATAAACATAATACTCATAGCCACAAGCATTGCTGTCGCCGCCATTGCCTACATGCATTCTTTGTGGATGTGCGGTACGGGAGCGGTAATTGCTTGTGTTGCCATTGTATGCAGGCAGATTATATTGTATACAAGGTTAGAGAAGATGCTCGAGAGCGAGAGAAAGCATCAGTTGCTGTTACAGAAAAGATTGACGGGAAGCGAGATGGAACAGCACTTCTACAAGCTACTGATTGACAAGGTCGATGCTGCTGTCATTGTGGCTACGGACAACGGCCTTGCAGAATGGCGCAACCGCACAGCAGACAAGCTTATTGGCAACGGGGAGTCAATGCCTAAGGAGATTACCGATGCCGTAAGGGAGAAGAGATATGAACTTACGATAGACGGCACAGAGTACACCCTGAGCAGCACGCGCATAACAAGCGGAAACTCATACCGCAATATTGTAGTGCTGAAGGATATACACAACTCCATCGAAAAGAGCAAGGTCGAGTCCTGGCACAAGTTGGTGAGAGTGCTTACCCACGAAATCATGAACTCAATGACACCTATTATCTCGCTGTCGGCTACCCTGTGCGACAACATAAGGAACAGCACCGTGCTTGACGGGAACGAAGAACTGGAGAGCGTACGCCAGGGAGTTGAGATAATCAACAGGCGCAGCAGCAGCCTTCTATCGTTTGTAGAGAACTACAGGAAACTCACACGCCTGGCAGCCCCACAAAAGAGTTGTTTTACAATAAAGGAGTTTGTGGACGAATTGCAGAGGCTATATACCGAGCCGTTCATCAGGTTCAGGATAGAGGGATGCGACAATGCGACCATCAATGCCGACAGGACACAGCTGGAACAGGTGCTCATCAACCTTATAAAGAATGCGCTCGAGGCGTGCGCAGAAAAAGCAAGATGCATTGATGAGAGCTGTGAAATATACACACAAGAGGTCGTCCTCACGTTCAGGATGGACACCGAGGAAGGAGACCGCAAGGCCATAATTGAGGTAAAAGATAACGGAATAGGAATTATGACTCCTGCAAAGGAGCAGATTTTCGTACCGTTCTTCACGACAAAGAGAAACGGTAGCGGAATAGGACTGTCACTCTGCAAACAGATTGTCGTGAACCACGGAGGACAGATTGACGTGGTATCAAGCGAGGGAGAGGGATGTTGCGTAACCATCTCATTGCCGAGGATGATTCCCTGGAACTAAAGACACTCACCAACGAAGGTGTGGTGATGATTGTCGACAGCAAACGCATACACCGATTACCGTTGTTGCATTTCATAGGCAGGATAAAGGGGTAGTTACATATTGCTTCAAAAAAATCATCGGCATTATTCGGCTCTGGAATGATGCAGATGATTACGTTCTGAAAAGAGTTTTATTTACTTGACTTTCCAATATCCACCTTTAGCCGGACCGACACGTTCGATGGTGCCATCAGCTTTAAGATTAGCAAGATGCTTTTCTACGGCTTTGGCAGAAATGCCTATCTTCCCGGCAAGGAGCGTTGCGCTCAACTTGCCATTTTCTGAAAGCAAGGCAATGATTTTCTCCCTACTTTTTGTCGGTTTCACCCCACTTTCAGCGCGAAGATAATATTTTCTCCCTACTTTTTCCAAGTTATCTCCCTACTTAAACAAAATCTTGTTGGGAAGGAGCAAACCGGTTAACACGAACGTACCATTACCGTCAACGTGACCTTTTGAAAAACATATAGCCCACCACAACAATAAAAGTCAACAGTTCCGACAGCGGCAGTGCAAGCCACATGCCTTTCACATCCATCACCTCAGGCAGCAACAAAAAGGCCGGGAACAGGAATACAACACCGCGCAACAGGGCGAAGATTGTTGAAGCGGCAACCTTTTCAATGCTCTGCAGATAGCCTATTGCAACAAGGTTCAGTATAAAGAAGAGGAAACCTGTTGCAAAATATGGGAAGCCTTCGATGGCAATCTGCGCAGCGGGGTCACTGGCGGCAATAAACAGATGCACAAGCTGCTCCGGAAAAAGCGTGAATGCAATGATTGAGAAAAGCGAGCTGATAACTGCCGCGCGCACTGAGATTGCGAGTGTGCGGTGCACCCTATCCCAGCGCCCTGCTCCATAGTTATAACTGATGATAGGTTGCGCCGACTGCGCTATCGAATTGCCGAACATGAACACAAACGGTGTATAGTAACACGCAATACCGTATGCACCCACACCGGCATCACCCAGATATTTCATAAACACGTAATTCCCGGCAAAGAGCACAAATGCCATTGTAAGCTCGCCCAGCAGTGCCGAAAAACCAATCTTGCATTGGTACGCGATATTCCTTATTGAAAGCGTAAGGCTTATGGGCGACATCTTCACACCGCTCATCTTCAACGTGCCGGCATACTTCACAAGGTAGACAAACGCCATCACACCGCCAATCACAGTGCTTATTGCCGATGCTATTGCTGCACCCTTCACACCCATTCCGAGCGGGAAGATGAAGAGCCAGTCAAAGAAGATGTTGAGCATAGCAGGTACCACATTGCACCACATTGCATATTTGGGAGAGCCATCGAGACGAATGATAAACAGACCGACGATGGACCACATCAGCATTATGCCCGATGGGATTAGATAGACCAAATAATCCCTTACCAAAGGCATGAGTGTCTGTGACGCGCCAAGCATATACGATATCTGCTCGGGAGCAAGCAGTGCAAAAATCATTACGCCAATAGCCACAAAGGTTGAGAACCACATGGCTTGTGTCACGTTTATGCGTGCAGCCTTTACATTGTTCTGCGACAAATGGATTGACGCCACAACCGACGCACCCATTCCCACCATCAGCGCAAAACCCGTGAGTACAAGGAATATCGGATAGCAGATGTTAATGGCGGCTATTCCGTTGCTGCCCACTCCGTGACCCACAAAAATACCGTCGACCACCGTCAACAGCGACCAACTTACCATTCCCAACAACGTGGGAATGAACATCTTAGTAAAAAGTCTCGAAATATTGGTTGTTCCAAAATCTATATCGTCCCTGCCTGCCATAAGAAAAATTTTTATGCAAAGATAATAAATTTGAGCTGAAATGTGAAAGCGCAAAGCGGAAAGCTGCGGATAAGCGAGCGGGTGGAAGCTTGCTTACACACAAAGCGAGCGGAAGCAGGTTCAAGCACACGAAGTGTGGTTAAAGCGGAAAACTTACTCACAGTTTTTAATTTTAACCTTCAAGCTTTCATATTTGGCAATGCGGGCATCATATAAAACAGTTCATCTGCAAAATACCCCTCCGTCCTTCGGACACCTCCCCTAAGAAAGGGGAGGAATAAGTAGTCTTAATCGCACTGCCGTGCGATTGAACCTTGGCTGCGCTCGTTGCAAAAACTCAAGTAAACTTGGTCTTCACTCGCTTGCACAAGCTTTCCGATTTCAGTTTTCCCTTTTACCCTTACTAAGTTGGTATGCATCGCGCGCATCGCCGTTTGCCAGATATATCACTCCGCAACGCAGAAATCCATATTTCTGCAGAATGTGGTGCATTATTACATTGTCGCGGTGTGTGTCAATGCGCACCGTTTCTGTGCGCTCAAAAGCCCAGTCAAGTAACAGCCGTGCATACCCCTTGCCCGGTGCAGCAACAGCAATGCGATGGATAACGTGGTAAGGATTATCATTCAACCACGCGCCATCCTCAATATATGAATAAGTAGGGTCAGGCCCCGGAATAAAAGCCATTGTAGCCTCAATCTCCCCATCGGCGCCATCGGTAGCAACGTAGCACACACCACGTTCAATGTCGCCACTAACCACCTCTACCGACGGATAGCCCACACCCCACTGGTGCAGGTTGCCGCTTGCACGCATAATAGACTTTGCGCTCTCAAAGAGGCGCATCAATGCAGGAATATCATCGTGGGTAGCCTTGCGGATGTATAAAATCTTCACTGTACTGTTTCTTCATAGTTTCTTCGCAAAACTATAAAAAAACGACAAGGTTGCAACATGGAATACTAATTTATTATTCAGTAAAACCAAATATTGTCTCTACAAAATGTTTCACTTTAGTTGGCGCATAGCGCTTTACAAGCAACATCACAACATCACTCAACGACAGCACTTTCAGCGAAGTCGACTTAACACGTCCAATGGCAGCCTCCCTTGCCACTTCATTATCACGCTGCACACTGCGCAGCTGGCGCAATGATGTCATCTTGCACAGTCTTTTCATTTCACTTTTCATCCCCGTCGCCCTCCTCAAAAAATATCTTTGCAAAGCGCCTCACCATCCTGTCAACGAACAGACGCTCACGCAGTGCATACACGAACCATGCCGTGAGCAGCAGCAGTGCTGCAACAGTAACTATTGCAAGTGGCAGGCCAAGCAACGGCAACAGCCATATTGCTGCAGCCACCAACAGCGCAAGGTATGCCACAAACAGGAGCATGGAGAGTACAAACACGCATATAACATCACCAAACAGTAACGACAGGTTCTCCACCAGGCGCAATTTGCAACCGTCCATGCTCCTTTTCACATACTCAAGAGCATCCTTTGACAAATTCTCAATATCGGCTCCCAATCCCATAGACGTTACTCTTCAATCACAATCTTCTCCTCGACCTTGCAGTCGCATCCCTCCTTGCCGCAGCAACCGGCATTGTCAAAGTGTCTCTTCATGTCGCCGAGTTTCTCCTTGATATCGCGGCGCATATCCTCGCCCTTCTTTGGGGCAAACATCATCATCACCAGGCCACCAGCCAACATGCCACCGGTAAAGGCCAAAAAATTACAGACTTTCATAAAAACAAAATTTAGCGTTTGACACTCGCAGGTCCCAAAAGGACGGCTCTGCCTTATACCGGCAAGCAGGAATAACTATGCCCGAACAAAAAACATAGGTCACTTTCTTGCTGTTTTATCACAAAAGCACTACCTTTGGTTTTCCTGTAAATGATAAACAACCGCGACATGAAAAAGTGCACTGCAATTATATTTTATTCAGCATTATTTCTTCTTTTTTCCTGTACATGGAGCAATAAGGATGATGGCATGCAGGCATCATTGAGTGAGGCTATTGCAACCGATACAATACACGTCCACGAGAAATACACCTTTGCTTACGATAAGGAGACTGCCCCCAAACTGACGATAGACATTGTGCTGCCACAGTTTGAGCTTGGCAACGAAAAGGCAACTGCAAGGCTTGACAGCACACTGGCATGGGGACTGTTTTTGTATGACGCTCCCACGCTGCAGGCAGCATGCAATCAGTTCGTTGCTGCGCAGAAAGTGCAGTTCAATGAGCTACGCGACGAATACAACAACCTGAGCGAGAGCGGGATTCCACCGGGAATGATGGGTTGTTATTGCGACATCAAAGGCAGCACGGTGAGCGGTTACAACGGCTACATAAGCTACGTGATGACACGCGAGGAGTATCGCGGCGGCGCACACCCCAACACCGAAAGCACCATTGTCTGCTTTGACCCTGCAACTGGTGACGAAATAACCCTCGACGACATCTTCAAACAGGATTACGAAGAGCCTTTGATTTCAATGCTCATCCGCAAACTGATGGAGGACGAAGGTGCGTCAACAGCAGAGGAACTTGCCGAGAAAGGATACTACCCCGACGTAGATATGTTCATAACCAACAACTTTATCCTTGGCGAGGATAGTATTACATTCCTCTATAACCGTTACGAAATAGCGCCGTACGCAAAGGGCGACATTCTTATAGCACTCGATTATAACACACTTAAAGAGATAATGAAATAATGGAAAGCATAATAAAGTATTTCCCGGGTCTCAGCGACAGGCAGAAAGAGCAGTTCGCTGCGCTCTATGACCTCTACTACGACTGGAACAGCAAGATAAACGTAATCTCGCGCAAGGATATCGAGAACCTCTATCTGCACCACGTGCTGCACTCATTGGCCATTGCAAAGTACATCACCTTCAAGCCCGGAACAAAAATCATGGACATGGGCTGCGGCGGAGGCTTCCCCGGCATTCCGCTTGCAATAATGTTCCCCGATGTAGAGTTCCACCTTGTAGACAGCATTGGCAAGAAGGTGCGTGTTGCCGGTGAGATTGCACAGGCAATAGGTCTCACCAATGTACGCACAAGCCACAGCCGCGCCGAGGAAATCAAGGAGAAGTACAGTTTTGTTGTCAGTCGCGCGGTGATGCAGCTGCCCGACCTTGTAAAGATTTGTCGCAAGAATATCTCAAACGAGCAGTTCAATGCACTGCCAAACGGAATAATATGCCTAAAAGGCGGCGACATGACTGCCGAGACACAGCAGTTCAGGAACTGCCGCGAGATTGTTGACATAAGCACCTATTTCAGCGAGGAGTATTTTAAGGACAAGAAGGTTGTGTATGTACAGTTGTAAATGGACTAAAAAGCGTATCTCTGCGTTATGCTTGCTCGCAAAGCCTTCGGCATTCCTTTGGGGAGCTAAAGCTCCCGTCGTCACAAACATTGCTCATCCGCAATGGCATTTACGCTTAGTAAACTGCGGTTTTACGAGCTGCGCAAGCCTTGAGCACATCTTTTTATTCCATTTCCAAAAGACGAAAAATCGAAAAAGACTCTTATGCAACTAAAGAAATTCATAGTAAACCTCATACATGTGAACTGCTATCTCATTTGGGACGACACCAAAGAGGCCGTGCTCATCGACTGCGGTGCGTGGTTCGACGAAGAGAAAGAAAACATAAAGCAATTCATTGAGGACAACGGCCTCACACTCAAGCACTACCTCAACACCCACCTGCATTTCGACCACATATTCGGCAATGCATTCGTAGAGGAGACATTCGGTGTAAAAGCCAGCGCCAACGATGCCGACTGGCCTTGGGCCGAGAACATCAAGGAGCGCGTTGCCCGTTTTGGAATAACATATGACGAGGAGGTGCCACCACTTGGCCGTGTATTGAACGACGGCGACGAAATTCTCTTTGGCAACAGCCGCATTGTGGCTATCGCCGTTCCCGGTCACTCTCCCGGCAGCCTGGCCTACCATGTACCCGAAGCAAAGATGCTCTTCAGCGGCGATGCCCTGTTCCGTGGCAGCATAGGCCGCACCGATTTCCCCGACAGCAACCACCGCGCCTTAATATACTCGATACGTGGTAAACTTCTCACCCTGCCGGGCGACACAGTTGTCTACCCCGGCCACGACAGGGAAACAACAATAGAGTTCGAGAAAACAAACAATATGTACTTGAGATAAGCGGAAAGCTGCGGGTAAGCGAGAGCAGAGTAAAAGTTTACTTTTACTCTGCCGAGCAGGAGCAGGTTCAAGCGCACAAAGTGCGGTTAAAGCTGCGGGTAAGCGAATTTTTCAATTAAGCGAACGAAAGTAAAACTTGTTTTAACTTTTGTAGTGAGCGAACGAAAAATCAACGGAGTTAACAGCAGAAGAAAAGTTTACTTTTACTCTGACGAGCGGGAGCAGGTTCAAGCGCACGGAGTGCGGTTAAAACCGAAGGTTAATTAAGCCGAGGGTTCGACAAGGCCAACAGCAATTAGTCGCGAGTAGCACGGATTTAAGTCATGCGCAGCTTATTCCTCCCCTGTTTTAGGGGAGGTGCCGGAGGCGGAGGGGTCACAAACAGTGGAGAAATTTAAAACCTCCTCACCAAAAGAGTGAGTTTTTACACTACACACAACATGTAGTTAAGGGTGAAATGTAAAATATTAAAGGTGAAATTTGAAATTTTCAAATTTCACCTTTAATATTCCGTAGTTGGCGCACTACTGCCCGCAGCCACAGGAACAGCAGCAAGGGCAACACCACAACAAAAAGCGGGTTATACTCCCAGGCATCATAGAAACGGAAATGGAGTGCCGAGAATATGGCACGCGTAATGCCACACCCCCAGCACTCCACTCCAAAGAGGTTCTTGAAGATACAGATTGTATTGCCGTTGCAAATATTTTCCAACGGTATTGCATACAGTACTGCAGGAATCAGTAGCAGTATCAGCAGTTTAGTTAATTTTGATAGGCTTTCCGTTTGCATCGGTGAAGTTGCCTGTCAAAATCATAATTAAATCAATCAAGGCCCAAACTCCACAACCGCCACAGGTGAGCAACTGCGCTACAGCAGTAGCGGTCTTACCGGTATAAAAACGATGTATACCCAAACCACCAAGGAAGAGACAGAGCAATGTCACCACAAGCCACTCGTTGTTCACTCCATTCTGTTTCTGGTTAGCTCCGTTCACGGCACAACCACATTTCACACAAACGACAGCATTGTCGTTTAACTGTGCTCCGCAATGTTGACAAAACATAAGAATTCAATTTTCAATTATACAAATCTGTTTTATTTCACTTTCATACTTGCCTTTATTAAGTAAACAATCAACAAGGCATACATTACCAGAGAAACAGCCTCGCTGCCCGGGTTGGCAAGCCACTGCTCGTTTACCATGTTTATACCGCCAAAGCGCAAGCCGGCGCTCAGCACACCCATAAGCGCACCACCGGCAATGAAGCCCGATGCAAGCAGTGTACACTTCTCGCCACGCTCTGCGTTAAGCGCCGCATCCTTGCTGCGTGTTGTTATATACCAGTTGATGAGTCCGCCAACGAGCAATGGCAAGTTAAGTTCAAGCGGAATGAACATACCAAGTGCAAAAGGCAATGCGGGAACCTTGAAGAGTGTAAGCACCAATGCCAATGCAGCACCAATGCCGTATAGTAACCAGGGAGCTCCAACACCGCTCATCAGCGGGTCAATAACAGCAGCCATTGCGTTTGCCTGCGGTGCAGCAAGCTCGCCGCTTGTAAAACCATAGGTCTTGTCAAGAATCATAATTACACCCGCAACTGTCGCCGCCGATACAAGTGTACCCAAGAACTTCCATGTCTGCTGTTTTGCAGGTGTCGAGCCGAGCCAGTAGCCGATTTTGAGGTCTGTGATAAAACCGCCTGCCATAGAGAGCGCGGTACAAACCACTCCACCCATAATCAAAGCTGCAACCATACCCGATGCACCTTTCAAACCAACGGCAACCATTATTACAGATGCAAGAATAAGCGTCATCAGTGTCATGCCCGATACCGGGTTAGAGCCTACAATGGCAATGGCATTTGCAGCAACGGTTGTAAAAAGGAAAGAAATCACAGCCACCAACAGCACAGCAACAATGCTCTGCAACAGATTGCCGTTCATCACATCGAGGAAGAAGAATACAAACACCATGAGCAGTGTGAAGATAGAACCAAAGAGCACCACCTTCATCGAGAGGTCCTTCTGTGTACGTGGCTGTTCGCCCTCATTCTTCTTGCTGCCCATCTCACGTGCGGCAAGGCTTGCAGCACTCTTTATTATACCCCATGAACGCAGAATACCAATGATACCCGCCATTGCAATGCCACCGATACCGATGCTCTTTGCATAGTTGCTGAAAATCTGCTCGGGCGACATATCGCCGACTGCAGTTGTAATCTCGGGGTTCCACATGTTAAGCACCTGGTCGCCAAACAGCAATCCCATTCCGGGAACAATAATAAGCCACACGAGCAGTGAGCCCACACATATGATGACGGCATACTTGAGACCGATGATGCAGCCAAGACCAAGCACGGCAGCGCCTGTATTGATTTTGAGCACCACCTTCGCCTTGTCGGCAAGCACCTCGCCCCAACCTATTATGCGTGTTGTCACATTCTCGTTCCACCAACCGAATGTAGCGACGATGAAATCATACAATCCACCAATGAGACCCGCGATGAGCAGAGGCTTCGCCTGGCTGCCGCCCTTCTCGCCCGAAACGAGCACCTGTGTACTTGCTGTAGCCTCGGGGAAAGGATACTCGCCATGCTTCTCCTTAACGAAATATTTGCGGAAAGGGATAAGGAACAGAATACCCAAAATACCGCCAAGCAGCGAGCTGATGAACATCTGCATGAATGTCACCGTCATCTCGGGGTACTTCTCCTTGAGGATATACAACGCCGGCAAGGTGAATATTGCACCGGCCACAATAACACCCGAGCAAGCACCTATAGACTGTATAATCACATTCTCGCCAAGCGCGTTCTTGCGTTTTGTGAGTGTAGACATACCCACAGCAATGATTGCAATTGGAATTGCAGCCTCGAACACCTGGCCAACCTTCAAACCAAGATAGGCCGATGCTGCAGAGAACAGCACTGCCATGAGCACACCCCAGGTCACCGACCAGGCATTCACCTCGGGATACTTCTTGTCGGGCGACATCAGAGGCTTGTACTCCTCGCCCTCATTCAATGGACGGAACGCATTCTCGGGCAATCCCGTCGGTTTTTCATTTTCCTGTTTCATTTTCTGTTATTATATTTTTTATGGTCTTTTTCAAAACATTGCGCTAATATAGTGAAAAAATATCAAACTGAAACAATGAAACAAAAAGAGGCAAAGATTTCTCCTTGCCTCTTCTTGTAAAATTTAATTAGTCTTCAGAACTCAAACCACGCGAAGAGAGATTTTTCGGGCACACCCTCAACAACACGTCTTCGCTACGCTCAGAATGACAACTTTGGGCGTTTTAACCTTTGAGTTGCCTATAAGTTGTCTTTGGCGAACGTGCTGCTGTTGTCTCGTCCAAACGGCGCACAGGAGTGCTGTGTGGGGCGTTCTTCACAACATCGGGGTGGGTAATGGCTTCGGCTGCAACCTTCTTCATCACTGCAATGAACTCGTCGAGTGTTTCCTTGCTCTCGGTCTCCGTCGGCTCAATCATTATGCTCTGATGGAACAGCAACGGGAAGTAGATTGTAGGTGCATGGTAGCCATAGTCGAGCAGGCGCTTTGCAATGTCGAGCGTGGTTACGCCTGTCGACTTGTCGGCAAGGCCGTCGAATACAAACTCGTGCTTGCACACGCCCTCAATTGGCAAGTAATACTCGTTCTTCAACGACTCCTTCACATAGTTGGCATTGAGCACTGCAAGCGGACCCACCATCTTCACGTTCTCGCGGCCGAGGGTGAGGATATAGGTATAGGCACGCAGCAACACGCCAAAGTTACCGAGGAAGTTAGAGACGTATCCGGCCGAATTCTCATCGGTATCGATGTAGAACTTGCCGTCTGCACTCTTCTTCACCTGTGGGTTGGGCAACAGTGCCTCAAGGCCGGCGCGTACGCCGACAGGACCGTCACCTGGGCCACCGCCACCGTGAGGTGTAGAGAATGTCTTGTGAAGGTTAATGTGCATAATGTCGAAGCCCATGTCACCGGGGCGGCATTTGCCGAGCACGGCGTTGAGGTTGGCTCCATCGTAGTAGAGCAAGCCGCCACATTCGTGCACAAGGCGTGCAATCTCGGGGATTTCGGTCTCGAAGATACCGAGTGTATTTGGGTTTGTCATCATAATACCTGCTACGGTATCATCGAGCAATGGTTTCAAATCCTCAACATCCACTGTACCGTTGGCTGTGGATTTAACCTCGACAATCTCAAGGCCACAGACTGCAGCACTGGCAGGATTGGTACCATGGGCACTGTCGGGCACAATGACCTTTGTGCGCTTTGTGTCGCCACGTTGCTCGTGGTATGCGCGCATAATCATCAAGCCTGTCAACTCGCCATGTGCACCGGCGTATGGGTTGAGCGTGAATGCCGCAAGACCGCTAATCTCGGCAAGCGAAGCTGCAAGGTTATAATAGACCTCCAACGCGCCCTGTGCAACCTCTACGGGAGCATCGGGGTGCAGGCCTGCAAACGACGGCAAGGCACTGATTTCCTCATTGAGGCGGGGATTGTACTTCATTGTACAGCTGCCAAGGGGATAGAAACCTGTATCGACACCGAAGTTCTTGTTCGAGAGATTAGTGTAGTGACGCACCACGTCGAACTCGGTAACCTCGGGAAGTTCGGGCTTGCTCTCGCGTTTGAGGCCGGCCGGCAACTGACAAGGACAATAGTTCTCCTTGAACACATTCTTTGGAAGGGAATACCCTGTTCTGCCCTCTTTTGAGAGCTCGAAAATCAATTTGTCATAATTGCGTATCATAGTATATCCTCCCTTTATTAGATGTTATTCACTATTTCAACGAACTTGTCCATCTCCTCCTTGGTGCGCTGTTCGGTAACACACACAAGCAGCATGTCATCGGCAACACGCACACCGCCAAGAATACCGGCGGCGCAAAGAGCGTCAAGCACCTTTGCGGCAGGCGCTGTAGTACGCACGGCAAACTCATTGAAGAACGGTTTGTCGAATGCCAATGTGCATTTGCCTGTAGCCACAAGCCTGTCGGCAAGGTAATGGGCACCGCCATACGACAGTTCGCAAGCCTCTTTCAAGCCCTTGTATCCCATTACAGACATGTAGATGGTTACATAGAGTGCCATCAATGACTGGTTGGAACAGATGTTGCTGTTTGCCTTCTCGCGACGTATATGTTGTTCGCGTGCCTGCAAGGTGAGCACGAAAGCACGCTTGCCGTCAACGTCGGTTGTAGCGCCCACAATGCGGCCGGGCAACTTACGTATATTGGCATTGGTGCAGGCAAGGAAGCCCACGTAAGGACCGCCATAGCACATTGGAATACCAAGTGACTGCGCATCGCCACAGGCAATGTCGGCACCCCACTCTGCAGGTGACTTGAGCACCGCAAGAGCCGATGGCTTGCAGTTCATAACGAACATGGCTTTTTTTGTGTGGCACATGTCGGCAACACCCGTGTAATCCTCGACAATGCCATAGAAATTGGGCTGTGCAAGGATAACACCTGCAACATCGTCGCCGGCGAGTTTGCTCTCAAGGTCGGCAAGGTCGGTAACGCCATCCTTTTCGGCAATGGTCTCAATTTGCACACCCTGATACTTTGCATATGTCTCAACTACTCGCTTAACGCGCGGGTTCATGGTTGCAGAGACAAGCACCTTCTTGCGTTTCTTTGCTATGGCAACGCACATCATCATTGCCTCGGCTGTGGCGGTTGTACCATCGTACATTGAGGCATTGGTAACGTCCATCCCCGTGAGTTCGCAAATCATTGACTGGTACTCGAAGATGTATTGCAGTGTACCCTGTGAAATCTCGGGCTGATAAGGGGTGTATGCTGTAAGGAATTCGCCACGTGAGAGTATTGGTGCTATCACCGATGGCGAATAGCGGTCCTCGACACCGGCACCGGCAAAGCAGGAGAGCTTTGCGTTCTTGCTGCCCAGTGTCTCAAAAAAACGTCGAATCTCCACCTCGGACATAGCCTCGGGAAGCGCGAATTCGCGGTCAAAAAGCAGTTGCTGCGGGATTTCGCCATAGAGGTCGTCCATGGACTTCAAGCCGGCAACCTCAAGCATCTGCTCAATATCCTGTTGGGTATGAGGGAAATATTTCATAACCGTTTAAGTTATAGGAGTTCTTAACCCCTCCGGTTTTCAACCACCTCCCCTAATACAGGGGAGGAATAAAGTATAGTATTACACCAAGTAAGTATATTGTCCCCCTGTTTTAGGGGGACGAGGCAGAATACTGCCGGAGGGGGTATTTTAAAATCACTCGCCAATCATCGCCTTGTATGCCTCTGCATCCATCAAAGCATCGGCCTCGGCGGGGTCGCTGAGCTTCACCTTGATAATCCAGTTTGCATATGGGTCGCTGTTCACAAGTTCGGGACTGTCGTTCAATGCCTCGTTAACCTCGACAACAACACCGCTCACGGGCGAAATAAGGTCGCTGGCAGCCTTCACACTCTCCACAGCACCGAAATCCTCGCCTGCAGTTACCTCGTCGTCAACCTCGGGCATGTCAACGTAAACCACATTGCCAAGCTCGTGCTGTGCATAGTCTGTGATACCTACATAGCCATATTCACCTTCAATCTTTACATACTCGTGTGACTCGGCATAGCGGAGTCCTTCCAAAATTGTACTCATAATCAGTTGTTTTATTGGTTAGTTATTAGTTATTAAGTTTTTCTTTATAATCTTAGGCCCTCCCATAATGGGGAGGGTTCTGGTAGTTTTTTTTACTTCTTGTAATTCTTGTCGTAGAAACGTTTCTTTGTCACCACGCCGGGGAAGACTTTTTTGCGTATGCGCACTGCAACCTCGGTATCGAGCTTTGCATATTCAATGTCAACCATTGCCATGCACACGCTCTTGCCTGTTGAAATGGAGTTGTAGCCCGTTGTAACGACACCCACAACCTTGCCGTCGGCCTCTACCTCGTAACCGTGACGTGGAATGGCCTTGTCCTTGAGCTCAATGCCCACAATCTTGCGTTTGAGACCCTCGGCCTTCTGCGCTGCAAGCGCCTCTTTGCCAATGAAATCCTTGTCAAGTTTCACGAACATGCCCAAGCCGGCCTCCAACGGTGTAATCTCGTCGGTGAGTTCATCGCCATAGAGCGGCAAGCCAACCTCGAAACGAAGGGTGTCACGACAACCAAGACCGCAAGGCTTTACCTCGCCGCTTGCAAGCAGTTTGTCCCACATCTCGCAAGTAAAGGCATGCGAACCATAGATTTCAAAACCATCCTCGCCGGTGTAGCCGGTGCGGCTTATGATTATAGTCTCGCCATTGTACTCCAATTCCTTGCAGGTATAGAACAGCAACTCCTTGCAAGGGATGCCAAGCACACGCTCAACAATCTCCTCGGTCTTCGGGCCTTGCACTGCCACCTCGCCATACTTCTCGCTCTGGTTCTCGACAACAACATCAAATGCCTTTGCCTGTTCAGTTATCCAAGCCACATCCTTGTCGATGTTCGATGCATTGATTACAAGAAAATAGCGCTGTAGTTCCATCTTGTATACAAGCAAATCATCTACCACACCACCGGTGGGATGGCACATCATGCCATAGAAAATCTTGCCATCGGGGGCACCGGCAATGTCATTGGTGAATATGTAGTTCACGAACTTCTCGCTCTCGGGGCCGGTAACAAGCACCTCGCCCATGTG
Source organism: Bacteroidaceae bacterium (assembly GCA_045654885.1). Classification (GTDB taxonomy): domain Bacteria; phylum Bacteroidota; class Bacteroidia; order Bacteroidales; family Bacteroidaceae; genus HGM04593. The sequence goes on from JAZOOF010000028.1 coordinate 24,369, forward strand.
CGAAACATCGAACACACCGCAAGCCTGGCGCACAGCATTATGCTCGTCTACGATGTTGCTGTACTGGATTGGCATATCAAAACCGCCGAACGGGCTGATTAATGCACCAAGTGCAACATGCTTGTCATAAAGACAGGTTCTTTTATTCTCCATAGGTCAGTTATATTATAAGGTTTATAAGTTGCTCCTTTTTAAGGTTCATTATTACCGCTGCGGTATCGACGTCACACAGAGTCTCTTCAATGGCCTGTGCAGTGTACTCCACCCCCTTGAGACGGTTAAGCAACATTGAATCCAAATCGCCGACAATGAAAAAATCGCCTGCAAGCAAAACCTTGCGTATGCGGTTCTCTTTTATGTCTACCGACACGTGGAACTCGCCAACGCCCTCAATACGCTCTACCTTTGTAAGCGACGCGGCAGGGTTGTTACCATAGATGAACGAGTTATCGTAATACTCCTGTTCCAGTTGTTCAATTGCTACAATGTCCGCCGTCGACAGCACAATCTTGCCGTCACACAATACACTGCGCAGATGCGTTTTCAGTTCTTCAATTGTAAGGTCGATATGTTTGTTGAGTGTAGTGATATGCTGGCGCACCGACTCCACACCCTTGCTTTGCAGTTTGGTTGCCGAGGGTGTGGTGGCATTGAGCATATAGTCGAGATTGGTGTCATAGAGCATTGTACCGTGCACTATGCTGCGGCCGGGCAGATGATAGAAAGCATTGCCCGATACCTTTTTACCACCAATGAGAATATCGTTGCGTCCCGATGTCCTTGCATCCACACCAAGGCGTTGCAAGGCATCCTCAACCATCAGCATGTAACGGTTGAAGGTAAAATTGACGTTGGTCGTTGGGGTAATGTAGGAGAGCATGAGGTTGCTGCGGTCGGCAAACACGCAACCGCCACCACTCTTGCGGCGATAGAATTGAATATTGTTGGCGCGACAGAACGCGACATCAACCTCACTTTCAACAAGTTGGTTGCGCCCGAAGATTACAGTAGGCTCAACCTGCCAAATGAAAAAGTAGTCTTGCGCGGGAAATTCCCGTGCAACATACTCCTCCATTGCCAGATAAAATGGCAGACGGCGGTTCTTCTCAACTGGAAGTTCTACATAAATCATTTGAGTGGTTGTGACTCGCCATCGTTTTGCGCAAATTTATGAAATTTAAAATTAAAAGCAAGAGGTATAACATTTTTTTTGATATCGTCACACTTTTATATAAACAGAAAAGCCGGGCTGAACCCGGCTTTTCGTATCTTATGTCTGTTGATGCAATGATTATGCAACCTTCTCCAAACGCTTGAGGATTGAGAAGATGAAGAGTGCCGATACAAGGCAGATTGCGATGAGCACACCCCAAACAACATAAAGTTCAGTCTTACCCCAAAGGAGACCGGGGATTGAGATGAGGAAGTTACCGATAGCGGTAGCCACAAACCAGCCACCCATCATCATACCCTTGTACTTTGGAGGAGCAACCTTGCTCACGAATGAGATACCGATTGGCGAGAGGAGCAACTCGGCAACTGTCAACACAAGATATGTGCTGATGAGCCAGTTTGGAGAAACCAAAGTAGCTGTGCCTGCCTCAACATTCGCCAACTGCTCTGCCTGCATTGGGAGACCCCAAGAGCCAACCAAAAGAACAACGAACGCAGCTGCAGCAACGAGCATACCAAGACCAATCTTCATTGGTGATGAAGGCTCTTTGCCCTTCTTTGCAAGTGTGCTGAACACAAGCATAACAATAGGAGTCAATGCAACAACGAAGCATGGGTTGAACTGCTGGAAGATTGGAGCTTCAACCTGAACAGAACCTGTAACGTTCAAAGCACGGTAAACGAGCAGACCACCGGCACCAAGAAGGAGAGCCGCAGCAATGAGCTTGCCCTTCAATGTCTTTGACTGGAAGATGTTGAGTACACCGTAAACCAAAAGGATAACAGCAACAAGGTTCCAGATGCTTCTCATCTCGGTGAAGCTGAATGACTTGCTGAGGAAGAGGCTCATGAAACCTGTCTCAGAAGTAGCTGTGTACTCACGTGCGAACTGGTTCATTGTGATACCGTTCTGGTGGAAAGCCATCCAGAAGAAGATAACCACTGCAAACACAAGGCAGAGACAAACGATTCTCTCCTTTGTCTGCGCCGGAGTCAACTCCTCCTCAACTACCTCAGTAGCACCCTTGGCAGCAACCTTTGCACGGTCAGCGTGAGCAAATGTAGCACGGAATGCGTAATAGATGATGATTGAAACAACCAATGAAACGCAAGCTACAGCAAATGCAAAATGGTAAGAGTCGGCCTTGCTCACGCCGTAGTCAGCCTGCACCCAAGCCATGATACCGAGAGCGGCAGCAGCAGCAAACATTGAACCGATGTTGATTGCCATGTAGAAGATGCTGAAACCCTCGTCGCGCTTTGCAGCATACTTGGGATCGTCGTAGAGGTTACCTACAAGTACCTGGAGGTTACCCTTGAAAAGACCTGTACCGACACACACAAACAGCAGCGCAAGCACCATTACGGCAAGAGCCACGCTACCTGCACCAAGCGGCAATGCGAGCAACAAGTAACCCAAGAACATTACGAAGATACCGGTTGTTACCATCTTGCCGAAACCGAACTTGTCGGCAAGCATACCACCAAAAAGAGGTACAAAATAAACTACACCCAGGAATGTAGCCTGGATAGTACTTGAGGTTCCCATTGAGAAACCGAAGTTGTCCTGCAGGAAGAACAGGAACACAGCCAACATGGTGTAGTAGCCGAAACGCTCACCTGTGTTGGCAAGGGCCAAAGCCCAAAGACCTTTAGGATGTCCGTTAAACATAGATAAAAAATTAAAAGTTAATAAATCCCGTATCCAGGGGGCAGCGCCGCTGTCATTTGTCAAGCAAGCCACTATGGGCAGAGCAGACGGCAACGTGGCAAAAATGCTTTCCCCGTAAGCAACCGCAAATATATATAAAATAAATTATAAACTGAAATTCACAAGAGCTATTTTCAAGCACAACATTCAAGAAATGGCAAAAAAGAAAACAAAAATCAACCCAAACACAGGCACATACCAACAATAGTAAAACACAGCACATCCATTCGCCACAATTCAAGCAGAATTACAAAAGAAATTGTTACAAATGACAAAATGTCAAAAAGAGCAGAAGCAACCACGGTTGCGAACTCTTTATCAAAAGGACGGGGTACTGTTAATCAAATGCTATAACCATAAATAACAAACAATTTACAAAACAATCCATTAATGAACAAATTTATAAAAAAACAGCAAACAGTTCAATGTAAAAGTAAAACATTGCAACGTGCACATACAATCGGTAAGCATACGGAAACATAACAAGCGGCAGCGTATGCTGTTAAAAAAGGAAAAATAAACAGTGAATAGAAAAAATCAATTTTAGGCATACTCTTATTTTGCTTTTCGCGCGTTATATATTATCTTTGCATGGAAAACAAATCAAAATTTTATACAAATGAGCGACCAAAGATATATGATGCGCGGAGTTTCTGCGTCGAAAGAGGATGTTCACAATGCAATAAAGAACATCGACAAAGGTCTTTACCCAAAAGCGTTCTGCAAGATTATCCCCGACATTCTTGGCGGTGACCCCGAGTACTGCAACATAATGCATGCCGACGGTGCCGGCACAAAATCGTCATTGGCCTATCTCTATTGGAAAGAGACCGGTGACCTTGGTGTGTGGAAGGGAATTGCGCAGGATGCACTGATAATGAACATCGACGACCTGCTCTGCGTTGGTGCAACTGACAACATCCTTGTTTCGTCGACCATCGGCCGCAACAAGTTGCTCATCCCGGGTGAGGTCATTTCGGCCATCATCAACGGAACCGACGAGCTGCTTGCCGAGCTTCGCGAGATGGGTGTGGGTGTTTATGCCACAGGAGGCGAGACTGCCGACGTGGGCGACCTTGTGCGCACCATCATCGTTGACAGCACCGTTACATGCCGCATGAAGCGCAGCGATGTAATCGACAATGCGAACATTGCAGGCGGCGATGTAATCGTGGGTCTTGCATCATACGGACAGGCAACATACGAGAGCGAGTACAATGGCGGCATGGGCAGCAACGGCCTTACATCGGCACGCCATGACGTGTTCGGCAAATACCTTGCCGAGAAGTACCCCGAGAGCTACGACAAGAACGTTCCCGATGAGCTCATCTATTCAGGTGGTCTGAAGCTCACCGATGAGGTCGAGGGTTCACCGCTCGATGCCGGCAAGCTGGTATTGTCACCGACACGTACATACGCACCTATCGTAAAGAAGATTCTCGATGCTCTGCGCCCCGAGATTCACGGAATGGTACACTGCTCGGGCGGTGCACAGACCAAGGTCATGCACTTTGTTGAGAACAAGAAAGTCATCAAGGACAACCTCTTCCCCATCCCACCGCTGTTCAAGGCAATCAAGGAGCAGAGCGGTACCGACTGGGCCGAGATGTACAAGGTCTTCAACATGGGTCACCGTCTGGAGGTTTATGTAAAGCCCGAACATGCCGAGGAGATTATTGCAATAAGCAAGAGCTTTGGTGTGGATGCACAGATTATTGGCCGTGTTGAGGATTGCGACCACAACGAGTTGATAATCGAGAGCCCTTACGGCACTTTCAAATATTAATAAATGTGCCTTGCAGAAATGCAGGGCATATATTATGAAAAGCGCCTTCTTTTGTACAAGACACAGAGAGACGCAATACAGAACTAAATATAATGGAAAACAATTCACTGCTGAGCAAACTTAATGACCTTGAGGCAAGATTTCAGGAGGTGTCGACACTGATTACTGACCCTTCTGTCGTTGCCGACATGAAGCGTTACGTGAGGCTCAACAAGGAATACCGCGAACTGGAGCAGATACTGGATGCACGCAAGCGCTACATGAACCTGCTAACCACCCTTGCCGAGGCAAAGGACCTTCTTGCCAATGAGAGCGACCCCGAACTTCGCGAAATGGCACGCGAGGAGATTGACACTTGCGAAAAGGAGATTCCCGCAACCGAGGAAGAGATTAAGCTGTTGCTAATCCCTGCCGACCCGCAGGACGATAAGAATGCCATCCTTGAGATACGCGGCGGAACAGGCGGCGACGAAGCTGCCATCTTTGCAGGCGACCTCTTCCGCATGTACACCAAATACTGCGAGAGCAAGGGCTGGCGACTGGAGGTGTCGAGTTGCAGCGAGGGAACATCGGGCGGTTACAAGGAAATCATCTGCACCGTAACGGGCGAAAAGGTATACGGAACGTTGAAATACGAGTCGGGAGTGCACCGCGTGCAGCGTGTGCCCGCTACCGAGACACAGGGCCGTGTACACACATCGGCTGCATCGGTAGCTGTATTGCCCGAGGCCGAGGCCTTTGACGTGGAAATCACAGAAAGTGCCATAAAGTGGGATACATTCCGCTCAAGCGGTGCGGGTGGACAGAACGTGAACAAAGTGGAATCGGGTGTGCGCCTGCGCTACCCATGGCTCAACCCCGAGACAAACCAGGTTGAGGAGATTCTGATTGAGTGTACCGAGACACGCGACCAGCCCAAGAACAAGGAGCGCGCGCTCGCACGTCTGCGCACTCTTATATATGACCGCGAGCACCAGCGCTATGCCGATGACATTGCCAACAAACGCAAGACAATGGTATCGACAGGCGACCGCTCGGCAAAAATCCGCACCTACAACTACCCCCAGGGACGCATAACCGACCACCGCATAAACTATACCATATATAACTTGAACGCATTTGTAAACGGCGACATACAGGACTGCATAGACCACCTGATAATTGCCGAGAATGCCGAGAGGATGAAAGAACAGGAATTATAACAAAACGAAATAAGCTATGAACAGACAGGAACTTATCAAGCAGATTAAGGAGAAGCGCTCATTCTTGTGCGTAGGTCTCGACAGTGATATAAAGAAGTTGCCGGCACACCTGCTCGGCTGTGAAGACCCCATCTTCGAGTTCAACAAGGCCATCATTGATGCCACAGCGCCCTACACAGTCGCATACAAGCCCAACCTCGCATTCTACGAGGCTGGAGGCGTAAAGGGTTGGATAAGCTTTGAGAAGACAGTTAACTACATCAAGGAGAACTACCCCGAAATATTCATCATTGCCGACGCAAAGCGTGGTGATATAGGCAACACATCATCACTCTATGCACGTTCATTCTTCGAGGAGATGAAGGTCGACTCAATTACCGTTGCCCCATACATGGGCGAGGACAGCGTAAAGCCATTCCTTGCATACGAGGGCAGTTGGGTAATTGTACTAGCACTGACATCGAACCCCGGCTCACACGATTTCCAGTTGACAAAGGACGAGAACGGAACAATGCTCTTTGAGAAGGTGCTTGCAACATCAAAGAACTGGGGAAGCGACGAGAACATGATGTACGTTGTTGGCGCCACACAGGGCAAGTCGTTCGAGAATGTACGTAACATTGTCCCCACACACTTCCTTCTTGTTCCCGGTGTAGGTGCACAGGGTGGCTCACTTGAGGAGGTTTGCAAATATGGTATGAACGACGATTGCGGTCTGCTTGTGAACGCAAGCCGTGCCATCATCTTTGCCGACAGCAGCGAGAACTTTGCAGCCGTTGCTGCAGAAAAAGCAGCCGACTACCAGCAGCAGATGGAGAATGAGCTCAAATTGAGAAACATCATTTAACACTTGCGACAGTAAATAGGCCACTATTTTTGTCAAAAAGGCATATGGTTATTCAAACATAACCACTATTTTCGCATTTATAGAAACAACAGCCAAAAGGATATGAAATTTACTGCAAAACAGATTGCGTCGTTCGTTGGTGGCGAGGTGGTAGGCAATGAGAATGCCGAAGTGTATACCTTTGCAAAGATTGAGGAGGGAACACCGGGTGCATTGTCTTTCCTTGCTAATCCCAAATATACCGATTATATATATAGTACCAAATCTTCGGTAGTTTTGGTGAACCGCGACTTTGAGCAGAAAGGCGAAATTGCCGCGACACTCATTAAGGTGGACAATGCTTACCAGAGCCTTGCCACCCTGATGATGATGTACGAGGCAAGCAAGCCAAAGAAACAGAGTATCAGCAGCCTTGCATCAATAGCATCGAGTGCAAAGATTGGCGCGAACTGTTACATTGCTCCGTTTGTTGTCATTGGCGAAGGTTGTGAGATTGGTGACAACTGTTGCATACACGATGGAGTTTCCATTGGCGACGGAGCAAAGATTGGCAACGACTGTTTACTCTATGCCCACGTCACTGTGTACCACGATTGCCGCATAGGCAACAGTTGCATCCTGCATAGCGGTTGTGTCATCGGTGCCGACGGATTCGGTTTTGCGCCTACCCCTCAGGGGTACAACAAGATTCCGCAGACAGGAATTGTTGTAATAGAGGATAATGTGGAGGTTGGTGCAAACACCTGCATCGACCGTGCGACAATGGGAACAACAACTATCCACAGCGGGGTAAAGATTGACAACCTTGTACAGATTGCGCATAACGACGAAGTAGGCAGCCACACAGCCATGGCAGCGCAGGCAGGCATAGCCGGTTCTACAAAAATTGGCGAATGGTGTGTATTCGGCGGCCAGGCAGGCGTGTCAGGGCACAGCACCATTGGCGACCATGCTACTATCGGACCACAGTGCGGCACAATAGGCAATGTAAAGAGCGGAGTCACACTCATGGGCACACCGGCAATGGACATCAAGGAATTCATGCGTGCTGCAGCATACACAAAGCGTCTGTCGGCACTCGACAAGAAAGTAAAGGAACTAACAAAAGAGCTCGAAGCTCTAAAAAGCAAATAATAAGCAGACCTCTATGAACAAGCAGAAGACACTCAATGGAAGTTTCTCACTCTATGGCAAGGGATTGCACACAGGACTTAACCTGACTGTGACATTCAACCCTGCACCCGAGAACTACGGATATAAGATTCAGCGCATTGACCTGCCCGGCGAGCCCATTATCGATGCTATAGCCGAAAATGTCACAGAGACAACACGTGGCACAGTCCTTACCAAAGACGAAGCACGTGTAAGCACCGTCGAGCACGCTATGGCAGCGCTCTTCGCGCTTGGCATAGACAACTGTCTGATGCAGGTCAACGGTCCCGAGTTTCCAATACTTGACGGCAGCGCAATACAGTATGTCGAGAATATCGAGCGCGTTGGCATAAAGGAACAGAATGCCGAAAAGGATGTCTTTGTAATAAAGTCAAAAATTGAAATAAAGGACGAGAAGAGCGGCAACTCCATCATCATTCTGCCCGATGAGAAGTTCAGCCTTAACGTGCTTATTCACTATGACAGCGACCTCCTCTTCAACCAGTATGCCACATTGGAGGACATGGAGGATTTCAAGAGCGAGATTGCATCGAGCCGCACATTCGTATTCGTGCGCGAGCTGGAGGCACTGCTGAACCTCGGACTCATAAAGGGCGGAGACCTTGACAATGCCATTGTCATATATGAGCGCGAGATGCCACAGGACAAATATGACCGACTAACCGATGTACTTGGTGTTCCACACATGGATGCCAAGAAACTGGGCTACCTGAACCACAAGCCTCTTGTATGGAACAACGAACCGGCACGCCACAAGTTGCTCGACATAATAGGTGACCTTGCCCTCATTGGCAAGCCACTGCAGGGACGCATCATTGCAACCTGCCCCGGCCACACCATCAACAACAAGTTTGCACGCGCAATGCGCAAGGTTATACGTGAGCACCAGATTCAGGCACCGCTCTATGACCCCAACCGCGAAGCATTGCTCGACATAATACAGATAAAGAAGCTGCTGCCCCACCGCAGCCCCATGCTACTCATTGACAAGGTAACGGAGATTGGTTCGGACTACATTGTCGGCGTGAAGAACGTGACAATGAATGAGCCATTCTTTAACGGACACTTCCCCGATGAACCAATAATGCCGGGGGTGCTGCTTGTTGAAGCAATGTCGCAATGCGGCGCACTCTTTGTGCTCAACCAGTTGGAGTCGCCCGAAAAATACTCGACCTATTTTGTCAAGATAGACAAGATACAGTTCCACAAAAAGGTAGTACCGGGCGACACACTGATAATGAAGGTAGAGCAGAAATCGCCTTTGCGTCACGGCATTTCGGTAATGAAAGGATATGTTTTCGTGGGCGAGAAATTGGCAGCCGAAGCCTCATTCGTAGGACAGATAATAAAGAACAAGGAATAAACAGGTAACAAAAATCAATCATCAATCAATCATGTTCAATCAACTATCATACATACACCCTGGTGCAAAAATCGGCGAGAACTGCACCATAGAGCCGTTCGTGTACATTGATGACAATGTTGTCATTGGCGACAACTGCCACATCATGGCACACGCGTCGGTGCTTAGCGGAACACGCATGGGCAACGGCAACAGGGTATTTCACGGCGCTGTCGTTGGCGGCATTCCGCAGGATTTGAAATTCGTGGGTGAGGATACAACACTCGAAATAGGCGATAACAACACCATACGCGAGAACGTGACACTGAACCGCGGTACTGCATCGAAGGGAAAGACCGTAATCGGCAACAACAACCTGTTTATGGAGAACTCGCACATTGGCCACGACTGCATCATTGGCAGCAACTGCATAATCGGCAACTCCTCAAAGATTGCCGGAGAGGTTGTCATTGAGGACCATGCAATCCTGAGTGCCTGTGTTCTCGTGCACCAGTTCAGCTATCTTGGCCGTCACATTATGGTACAGGGTGGCAGTAAAGTGACAAAGGACATTCCGCCCTTTGTCGTTACAGGCCGCGAGCCAATGCACTACTGCGGTGAGAACATTGTGGGACTGCGTCGTCGCGGATTCAGCAACGAGGCAATACGTGACATACACAATGCATACCGCCTGCTCTACGAAGGAACCGTCACTGCCGGCATTGCAAAAATAAAAGAGACAATGCCCATGACTCCCGAAATTGAGGAAATCATAGATTTCGTGGAAAAGAAGTCGCAGAGAGGCATAATAGGAAAATAAAATCGGAGCAGCACACAAAACTGCGCAACACACATTAATTGAATTAAAACAACACACTATGGTATACAAGTTCAGACTACTGTCGGACGAAGTTGAGAACTTCAGAAGAGACATTGAAATTGATTCAGAGGCAACATTCCTCGAACTACATAAAGCAATCCTCGGCTCGGTAAATTACCCCGATGACCAGATGACTTCGTTCTTCATCTGCAACGAGCGTTGGGTGAAGGAGATGGAGATAACACTCGAGGACATGGGCGGAATGTCCGAGGACGAGAGCTATGTAATGGCAGAGACTGTCATCGGCGATATAATTGAAGAGGAGAAGCAGAAACTGACATATGTTTTCGACCCGCTTGGCGACCGCATGTTCTACATGGAACTCAGCAAGATAGAGTTCGGCAAGGATATCGACCAGCCTGTATGTACCAAATCGGTGGGCGATGCACCTGTACAGATGCTCAACTTCGACGAGCTGATGAACAAGGCTCCTATCGTTGAAGCCAGCGACGATTTCAGCGAGGATTTCTATGGCAGCGACAGCTACAATGAGGACGACCTCGACCCCGAGGGATATGGCATTGGCGACATTGCCGACATGAGTTCAATCGACGACCTCTATTGATTCATAGTCAAAAAGGAGAAATGAAGAACAGCCTTGTTGTACTTATAGGCCCCACGGCAGTAGGCAAAACCGCAACAAGTTTTGCCATTGCCGAGCATTTGGGATGCCCTATCATCTCGGCCGATTCGCGTCAGATGTACCGCGGAATGGAGATTGGTACAGCAATGCCCACAAAAGAGGAGTTGGCACAACACAAGCACTACTTTGTAGGGCAGTTGGAGCCGGGCGACTATTATAGCGCAGCACGTTATGAGGCCGACGTACTCGCACTCCTTGAAGAGCAGTTTCCCCACCACCCCACGATGTTGCTCACCGGCGGTTCAATGATGTACATTGATGCTGTATGCTATGGCATTGACGATATCCCCACTGTTGACGAGGAGACACGCGCAATGGTCATAGACAAATACAACCGCGAGGGTTTGGAAAGTCTTGCAGCAGAGCTTCGCCTGCTCGACCCCGAATATTATGCCGAGGCGGACATCAAAAACCCAAAGCGCGTGATGCATGCTCTTGAAATATGCTACATGACAGGCAAGAAGTACAGTTCGTTCCGCACCCGTAAAAAGAAGCAGCGCCCGTTCAACATTATAAAGATTGGCCTGCGCCGCGACCGCGAAGAACTGTATGAGCGCATCAACCGCCGTGTAGACCTGATGATTGAACAGGGCCTGGTTGAGGAGGTGAAGAATTTTGTTCATCTAAAGGAACACAACTCGCTGAACACAGTCGGTTACAAGGAAATCTTCAAATATCTCGACGGTGAATGGACACTTGACTTTGCCATTGAAAAAATAAAGCAGAACACGCGCATATACTCACGCAAACAGGTAACATGGTACCAGAGGGACAAGGAAATCACTTGGTTCCACCCGGACGACATAGAAGGAATTCTTCAATATATAGATAAAGGGATTGAAATTTAAAATTTCAATCCCTTTATCTATATAATCGACCTTGCCATGTTCCCCTCTCCCTCATGCGCGCCTTTATCTTGTCCACAAGTTCGTGGTTCTTTATACCCCAATCGGGGGCAACAAGTAACTCCTTGGGCGACTGAGATGCAAAGCGCTCAAGAACAATATCGGGTGAAAGACGCTCCACGTAGTCAATAACAGTCTCAATATAATTCTCCATTGCAAAAAGATGGAACTCCGCCGGATTCTCGATATATTCTTCGGCCATACGCGTTCCCCTTACAACCTGCAATTGGTGGAGTTTTAAAGTCGTAAGCGGCAAGCGCGACAATTCCGTTGCCTGATGCATCAACTCCTCGCGCCCCTCCCCCGGCAAACCAAGAATTATATGTGCACCGACAGGAATACCCACGGCTGCAGTGCGCCTAACGGCATCAGCAGCACAGGCATAATCATGTCCTCGGTTTATGCGCTTCAAGGTCTCATCATTCGTACTCTCAATGCCATACTCAACAAGGACAAATGTCCGTTTTGCAAGTTCCGCCAAATATTCAAGGAGTTCATCGGGCATACAATCCGGGCGCGTACCAATGACAATCCCTACGCAGCCATCAACGGCTAAAGCTTCGTTATAACGCAGTTTGAGCACATCCTGCGAATCGTATGTATTGGTGTATGCCTGGAAATAGGCAAGATATTTCATCTCGGGATATTTATGCGCAAAAAAAGAGATTCCCTCACGCATCTGCTCTGCAACAGAACGGTTACGGTGGCAATAGGCCGGGTTGAACGTCTGGTTATTGCAGAACGTACAACCTCCCCGCCCTACTTTTCCGTCACGGTTAGGGCAGGTAAAGCCGGCATCAATGGTAATTTTCTGCACCTTGCAGCCGAATATACCACGCAGATAATTGCCGAACTCGTTATATAAAAAAGTATCTTCGCGCATAACAGCGCGAAGATACAAATAAAGTATTACAAACAGGTAAATCGGCCGCCAATTTTCAGGCTCAAACAATAGTACGCAACATACTGTTCTGTTTTTCAGAGCATTGTAAATGTTTTTTGCATAATACTGTTTTATATTGTAAAAAAGCGTTATATTAGCAAACGAAAATCTTAAAATGCGGAATTATGATTATAGCTGTAGATTTTGACGGAACTATTGTTGAGCACAAATATCCTGAGATAGGTGATGAGTTGCCATTTGCAACATCAACTCTAAAAATGCTTGCCAATCAACAACACAGCCTGATTTTATGGACTGTGCGCCGAGGCAAGTTGCTTGAGGAGGCTGTTGAATGGTGCAGAAAGCGCGGCTTGGAATTCTATGCTGTGAACAAGAATTTCCCCGAGGAGGTTTTGAGCGAAACCAATTGTTATGGAAAAATCAATGCCGACCTGTTCATCGACGACCGCAACCTTGGCGGAATACCCGATTGGGGTGTAATCTACAAAATGATTATTGAGAACAAGGATTGGAGCGAGATATACAAAGAGCAGCCGGAGAGCGACAGACCAAAGAAGAAAAAAGGTTGGTTCTGGTAAAAAGTGCCTACATTGAGGGGATATTGACTCATATAACAACAGAAATGGCAGTAATCTGTCGACAGACATCCACAAATCTGTAAATAGCACTTTGACAACAACGTTGTCATTCAGCCAATTAGCTCGAACAAATAAAAAAGTTGCAAAAAAGTAACAAAAAAAGCGTTCAAAAATTCGCTAATTAAAATAAAAGTTGTACCTTTGCAACGCGTTAAGGCAATGCGCTGTTAGCTCAGTTGGTAGAGCAATTGACTCTTAATCAATGGGTCCAGGGTTCGAGTCCCTGACGGCGTACAGAAGTTAGGAAAGCAATCTGCTTTCCTAACTTTTTTTATAGCAATAATATAGATGCTGCATAACCGTCCATTAACAATAAGTGGGTACGACTCACCAGCAAAGTCTGGAGGGGCAGTCTATTAATGTATTAAATTTACAGCCGTTTTAACTTTGTTGAAATTGCTTTCGCTCGCTTTGTGTGTAAACGAGTTTACCCACATTAACATTGTTGATTTCTTTATCACTCGCAGTATAACATCAAACAAGTTTGTGTTAAGCTCGCTTAATCAAGAAATTCGCTTACTCGCAATTTTAAACCTTGTTCAGTTTTCTTATATTCATTCTGTAG
>JAZOOF010000029.1:0-14115 GCA_045654885.1 Bacteroidaceae bacterium
ATAGTCGCGGAGCAACAGTTTCAGGTTCGAAGCCAATGCGCAGTTGTACACGAAGTGTGGGCTCTTCCATGCGAGGATGTGCTTTGCTCCCTCTGAAAGCATACCCTTGAAGCCCATCTGTGATGCCATCTCACCAATCTCGTCAGAGTAGATGAGACCTGAGTTACGCAACACCTTTGGTTTCTTGCCAAAGAGTTCCTTGATTTTGCGGTTCTGGCGCATAACCTCCTCCATGAACACCTCTTTCGATGCCAATGAAGAGAGACCGTGAGAGTAAGGCTCGCAAAGGAACTCGCAGCAGCCGGTCTTGTTAATCTCGTGCAACAGCTCAATCACCTGTGGTGCGTAGAGCTCAAGCATTTCGAGACCTGTACCCGATACCGAGAAGGCTACCTTGAAAGCGCCGTTGCTCTCGCGTATCATCTCAAGCATTGTCTGCAGAGCCGGAACATATGACTTCTCGGCAAGCTCCATTGTCATACTCTCGTTGGCGTAATCGTCGTAGTAGTAGTGATCACTGCCTATGTCGAAGAAACGGTAACGTTTCAACTGTCTGATTTGATGCAATTCGAAATAGAAACAAATTGTCTTCATATTATTTCTTGTTTTTTAATTATTACCAACCCAATACTTTTTCATACATTTTTCTCAGTCTCAATGCCACATCCTCCCATGTGATGCTGTCAACCTCCTTACGGCCCTCTACCTTAAGGTACTCGTAGAGCGACTCGTTGTTACAGATTGAGTAGATGGCATCGGCCATGGCATTAATATCCCAATAGTCAGTCTTGATACATTTGTCGAGAATCTCGGCACAACCTGACTGTTTTGAGATGATGGTGGGCACGTCGCACTGCATTGCTTCGAGCGGAGAGATACCGAAAGGCTCACTCACCGATGGCATGATATACACGTCGCTGGCCTTGAGGCACTCGTATACCTGACGGCCGCGCATGAAGCCGGGGAAGTGGAACCTGTCCGAAATGCCGCGTTGTGCAACAAGACGAATCATGTCGTTCATCATGTCACCGCTACCGGCCATGCAGAAACGGATGTTCTTTGTCTTCTTGAGCACCTGTGCAGCTGCCTCAACGAAGTACTCGGGACCCTTCTGCATTGTAATACGGCCAAGGAAAGTAACAACCTTTTCGCCGGGTATCTTCTTTGGAACAATGTCAAGAATCTCCTGCTCAAGCGGCGTAACGGCATTGTGCAATGTCGAGACCTTGCTTGGGTGCTGGTGATACTTGTGGATGACAGTCTGGCGTGTGAGCTCACTCACGCAGAAGATGTGGTCGGCATTGTCCATACCGTTCTTCTCAATTGCGTAGACAGTGGGGTTTACGTTACCACGGCTGCGGTCGAAATCGGTAGCATGCACGTGGATAACGAGCTTTTTGCCCGACACCTGCTTGGCATGTATGCCGGCAGGGTATGTGAGCCAGTCGTGAGAGTGGATGATATCGAACTCCTCGGTGCGGGCTACAACGCCGGCAATGATTGAGTAGTTGTTGATTTCATCGTGTAAGTTATCGGGGTAACCGCCGGCAAACTCCATACAACCAAGGTCGTTGGTGTGCATGTAGCTGAAGTCGCTATAGATGTGGTCCCTGTAGCGATAGTACTCCTCGGGGGTCATCACCTTGCCAATGCGGCTGTTTACATAATCGTGGTTTACATCCTTCCACACAATGGGCACTGAGTTCATTGCCACAATTCTGAGGAAACTGTTGTCTTCGTCACCGTATGGTTTAGGGATACAGAACTTAATCTCGACATCGCCCTGCTGGACGAATCCCTTTGTAAGTCCATAACTTGCCGTACCGAGTCCACCCGAGATATGAGGTGGGAACTCCCAACCGAACATTAATACTTTCATATATCTTATCCCTCCATTTTAGATTCGTACTGTTTTAGTATCTGGCTTGTCCTGAGGATTGCCGCCACATTCATGGCAAATGCCACGGCACCACGTCCCTTGAATGGCGGGTTACCGTCGAACACCTCGGGGATTGAACCGATACAGTGCTGGACAATCTCATCCTCGTAACCAATCATCTGTCGCTGAACGAATGATACGCCGCTGAGCTTGTAGGTCTTCAGATAAGCCTCGTAGTAGAAACCGCCGAGCCAAGGCCATGCTGTACCCTGATGGTAAGCATAGTCGCGCTGGATTTGCGGACCTACATAGTTGGGGTTATAACCTACACTCTTTGGTGAGAGCGAGCGCAAGCCACGTGGGGTAAGAAGTTCCTTGGTGACTGTATCGAGCACTTTTTTCCTCTGCTTTGAGTCGAGCGGCGAGTGGTCAAGAGCCACAGCGAATATCATATTGGGGCGGACGCTCCAATCGACATAGTCACCGTCGACGTAGTCATAAAGATAGCCGTACTCGTTGAGGAATACCTCAACGAATGATTTGCCTGCAAGAGGTATGAAGTGCAAAAGTGAATCGAGCACGTCAGTGTTGCCAGTCAACGCAGCCATCTCCTCAATGAACTTCAATGCGTTGTACCACAATGCATTGATTTCAACAACATAGCCTGTACGCTGTACAACGGGGCGGCCATTGACGGTTGAGTTCATCCATGTGACAGCCTTGTCGCGGCCGTTTGTTGCAAGCAAGCCGTTAGGTGTAACGCGCAGGTTGCTGTGCTTGTTGTTGCGCACATAGTCATAGATGCACATCAAGAGGTCGCCATACTGGTCGCGGCAAGCCTCGATGCTGCACTCCTTGGCATACTGCTGCAGAGCCCAGATGCACCACAAGAGCACGTCGGGGTGCTCCATCTCATATATCTTGCAGTCACTTATCTTGCCATTCATGAAGTCGTTGATGGCAATGGTGGCTGTCTTCATAACTCTCTCGAACTCATCGACATGTCCCTGTGACAATGTGAGACCGGGAAGCGACACAAAGAGGTCGCGTGCACGGCACTTGAACCAAGGATAACCGGCAAGGATGTATGTGTGCTGACCCTGAACATTGAAGAACTGGTTACCGGCACACTGCATGCAGTGCATGAAGTTGTCTCGCGGGTCACGGATTTTCTCCTCGTGCTCAAATGCAGCCTTCATTGTGCGGGCTGTCATTGGAGACACACCGCCCGAGAAGACGATGCTCTCGCCGGCTTTCATCTTCACCTCGAAGTAACCTGGAACATAGAGGTCCTCGTTGAAGTCGTAACCGCGCTCAAGCTCCTTTACATACTCTATTCCGCGATACCAGTCGGGCTTGTACACGAACTCGTTCTTCTTGTTGAGCTGCATGTAAAGGTTGGGGTAATCGGCATACATGCGCATGCTGATACCGTTCTCAACCTCTTTGTAGCTACGGTCGGCGATGTTGTTCTCGTGAGTATACTCACGTACACTGCGGAACGCGCAGAATGGGCGCAGACGCAATGTAACCGCCGTATTCGCCTTGAGCAAGGTGTAACGGATAAGAATTCTGTTCTCGTGGTGCACAAAGGCTTTCTCTTTCTTGAGCCATACACCACCTACATTGTAGATTGTGGTTGGGACGCGCTCCCAGGCGAACTCACGGATATACTTGTTGCCACGTGGGGCGAAATTGTCGGCATTGTACTTGTGCAGACCCAAGTTGAACTCTGCACCGTGCAAAACAACAGTCTCGTCGAGCGACGACAACAGCACGTGGTTTTCATCATCAAGTTCGGGGATTGGAACAACCAGCAATCCATGGTACTTACGGGTATTACAATCGACGATTGTAGAGCAATGGTATGCACCCGAGCGGTTTGTTCTCAAAATCTCCTTCTGTAACGACTCCTCCAAGTTCGTCATCAGCGTTTTTTCGAATCGCAAATAACTCATCTCGTACTATTTATTATGATTATGACTAAGTTTTTTTCACAACCCCAAATATAAGGATTAATATCTTCAATTACAAGTTGAGCGAAGTATTTTTGCTAAAAAACGTAAAAAAACACAAAAACGGGAGAAAATGGCAACAAAAAAGTGGCAAAAAAGCGAGAGAGACGGCTTGCGATGGCTTTCCTCGTCCCTATTTGGGGCGGGGCGACCATGCCACCACAGTTCACGCTTTGTGCGGTTTTCACCGGCTCTGCAACCTCTTTGCCCGCCCCTATTCACAAAAAGAGGGACAGTGCTGTTTGCCAGTCCCTACATTTTGCGTTTATGTCATAAATAGCGTGTTTTGGGCGGGAGACCCCGCCAATGCGGTTCGCTGCAATTATCTCACTGCTTCGCGCACTCTCAACAGTTTGTCGAGCAGCCCTTCGAGCAAATCGAGGCGCAGCATGTTGGCGCCGTCGCTCTTTGCCACTGCCGGGTTCTCGTGTGTCTCAATGAAAAGTCCATCGGCACCGACGGCTATGGCTGCCTTTGCAATGGTCTCAATCATCTCGGGCATGCCGCCTGTAACACCGGCTGTCTGGTTAGGCTGCTGCAATGAGTGGGTGATGTCCATAACCACCGGATAGCCGAACTTCTTCATCTGCGGGATGCCACGGAAATCGACAACAAGGTCCTGATAGCCGAAAGTGGTTCCGCGCTCGGTGAGCATTACATTGCCTGCACCACCCTCGGACACCACCTTCTCGGCAGCGTACTTCATAGCATCGGGCGACAGAAACTGTCCTTTCTTGATGTTCACAATTCGGCCGGTCTTTGCCGCTGCCACAAGCAGGTCGGTCTGGCGGCAGAGGAATGCGGGTATCTGCAGAATATCGACATACTCGGCAGCCATCTCGGCCTCCTCGGCCGAGTGGATATCGGTAACCACCGGTATGTTGAATGTCTCGCGCACCCTGCGCAACACGCGCAATGCATTCTCGTCACCTATTCCGGTAAAGGAGTCGAGACGCGAACGGTTTGCCTTGCGATAGGACCCCTTGAAGACATATGGGATATTCCTGTCGGCAGTGATGGATAACACGCGCTCTGCAATTCGCATTGCCATATCCTCGCCCTCGATTACACAAGGGCCTGCAAGGAGAAAGAAGTTCTCGGTGGATGTCAATTCTCTTATAGTCATAACACTTTATCTGTTTTTTATTTTAGTAGGTATTATCAAATTAAGCTTTTCGGGCTCCACAGTCACCAGCAGGGGGAATGTGGGCGCAAAAGGGCGGCCGTCGATTCCAAGCCTTGCACCGCCGACAGACTCAATCTCAATCTCGGTTGTCCTGTAGGGTTCTACAAGCCTGAAATTCAGAATTCTGCGGCGCAGCACCATGACAAGACCTTTGATGACACCGAAGAATGGCGACATTTTCATTGCCGAGACATCGAGCCAACCGTTGTATGGCACGGCGCTTGGTGTCATTCCATAGCCGGTGGAGTTGCCTATGCACAGCATCATGAACGTTTTGTCGACAAGCTGGTTGTTGAGCCTGAACCTCATCTTGAAATTCTGCCTGCTGAAAAGCAGATACAGCAATGCGCGCACGCGGTATATCATCTTTGCAAATATAGTGCTTTTTTTGTTGGCAAGAGCAACTATCTCGGCCGACATGCCCACATTCAGCACGTTAAGGAAGTAGCGCTTTGCCTCAACACCGTCGACATAGTAGCTGCAGCAGCCTACATCGACCTTGCGCACACGCCCTGCAATGATGTTGTCGACAGCCGTTCTATAATCACCGGGCGCAAGCCCCCAATAGGAGGAGTAGTCATTGGCTATGCCATTGGGAATTACCCCAAGCGCCACCTCGGCAGCCCTATACGATGCCATGAGCCCGTTCAGTGCATCCTGCAGGGCGCCGTCGCCACCAATGACAACAATGGTACTGTACCCATCATTGGCATACTTCAACGCCTGGCACTCAACGGAATTTGCACTGTCGGCACAGAAGAAGTCATACGCCACCTCCTTTTCATCAAGGTACTCACGTATAAGGTTCCAGCGCTTCATGGTGCGCAAAGCTCCAATCATGGGCATATATATTATACCCCAGCGGCGTCTGTCCATATTCCTGGGCTCACTCATAAAGCAATGTCTTAATCTGTTCCACAAGTTCGGGCAATGGGCGCATTGCGTCGACCCAATGTATTTGCACACCGCGTTTCTCCATTCCACGGAACCACGTCATCTGGCGCTTGGCAAACTGGTGTATTGCAATCTCAAGCCCGGAGACCATCTCGTCATACCCCATTGCCCCGGTGAGATAGAGTGTCAGGTATTTATACTCCAGGCCGTAGTATATCAGTTGGTCGGGTTGCAGCCCACTGTCGAGCAAGCCACGCACCTCGTCGACCATGCCACACGCAAGCCTCTCGCGCAGGCGGCGGCTTATTCTCTCGCGGCGCACTTCCCTATCAACCTGCACACCAATGGTCAAGGCATTTATCTGCGGGAAATAGCGTTCCTCGACAGGGCAGTTGCGGTAGTACTCCTCTATCTCAATGGCACGTATGGCACGTTTCTTGTTGTCGGTATCGGTATTGTTATGCAGTTGTTTGTATGTAGCCAGCAGCGCCGTCAGTTCCTCAAGGCTCTTCTCTTCGAGCTCGGCACGCAAGGGCGGGTTCTCGGGCACCGGCAACAGGCGGTAACCCTTGAGCACAGACTCCACATAGAGCCCGCTGCCACCACACATGACGGGATAGGCACCGCGTTTCTTTATATCCTCATAAGACACAAGAAAATCGCGCTGGAACTCGAAAAGATTATATTTCTCGCCGGCATCTACAATATCGAGCAAGTGCGACGGCACTGTAACGCCACCGCGCGTATACTCTGCAATATCCTTGCCCGTGCCAATGTCCATTCCGCGGTAGACCTGACGGCTATCGGCACTGATTATCTCGGCACCGGGAATGGACAAAGCCAGTTCCACAGCCAAGGAGGTCTTGCCACAGGCCGTAGGACCCACAATTGACACGAGGTCATATTTCTCTTTACGTGTATGCATCGACAAAACTCTGTTACAAAATGCGAAGTTAATGCAAGTTAGCGGCAATAGCAAAGGATGGAGAGTTTTTTTATCCACAACATACCCACGCACGCGCGTACCTTAATAATACAGCAGGAGGGTGGCTTTTCGGCCACCCTCCCAAATCTCTTTCATGAGTAAATGAACAAACTGATTTTTTCAAATCAACCTTTCAGTCATTCACTTCTTGATTTTGAATGAGCGTACTGCTACACCCTCCTTCATAATCACCACTACATATACACCCTGCTCGGCCGATGCGAGAGAAATCTCGCGGAGCTCACCTGCGCGAACCTCAAAGGCGTCATTGGCAACAAGCTTGCCATCGGCTGCAAACACAGCAACCTCGAACAGGCCGTCCTGGGCAAAGAGAACATTTGCTGTACCCTCGAATGGTTTTGGATAAACCATGTAACCGGCCTCGGCATCAACACCCTCGATAGATGTAACTACCATATAATCCTCGATGGTCTTTGTTGTAGAGCCCCAAGAGTTTGTAGCAACAACGGTGATCGGGAACTTGCCGTCGCCACTGTTGTATGTAGCATTGGCTGTTGTCGCTGTAGATGAGTTCAAACGCGCACCCTCAATCATCCACTTTGTAGACTCATAATTAACAGGGAATACGCCTGTGAGCATTGGAACACCAAGTGTTGTTGTCAACTGGTTCTGCTTGTAGTCGGTAGTCTTGCCACCCTCTTCTTTACCGGTTGTCATGTAGCCGCCGGGAACAGCAACTGCATTCTTACCTACATTAGGGAAGTAGATGTAACCCTCGCTGTCGAGCTTTGTCTCCTCAAAAGTAAAGTAGCCCTCAAGGTTTGCAGGAGCTGCCGCATAACCTCTCATGGCGCGCTGTACCTCCTCGGCCGAGAGAGCCTTGCTCCAAATCTGTACCTCATCGACCCAACCTGTCAAACTTGCAAGGTTAGTCATTGAACCACCCACATAGAACTTGGCACCACGCCAGTTCTTTGGACCTGCACCGCGAGACTGACCGCTGGCAATGAGTTTACCGTTGAGGTAAAGGCTGATGTTGCGACCCGCCTTTACTGCACACACATGATACCAGACACCAGGCATCAGGCTATAACCATCAGAAAGGATATCGACATCGTTGTTATGCTCATAGTTTGGAGTACCTGCAGCAGGAGCATCGGTACAGAGTGAGAGCTCATTTTCAGCATTATCTCGTTTCAAATTATTGTTTTTTGCATATCCGGCAGGACGGATGGCTGTCCACATCTCGCCCCAAACATTCTCGGTCCATGTATTGTTGTAGTTACGGTTAACCTTTGTCATGAGCAGTGTACCCAATGAAGCGTGCTCGAATTTCTCGACCTTGAACCAAAGGGCAAACGACGTATTGTTGTACTCGCTCATCACAGCGGCGTCAACAGTAAACTGATAAGGCTCGCTCATATAGAGTGACTGTGAAACAGTACATGGTTTGCCGTCATACTCGGTACCTGCTGCAATATCCGCAGTAAAGTTCACCTGTTGACCTGTACCGGTAACCTCTTTAACATCTGATGCTATGTCATTTACCTGTGGCAGACGGCCGGTCTCCTCGGGAGTAACAAGGATGAGCGAACGGCTTGTCTTCACATTATTGCCGGTCTTCACCTTGACATCATAGCTACCCACGCTTGGCAAAGAGGTTGTAAATGAAAGCACACCTGCAGATGACTGGGCCACACTCTTGTCAGTAAGTGCATCATATATTGCAAATGTTGCCTTTGCATGGTTAGGATCCTCGAAACCGATAGTAAACTCCTCACCCGGCTTGATGATTGCCTTGTCAACGGTGAGGGTCTCAATCATTGTTAAAGGTTCCTCAATCTCCTGGCTCCAAACAATGTCACTCATTGCGCGACCGTCCTTACCAACAGCACGCACACCAATCTGCAACTTGTCAACCTTTGGTATCAATGTTGCATCCACAACATAAGCAGCCCAAGAGGTTGTTGTTGTGAGCAATGTAGCCTGACCCTCCTGCTTTACATATACCTCATAGTACCAAGTACCGACCTCCTCGTTATACACAGGGCTGCCCTCATACTCTGCAGGGCGTGAGGACGGTGTAGGCATAGACCACACGAGCTTAATGTCAGCACGGTTATAGTAGCGTTTCAAAACCTCGGCATGAGTGATTGTAGGTGTCTGTGGCTGCTCGTTGAAGCTTGCAGGGATGAATGCGAACTCGCCGAGCAGAACCTCGTATGCAGCATTGGTGTTCTTCACTGAAAGACCCACGCAACCGATAACGTCGCCAACGGCAAGACCGGCCTCGGAAGCCTTGATTACAACCTCGTTCCACTCACCGGCCTTGATATCACCGGCAACAGGAACATATACGAAACTGTTCTCACCACCCTCTTTTGCAACCATCAATTCAAGATTTGTTGTTGCAGCCTTTGGCTTGAAGACAAGACGGAACTCGTCGTTTGCAGCCTCTACATTCCACTTTGTAGCGAAGAGACGTACATCGGAGCGCTGTGTTGCGCCGTGTATCTTGAGACATGAGCCGGCGAACCAAGCATCATCGTAACAGAAGTCGAGGTTTACAGCATCAGCGGGCACTGTCTTGCCATCGCCGTTGTCAACCCACCAGCGCCAGGTGGGGAGCAAATCCTGCATACCATAGTTATACCATTTGTGGTCCCATGTAGTAACACCTTCCTTGTTGAAGAAACGGCCGTTACCCAAGTTGAAACGTGTCACGAATGGAAGTTCATCGAGTGTAGAGCGCTCAATGACAGCAGTTGCATATCCATGCCACTCCTTGAGGTCGCTGAAAGAAGATGTAACATTGGCATCGGTCAATCCAGGCATGTTGAGCACATTGCGGTTACCGCCCGAGAAGAGCATCTCCTGTTTCTTCTGATACTCGTTCTGCACAGCATAGTCGCTCTGTCCACCCTCGGTAGAGCTCACATACAGCTGGTTACGGTCATGGGCACCCCACACAACAACACTGATAGGATGACGCATCAAGGCGCTCCAACCGGCATTGCCATACTTGCCATATCCACGGCCCTGCATGTCAAAGCCCGCATATACATCAAATGTAGAACGTCCAAGAGCCGCAGCTGTCTCGGCACTCTCGGCCAAGCCGGCCTCACTCCAGTTGTAATTGAGGAAGTAAACGTCTGTTACAGGCTGGTTGTAATCCGCGTTATGGAACCATGCGTCATTATCATAGTTCAATTTACAAGAGTTGTCGTCCAACCATCCATCATTGGTAACAAACGCATACCAATCAACGTGGAAAGGATGATTCAGTTCCTTGGCAATCTTGTGGCACTCAGCCAAGAAGGGAATAAAACGCGAATATACCTTCTGCCCCCAATAACCCTCAGGGTTAAAGCATAGACCATCAATACCATAATATTTTAGGAACGTAACCAACTTGCGCGAATATTTATATTGATCACCATTCGAGCTGTATGATGGCTCCGCCAAATCATACAGAGTCTTTCCCGGCTCATCCATATGATTGACACCGGCACCCCAATCAATGAAGTAGGTACAGCCGGTCTTTACACCGTTCTTGTGAGCAACATCATTGAACGCACCGGGCACACGCCAGAAACCGTTTGTCCAGTTAGAGTGAATGTCGACATACTGCCACATGTTAAAGTTGTCGCCATCGAAGTTGTAACGTGGCAGCGCGCCCCACTTCTTTGTCATCTCGCCGGTTGGGGCCATCCAGCAGAACTTCTTGTTGTTCTCGTCGTTGAGAGCATCGTTGGCCTGGTCGCCCGGGCGGAAACGGTTCTTCAAAGGAACACGTGAAATCCAGAAATTCTCGTCGACAAAACTTGCATCGCCGTTCCAAGGCTTACCGGGCTCCCACTTATCGAGGGCGGCAACAATGTTCTCGGGTCTGCCGTCGTCTACATACTTTTCGTGCGTAGGCACACTCTGTGCCATTGCGGTCATGGACATGAACGCAACAGCCATGGTAAGTAAATGTTTCTTCATAATGGTTAGATTTATAATAACTATTGATAAAATCTTTAAACAGTGCTAATATAACTATTTTTTACAACATAAATCAAAAAGCGGCAAATTATATGACACGCAAACGGCAAATAAACATAACGGCAGCCGCAAATAAATTAAATAGAGTTGTCAATGGTTAAAAAATACAAAAAAGAGAGCAAGCATAACACTATTTGCCTAACTTAGCGGTTAAACAGTCAAAAAACAGTTTTAAAATGTACGAATCACTTTTATGCCTGCCCTACTTCCAGGGAATGGGCAAGGACGACATAACAGCAATACTTGGCAAAGTCACTCTTGAGTTCAAGAAGTATGACGATGGCGAGACAATATTCCGCAAGGGAGAGAAGTGCGACCATTTCACAATTCTCATGCAAGGGAATTTGTCGGCGGTAACCACCTCTCCAAACTGCAATTACTGCATAAGCGAGGCATTGGATGCGCCATTCACCATTGAGGCCTACTCCATATTCGGGTATGACACAAAGTACAAAAGAGACTATATATCCAAAGGTGGCTGCACCATACTCTCAATCGACAAGCATCATATATTCGGCGAGTTGTCGAGACATCAGATATTTACCATCAACCTGCTTAACATCATAAGCCGCAGGGCGCAGCAGATGGACGAGCACCTGTGGCAATATGACAGCACCACCATCCAAGGACGCATAGTGCAGTTCATTGCAGCGCGCTGCGAGACACAGAAAGGCGAAAAGCACATTGCAATAAAGATGGAACAGCTGGCAACATTGCTTTGCGAGACAAGGCTAAACATATCAAAGGCTCTGAACGAGATGCAGGAGGCGGGATTCCTGACACTGCACCGTGGCGGCATAACCATACATGCCATTGAAAAGACACTGGAGCACTACAAGTAACACCAAACAGAGAGCACTTGCGAGAGAAAATTTGCCGTTCAGCCACCCTTTTCGCCATAAAAGCAAAAAAAGGCAAAAAAATCTTTGGTGCAAAGAGATAAACGTACTATCTTTGCAAACGCAAATGGGCAAACGCCCGGTATTTGCACAATAGGTAGGTTCCGTAGCTCAGCTGGATAGAGCAACGCCCTTCTAAGGCGTGGGTCTTGCGTTCGAATCGCAACGGAATCACAAAAAGAGGAAAAATCGATCGATTTTCCCTCTTTTTGTTTTACATACGAGAATCTCTGCTTTTGAACCGATTTGGAATATTCATCTTCTTTTATTACATTCGCAAAGATTAACGGCAACTGCCACAAAACGAATTATATCATGAAACTACTTGAAGGAAAGACAGCCCTGATTACAGGAGCTACACGAGGGATAGGCCGCGCCATTGCGGTTAAGTTTGCGCAGGAAGGCGCAAACGTTGCATTCACATACCGCCAGCTCAACAGCAATGCCGAGGAACTGATTAAGGAGATTGAAGCTCTTGGCGTTAAATGCAAGGGCTATGCAGCCGACGCGGCCGACTTTGCAGCAACCGACACTGTTGTAAAAGAGGTTGTTGCCGACTTTGGGCGCATTGATATCCTTGTAAACAATGCCGGCATAACAAAGGACGGACTCATTCTGCGAATGAGCGAGGAGCAGTGGGATGCTGTAATAACTACAAACCTGAAATCGGCGTTCAACTTCACCCGCGCTGTCGTGCCCGTAATGGCAAAGCAGCGTGGAGGCAGCATAATAAACATGTCGTCTGTTGTGGGCGAGAACGGCAATGCGGGACAGTGCAACTATGCCGCATCAAAAGCCGGCCTCATTGGCCTTGCAAAGTCAATAGCAAAGGAAATGGGACCACGCGGCATAAGATGCAACTGCATTGCTCCGGGATTCATTGTGACAGACATGACAAGTGCCATCCCCGAGGAGATGCGCGCCGAGTGGGCAAAGACAATCCCGTTGCGCCGTGCCGGAACCCCCGAGGATGTGGCAAACGTGGCACTGTTCCTTGGCAGCGACATGTCGGCCTACGTCAGCGGACAGATAATCAACTGCTGCGGTGCAATGAGTTGCTGATTTACGGTTTTAGTTATTACAATATTCAAACGGAGCGATGCCTGCATCGCTCCGTTTTTTTCTACCATAAAGCAAAACAAAACAGTATATCCGATTGTTTTTTTATATGAGCATTACATTATCCATTCACACAAATAGCACACTTGTGCAAAAAAAGAAGAAACAGAATGTATATTTAATTATATTACAACTAATTGTGGAAGACAAATCACACAAAATCATTTGATATAATAATTTAACATTTTACTTTTGCAGAAATTCTGTAGCATAACAGCTACAAACACAGCACTATACTAACACTATACTATTTATGATTCACATTGGCAACATCATTAAAAAGCAATTCGAAGCACAGGAAGGTTCTGTGTCTTGGTTCGCTAAACAGCTATGCTGTGACAGGACCAATGTCTATAGCATTTTCAAACGCGAGAGTATTGATACTGCATTGCTTGAAAAGATTTCGATAATATTGAACCACGACTTTTTCAAGTATTACAGCCAGGACATCAACATCAACGAAAAGTAATCAAATTTTCAAGATACACAAAAAAGGTGGGGTGAGCTGTTAATTCACCGCCCTGCCCCGAGGGAAACGGAAATCTCTGCCCGGTTCCCTCTTTTTTTTGCCGTTATAACAAAGCAGCAAGTAACGGCTCACCTTCAAAGTCTGGGGGAGCAGTCTATTAGTGTATTAAATTTACAACTATTTTAACTCCTTTGAAATTGCTTCTGCTCGCTTTGTGTGTAAACAAGTTTACCCACATTAACATTGTTGATTTCTTTATCACTCACAGTATAACATCAAACAAGTTTGTGTTAAGCTCGCTTAATCAAGAAATTCGCTTACTCGCAATTTTCAATGGTAGCAGTATTGAGAATTACTATTGTTCATTGCAAAAGGTAATTCCCCGCCAAGGGCGGAAGGGCAGCGTTGGGAGGCACAGTGAGCAGCCGAGCAATGCTTGGAAACAGGTGGCATGATGTTTGAGCGCAGCGAGTTCTTGCCACCCCAAGCATTGCGACAAGCAGCGAGCGGCGAGGTGCGCACCGACTGAAAGATGTCGCAAAGCGACTCTTGAACAAAGGAAGCACCGAATGCCGTACACGACTGCCCTGTTTTTGGTACTTTTTCAAAAAAGTACAGAAAGAAAAAGTTGAAGAAAAATACAAGTGAACAATTAAGGTTG
>JAZOOF010000030.1:0-19406 GCA_045654885.1 Bacteroidaceae bacterium
TTTCAGTCGGTTCACACCTCGCCGCTCGCTGCTTGTCGCAATGCTTGGGGCGGCAAGAACTCGCTTCGCTCAAACATCATGCCGCCTGTTTCCAATCATTGCTCGGCTACTCGCTGTGCCTCCCAACGCTGCCCTTCCGCCTTTGGCGGGGAATTACCTTTTGCAATGAACAGGCGCGTAGAATAGTAATTATCAATACTGCTACCGTTAAAAATTGCGAGTAAGCGAATTTCTTGATTAAGCGAGCTTAACACAAACTTGTTTGATGTTATACTGCGAGTGATAAAGAAATCAACAATGTTAATGTGGGTAAACTTGTTTACACACAAAGCGAGAGAAAGCAATTTCAACGAAGTTAGAAATGGTTGTAAATTCAATATATTAATTGGCTGCCCCCAGACTTGTAGCTGAACCATAACATTTTGGGTCAGCATCTATATTATTGCAAAAATAAATGACGCTTGGCAATTGCCAAGCGTCATTTATTTTAATTGAATAGTGTTTTCAATTACTTGAGAATGAGAATCTCCTCTTCGCCTGCAGCGTTGATGAAAATCTTGTCCTCGCGGAGCAACCAACCCAAACCAAGGTACAGTTCCTTCTCTTTCAACTTAGTCTTAGTCTTAATTGCCTTAAGTGTAAGACCCTCTGTCTCGTTCAAAGCAGTCCAGATGCGGCCTGCAAATGCACCAGCATTCTCAATCATAGTTCTTTAGTATTTAAATTAATATTAAGTGTCTATTGAAATTGTAACAGCTTTTGTTTTAGCTTATTAAGCGTAAAAAGGGCTGTTTTTTAATTTCGGGTGCAAAGGTACTGCTTTTTTTTGATATGACCAATAAAAAGTATGTGATTTTCAATGACATTTGTCATTGTTGCCACTATTTATTGCTCTTTTTTGTTGTTTTCAAGGTATTCGCACCAAATACGTGCTGCCTCCTCAACCATTTTCACGCATGGGCGTTTCTTGTAATACTCGCCGTTGCGTGCATCGGGTGTGGTTGGTGTCGGGGCATTCTTTGCCAATCCTAAAAGCTCGGCGCAGATGAGCGAGCCGTTGCGTTTGCGGAACTCCTCGGCAAGCTGCTGCACCACCTTGTAGTTCGCCTCCTTGCCCTCGGCATTGCGCCCCTCGGTGCAGCCTGTCTCAAGGCCTGCAACAAGGAACAGGCCACATGCTGCGCCACATGTCTGGCGCATGCGGCCAATGCCGCCGCCGAACGAAGCCGCCATCTTCAATGCCTGCTCCTGTGTGAAACCATACATGTCGGCAAATGCAGCAACAACCGACTGGCTGCAGTTGTAGCCCTCCTTGAACAGGGCTACCGCTTTTTCTATTCTCTCTTCCATAAATGTCTGTAATAAGTTTCTGTGTTAACAACTCCGCCACTCCTTGGAGGGGAGGTGCCCGTAGGGCGGAGGGGAGGCTGTTATGTGATTATCAAATGAGCCCTCTTGCGCGGAGCAGAGCATCGGGGTTGGGGTCGGCGCCACGGAAACGGCGGTACTCGCGCATTGGGTCCTTGCTGCCTCCCATTTCAACAAGTTGCTTGAAGCTTGCAGCTGTCTCTGCATCAAAGATGCCCTTCTCAAGGAACAGCTCAAATGCATCGCAGTCGAGCACCTCGGCCCAAAGGTAAGCATAGTAACCCACCTCGTAACCGCCGCTGAATACGTGGGCGAAGTTTGTGCTGCGGTAACGGTACTCAATCTCGGGGATGAAACCAAGCTCCTGGCGCAACTCCTTCTCGTACTCGTTGCAGTCGAATTTGGTATAGTCGTCAATAAGGTGTACCTTCATATCGAGCAATGCGGCTGCCACCAGCTCGGTTGTCTCAAAGCCGAGGTTGAAGTGTGAGCTCTTCTGCATCTTCTCAATTAGCTCGGCCGGGATTGCCTCGCCGGTGATGTAGTGCTTTGCATATGTAGGCATCACGTCGGGGTGAACCGACCACTTCTCGTTTATCTGTGAGAAGAGCTCCACGAAGTCGTGCTTGACGTTTGTTCCGCTGACGCTGGGGTAGTGTGTCTGTGTGAGCATGCCATGCAGCGCGTGGCCGAACTCATGGAACAGCGTGCGTGTCTCGTCGATGTTCAGCAGTGCAGGGGTGTTGCCCTGTGGGGCCGTGAAGTTGCACACGTTCACAATCATCGGGCGCACGTTCTCGCCGCCAATGTTACGCTGGTTCACGAAGTTTGTCATCCATGCGCCCTGGCGCTTTGATGCGCGTGGGAAGAAATCGGTGTAGAATATTCCCAGGTGGCCGTCGTTGCTGTCGAGCACCTCGTATGCCTCGACACCATCGTAGTATACGGGGATGTCGTTGCGCTTGACGAACTTTATGTCATAGAGCTTGCTTGCGCAGTCAAAAGCACCCTGCAGAACGTTCTCGATTCTGAAGTATGGCTTGATGACCTCGTCGTTGAGCGCATACTTCTCCTTGCGCAGCTTCTCGGTGTAGTAGAACCAGTCCCAGCCCTCAATCTCTATGCCTGCACCCTCGCGGTCGGCAATCTTCTGCAGCTCGGCTCTCTCCTCCTTGGCGCGGTTTACCGCAGGCTCCCAAATGTTCATGAGCAACTCCAGTGCAGCCTCGGGGGTCTTCGCCATCTTCTCGTCGAGCACAAAGTGTGCGTATGTCTCATAGCCAAGCAACTTTGCCTTCTGCTGGCGCAGTGTGAGAATCTCCTTAATTACAGCTTTATTGTCGTTTGCGTCGTTGTTGTCGCCACGGCCATAGTATGCCTTGTACACCTTCTCGCGCAGCTCGCGGTTGTCGGCATACTGCAGGAATGGGATGCAGCTTGGCTTGTCGAGTGTGAACACCCATGTGCCGTCCTCGCTCTTTGCAGCCTCGATGACATCCTGTGGCAGACCCTTGAGGTCGGCCTCGTCGGTAATCACAAGCTTGAATGCCTTATTGTCGGCAAGCAGGTTGTTGCCGAACTTGATGGCTGCCAAGCCCAGCTTGGTGTCAATGTCGAGGAGTGTGGCCTTGTCGGCTTCGTTGAGCAATGCACCGCCGCGTACAAAGGCATTGTAGTAGTTCTCAAGCAC
Organism: Bacteroidaceae bacterium; assembly: GCA_045654885.1. Lineage (GTDB taxonomy): Bacteria > Bacteroidota > Bacteroidia > Bacteroidales > Bacteroidaceae > HGM04593. Next base: position 3,059 of record JAZOOF010000030.1, read on the forward strand.
AATGCTCTGCTCCTCGTTCAGGCCAAGGCTCTCGCGCTTGTTGTAGAGAGTCTTTATGCGGTTGAACAGCGTGTCGTTCATGTAGATGTAACCGCTCATTTCGGTCAACTTTGGCGAAACATAGTTCTCAATCTCGGTTGTTGCCTCGCTGTTGTCGCTCTCGTTCAGGGTGAAGAAGATGGCCGACACCTTGTCGAGTGTCTTGCCGCTAAGTTCCAGTGCATCGATGGTGTTTGCGAACGTTGGCTCGTCTGTGTTCTCGATTATTGCCTTGATGTCGGCGCGTTTCTCGGCGAAACCGTAGTCAAATGCGGCTTTGTAGTCCTCTACCTTGAAAGTGTGGAACTCCGGCGCACCGAACGGTGCCTTGCTCTCCTTGAGGAGACTGTTGCACTCCTCTTTCTTCTCTGAACACGCGATACCTGACAGCATAATCGATAGTGTTAAAAGTGAATAAAAGATTCTTTTCATTGTCTGTTATATTTTTGTTTGTGTTTGTTTAATCAGCAATGTCTTTCGCGAAGATAATAAAAAAAACAGCGGTGTGCAATAGCACACCGCCCGTATCTCATTCAATGTTTGCATAATAACTCTCCCTCTGTTTGAAACCCCTCCCTGACTGCGTTGCACCAGACTCTGCCTCTTTTTAAAGAGGAAGTACGGCGTAGCCGGGTAGGAGTTGGGAATTTTGTCATTCAATGGCAATCATTCTATTTACCTTCTGCTCATCGCTGTGAGCCTTCTTTGGAATGTCTATGTGCAGCACACCGTGCTTCACTTTGGCCTCAATCTTGTCGGTGTCGGCATCGTCGGGCAGTATCAGGGTCTGCTGGAATCGGGTATATGAGAACTCGCGGCGCAGGAAACGGCCCTGTTCGTGCTTCTTCTCCTCTTTCTTCTCGTCACATTTGTCATCGCACTTCTTGTCGTCCTTGCCGCCATCCTTGCAGCAGTTGCAGTTCTTCTCCATGGTGATGGTGAGGTCGTTCTCGCTGTCAATGTGAATCTTGAAATCGTCCTTGCACATGCCGGCCGCGGCAACCTCCACCTTGTACTCCTTCTCGGTCTCAAAGACGTTTATTGCAGGTGCTGTCGAACTGTTGCGCACAAGGATGTCGCTGTTGAAAAAATCGTTGAAGATGCTTGGGAGCCACTGCTGGCCGTTCCTTTTCACTAACATGCTCATAACTGTTGTTGTTTTTGTTTGTTATACATAGTCAAACAGCACGCCGCCGAACCGGGTAATAACGACCCCAATGTGATGCAGGTGTTGACCGGGCCGCAGTCTCTCGTTGAGTGACTTATTGAATACCCGCGACGGTCGTGCCGTTTGCATATATAATGCAGAGTGGGGCATGTTGGTTCGCAGTGAGGGGCTGTTTTTATGATTTGTTAATGATAAACGTTGCCTCCGTTTTTCTTTTGTGTCACCCCTTAGCTTTTGTCCCTGCACAAAATCTTTTCACGCAAAACTATTGACAACGGCTTCTACATTTGCTATATTAGCACTATTATTTCCTGTCGCGTTGTTTTTGTGGCAATTCAGCAACCTCCTCTGGGCGAATTGCGTATAGCTTTGTGGCAAAAAAAGTCATGAACGGATTATACGAGTTGCATTTCCATGGAAACCGCCAGGAGATTGAAAAGGAGAAACTTAGAAAGCGTGAGTTGATGTCGTATTTCCCCAAGACATTGGGGACGGTTGACGAAACAAAGTATGTGTTGCAGGATGATGACAAACCGAAACAGACCGATTATTTTGAGAGCAAACCTGTAAGCCCATTGACACCTCCTGCACCAAGCAAGAACGAGCCAATACCAGGTATTGCCGGAATAGGAGGATTGCAGAGTGAGAAACCTAAAAAGGATGATAATGGGCAAACCATAGTACAGGGCTTGGCCAATTGGGGAAACAATGGGAATGCAATTGGCTTTGGGAACGGGAAAGATGTTGCCACATCCTTGAACCCACAAAATGACAAGAATGAAACAAAAGCTCCCAAATCGCCGTTTGATTTTGATCCATGGAAAAGAGAAAAGACAATAGATTCAATAAATAAAATAAATTATTTGAAACTTAATGGGGAAATAGGTTCGGTACCCATTTCAAGACCTGCCTACCACGATGATGAATTTAGATATATGAACAAGGCAAAGTTCGACTCTGTTATAGGAGACAGTTTTAGATTTGAAGGAGGATTTGTGAATAACAAATATGACCGTGGTGGAAAGACGAATTATGGCATAACTGAAATATTTATGGAGCAATACAAGAATGCTCTTCCTGATGGAAAAGTTAAGCCTATAGAGGAACTTACAAAAGAAGATGCATGTAATTTGTATTTTGCAATGTGGAACAACAAGAGGTTGGGAGAGGTAAGGGATAAGAATTTGGCATTTGTGCTTAATGACTATATGATAAATTCCAATGAGTGGGAGGTCGCAAAAAGAGTACAAAGAATACTTAACCTCAATGGTGAGAATTTGAAGCCCGATGGTGTGTTTGGTACAAAAACGCTTGATGCGATTCATCGTGCAGACAAAGAATGGTTAATAGAGCAAATTATAATAGACAGGTATAACAATTATCGTAAGATTGTAGCTAATGATAATTCGCAAATTAATAATTATGCGGGGTGGATAAACCGTTTGAATCAAGTAGCGGAAATCGTTGGCTCAAAATTGAGGTTTGATAAAAAATATTAGAAGTTGTTTAAATTTATGTCCTTGAAATTTTTATAGAACTTTCGTGAAAACAAAGGGCATAAAAAGACAAGCACTTCTTGCGGATAATGTAAATAATATTTTTGAAAGAAATTTAAACAGCTTCTTAGTCTCCAAAAAAAAACAATTATGCTTTTAGGTATTTTGACAATAATTATTGTTGTATTGACGTCGGGAAGTCATGCTGTTTTTTCACAGCGTAGTGAAGAGAAGGAACTTTCTCCATTTGTAGGCACTTGGGATTGGGAGAAAAATTCTCCCGAAGAAGACTCTTTTTACATTTGGGTCGGGGAAAGGAATGACTCGTTATTGTTCAGTATTGGTGGAATATTCTACGGAGGAAGTAGGATACATATGCCCGGGCTTGATAATAATTACAATGATATACCTATGGTGAAAGTGCCTAAAGTAGAAAATAATATTGTCAAAAGTAAAATCAGCGAAGCTTATTCAAATTTTTATTTTGATCCAAATAGAAGATATGTGTATAACGATATTATATTTGAGTTGATAAACGATAGTACAATGCTGTTTGTTCTTAACAACAATAAAGGGTATTGGCCAGACACGGCAATCATGAAACGTCGTGATAGGGTTAATAGAAGGTTTTCTTATGAGGAAGAGGACGTTTTGTACAGAAAATAGAATTCCTGTCGCGGCATTTTTTGTGGCAATCCAGCAACCTTGCTTGGGAAATTTGCATATAGCTTTGTTGCAAAAAAGCCATGAAAGAAGAACTAATTGAATACTTCCATGGGAACAACCTGGAGATAGAAAACGAGAAACAGAGAAAGCGTGAGTTGATGTCACACTTCCCCAAAATGTTGGGAACGGTCGACGAGACAAGGTATGTGCTGCATGACGATGAGAAACAAAAACAGACGGATTATTTTGAGAGCAAACCTGTCAGCCCATTGACTGTTGCGCCCGCCAAAGATGAGCCACAGTTCAACATCCGTGGAATAGGTGAACAGCAAAGTGAGAAACCTAAAAAAGATGTGAGCATGCAAACAGCGTTACACGGCATAGCCAACTTTGGAAATAAAGAGAATACTCTTGGCTTTGTAAACTGGAAAAGTGCTTCGACTTTTTTTGGTCCGCAAAAGGAAAAAAATGAAACAAAAGCACCGGAATCACCGTTCGATTTTGACGGTAACACGGCCAAAGAAGAGAATATTCCATTCAATCACGGCATCGCCAATTGGGGAAACAAAGAGAAAACTCTTGGCTTTGGGAATGGGAAAGATGTTGCTTCATTCTTGATGCCTAAGAAAGAGAATGCTGGAACAACAGCCCCAACATCACTGTTCGATTTTGACGGCAACACGGCCAAAGAAGAGGACAATCCATTTAATCACGGCATCCAAATTCCGGGATTTAGTACAGTTGTTGGCAACAAACCACGTAGAACAACTGAAAGAAACGACAGTTTGGAGGTGGAGAAAGATAAAATAGAAAACAGTATAGATTCTGTTTGTAATATAAATGACAAATCAAATTTTGATTTGAATAAAAACAATAGTTCATCAAACTCAAAAAGGAAATTGAAAGTTCATGGAAAACCACGCACTAAAGATTATGCTGTACAGATAAATACCTTGATAGGGAATTTACCGGTTGCAGCAGCAAATATTTTAAAACAACTTGGAGTAGGAATTGATATTGCAGATAACTTATATACGACCACAGATAAAGGAGAATATAAAAAAAGGAATGGAATATATTTAGGCCAAAATAACCGAATTGTTATCGATAGCAAGCATGTTGATGAATACACTCTAATTTCAGAAGTCTTCCATGCTGCGCAGGATCAGTTGGAAATGACAGGTACTGGTAAGTCAAATTTGGAATTCCAGGAGCATGTGATTAAGGATTTGTATTTCGGTCAAAAATTTAGAAAAACAGGTGATTATAAATACTTCAAAGGTCTTTCTACAACAGACGATGAGGAATATGCTAATTTTATAAGCAATGGATTTGACAATAACGGGAATTTATATTTGAACAATTTTTTAATGCATATCAATTCATATTTTGATAAATTTCAAGAGTACTATTCCGGAAGTGGAGCATATCAGGAACCAGGGGTAGATGATTTTAATTATAATTGGAAAGTGATATTAGATTTATTTGGTATAAAATATAAATGACAAACTTATGAAACGGTTTATTATAACATTATTTGCAATTGTTTTCACGCAAAGTATATGCTATGCGGTTGGGTACAACCAAATTGACAATGACAGCATTAAGGTTGAGTATCAAAGATATAAAAATGACACCATATATTATAATATACATTACCAATTTGGTGAAACTGTTTTTTGCGGATTAAAGCAATACGAAGAGAATTTATTCCGTAAATTCCACAAACAGTACAACCAAATTGATTTAGAATATCTCATTGATGAGTTCAATAGTGATGATGAAAGTAGAGTCGCTTTCTTGAAATATGTGCAAAAGAAAGTTTTGGAAGGTTATGGAGAAGAGAGGTGTGCTGAGCTGATATCAAAATATAAAGATAATTTCCACTACATTCAAATATTAATTTGTATTGATGTCGAAGGAAAAATTATAGACCTTGACTTTATGTACCCGGCACATTGCGCCGAATTCATGACAAACGACGATATTGTCCGTAACACACAAATTCTAAAAGATAGCGAACCATTTTTGTTTTTTGAAGATTATGCAGAGATGGGAGTGAAAATTTTACCCCGATTTCCAATTCCTATCCACGAAAGAGGTATCAAAGAATACCTGAACGGAGAATAAATATAGCTTGCAGTAGAACTTTATTGGCGTAGCCTCTTGGGCTGCGCCATTTTTTTCTTGTCGTTGCACAAAATCTTTTCCTTCGTCCTATTGACAAAGGCCTTTTCATTTGCTATATTAGCGATATTATTCTCCGCCATGTTTGCAAATATTCGGTATTGAATATAAATGATACTTCTATGAAACGATTTCTTACAACAATTTTTGTTATTGTATGCGTACAGACATTCTGTTATGCATTAAATGAGAACATACCTGACAGTACAAAAATAGAATATCAAGTACATGGCAATGATACATTGGTTATCGAAAAAATTGAATATATGTTCGTGTCCGGATTTAAGCAATACATAGATGACAAACCCACAGACTATAAAAATGCGGATTATGATATCATCGAGTATGCAGGTTATGAATATATGAAGAAAAATGTTGCAGCAATGACTAAAGACATTCTTGGGGGGTATGGAAAAAAACGGTGCAAGGAAATGTTTGCGTTATCTTCCAAATCTGAAAAAAGTCTTAAATTGTATGTCCGTATAAGAGTTGACGCAAATGGTGTCATTACTTGCGTAAAATTCATGTATCCTAATACCTACGCGCCTTTCATGACATACGAGGATATAAAACGCAATACAGAAATCATTTTAAATAGGCCTTCGGATCCATATCCGCGCTTGGACGAATTTGGTATAGAACTTTCGCCTTGGATAACTTTTTCAATTACCTCCAGCATTCTGCAAAGATATTTGGAAAAACGTGTCGATTTCAAATATGACGAAGAAACCGTTCGTTTCGATGTGCGCCTTGATACAACAGTGATTGCATATATAAAGGAGCAATACGATGACTCTGTAAAACTCGACGGCAAAATTGTTTCGGCAGAGTATGATACTGTAGTCAAGGAATATCTACAAAACAAGGATGTTGTGGTTGCCGTTGATTCTGTACAAAAGATTGCTCTACATCATTTTAAACGTGTTCCATTTGTAGATGGTAAGGATATCTGCGTTCGCCTTGATATAAATGAAACAGGCGAAGTCGTACGATGCAATTTCGTTTTTCCATCGGAGTATAGTGATGGAGTCTGGCCCGAGCACATATTGGAGCTGACAAAGCAGATAAAGGAAAGTATAATGTTTACATTACCCGGTAGATATGGTCGCAATACCGTAAGAATTGATATACCGGTTAACAAACTGCAATGAGAATGTAGGCAATGATGTAAATGACATGCCCCCGAAAGCTATGTATAACTTTCGGGGGCATGTCATTTTGTATGTGGTTCTTTTATAATCCTCTGTTCTTGAGCAGTGCGTCAATCTTTGGTTCGCGGCCGCGGAAGTTGCGGTACATTGTCATTCCGTCGTCAATGCCGCCGGGGGTGAGCACATACTTGCGGAACTTGTCGGCAACCTCCTGGTTAAAGATGTCGCCTGTCTCCTTGAATGCCTCGAACGCATCGGCATCGAGCACCTCGGCCCACATGTAGCTGTAGTAGCCGGCGCTGTAGCCGCCGCCCATGGTGTGGCTGAAGTTGGTCATGCGATAGCGTGGCAGAATCTGTGACGGGATGCCGCGCTCGGCAAGTTTCTGTGTCTCGTACTCCATTACATTGAGGTCGGCAGGCACCTCGGTGAGCACGTGCAGGTCCATGTCGCTCAGCGATGCAGCAATGTACTCAACGGTTGCAAATCCCTGGCCATACTTGTCGCTCTCCTGGATTTTCTCAACAAGCTCCATTGGGATAATCTCTCCTGTCTGGTAGTGCTTTGCATAGACGGCAAGCACCTCGGGCTCCAGTGCCCAGTGCTCGTTAATCTGCGATGGCAACTCAACAAAGTCGCGCTCGACACCGCTGGCACCGCTGTACTTAACGTCGCGCATGAAGTTGTGGAGTGCGTGGCCGAACTCGTGGAACATTGTCTTTACGTTGTCAATGCTCTGCAATGCAGGGGTGTTCTCTGTTGCGGGTGTCATGTTGCAGCTGTTCACTACAACGGGAACAATGCGCTTGCCGTTCTCGTAGCTCTGTGGGCGGAACGATGTGCACCATGCGCCGGCATTCTTGCTCTCGCGTGTGAACTGGTCGCTGTAGAAGATGGCGAGCAGTGTGCCGTCGCGGTCAATAACCTCGTATGCCTTGGCTGTGGGCTCGTACGATGGAACCTCGGCTGTAATCTCCTTGAAGGTGATGCCATAGAGCTTGTTTGCAACGAGGAATATTCCCTGCATCACATTGCCGGCCTCCATGTAGTTCTTGATTTCCTGCTCGTCGACAGCATATTTGGCTTTCTTGGCTTTGTCCAGATAGTACATGTAGTCCCAACCGGCAGGCTCAAAGTTCTTGCCCTCCTTGCGAATCTCGGCACGGATGTCCTCAATCTCCTCCTTTGCCTTGGCAACGGCAGGCTCCCACACCTGGTCGAGCAGTGCATACACAGCCTCGGGTGTCTTTGCCATGCGGTCCTCAAGAACCATCTGTGCATAGTTCTCATAGCCCATGAGCTTTGCCTTCTCAAGGCGCAGGGTCACAATCTTTGCGCAAATCTCCTTGCTGTCGTACTCGTTGTCCCTGTTGCCGCGGTTGTAGTAGGCATTGTACACCTTCTCGCGCAGTTCGCGGTTCTCACAGTACTGCAGCACGGGGTTGCAGCTTGGACGCTGCATGTTGAACATCCACTTGCCCGGCTGTCCGTTGTCGGCAGCCATCTTGGCCGCTGCGTCAATGTTTGCCTGTGGCAGGCCCTTGAGCTCCTCAAGGCTCTCGGCAACAACGAATGAGTTGTTTGTCTCGTGCAGCAGGTTCTGCGAGAATGTGAGCTGCAGCATCGACAGCTCCTTGTTCAGCTCGCGAAGCTTTGCCTTCTGCTCCTCGCCAAGGTTGGCGCCGCTGTTTACAAAGCGCTTGTAGATGTTTTCAAGAATCTTTGCCTCCTCGGCTGTGAGGGTGAGCGACTCGCGACTGTCGTACACCGCCTTGACGCGTGCGAAGAGCTGCTCGTTCAGGTAGATATCGTCGTTGTGTGCCGAGAAGAGTGGCGACATCTCCTTCTGCAACGCGCGCATCTCCTCGGTGGAGTTGCTGCTTGAGAGTGGGCTGAAGGTACCGCGTACCTTGCGCAAGAGCTTGCCGCACTGGTCCAGCGCAACAACTGTGTTCTCGAATGTTGGAGCCTCGCTGTTGTTTGTGATGGCTTCAATCTCCTTCTTCTGCTCCTCCATGCCAAGCAACATACCCTCGCGGTAGTTGTCGATGGTGATCTGTGCAAATGGAGCAATGTTGTGCGGAGTGTTGAACTCCGACAGCAACGGGTTGGCAGGTGTGTTCTCTTTGTGAGAGCAACCGCATAGTGACAATGATAGCGCTGTCATTAGAATTGTTGTTCTGAATTTCATAAATTATGGTTTAATGTTTTGTTATATTATAGTGATATCTTGTTTCATGTTTTGACTTTGGCTTCGCCAACTGCTTTAACCGCACTTCGTGTGATTGAACCCCGGCTTTGAGGCGACTTTGTCGCACTCCTTTGGGGAGCTAAAGCTCCCGTCGTCGCAAACAACGCTCGTCCGCGTTGTCGCTGTAAAACGCGAAAGCGAGCTTTCCGTTTCGCTCATTGGCGCGGGCTTTCCGCTTTTACCTTTCACCTTTCACCTAACCTTCGCTACTCCCTCAATTTCAATAAGCAGCTCGGGGCGGCATACGTCGGCAACAAGGTAGTGCTTCTGCGCAGCAGGGTAGTGGCTCTGCATGTAGTTGCGCACGGCGGGGATGTCGCTCTCGCGCTTTACGTATACGCGTAACAGGTCATAGCTTGAGCCATTGTTCTTCGCGGGGATGTTCTCCTTGCTTGTGAGCCTGTCCATAATCTCCATTGTCTCGGCAGCCTGCTCCACGGCATCGGTGCTGTAGTTGCTGCGTTCGCCCTTTATGGCCGCTGTGCCCGAAATGAGTACTCTGTCTGCAAGCAGGCGCGCACGCTCGAATTTTGGTGTTGTCCTCTCGCTCAATTGCTCAATGACCTTGCCGTCGAGTACCTGTTGCGAGTAGTTGTGTGCTGCAATCTGCAACGGGTTGTCAATGGGTAGGTTGGCGCACTGTTCGCCCTTTATGGCACAAACCTCAACCACCACACCGCCTGCGCTTGTGCCAATACCTGTTGCTGCGGGGTATCCATTGCTCCAGTCGGCGGTGGCATAGAAAATGGAGCGCGCATCGTTGAACTCCTGATAGTTCTGGCTGCCATCGCTGAGCACCGTTATTCCCGGTATGTAGTTCCATTGGCGGTAGATGTCGCTTGGCATGAAGTCGTTGTCCGCGAGCATTTTTGCAATGCCCTCGAATATGTCAGTAGACTGCTCAAATGTGCTGCCGCCGTCGAACCTTGGAACAATGCCGCCTGTCATCAGTTCGGTGCAGCCGTTCAACGTAATGAGCCTGTAGTTGCGGTGGTACTCAACTGTAGCATCGCAGCACGCAATGCAAGTGGCTTCAATTGTTATGCCGCCATGCGATGTCTTTTGTGCAATGTAGCTTGTGAGCGGCGGTTGCTCGCCAAAGAGCTCGGTAACAACCTTGTCAATGGCTGCAAGGTTCTGCCTGTATTCGCAGTCATTGGCCGGTTTGTGGAAAATGGCTAACTTTATAATCCCAACAGCATGAACCTGCAACAATGCACTGCGGAGCATCTCTTCAAATGCCCCTTCAACGGTTGATTTATATATGCGTTGGGTCTTGTCTACCATTGTCATTGTATGTCATTTCGACGGAGCGAAGCGACGAGAAATCTATTGGTTCACTAATGTTTTGCGAAGATACAAAATATTTTTGTTATATAAGCAGTTGTAGCTTGCTTTATTGCGCCGGTTGCTCCAGCTTGAACCTCAAGCGCAGTGTGCCGTTCTCGAACGTGTGGCTTATTATCTTAAAGCGTCCAATCTCGCTCGTGTTTTCAACATGTGTTCCAATGCAGGCACACACGTCATAATCGCCCACACGCACAATGCGCAGTGTTTCGCTTGCATCGGCAGGCAACTTGCTAAGGTCGACACCGGCCGGTACATTCTCGCGTGTCACAAACTCAATGGTCACAGGCAAGTGCAGCGCGATTACATCGTTCACTTGCTGCTCAATGGCTGCAATCTGCTCTTCAGTAGGCGCGCCGGACAGGGTATAGTCGCACTTGCTCTTCTTTCGTTCAATATGCGCATTACGGCTGCGCTCGCATCCGAACATGCGAGCCATCGTCTGGTTAAGTATGTGCTCTGCGGTGTGCATAGGCGGGTACTCCGCCTTATTGTGGTCGTTGAGTTGTGGTGTTTCGGTTGTCATTGGTCAATATGAGTAATATGCAAAATGTGTATAAAAGCTATTCTGACAACAAAAATAATTCCATTTTTGAACCTGTGCAATTTTTGCACTATACTGTTTAATAGTGGTTTATTTGTTATTAAATAAAATTTATAAAACGAGTTTTTTTATTAATAAATTCGTATATTTGTATCGTACACGCAAATAGTGTGTGCTGACATATTTTAGAAAGCGCATTTTCGCTTTGTTCCGACTGCGTAAAATTGGACACTTTACAAGTAATAGACGGAATGATGTGGAAGGACGCTCTCTTGGTTTGTATTTGCATTTCTCGAAATACATTCCAAGTGGGGCTGTCGTTCTTGTTATTCATTTATTACAGGGAGTCCAACCCTACGCAGTTGAAATAATGAGAATGTTGGCTCCACTTTCTTCTTGTGTACTAAATGCCTTAATCGCACCATAGAGCCATTGGTGGAATACCGTTTAATATTATTATGGCTAACAAGGATTATTGCATTTCTTTAATTAGATTATTGTCAATGTTTTTAATTATAACGTGTCACATTTTTCAATACTATGATAATGGTCTCGCGTGGGTGCTGAATGTTGGAGTGCAGATATTTCTTATTATAAGCGGTTATCTTTATGGTTTAAGGAAAATAGATGGAATCTTTCAGTTTCTATATAAACAATTCAAGAAAATTCTTGTTCCATATTGGATTTTTTTACTTATTGCTGCAGTTTTGTATTATATATTTTATCCTGAAAATATTAGTGTCAAGATTTTTGCAAAATCGTTACTCACAATAGGTACAATAAAAGGAATTGGACACCTATGGTTTATAAGATATATATTGTTATGTTACTGCCTTCTTCCTTTGTTGAATGTTATTCGGGATAAAATCAATGGTGGTGCCACAATGGTTATTGCGTCGCTTCTGACAATGCTTTTTATTCAAGTTTTCTTTTATCAGATACCTTTATTTAATGGCGGATTTATAAATTGTTTTGTTTTTGGATATTTCTTACGCAATTGTGAAAAGATATTGGACAAGAAACCTTTAAATATAATTTTTGTGGTTGTGATTTTGGTCACAATTGTAATAAACGTTGTTCGGTTAATAAATATTTATGATGGTACAGCAATTGAGGATGATATGTTCAATAAGTATGCTCATTTACTATTTGGCGCATCATTATTTGTTCTGTTGCATAAAGTGAGTGTTAAGAATAATAACAAAATTTTTATGCTATCTGATAAATATTCATATCACATATATATAGTTCATCAGTTATTTATTCTCTCTCCATTTACAGTCCTGACATTAACAGGTATAAAGGTTCTTGATATACTACTGGTATATGTTGTCACCTGTTTGTTTGGATATATTTTGTATGTCGTATCTGATTGTGTCCATGATATGATATTTACTAAACCAAAGATTATAAATTGATTTTGACGGAATTATTGTGATGTCAATAGATTTATAATACGTCAATTCTCTGTTATGCAGGGGGGGATTTTGTCTTGCTTTCTGCGAGGTGTGCGTAACTAATGTTATATAGGAATTTCACTATAATTCACAAATGGTGTGCAAAATTTTCGCACACCATTTTCCTTTCAATGCCCATAAACGCCGGCTCTTTTCGTATATATTATAGAGAACCTGAAATTTTGTAATATATGGAAAAGAGAGAAACGGAGCTGTGTGGGCAGGAGCAGTATTGTTCTATTGAAGATGAATTGCAACTTATAAAAGATATAAAATTGGGCGGGATTGAAAGAAAAACTGCAATTGAAAAACTTTCCCATTCAAAATTACGCTTTGTAACGGCTGTTGCGAAAATATTCAAAGGGTATGGCTTGTCTATGGAAGAACTTATAAGCGCAGGTAATGAAGGATTGGCATCTGCTGCTGAAAATTATGACGAGACACGTGGCTTTAGTTTTATGAGCTATGCAGTGTGGTGGATAAGGAAAAGCATTATGCAGAAGATACAATAGAGATATCCGCCAAGAAAAAGCTACGCAATAGTGCATATTATCGATGCATTGTAGCGTGGTTTCTTGTTGGTGATGTGTCAAACTCTCCGTTATGCATAGGCGGGTACTCCGCGTTGCCTTCGGCGAACTTGCTGTCGCTCGGCATAATACAAGTACGCTTATCTTCTGCACTCGCTGAACCGCAACTTTGTTTATGTTCGTTGAGTTGGGGTGTCTCGGTTGTCATTGGTTCTGTTGGTTTATAAGTTTCTCTACAATATTGAATTTGCCAAGTGCAGGATGATTGCGGTATGCTGCAATCTCTCCTTGTGGAATGTAGAGGGTACATTCTTGCGGCTCAATGCCGTCGAATGCATTGTCGTCAATGGTGCATTGTTCTATGTCAACAAATTTAAAGTGTATCTCTCGTAGCGAGGTGCAACCGTCAAAGGCATTGTGTGCTATGGTCTCTACGCATCTGGGGATGTCGATACTATTCATAGCCTTGCATCCAGCGAATGCGGACTCCCCAATGCTCTCCACGCCGCGGGGGATGTTTGTCTCTACGAGTGATGAACAGCCGTGCAAAAGGTAGTTGGCTATGTACTTTATCCCGGGTGGTATGTGCAGTGCTCTCAATGACGCGCAGTCGTAGAATGCCATTTCACCTATTGACCTTAAGCTGCATGGGAGATTAATCTCGCGCAGTGCCGTGCAGCAGAAGAATGCGCTGCCGCCAATGTGTTCGGTACCTTCGTGCAGTGTAACATCCTCAAGGGCGGCGCACCAACAGAATGCACTGTCTCCAATGGTTGCTGTGCTGCCTGGGATGTCAATGCTCTTAAGGCAGGTGCAGTTGCAGAAGGCATAGCTGCCAATCTCCGTCACTCCGCGTGGTATGTTTATGCTTTGCAGCGATGTACATTCGCTGAATGCCGATTCGCCAATGGTTGTTATGCTCTGCGGTAACTCAATCTCTTTGAGCGATGTGCAGTACAGGAATGTGTAAGGTGCAATCTCGGTTATATTTGCGGGCAGTTCAACGCTCTCCAATGCATCGCAAAGGGCAAAAGCATAATTGTCTATCATACTCACACTGCCTGGGATTCTTATACTTTTCATGGATTTGCATCCCTTGAATGCCTCGAAGCCTATGGCGGCGATGCTCTCCGGGAGAATAACCTCCTTCAATGCCGAACAGCCAAGGAAAGCACATTGGCCAATGGATGTAACCCCGTGGGGTATTGTAATCCTCTCCAGCAAGTCGCAGCTGTGGAACGCGTAACTTCCTATGGTGCAGACACCATTCGGGATGCTACATTCCGTTATCTCAAGGTCAAGGAGTACTACTAGTTCCTTGCCGTCATCGCTGAGCCTGAATGGTGTTGTCATATACGTCTCTCTCTTAAATTGAACCTTGCACCGCAGTCAAGGATAAACTCCAAAGCCTCCTGGAAAACACTTTCGGCATGTGAGACCGTGCTGTCGTATGAAATCCCGCACACCTCGTACACCTTGTTTGGCAACTCCTCAACCTTGATGTTCAAGTGCCTTGCCATGTCAATGGTTTCGTCTCTGTCTACAACAGCCTGCTTGCAGAAACTGTTGCTGCGGTGCCTGTCATCATCTAAACGGAACTCAATGACAAACTCCCTGAAATCATTTATCATGGCATATACCGCTGCTTCCACCGGCATGTCGGCATCGGTGATAATCAATGTCTTTTCAATATTGCTCATAATGGAATTTTGTGTATTGCAAAGATAACCATTATATTCATAGTCGCAATGTTGCCAAAACAGATTGTTGTTCGTATTTTTGTAGCGTATAGAAGATTTTACGACTAAAAATGATAAAGAACCTATTACTTGTGGGCGCGGGTGGTGCGCTGGGCAGCATTGCGCGCTATGCTGTGTCGTTGCTTTTTGCCCATTTTGCAATATGCAGCCATTGGGCAACGCTGGTGGTAAACGTTGTCGGCTCGTTCTTGATAGGCCTTGCAATCCCCTTGCTTTCGGGTGGCGCACACCTCATTGCCGTGGTGGGTTTCTGCGGTGGTTTCACCACTTTCTCCACCTTCTCCTCACAGGCAGTGCAGCTGTTCCAGGCCGGCGAGAGACTTACTGCAGCAGCCTATGTTGCGGTGTCGCTTGTCGTTTCAATAGCGATGGTGCTGCTGGGAATGTATGTTGCAGGGAGGTACGTGAAATGAAAATTGTAAAGAAAATGAGGATGACTCAAAAGTCATTTTGTAAAGAGAGCAACCCCAGCCAGAACATACTCTGGTTGGGGTTGCTAGTTCTAAAAGTGGGCTTTTGAGTCATCCTCATTATGTACGGAACGCAGCACTGTCACTCCTTTGCCAACTCTTTGAATTCAAATCCGCAGGTTCTGATGTGGCTGTTATTCGCATCAGCAAATATATATTCTATTTTTATGTTTGCGGCTTTGAAGAACTCGTTCGAATCGACCTCGGCCATTGCACACTTGAATACTACATCATAGTACAATTCAGTTTTCTTCTCATCTACAAAATCCTCTACAATCTGCTTCAGGTAATTCTCTTCGAAATCTTTTTTGTCGACATTCAATTGGAATATTAAGGTGTATGCTGCTTCGGACAACTTTATTTCCTTTAGAGTTGTAATCTCGTCAAAACTGATAGGGGTATTTTTGCTCATCTTTTCAAATTCCTTGTTCAGCGCGGATTTGAAATCCCGGATGTTTTTTGACAACTGCATATCTTTGCTGTTTTCCGCATTTTCGCTTCCGTGGCTGGCGGTTATGGCACTGCTTTCAGTCTCTTTGGGAGCGGGAACCAAAGTGGTTGTCACAGCGCTGTTCTTTTGAACTATCTTCAACACAATGTTTGCTCCAAGCATTACGCCACCCAATGCCACCAGAACAATGGGGATAGCCTTGGAAAAACTCTTTTCTTTATGCAGAATTCTTTTTGCTAATGCCTTTCTTGTGAACATAGCAAGTCCAACAGAGAGTATCCACACCTCAGGTATTATGGCTGCAACACCCAGAGCATATGGCCCCTCAATTGTTCCAATGATAATTAGCGTAGCGGCCAACAGAAGATGAATAACTAGCCACGCAAAGAATAACGTAGAATAATAGACGACATTTTTCATAATTCTCTTTTTTATAGTTATAAGTTGCTTTTCTTTTAATGGAGGAACTTTGCCTAAACTATAAAAAGAAAGCGCAGACCCTCGCCATACGCTCTCGGGCTCACCACAAGCCATAGTTCTATATGTGAAAGTCTGCACTGAAAGTGCATACCCTCAATAGAACTATTGTTTTGCTCGCAGTGTTTCGAGGTGGTGATTCGAGAGCGATTGAGCAAATTATGTAAATGTCTTGTATTCTGCAACTGCCGAATACATTGCGAAGATAGGCTAATCTCAATATAAAAATCTCACATAAATAACTGAAAACGCTGAACTTCAATAGGATTTGAGAGTAATAACCTTAAAACAGTCCTGTTTTTGGCATTAAATTATCATCGAAAAAATGTCGAAATGGGATAAATCATTTCCTAA
>JAZOOF010000031.1:0-85038 GCA_045654885.1 Bacteroidaceae bacterium
TACAACATGCTCTCTGAAGGTGCTAACAAGGCAACTCAGTGCATGACATTGAGAATAGATGAAAAAGATTCATTCGGTTTATTATTGGCAACAGCAAAGCACGATACTATAGGTGCTATAACAATAGAGAAATTATGAGAACGATAGACGTTTGCCCCGGTACGCTTGCCTCGGGATTCGATACATATAGTCCTTCGTGCCTGCGAAAAGTATTCGACGGTAAGAAGGTTAGCCACATCATGGACTTAACGATAAACGATGACACCGGAGGTGAGATTGTAGCATCAATAAACAAAATTTCTATCTCTGGAGTACAGGAGAAGATATCAGCCATAATAAAAAAGGGAAAGATTATAATCACCCCTGAAGGAGAATCTGGGCGATATATTATAAAACCTATTCCCGAATATAAGAGTCTTCGCTTCAGGAATAATATCCCGGCAAATGAGCATCTGACCATGCAGATTGCAAGCCAGGTGTATAAAATCAATACAGCAGCGAATGCACTTGCTTTTTTTGCAGATGGCAACCCCTTTTACATAACCAAGAGGTTTGACTATAGGGCTGATGGTTCTAAGATTAGACAAGATGATTTTGCTTCTGTTGCCGGCAAAACCGAGCGAAATAGCGGTAGTGACTTCAAATATTCGGGTAGCTATGAGGACATCGCGAAACTCTTGAAACAAAGCGTTTCTGCGTGGCAAGTTGAGATGGCCAAGTATTTCACGCTTGTAGTCTTCAATTATCTGTTTGGCAATGGCGATGCTCACCTGAAAAACTTCTCACTTCAGGAAACTGATGCCGGGGACTATGTGCTTACTCCTGCCTATGACTTGATGAACACCTCTATCCATGTCAACGATGGGGACTTTGCCCTGCAAGACGGGCTGATTCCTGAGTCAGAATACTCGGATGTATATTCGAGGACATTACACCCATGCAAAGACGACTTCATTACTTTTGGAACGCGTATAGGAGTTCTACCTAAAAAGTTAACCTCTATTATTGAACTGTTTGCAACGGAGCAGCCAAAGGTTTACGAACTCATCGAGAATTCTTTTCTGGAGGAGAAGGTTAAACGTATGTACAAACAATCATACCAAGAACGCTTGCACCGTTTCCAAAGGAGTGATAAATAAAGTTATTTAGTTAGCAATGATTAGCAATAATACGCAAGAAAAAGCGTACCTTTGCATTAGAAATCATTTGGAACGCAAATGCGGTAAGAGGCTGAATATAAATCACTTCAATTTGGTTTCTACCGAAACTTGAAAATGAGCTTGAAAAGCGCGGTACAACACGTATATCGAAATTGCTGATTATCAGCACGGTGAATTTGTGAGTATTTTCCGTGTCATTGTAAAAATGCGAGTTGTACCGATTAAAAGACTAAGGCGCTTACAATCAATAGTGTAAATGTGTTGCATCGGAAAGTGACTACTGTGGCACGTTCTTGGTGTTCAATGCGTTAAGTTGATTGTGGCAACCTGAAATAGCTCTTTCTGGTGTCTCTGTGTGTTCGATATGCAGTGGTTAGATGTGTATAGAAATATATACCCACAATAGGTTTCTATGGTTATTTGTACCGAACATTGTTGGTTTATGATTCTTTTCACTATTTTTGTGCCTGTAAAATTAATCGGCTAATGCTACGAAATTTCTTTTTTGTTGTTATGTGCTTGCTTGCGTTCCCAAAATATATGTTGGCGCAGGCGGTGGCTGAGTACCCGAAGAAGGTGCACGATTTTGGTGTGGTGGCCGAGAACTCCGATTCTGTGGCATGTGAGTTCAAGGTGGTGAATGTCGGGGATAAACTGATGGTGATAGAGGGAGTCTATGTGAGTTGCGGTTGCACTTCGGCAACGCATTCAAAGGAACCGGTCGCTCCGGGCGACTCGGCTGCGGTGTATGTATCGTTCTACCCAAAAGATCTTGATGGCCGTTATCTCAAAACCATATATGTGTATACAAATACCATTCCGCGCAAGAATCATGTTCGCATCAAGGCTGTAGTGGTTCAACCCGGCAAAGAAAAGTAACTGTGTGCCGGCTCATTTTCTCATGTTGCGGAAGTATTCGCCGGGGAGCATGCCATATTCCTTCCGGAATGCTCTGCGGAATGAGAAGGTGCTGTTGAAACCGCACTCTTTTGCCAAGTGGGCAATGGTGGCTTGGGGATTCTCGCTTTTACGTTTGATGAAATGTGCCAGTCGCAGTTTGTTGAGCAGTGTGGAGAAGGTGACTCCCAATTCCTGGTTTACAAACCGTGAAGCGTAGCTGCGGTTGGTGCCCAAGTCGGTGGCAAACGACTCTATGGAGCAGTCTGCAGCTGTGAAGAAAGGTGGCTTTGCAGTGAGTAGCTGCATGTACATTCTTTTGATATCTTTCAGTGCCGTTTCTTTCATTCTTCAACTTTGTGCCTTTGTTTCGGTCACAAAGTTGGGAAGAATGTAACACAATCATTTTCACTCAAAAGTATTCCGCTTTTAACTCAAACGACAAAATGCGGCTTCAGGGTGGCTCAAGAGCCACTTTTCCTGTATTCGGTTGGAGTTACGTCGAATTCGGCTTTGAAGGCGCGGCTGAAGTAGCTTGGCGATTCAAAGCCGCACACGGCCTGGATCTCGCCCATTGTCATGCTTGAGTTCTTGAGCAGGTATTTTGCTCTTGCAAGCCTGCGCTGACGTATGTAGTTGGTGGTGTTTGTGCCTGTTACGCTGTTTATCCTGCGGTTGAGGGTGGTGATGCTCATTATCATGTGCTCTGCAAGCATAGCGGCGTTAAGGTTGCAGTCCATGATGTTTTCGTGTATATATTCATCGATTTGCCTGATGAACTCCTTATCGCTTTTCTTAATACTGTTTATGCGGCCGTTGTAGTCGTCGATGTTTGCTTCGAGAATTTGCTTGCTGTATTTCTTTTTGAGCATTTCTCTCTGCTCAATCAGCTTGCGCACCATCATCAGCAGTTCGTCGGGGATGAACGGCTTGCCAAGGTAAACCTCGGCTCCTGCGTCAAGGCCTGTGAGACGGTCGTTGTTCTCTGTGCGTGCCGATACCACGATTATAGGTATGTGGTTGGTCTCTTCATTTCCTCTCAGTGCCTTTATGAGCTCGATGCCGTCCATCTGTGGCATCATTATGTCGGTGATGACGAGCTGAGGGTGTTTCTGCTCTATAATTTCGAGGGCTTCCTTGCCGTTCTGTGCCCAGCAGTAGCTGTAGCCCTCGTTATTGAGCATCTGTGTTATCAGCAGGGCAACATCATTGTCATCCTCGGCAAGCAGCACGTATTCGTGCAAGTCACCCCCCATATCTGTAAATTATTGTTTATCAATGTATTATCTTTTATTGTTGGTGCGCTCTCGTTCTTCGGGAACTCGTTGATGTCTACCTTCTCCCTCTCGCCACGGTTGTATTCAATCATTTCGGTGATAAGGGCAAGCAGTTCCTTGCTTTTGCGTGTTACGGCATCGAACTCCTTTTGGGCCAGCGCATTGTCGCTTGGGATGAAGCGTTCCAGTTCGTGTGTCATGCCCAGCACAACCGTCAATGGAGTGCGTAGCTGGTGTGTTATTCCGCGATAGAATTCCTGACGTTCGCGGTCAATCTTTTCCAATGCTTCGTTGGTGGTTCTGCGCTGTCTTGCTGCACGCACTATTGCGATTATTGCAATGATGGCAAACAGTATTATTCCACAACTTCCCCACATGACGGTGTTGCGTATCTCTTTTTCGTATTCGGCCTTCGCAAGCGCCTCTTCAACTTCCTCTTTTCTTTTGTTTATCTCATAGTTTACTCTCAGGTTCTGGGTGTGTATCCTGTTTTCTTCTATTGCTGCACTGTCACTGTATGCCTGTGCTGTATGTGTGCTTTCAAGTGCTTCGCGCCATTGGCCTTTTGCCTCGTAAAGGAGTGCCTGTTGTGCATAAAGGCTTGCCAAGCGTCCTTTTGCTCCAATTCTTTTGGCGGCTTCAAGCGCCTCGCTGTTGTAGCGAAGTGCCTCACTGTGGTTGCCTTCCTTTATGTTAAGCTGTGCCAATGCTGTGCAAGGGTTCAGCCAGTGCCATACGTCCTTGGTTCTAAGCCCCATCTCATAGCTTTTCAGGTAGTTTTCCCTTGCGGCCTTGTAGTCGCCTGCAGCCTCGTCCAGTTCGCCCAGGTTCTGGAAACAGAGGCTTATGCCAATCTTGTTGTTGGCTTCGATGTTCTTCTGCATCGACAGGTTGTAGTAGATGCGTGCCGAGTCGGCATCGCCGTTCCTCTCTTTTATAGCTCCAATATTGGCGAAGTTTATCGCCTCTCCCGTGGCGCTGCGTAGCTCCTGCTCGCCTTTGAGCGCGCGACGAAACATCTCCTCGGCAACCTCGTCATTGCCTAGCGAGAGCATGACATTGCCCAGACCGTTAAGTGTGCGTACAATGTTCTTGCGCGCAATGAATGATGTGTCGCCGGTGATTTTGTCGCAAAGCTCCAATGCCTTGTAGTGGTTGGTACTTGCCTGCTGAAGGTCGCCTATGCGCCTGAAGTTTGTTCCTTGGTTGTTGTAGGCTATTATAAGTTGTAGGGTGTCATTACTCACCGTTGCAAGCTCAATGCAGCGGTCGTGCTGTTTTACGGCCGCTTCAAAGTCGGAGCGGTTGCGCATTACCGTTCCCAGCTTTTGTCTTATAAGCAGTTCGCTTCCAATGTCTTTGGCGGCATTGTAGTGTTGTGCCAGGCTGTCAAGTTTGTAAGGGTGCCACAAGGTGTCGGCTATGACCTTGGCGTTTGCGCTGTCCGAAGCTGTTTGCCATTGCATTTTGCCACTACCTGTGCAGGCAGTGATTATGGCTGCAATAGCGATTATGACGGAAATATGGGTCTTTGTTTGCATATGGTGCTATGTTCTTTGCTGCAAATGTAACCAAAATACCCAATCCTGTTAAATGATTTTAACTCTACCGAGCATATTTTTACGTATTGTGCCTTTTTGATTCCCTTTTTGTGCTTTGCGTTAAAAACAACGCTTTTAAAGTGAAAAAGAGTTCCGCTTTATTGTGCCAATTTTGTAATGGTGAAAAAATGTAAAAAACAGTATAAAATCAAAAAATTCAATAAAACAACTTTTTAAACTTTTTGCGTTATGAAAAAGCAATTTTTATCCTTGTTGCTTGTGATGGCCGGGATGGTCTCATGGGCGCAAAGCGGTTGGACGGATCCTTCAAACGAGTATCAGTCCCAGACTGTTGTCTATGCTACTGTCGATTGCGGTGGCTATGAACTTTACAACGCCGAAGTGAGCCCCGAGGTAGCGGCCTTTGTGGATGGCGAGCTGAGAGCCGTAGTGAGCAGATTTAACCTGGTTGAGCGTGAGGACGGAGACTTGCGAATCTACACATTGCGTGTCGGTGGTACAGCCGAGGATGATGGCAAGGAGATCACCTTCAAGCTCTATGATCCCATGTCCGGGCTCATCTACCCGTTGCAGTGCGGCGAGACAATTGAGTGGGCTGCCGATGCAACTCCTGCCCAGCCTTCGAGCTACTACACTCTCGCTGTCAATCCTGCTGTCAGAGCCTATGTCTATAAGTTTGAGGCCGATATAGAAACCATTGTGGACCATTTCTCGCTTCGCGTGAATGACCGCATAGTGTTGGAAGAGTACCGCTACAAACTTCTTGATATCAATGATGAAGAGGTTACCGATTACGAAGGTGAAGCTGTTTGGATAATAGGCAACCCCAATATGCCTTATGTAGCACAGGCCGATGATACTGATATCCTTACCATGGTAGGTATGCGTGAGACACCCGACAACGATGGTGATGGAGAAAATGACTATATGCCAGGAGTTGTGTTCACTGTCGGTGCCATGTTTGTGGAGTTCCCCACACAGGTACTTCCTGCTTATGTGCCGGTTGAGGGCATTAATGTTTATATGAATGATGAGTACTGGATCAGCGAGAACGAGTCAGTCTTTGAGTTCAAGTATAATGTTAACCCCGGTGATGCAACAGACCCCTCTTTGACCGTAGAGTCAAGCAACCCCGATGTTGCCGAGGTGCTCATGAGCGAGGATGCAGGAATGTATCGCATCCATGCCTACTCAACAGGTGAGGTTACATTCACATTCCGCAGTGTTGCCCATCCCGATGTTTATACCGAGGCTACCACTGTAATCAAGCGTGAGCCTACAGGTGTTGCCATCAGGACAATAGGTAATATTGAGATTCCAGCCCCAGGTACAACACCTGCCGAAACTGTTGTTGAACTGGCATTGGGACAGAATGTCGTTGCAGTTGCCGGTGTTGAGCCTGAAGACGCGACAATAGAGTCATTCATCATGGAAATTGTCGATTCCGATGATATTCCATTTGAGGCAGATGTCGTTGAGAGCGGTGACATAATCGATAACGGTGACGGCACTATAAGCTTCAGCTTCACATTCCTCAATGTTCCTGACAGGGATGTATATCTCAGGGCAATAGTCAATAACGGGCTCAGACACAAGGTACGCCTTGATGTCAAGCAGGGTGTCACAGGTATCGAACTCTCCGAGGCGGAGAAGACCGTGTGGTTCACCCAGGACATTGAGACATTCTTCTCAATTACAGCCGTTGCCGTTCCCGATGATGCAACCAACAAGAATCTCATTATCAACCTCGATGGTGATGATGTAATCAGTTACGAAGGCTATCTTGAAGATGGCGAGTACCGCTTCAAGATACAGGGCAAGGGTAATGCAACAGTTACATTCACAAGCGAAGACAACCCGTCAGTGTCTGCAACATGCGAGGTTACAGTAAAGAAGCGTGTAAGTGACATGTCTGTTGACTCGGATGTCTTCTTTATGCTCTACAATGACGGCGGCGAATACAGTTCCGTTTTGCGCTATTGGCCCGAGGATGCCGATTTCTATAGCGAGAATGTCACAATCAATGTCTATTCCGACATGGAGAGCGAAGACTGGGTGCCTGTTGAAATCCATCCACAGGATGTTGTTGATGGCGCATTGGAACTTACAGTTATTCCTCGAGCACTTTCATATTTCAATGTAGATTTCATCTATCTCAACCCCGAGGAGGGTGAAGAAATATCTGAGCCTCTTGTGTATAATGTTCAAGGCCAGGTACAGGAGAGAATGACCATTGGTGGCGGCTGGAACTGGCTCTCATTGATCACCTATAACGAGATGTGGTTCGAGGGCTTCGCCGAGAATCTTATTGAGGCACGTGGCCAGTCACAACTTGTATATAACGACCCGTATTGGGGTCTCTTCGGTGACCTTGAGTACATGGACAACACACAGGCCTATAAGGTGAAGATGCACGAGGATACCGAGACTGTCCTGGAGTTCTGGAGCGAGTCCAATGGCAGCGGCCGCATTGAGCCAAAGTCTTTGACACGTGGCTGGAACTGGGTTTCTTATCCTTATGAGTTCTGCTATTCAGCCGATGATGTATTCAATGCCGGCAACTTCAGTGAGAATGACATGATTCTTTCTCTCAATGATGGCTTTGTTGTCAACGATGGCAATGGCTACTGGGAGGGTACTCTTGGAGATCTTACCCCATACCAGGGCTACATGATCTATTGCAACAACGATGTCGAGCTTGAGATGCCACGTCGTTTTGACCTGCCACAGGGTTATTTCCGCGAAAAAGTTATGCCACGTGCTGCAGCCCGTGAGCGCAGTGTTTGGCAGTACGACAACAGCCGCTTTGCCAACGTCATGCCAATCATTGCAAATGTCGATATTGAGAACTGCGAGGAGTATACTATCGGTGCCTTTGTTGGCGACGAGTGCCGTGGTGAGGGTAAGTTCATCAATGGTAAGGCATTCATCAGCGTTAGCGGTGAGGTTGGTGAGACTGTGACATTCCGTCTGCACAACAGCTGGACAGGCGAGTTCACCACCATCACCACAGAGCTCGCATTTGCTGACAAGGCCGGTTCACTCCAGGCACCGGTCCTCATGGGTACAATCGACGGTACAACAGGAATCGTCGATATCAACACCATCGATGGCAACAACATCGAGTCAATCTATGACCTCACAGGCCGCAAGGTTGAGCAGATGACCGAGGGTATCTATGTAATAAAGGTACGCGAGGGCGACAAGATAGTTACAAAGAAAGTACGTAAATAAAACCATTCAGGCGAGAGGCCCTCTCCCCGGCAACGGGGAGGGGTGCCTGTTCGCTTATATATAATCATCATGATAAAGTGGGGCATACCCACAAGCAATAAAGGGAGCCTTTCCCGGCCCTCGTCACTATCGAGGGGACAACAAGGCACGTTGCTCAATCTGTGCAACCAATAAATAAGGAAACACACGCCTGCACTTGCAGGTACAATATATTGGAATATATAGTTCATACTATTCAGAAATAGTCGGGAGATGAGAACATACATCAAAAAAACAGTCCTCTTGGTTGTGTTGGCGATATTCTGTATCGGCAGCACTCATGCTATTGAGGACCCAAGGAAAAAAGACCCACTTGTCGTAACAGGTTCTTTGGGATTGCAAAGTGCGTTGTACTACTCTTCGGGTGGCAGCTATGCATCGCCGTTCAACTACTCGATGTATGCCAACCTGAACGTGAACCTCTATGGCTACAACATGCCGTTCGCGTTCTACTATAGCAGCAACAACTTCTCGTTCACGCACCCGCAGTTCGCTTTCAACTTCAGTCCGTCGTACAAGGGATGGACATTGCATTTGGGAAAGCGTTCTATGCCCTTCTCGTCCTATGTCTATAACCTCCCTTTCAACGGTGCCGGTATTGAATACAGGTCGTCCAAGACCGGTTTCCGTTTCGGACTTTTCTATGGTGTGCTGCGCGATGCCGTCAACTTCGAGCCTGGCGAAATGCCTCAAGGCAAGCCTGTCTATAAACGCTCGGGTTGGGGTATAAAACTCGGTTACGGAACCAGCCGCAACTATCTCGACCTCTATCTCTTCCGTTCGCAGGATCACCGGTCTTCAATCGATGACATCTGGTATGACGATGTTTTTGCCCAAGAGAATGTTGTAGTTGGTCTAAAGGGCCGTTGGCAGATATGCCGTCCTTTGTCTCTCCAGGCCAACGTGGCAACCTCAATATTCTCTACCGACATAACAGCACCCGAGGTGCCGGGCGAGGAGGCCGAAAAGTATGACAAATTCTACGACATACGTTATACCACCCTCATGCGTTGGGCCGGCGACGTCACCCTTGCGGCATCGTTCAAGCGTATCTCGTTCTCACTCTTCTACAAGCTCATACAGCCCGACTATATGAGTATGGGTGTCTCGTATATGAACAACAACTACCACAATCTGGGTACAGCTATGAACTTGCGTCTTGGCAAGTTGGCTCTTGGCGGCAGTTTCGCCTTGCAGGAGGACAATATATCCCGCAAACAGCTGTATACAACGCGTGGTCTCACCTATTCGGCCAATGCATCATTGCCCATCAACACCAAGTTGAGCCTTTCGGCCAACTACAACGGTTTCCGTCAATGCCAGTATGACGGAGTGGCGCAGGTGAACGACACCACACGCATTGACCGTAACATGAACAGCGTTTCATTGACTGCATCATACAATGTGAGCACCGATGATTTCGGACATTACTTCTCACTCACAGGTAACGGCTCGTTGAACGAGGACAATAACCGCACAATAGCCGGTGCCGGCGACGTGGCAACGCTTGCGGCAGGTGCAAGCTATTCACTGTCGGTTGTTCCCATTGAGACAAACTTCGGACTCAACTACAGCTACCAGCTCTCTCATGGCTACGACTCAAAGTACTCGACAAGTGTGTACACCCTGAGCGCCTCCAAGGCTTTCCTCAAGAACCGCAATCTCTCATTGAATGCAGCCTTGTCTTTGGTCGATAACCGCATGGACAGTGACAAGAGTCTTACCCTCGGTGGCAATCTCTCGGCTGCATATACTCTTGCCAAGGTGCATAACTTCTCGCTGGGTGTGAACTACAGCAGTTATGCCAACACCAACCTTGTTGTCGACGAGTTTTTGCGTGAAAAGGGTAGTGATTTCAGCTGTTCGCTCAGCTACAGCTTCTCATTCACCGCATTCAGCATCAAACGTCGTCCAAAGGAGCAGATTGCCCGCTATGGCAAGTACGAATATTACTCCGACTTCTCACGTGCCGCAGTTCGTGAACGCCGAATGTTGGAGCACCAGCAGAAGAAGAACAACGAGAACCGCAATAAGATGAATAGTGTGGAGGCATCTCCTCTATAATATATATAAGGTAAAAGACAGAATTATGATAAAGCGTAGGTTACTTTCATTAGTATCGTTAATTTGTTTGTTGCTTTGTGCAGGCAGTGCCCTTGCGCAGGTCAGCGTACAGGTGCAGAGCCGTCAGAACCCGTTGCCGGCGCAAGGCGGTATATACATGACCGACCCGGGACGTTTCTTCAACATCGTGCTCACCAACAACAGTGCCAGCGAGTTCCTGCCGGTACGTCTCGAGGTGCGCCTTGAGGGCCCCATTGAGAACGGTGTGGACATATGGCCAAACGGTGATTCGTTCCTTGCCGTCATGGCATCGCGAACCATGCCCACGTACATCCCGTTGCAACCCGGGCAGACACGTGTGCTCACGCAGACCGACCTCATGAACATGTTCCGCCAGTACGACGGCGGTACCGAGATGTACGGTGGCGGACAGCTGTACGAGGTCTTTACCGGCGGAGCCAATGACGGAGCATTCGGCCTCCTTCCCGAGGGACATTACGGAATGAAGATAACCGCAAAGACTAACTTCACCGAGTATAACGACCCGGGTGAGGTGCTGGGCGAAGGCTACTGCTATTTCGATATCTGCTACAATGCCAAGGCACCGTCATTCAACAACATCGAATATCTAAACAACAACAATACATACGAGTCGGGCTTTGTGGAGCTTGGTGGCTATTATACAGCCTATTTCCCCACCAGCAACCCCCGCTTCTCTTGGACCGAACCCACCTTCAACGCAACAGGTCTTTCTGTCAAACGTCAGTTTCTGTACGATTTCCGCATCTATCAGCTGGCAAACAATCAGGAACCCAGCGATGCAACTCTGCACAATGGCGTAATAGCCTTTGAGCAGTGCGGTCTCATGACCCCACAGTGCTTTGTGCCCTATAATGTGGTAGCCGAGCTCAAGCGCTACCGCAATGTCAAGTATGTGGCACAGGTTACGGCGCGCACTCTTGTAAGCGATGCTTCGAACCCCAATTACACCATTATTGAGAATGGCGGCAAGAGTGAGATGATACTCCTGCTCATGGAGGACAGCGGCATCGGTGGCGGCGAGGACAGCGACATCATCGTGGATACCTCGAACCGTGACTACCCGATAAATGTCACCATCAACACCAAGCGCACCGAGCTTCCGTACGCCATGTACGGTTACTTTGAAACCCCGGGTGAACTGTTCGACATTACTCTGGAGAACACTTCGAGCGAGACAATCCAGGTGTGTATGCTCCTGCAGTATTACAAAGGTAACTGGGGTGTCACGGCTGCACCCAACCGCCAGCACACCGACAGATTCATTGAAATACCGGCCGGTGAAAAGATTACATTGTCCGAGGAGCAGATAAACGAGCTTGCCGGCGACTACGACATTGACTATGACGTCATTGCCTTCAAGGCCAAGACCGGTTTCATCATTGGCAAACCCACAAGCGAATATTTCACCGAGAAGACCGATACGGCCTTTCTGCGCGTGTGCCGTTACACAGGTGGCAAGGCAGTGCTCCGCGAGACAATCATCGGCAAGGGACGTACACCCTTCACCGTGAACCCCGATGTTATCAGTGGCGAGATGTTCAACGTCACTTTCGAACCCAAGCACCCGATAATGCCGGCCGACGGTAAATACTACTTCACCAAGCCTTCAAGGCTCTTCAAGGTGAAGATAAAGAACCTTGCCCACAACGACGTGCGTCTTTTCCCGCTTATACACTATTTTGAGAATCCTACCCAGGAGGATGAAGTGGCATATGTAGGAGACTGCTTTACTCCTGAGCGTCTTGACCTTCCGCCTCTTGCAATAGAGTCGGGCAATGAGCGTTCACTCACCGACGAGGAGGTGGACATGTACTTCGGTGGCTTCGACCAGGTGCACAAAATCGACGCTATGTGGCAGGTCGACAATATCATGGACCCCTCGGAGGTAGTCTTCGACCCCTCGTTCATCAACCAGGCGCGTCTTTTCCTCATGGATTACGACAAACTTCTTTCTCTCGACTTGGAGACCGAGAAGAAATCGTCGGCAATCCTCATGAACTATGATATACAGTACAACGTCTCACACGATGTCGTGTTGGGCGACGTGGATATACGTATTGAGCCCGTGGTGGGCTTTCCCACAAACGGCGATGTGTATATCAATGACCCCGGCCGTGTATTCAAGATTACACTTACCAACCTCACCGACGAGGATATGGAGCTCATTCCCGGCATTACATATGACGGGCGCGAGATTGATGATGTAACCTATTCATATACAGCGTCAAAATGGTTTACAAAACCTTCGTTTACACTAAAGGCCGGTGAAGAAAAGAAGGTGCTCGACCGTGTCTTCCTCAAGCAGTACTGTGGTGATGAGACTGCAGTTCGCTTCAATCATTCTACCGGTGAGAAAGAGGAGGCTTTTACCGATTTCGATGAGATTATCACCACTGAGGATGCCAACAAGATGAAGTTCATCCTTGTCGATGCAATATCCCTTAAAACTTTTGAGGTATATGAGAATATGCTCAGTCCGGAGACTCTCGACAAGCGCAGCGAGATGATTACAGTCGCTACCCAGGCCTATGAGTTCTGGGCCGACCCCAATCTGCAGCTCTATGACCTCAATGTATATATCGAACTGAAGAAGAATCCTATGCCCTGCAACCCCAGGGCATACCTCACCAAGCCCGAGCAGCTCTTCAAGGTGTGGCTCGAGAATACTTCGGACGAGCCCATACAGATGATTCCGTTCATCACGTTCAACTTCAACGGTGACATGGACACAACATATCTCTGCGGTTCGTACAGGGATGAGAATATACCTACAATCACAGTGGAGCCCGGTCCCAAAAAACAGATGAACGACGAGTACGTCCACATGCTCTTTTCCGGCAACAACTTCTTCAAGGTCTTCGAGAAGGAGGATGGGACACAGGAGAGAGTCGACTATAATGTCTTCAACATTGACAGGGATGTGACCCTTGACCCGGAACTCTTCAGCAGGGTGCAGCTTCTTGCCCTCAACCCCGACTTCCTTGAAGCCACAGGAACAACACTTGATAAGTTCATCGTAGGCAGCGGCAAGCTTGATTTCCAGGTATCTCCTACTGAACGCCTTGATGATATCGGCGTCACAGTCAAGCCAAAGAGTGACCCTCTGCCTTCGAATGCCGAACTCTACTTCAACAGCCCCGGCGTGCTGTTCGATGTGGAACTCAAGAACAATACTCTCGAGACATACAACGTCATCCCCAACATAATGTACCTGTTCGATGATTTCGGCTCGTACTACGGTTCGGTGTACGACGATGACCGTCTCGACCAGTTTGTGACAATTCCTCCCGGTGAGACAACGCTGCTTACATCGGAGATGCTCAACAAGATGTGCGGTACTCCCAAGGAGGTGAAGTGCTTTGAGGCGCGTGTGAATGGTTATGACGAGAAACCTATCGAGGATATCAACACCATTGTCAACCTTGAGGCATTCAACCAGATAGAGGTGATTGCCTACTGTGCCGACTCGCTCAAGAAACTCCCCAAGGATATGGAGGACCGCAAGAGCCGTGCCATGCTCGGTGGCGGCAAGAGTGACTTCAACGCCAAGAATATAGCCTTTGAGGATGTCGTTGTCACCATTGCACCCAAGGGTGGTGCCGATTACCGCCTCGAGCCGGACGTCTATTTTGAGAAACCGGGTGACCTGTTCAAGGTTACCCTCCGTAACCTCACCACTGAAGAGAAGAAGGTAAACCTCCGTCTTACTTTCAACGACAAATATTTCATAGACAAGCCCGACAGCCTCATAACCCTGGGCTCCGAGGACAAATTGGAACTCACGGCCGAGCAACTCAACAACATATGCGGCTACGACATATACAGCTATGGTGCGCCGCTGTTCGAGTGTGACGAGAACGGCGTTATCTTGAGCGAGAAACCCGCAGCGTCGGAACTTGAGATGAAGAAGGGCGACAACAAGGTGACAGCCCTTGTATGGCGCAAGAAGATTGCCGACGAGGAGAAACCCAATGTATATTCGGTCGATTCGGTATCGGTATGTGATACCATCTTCCAGCCTGCACTGCGCAAGCTGTGGATTGGCGATTACCGCCTAACCCTCACCGAATTCGAGAAAATCGACGGCAAGGATGCCAAGATGAAAGAGGAGGGCAATGACTGTTTCAAGGGTAAGGGATATGTCAGCGACACAATCATGGGCATGCCGGTGCGCATTGCCGTGGAGTATGACAGCATATATGTCAACAATGAACTGCAGCGTGTCGTAAAGAACAATGTACGTTCTATTTTAGAGGAGAGCTCACATGCCCCCATCGACATCTTCAAGGAGGAGATTGTCAAGCAACTGGGCGAGAGCGACAAGGAGACTGCCGAGGCCAAGGTCGATGAACTGCTCAACAAGAGCGGTATGGGGGCATTCTACACCTATGTCATCGGCAATGCCATGCAGACTATAGGCAAGGTCGATTCACTCTCAATGGTGAAGCTGCCACTGGGACTCACTGTGCCCATGGACAAGGATATGAAGTGCCCGGCCACAATACAGCTGGCACAGAAGGAGTACACCCCTGTCGATGCAAACATTGACCTTTTGGGCGAGTTCGTCATGCCGGAAAGCGAATATCTCGATAGCGAGATTCTCATTTTCGCGGCGCGCAAGCTCACATCTTCCCCCGATGAGTTCCTGCCCAAGACCGGTTCATTGGGTCTTGTGAAGGACTTTACAGTGAATGACCCCAACTCGGCCTATAAGTTTACCTTCAAGGCTCCAACCAACCAGGACTATTCAAAGGCTACAGACGGCTGCTACATCATGTGGAAGGACGGTGATTTTGCCGAACTGTGCGCAAGCATCAGCATGAACCTGCCGTACGATGAGCTTATGAAGGATGACGGTACAAACCCGGTGGAGAAGGGTGTACACCCCAATATAACACTCACGGCGCTTATTGCCGACAAGGAGGACTGGTATGGAACAATCAAGATGGATGACTTCCAGTCGGTACGTGCTCCCGGCTTCACATTCAGTGTAACCGGTGCTGAGACAGGTATTGTGCTCGACCGTTCAAAGAAGAAGACCCCAACCGGCATCAAGTTCCCCGAGAACTACAAGTTCGACGACCCGCTGGGACTTTCGGCCGACCCTGGCAAGGACGAGACAGCCTACAACGAGTGGCAGGGATTCTATTTCCAGAAGTTGGGTTGCAAGCTCCCGCCGTTTGTAGAGCTTGATGACGCGGGCAAGACCCGTGCAGAAATCTCGGTCAACAACATGATTTATGACGACTCCGGTTTCTCAATGAGTGCCAGCGTTGACAGCCTCCTGAACAAGGGTACTGCCAAGATGGGCGGTTGGAATATAACTATCGACAAAATTTGGCTCAATATAAAGCAGAGCAACTTTGGCGATGCCGGAATCAACGGACGTATAGAGGTACCGTTGCTCTATGCCAAGACATCGGACGAGAAGAAGGATGACAAGGGCGATGATGAAGGCGGTGAAAAGAAAGATGGCGAGAGCGGGGAGAAAAAGAAGGCCCAGATAGGCTATAAGGCCAAGATTGCAAATGCCGTGAAGGATGACAAGGAGGGCATTGAGATAGACTTCAGCATGCAGCAGATTGAAGACGAGATAGCCTTTGACTTCATGCTGGCCGAGGTCAGCTTCAACAAAGAGAAGACCTACTTCAATGTCAAATACAGTGACTTGTACCCCGAGGACAAACGTACGCGCGTTGAACTCCGTCTCGATGGTGAGGTTGCAATTAAGTGCAGCGAGAACATAGACTTCGAACTGCCTACAATACCTTTCGAGGATATGCGCTTCGCCAACTTCAAGGACGAGGAGGAGAAGACCGACAAGAGCCCCGACTCCAAGCAGCAGGCCTCTACCGAGGGCCAGTCGCTCACTTCGCCAGACGGTGATGTGGACTTCCACACAGGACGCTGGGCTTTGAGCGGTGACCCCGATGACGGCGGCGACTTCTGGGGCGGCTTCCCGCTTGTGCTCGACGGTATATCTATGAAGGTGGGCGATGGTGCAAAGAGCCTGGGTGTCTATGTCAACGGCGGTATCGTTGTCATGGGTAATGCAAAGACCGGTCTGGGAGCTACAGTGGGTCTTACTATCTGGTCCGATGTCGATTGGGACAAAATGGACATCAGTTACCGCAATGTGGAGTTCAACGATATGCACGTTGAGGGCTCGTTCGGCGGAATGGTCTCAATCAGCGGAGACCTTACCGTGAAGGATGAACTAAAGGGCGGTAATGAAGAAGAGAATTCCGAAGATGGCGAACAGAAACAGGAAGAGGGCGGCGAAGACTCCGATGCCGGCAAGATGAAGGGATTTGATGCCCAGCTTACCATAAAGGTGAAGGGACTCTTCGATGCAAGCATCAGCGGCGGATACTATAAGGTGAAGAAGGGCTCGGCCGATTATGAGCTCGACGATGCCGACGAAAAGAAGAACGAATATTATCATGCAGGTTACTTCCTCGCAAGTGCCGAAATATCGCCTGTGCCCATAGGCCCCGTATCGCTCAAGGGTATTACCGGAGGTATTTTCATAAACTATGCGGTGGCAGTTTCCGAACTTGAGGAGGCCGATGATTTTGTGCAGGCCATGCACGATAACCTCAAACCCAAATACAAGTCCTATGGCGGTGCATTCGGTGTGAAGCTTGTTGTTGGCGAGGAGACACTCGTCAAGGGCGATGCCGTGATGCTGCTCATGATTGACATGCAGAGCGACGGCACAGTGCGTTGTCCGGGATTCATGTTCCAGGGCAAGGTTGCGGCACTCTGCGCTCCCGACTCGGACGAGGGACTCATCAACTCAAAGATAACAATCCTCTATGAGGACACCACAACTCCGGAACTTACAGCCGAGGAGAAAAAGACAAAAACTGCCGATGAGATAGCGGCCGATGCCGAGAAACGTAAGGAAGAACACAAACTCTTCCGCCTCTCCATCACCATGGATGCCGACATCGCAGGCATGTACAAGAACATAACCGGCGAGGAGTATCAGGTTGCAAACCCGATGGTGGGACTCGAGGAGTTTGACCAGAAGCATGCCGATGCCGAGAATCAGGGCGATCAGAACAACAGCTCATCTTCGGCAGGTTCGGCCGAGAGTAAGGGTTACATAAAGGCCGGTGCAGGTGCAAGCATGGCTCTTGAACTGGAGATAAGGAATTACCCATCTACCGGCAAGAGCTTCTGGCATCTCTATGTGGGCGAGCCCGATGAGAGCAAGCGATGCCGCATCACATTCATCGACTTCGAGTTCGGAAGGAACGAGCCTATTGGCTTGTGGGCAAAACTGTATGCCAATGCCTACCTGTGTATCGGTAACGAGTTGCCCGGCAATGGACAGCTTCCGGCGCTTCCCGAGAAGGTTGTCGAGGCACTCGGTATGGAGGGTGCCGACGGAAAGGTCGACAACAGCCTAAAGGGTAAGATTGAGGCGGCACGCCAGCAGACAATGAAGGGCGGCCCGGCAGGTGACATCAACGGTGGTATAATGGTTGGTGCTGCCATCGGTGCCGAAATCGGTTGCAATGCGGTATTCTGCTACGCCAATGTAGAGGGAATGCTCGGCTTCGACCTAATACTCAAACAGTATGCAAACGGCGTCAAGTGTACCGATGGCCGTCGTGCGGGCGGAAAGAATGGTTTCTATGCAACAGGCCAGTTCTACGCTATGCTCAAGGGTGAATTGGGTCTTATGCTCGACCTCTGGATCTTCCAGGGTAAGGTGCCTTTGGTGGATATGACACTGGGTGCCCTGCTGCAGGGCGGTTTCCCCAACCCCACATGGGTCTATGGCCGTCTGCGTGCCAAGGGTTCGGTGCTCGGCGGTCTCATCAAGTTCAACTCTACAATAGAGATGAAGGCGGGTAAGATTTGTGTGCCCGAGATGGGCAACCCTCTCGACGACATCAAGGTGTTCGGTGATATACAGCCGGGTGACGAGGATATCGAGAGGGGATGGAGCGAGAAAAACCTTGCATCATGCTATGGCAAGTCAACATTCACGACAAACATGAAGATTGGCGAGGTGCTTACACTTGTCGATGAGAAAGCGACAATGGAACGTGCCGGTATGGGCGACGAGGTAAACAATGTGTTGCGCAAATATGTATTCTACCTTGACGACCAGTTTGAGGTCAAGAAGTACGACGAGAGCGATCCTACAAACGATGAACGTGACACAAAATGTGCCGATACTTATGTGACACACATCAACCCTACATACGACCACGAGAACTATCAGATTGTTACAGGTTCTCTGGAGCCTAATACCCTCTACCGTATAAAGTTGCGCGGTACATGTAAGGAGATTGTGAACGGTGATTCTATTGACCCCATCTATGAAAAGGATGGCAAAAAGGAGTCTCGCCCCTATGAGGATAAACGCTATGTATATTTCCGTACCGGTGGCCCCAGCGAGGATATAAACGACGAGGTCATGGGCTTTGTGCCTAACCAGGGATTCACCTGTACGCTCGACAATGTAGTGCAGCCTTCGTTCATGGAGCTGCACCAGCGCAGCGACTACTGGAGCAACCCCGATTATGAGTTCTTGGCAAGCGTAAAGGTGCGCGATGAGGAGACCGGCCTGTTCGTTCTGCCCGATGCACCTCAGGGCCTGCGCAAGGGACAGACATCACAATTCGAGAACCTGCGTGTTGTTGAGGTAATTGAGCAGGGTGTAGATGAGGACGGCAATGAGTTCAAGTATGCGACTGTAATGCTCGAAAAGCCGCTTCCCGAGAAGTATTTCGAGAAGGACAGGACATACCGCTTCGAGATTCAGCGCATAAACAGCGCTCAGGTCGATGCCTACATCAGCATGATTGAGGAGAACTACAAGAGCATCATGGCTATGACCGAGGAGGATATGGCCAACTATGAGAGCGAGCTTGCAGCTATGGACGCAGCCATTGCCGAGGGCGACAGCAAGGCCGGTGACGAGACTGTCAACCAGGCGATACGCGACCTATACAACTACTATAAGGAGGTTGAAGCCAAGTATGGTGACAATGAGGCCGAGCAGCGCATGAAGGAGTATAAGGAGCAGTTGAAACAGAACAACAGCGGCTTCTCCCAGGTGGTATATACCCACGACTATACCTACAACGGCTATAAGTCGTTCACCGATTATGTGAAGAATGTTACAAGGGGCGATTCTTATAGGGATCTTGATGTTCCTATCAGAAACGAACGTACATTCCCTGTGGGTATTGTATACAGGGTGAATGACATAAAGATGACTGGAACCGAGACAATGAAGAATAATCCATATTACCGTCTTAACTTCTGGCATTCAACAGCAACGCTTACACGTGCACCCAAGTATGACTTCTGCGAGTTGCCTTTCGACCAGTGTCAGGGCGGATACGGTACAGGTATTACCTTCACTGCCACATATCCCCAGCATCGCAAGCACAATACCAATAATGGTGCTACAATGAGTGACCGTAAGTATGAGGAATCGTATAATCCTAAATACAGCGGCCGTTGGATTCGTCTTGCTTATGAAGGAACAGATAATCTTAATACACTTCTTCACAAGCAGGTTTGGTATCCTTTGAGTGACGATGCATGGATGGTTGAAAAGTTCGAGGAGGTTCTGGTAGCAGCTGCCAGCACCCGATTGAAGAAACTGCATGACGGTGTTAAGGATTATCAGAAAGGAAAGGATTATTATCCCGATTTTACTGCTTCCGCTATGTCGGGTTCATCAGTGGAGTCATTCATCACTGATTCATATAGTCAATATTCAATCTTTCATCCGAGAACGATTAATGTATATCCTCAATATGATAATGTAAAACCGGTATCAAGGTACGGTGAGGGTAGCGGTGGAATAAGTATGCCTCATTGGCAACTTGGACTTATATACGCTGCCGACTACCCGGGTACATATGGACTCACTGCAGCCAACTGCAGCCGTGGCGCGACAGCCAATAAGATAGCATCGAACATTCTTATCGGCAAGGAGCCAAGGTTCATGGCCAAAAACTTCCTTTCACGTGTCGATGACATTGAGGTTACACTGAGGTACAACGATGCCTACAACATCGCAGCGGTATCATCGAACAGTGACGGTAACCTGTCGCTCTACGGCGTGCGCCCGAGCACAAGTGCCCAAAGAAGCGCTGTCCTCAAGTGGAAGGGCGGAGAAGCAGGCGATAACGGAACCGTTAATATGAATATTGCGGAGAATGAGTATGTGCACATTGCCGACCCGGCAATGAGGAGCCTGTTGCTCGCTTATTACGACAAGAGCCCCAAGGATGGAAAGTTGCATGTTGACGAGATGAATGCAATTACCGAATTGGACATAAACTACAGCAAGACATACACAACGTTTGATGGCAAGAAGGTGCATATCACCTCATTGGATGCTCTGCGCAATATGCCTAACCTTGAACGTCTGAAGATTTATGATGTAGAGAAGGGAGAAGGCACAGCCGAGTCCATCAATAAATTCGAGAAGATGAACAAGAACCTCTCTCTCAACGGCAATCCCAAGCTCAAGAGACTTGAAATTGTACATTGGTACTCACTCGATACTCTTGACCTGAGACCCAACCAGGAACTCGAGGAGTTGTACTATGACTGTCGTCCTTATGACAGTACCACCGAGGATGGCTTTGTGAAAATTGATGGATACGCAGAACCGATAACTAAATATGGCAAACTCTCATGTGTTCTTATAAATGGTTGCAAGAGACTGCGTCACCTGAAGATTGTAAACGGAACGCTGACAGGAGAAGGCCAAAGTATCAATTTGAAGAATATGCCGCAACTTGAGTCGCTCGACTTGCGCTACAACAGGATAAGCGATGTATATATAAGAGAGTCATATCAGCTTGACGACTTGAGCAAGGTGAAACTCGGATGGCAGAGAGTTGAGGACAAAGATATTTCGCTTAAAAAGAATGTCGATGGCTTATATACTCATAATTATATAAAGAACAAAGTGCGTTCATTTATCTCTGCGAAGAACGGCACAAATGTTATTGACTATAATGGTGACAACTACAAAGTTGAACTGAGGAGTGTCGATGACGCCGCCAATTTCGGAGCCGAGGACCTTGACAGCGTTCTGCTGAACCATCTCCTGAAGAAAGCGGGATGCGAGGTTGAGAATCTCCGTAAGTGGACTGTGGAGCAGACAACTCTCGACATTTCAGGTCTTGGTGTAAACAGCATAAAGAACCTTTGGAATTGGATGCCTGCTCTTGTGGAGCTTAATGCAAGTGACAACAATTTGAAGGAACTCGATGTGGCTGCGTTCGCAAAACTCGAGAAACTGAATGCATCGAACAACTCGATACGTACATTCAATGTGCGTCCCGAGAACTCGATAAAGGAGCTTGTGCTCAACAATAACGAACTGCAGGCATTGCCGCTCGACAGGTTGACAAAACTGACACGTCTTGAGTGCAACAGGAATGCAATTGAGGTGATGTACCTCAATTCAATGCCAGGTCTGCTTGTACTTGATTGTTCAGCCAACCGTTTGACAGAACTTTATATGGACAAGCTTGTGAACCTGACAACACTCAAGTGCAGC
Source organism: Bacteroidaceae bacterium (assembly GCA_045654885.1). GTDB lineage: Bacteria > Bacteroidota > Bacteroidia > Bacteroidales > Bacteroidaceae > HGM04593. The sequence goes on from JAZOOF010000031.1 coordinate 21,830, forward strand.
AACAATGCATTCGAGGAGGGTAAACTGGTATTGCCCGCCGGAGTGAACATGAAGGTGTTCGAGGCCGAGAATGCATTGACCGGCATGTCGGAGATTAACCTGTCGGCGATGAACAGGCTTGAAAGGCTCAATCTCTCCAACAACGAGAATCTGAGGGATGTATATGTAAGCAGCACACCGACCACGCTGCAGTATATCGACCTGCATGGTTGCGAGAATCTCAGGACTCTGTGGCAGGGATACCGCAGCGGAACAACGGGCTTTAACCTTGTGGGCAGCGACAAGGCACCGACCTTCGGATGCCACTTCAGGTCATTAAGGGAGATTGACCTGTCGGGATGCCGAAAGCTGATTATCAACGAAATCACCTATAATGAGACAGATTACCCGGAACTCCGAAAGATTGATGTTACCGATTGCCTTATAATAGCAGTTAACCTCAAGAGTGCTCTGAAGGATGTTGCTCAGCTGACAGAAAAGGAGATGACCGAAGATGAGGCTCTTGCCGCATTGCGTACTCAACTTGAGATTGTACCGGCTGTGTCCAATGAGGATATAATAAAGCTCCTTACTTATGTGGACATTACAGCGCTTTCTCAAAGCAGGAAGCAGACCGATGTGGCACTGATGAACAAGATTGCAGCAAGGGGTATAACTGCGGCCGATGTTCTCGAGGCCAAGGAGGCGTCTGAGTCTTCACGTACAATCAATACAGCCGCAAGAAACGGTCGTGTATCGACGAGAACAGTTGCTTCATCGGCAACCAAATTGACCTCGTTATGTGTTGGTGCGCCTAACCGTATGGCCGGTCAGAGAGTGCCCGTAACGGTATATGACAAGAAGTGGTTTACACGCTGGGATGAGTGGAAAGATTGGCCCGAGAATAAACACACAACGTATATGGTATATTACGATGAGGCCAATAACGAGACTGTTGAATATGACGAGTCTTTGGAAAAGGAAATCGAAGAGATAACCAAGGACGATGCAGCCATGCGTGCAGCCATGGGTGAGAACCTGTACGGTCATCTGAAGGAGAAACTGAGCCCCGACAGCCGTGCATTGCATGTGAAGGATGTTGAGGACTTTACAGAACTCAACTGTGCGTATATGGACATTGTTGACCTCAACGGCATCATCAAGTATATGCCCGACCTCAAGGTGGTGAACGCCGAGGCTAATGAACTCAAGAGCATAGACCTCAAGAATATGCCGGTTCTTGACAGCCTTAATCTGTCGTACAATCCTGTTCTTGAGAAGCTCAACCTTGCAAAGGCTGCAAAGTGGCTGAACATTTCAAACTCGTTTGTGGATGATGCTGCATTTGACGAGGCTGTTACATCGGCTGCGCACAGCACTTTGATTGCCGACAACCTGACCGGTCCTGCCGAAATCTCAATCAATGCGACCCCGGCAGGCTCGCCTTCTTACATTTCGATGAAGAACAGCGGCAAGCAGCTTACTATATTGAATTGCCATTCCGATGAATTGGTATTCGGCGGCAAGTCTTTGAAATTCAACTCCGATAAAGTGAGGTTCGATAGCCGCTCATGTTATGTAGGCAAGATTGTGCTCGATAGTAAGGATGAGCCTGTTGAACTGATATTCACTACTGCCGATATGGCTCTGATGTGGATAAACAAGTGGGTTGATGACAACAAGGGTGCCAAGTTCACGATGACTGTGAATACAGGCAACAGTGAGGTTGATACCAAATTCAACAACCAGCTGAACCTTGTGAACAGCGTAACAATGAATGGCGGTGTCAACATTACAAGTGAGATGAAGACTGTTGCAAACAACCTCATCCTTGGATATGTATGGGACGGAGCAATACCCGAAGGTATCCGACTCGATGAGGTACTTGACATGTTCGACCTGCACGAGAAGCGTTCCGAGGATGACGAGAGAATGCACAATGCAATGGGCACCAAGCTGCACGACAGCCTGAGAGAGAAGTTGGGCGTGAAGACAGAGTATGTTCACACAACTGATGTTGCCAAACTGCAGACTCTCGATTGTGCAAACATGGGTGTAACAGACCTTGGTATTGTAATGGACTACCTGCCTGTTGTCACAACGGTAAATGCTGCGGGTAACTCGTTCGGCACTCTTGATATCAAGAAGAGTGGCCAGTTGAGTCTGCTCGACATCTCGGACAACAGCAAGTTGAGGAACTTCAGCACCCAGATGAAGGCAGTGCAGATGAAGCTGAACAACAGTTACATAAACCAGGCAATCTTCGATGCTGCGACTGCGAATGCAGGTACATTGGAGATTGACGGCAATGGCGGAACACAGTCGTTGACATTGAATGTGACTCCGGTACAGGGCAGCTCTTCGTTCGGAAAGGTGCAGACTGTGCAACTGTCGAAACTGAAGATGAGGAACACTAACCGTTATCTTGACATAACGAAGTGCTCTCTCGACTTGCTGGAGTTCGGCGGTGCAAGGCTCAAGTTCCCGGCTAACCTGTCAAGTGTGTCAATAAAAGATATTGAACTTGAACGTTCATCGGTTATGGAGCTGCAGTTCGGTAGTGCCGACGTGGCATTGAAGTGGATGCTCGACTGGTGGGATGTCGCCAAGGGACAGAAACTGAAGATTACTTTCTATAACGTCAAGGCCGGTTATGAATCGTTTGTGAAGACAAACTTCTACGACGGTGTGAACGATGCGCTTGCTGCGGGAATTACCGATGACCGTTATATCCCGTCATACTGCAAGAGTATAGTGGCTTTGGCTATCAATGGCGCTATTCCAAAGGGAGACGGTTATGCCGAGATGGAGAACCGCCTGAATACTCTTGGCATTATCGATGTACTCACCGAGGAGGACAAGAAACTGCACGCGGCATTGGGCACTGCGTTGACCGAGAATTTGAGGAAACGGCTTGTACCTGACAGGAAGTACCTGCATGTAGGTAACGTTGCAGAGCTGACGACACTCGATGCATCGGGTTACACGTTTGTTGACCCAACAACAACACTCGGCTTTATGCCTAAACTGAAGACTTTGATTACCGAGTACCACGAATTCGAGAGTCTGAACATAAGCAACCATCCTGTTGTGATGGACAAGTTGGTTATCGACAGTAACCCTTACTTTACTACGTTGACTGCAAAGTCCAACCGTGTAAAGGAGATTCACCTCTCGTACAGCAGCATAAGCAATACTATCTTGACAAATGCCCTGAATGTTTGTTCGGGTACGGTATATGTATATGGCAATTATGGTCCGCAGCTGTTGACGTTGAACACAACTTACAATGCTTCGCTTACAATGCAGAACACCAACAGAATCTTGAAACTCACCAAGTGTAACTTCAACACATTGAAGTTCGGCGGTAGCCGTCTGTGGTTTGCAGGTGACCTTGCGGCATGCAAGGTGAACAACCTTATTCTGCAGCGCACGGGCAGCACAAGCAGCGGTGTGATTGAGGTGAATTTCGCAACTGCCGATGTGGCACTCTCTGTAATTCAGAAGATTGCAACCGGCAAAACCGGTACGGGTGTCAAGGTGAAGATTGTATTCAGCACCGGCAGCGCAACCAAGGACAAGGCTTTGAATGAATCGAGCCAGGTAAAGGCTATCAACGCGTTGTTGGTGAATGGCAAGACGGTTTCTACCTCTTTGTTGAATGAAGTGAACGGTTATCTGCACAATGCCGTGAAGAACAAGATATTGCCGGCCGGCTCAACATATGTGGCACCTGCAAGCACAAGTTCGAGCGGCTCATTCGGCAGGGTTTTATGATAATAAAATGAACAATATATGAAAAGATTATTTGAATTGAGAAGATTGGTTGTACTGGCTGTGCTGTTGTTGGCGACAACGGCACAGGCCGGCAATGCGGTTGAGAGGATGCTGACATTGGAGGGGGATACCGTGAGGAGCCATACTACATGGGAGACGTTCTTTCTGCATACGCTGGCACGCCCCAAGGGCGACTGCGTGATGTTGCGTTGGGCACCCGACAAGTTCCCTGCATGGTACTTGGCAAACAAGTATGGTTACAATGTACTGCGAACTGATGAGGCCGGGCGTGTGGATACCTTGGCAAAGAACCTTTTCCCAATGCCGTTGGAGGAGATGAAACAGCGCTTTGAACCCTCGGACTCGCTGGCGGGTGCTGCGGCACAGATGCTCTACGGAAAGGGTTCGGAACTGGACAATGCGATAGCCAATGACGGTGCCGAAGGTATTGTGCAACTGTATGAGGAGCAGCAGACACGCTTTGCCTATGCTATGCTGCTTGCCGAGATACGCCCCGACCTGGCAAAGACAATGGCGCTTTTCTACGTGGACAGTACTGCGGCGAAGGGTAAGGAATACACCTACAAGGTTACGACCAACATCCCAAGAAAGGAGATGAACCTAATATACAAGGATGTGACTGTGGTGAACAAGAAAGCCCCGGTGCCGCAGTATAATCCTGTGATAAAGGATTCCATTGGTGTCGACGGTCGTTCGATACGTATATTCTGGCCTATGGATGTTGCATTCACGGTGTATGACATTGAGTGCCGCTACAACGGCGGGGAGTGGAAGAAACTGAATGAGCGTCCTTTCATGACTCTGCGTACTTATGAGGATGAGTCCGTAGCGCAGAACATATTCGAGCATGCCGGTATTGAGCCTGGCAGTTACGAGTTCCGTATATGCGGTTACGACTCGTTTGGCGAGAAGAGCGAGTACAGCAACGTGCACAAGGTGGAACTGCCCGACGTGATTCCGCCTACAGCGCCGTTGATAAAGTACTTCAGACTTGAGCGCCCCGACGAAAATACCGTCATTGCCGACATGGTGTGGGAGAAGAACATTATGGAACCTGACTTTGTGGGATATGATATCTACTACTACAACCCGCAGATAGACAGCACCTGGGTGAAACTGAACGAGCAGTTGCTTGCTCCAAGTGATACGATATTCCGTTGTGAGGTGACATATCTGGGTACGGGCCGCGTGACAATCATGTCGGTGGATACATTGGGCAACACATCGGCAGCCATGCCGCAGGAGATGTTCATTGCCGACTTCACCGCGCCGGCTCCGCCTACCGGCCTTGAGTATGTGATGTCGCCCACGGGCAGCCTGCTTATCAAGTGGCAGGCAAGCAAGGACAAGGATGTTGCGGGATATCAGCTCTACTATGCCAACGATACTACACACACCTTTGTACAGAAGGCAGGACGCTCCACAAGGGGCACTGCAATCTTCGATACGCTCAAGGTGAACGGCGTGGCGCAGAGGTATACTTATTACAGGCTGAAGGCCTATGACTACTCGGGCAACGAGTCCAAGTTCTCGCAGACTCTGCAGGTGAAGCGCAAGAATTATGACGCGCCGCGTCCGTGCCGAATAGACTCTATGTGGCAGGATACAAAGAGTGTATATATGAGTTGGTATCCTTCATCGGAGTATGATGTGGAGAAATTCTACGTGTACCGTCGTTTGGAGGGCGAGGAGATTAACACACTCATTGGTGTGCTCCCCATCGACTCGGTGAAGAACGGTCGTCTTTATGTGACCGATTCGCCCGAGCCGAACCATACGAAACGATATTACTATCACATTGAGACGATGAATGAGACGGGTATAACATCGGAACCTTCGCTCGAGGCCGGCTTCCTGCAGCGAGGTGAGATGCTGCTGCCGCTGAAGGTTGGCATGGGCGCCGTGTATCGCCCCGAAGACAAGCATGTGTTCATAGCCTGGGATCTTACCGGACTGACTGATGAACTGCTTGATGAAGGACTCTACTTCTGTATATACAAGAAGTGGGACGGTGAGGATTTCTTCCGTCACATCGATTCGCCAAGGATTGACGCACGCACAGCCACCGACCGCTACATGGAGCCGGGCGATGCTGCCGAGTACCGCATCAGGGTGCGCTCAAGGGACGGACGCTTCAGCCGATACTCGAATGTGGTGAGAGTGGAGATACCTGAAGAGGAAGAAGAAAAGAAATGATTGGCCAAAGTTTCAATATAATGCAAGGACAATGAAACTGATAAGTAAAATATTTATGCTGTGTGCGGCTGTGACGGTGTGCTCATGTGGCGAGATGTTCAACTTTGAGACTGAACAGCCGAAGCCTGACGGACTGTACCTGTCGCATCACGAGATTGACCTGCATGTGGGGGATACCATCACCTTCGGCACGGAACTTGTGCCGGACACGGTGCGGGCTTCATACTACTGGCTGGTGAAGGGTGATGAGGAGGCCGTGGAGCTTGCAGGACGCAAGCTGCGTGCAATGAAACCGGGCAGGGCTCTGGTGGTTGTGCAGGCGCAGACACTGAACATGGACAACACTGAGAATGTGGTGGCCGACAGCTGTTATGTGAACGTGTTCGAGTGGCAGGAGTGCGACCCGCGTGAGTTCCTGTATGAGACGGTGCTATACTCGTCGCTGACAGTGGACGGTGTGCAGATGACCGACTCGCTGGGCAGGACACGTCTGGTGGCTGTGGTGGATGGCGAGGTGCGTGCGGATGCCGAGATGCGCAAGGAGAACGGCATACCATATCTGCAGATGAGAATAAAGGGTTCGTGGCCGGGTGAGGAGGCGACGATTGAGTGCTATGTGCCCGAGATGTATGAACGCTTTGTGTTTGGGACACTTATACTGGATGGTGAGACACATGGCACGCTATCCGATTTGAAACGTTACCGTGGTGTGAGCCGCAATTATGGAAAATGATAAAATGACTATGATATGAAAAAGTTGGTTATTCTTCTTTTGGCTATCCTGTTCACTGCGCCTGTAATGGCCGATGGCGAACAGAAACAGTTTGACAAGGTGGTGATTGCACTTGTTGATGGTCGTGTGTTCGATATTGAGATTGATGCCGAATCCTATATATATTCATACACTACCGAAAAGGATGGACAGGTAATGCAGATGGTGGAGGTTCTGGGCGTGAGCGAAGATTATATGTTCGAACGCGACGAGATAAAGTCGATGAGGTTCGTGGAGGCTGTGCTCACCGGCATTGACAATGTGACCGAGGTGACCGAGCAGAACCCTATGAGATTTATTGACGGTGAACTGGTGTTCCATGGCTCATTACATGGGCAGACTTTGTATGTGTATGATGCTGCCGGAAAACAGGTGTTGATGGCTGCTGTAAATGCCGCAGCGAATTTGTCGCTGGATATTCTGCCCAAGGGTACATACCTGGCAAAGGTGAAGGAGTGCAAACTTAAAGTTGTGGTGAGATGAAAAGGTTCGTTAGATATCTGATAATGACATCGGTAGCCATCATGATGGCTGTGCCCGGTGCAATGGCGCAGGTGGACTTGCAAAAATCGTTTGGCGTGATGCGCAAGGACAACAAGGACTTCATGCTGCCCGAGGGCGGTAACTGGAAAATTACATTCTCGAACAAGGATTCTTTGAACAACGAGTACGAGAAACCTGTACAGATGGTTTTCGACGGTGCACTGACACCTGACAGTACCGGGATTTATATAAGTGATATTGACAGCCTTATGTTTGAGGTGCCCGAAATGGAGTATGCTGCGGGCGTGTTCGAGATTGGCGAGGAGTTGTTCCAATACATTGTGGAGAGCGATTCGGCCAGGACAATATACTTCAGGATTGACTGTCTTACGAAGACTCTTGTACCTAAGGTGGGGCAGAAGGTTATATGCAATATCTATAGAGATAAACTGCCGTATGGCTTCATGGGACGTGTGGAGAGTATGGGAGTGGACTATGAAAAAGGCCGGGTTGAGATGAAATGTACTCCATTGCCTCTTGAAGAGGTGTACGAAGTGCTTTATGCTTGCGGTGTGAGCGGCATAAAGGACGAGGACGAGGTGGTGCCGCAGGATGTGATTGAGAGAAGGGCTGTACGCAAGCGTGTGGACACCGACACTTCGGTTGATGTGGGAGTCGGTGACGGCAAGGTTGAGGTTAACAGTAATGCCAATGTCGAGAAGAAAATGAAGTTCAAAGGCAGGCTTACGATAAGCGACAGCGGCCAGGTAAAGGTGGAAGATATTACCGGCAAGGATGATGATGATGACAGTGATGCGCCAATCACGGTTGTGGCTGAGGGCGAGACAATACTCTCGGCCAATGCTTCCGTAATGATAGACAATAGCATTGGTCTAAAGAAGATTAAATGTACGGTGGGGCTTTCTATGTCGGGAAAGATAACCTTTGACGCAAAAGTGGAACTGAAGCCCGAAGATGATTATCTGGAGAAGGATTTCCTTACCATAAACGTTCCGGTGGTGCTGATTCCCGGATTGACAATCAATGTTGACGTGGGATTTACTTGGACATATCTGTTTGAGGCAAGCCTGCATGCCGAGGCCGAGATTAAGATTGACCGAACAGCCGGCTTTGAGATTGACGGTGCCAGCAAGGATGTGATATGGGATAATAATAATGAGAATGTCGAGAGTGGCGATAAATTGTTTGAGAGCGACGCGTCGGGTGAGATAAAACTCAAGGGTGAGTTTTTCATTGCGTTGCACTTGAAGGTTGGTATTGGTCTTCTGGGCGAAGGACTTGAGTTCCAGTTGAAGGTGGGTACCGGACCTAAAGTGGCGGCTCAGTTGACATACAAGTTCGGGCAGAGAACCGAAAAACTTTCCGATGACTTGGAATGGCTTGCCGAAAGGGAGGAGATATACAAGGGACTCAATGCGGATACATATTTTAAGTTGCAATGGGGATTCTTGATTGACGTTGTATTTTCTATTGGAGACGGGGCATGGACGTTCCAGGCCAGTGAGTGGATGAAGAAACTCGGTATAGAGAATGTTGTTTTCATTGATTTGTGGGTGCTGAATGCAACTCCGGGAACAGACAAGATTGATGACCGTCATCTGGCACAGGATGAGCGCAAATATACGGGTACCCTGAAGAATAAATTGAATCTTATATTCTCATATGATGCGGCATTGATGTTTGTTGATGTGTCGCCGGGTGCAGCGAAAGATGGAGCACCGGACTTGCTTCTTGAGAGTATGGGTGAGTTCAAGGCAATATCGCCCAACAATGTAAAATATGTTGCCAGACTGCACGACCAGGAGCAGTTATGGGGACGCAAGATTGCTGTATATCCGTTGGCATATAACCCGTTCTTCACAGGCTATGGCGTTATGGGCAAGATGGACGAGTTCTACATACCGTATGAGGTGAAGATGACGAAGTCTGATATGCAGTACGAGTATTGCGACCTTGAGGGACAATTCGAGAAGGAGGCTCTTGATAATCCATATATTACCGAGGGTGGTTTCATATTCACTGACAATGCAGGCAATGAGTTCGAGCGAATCAAGATGTTCGAGTACACTACGCCGGTATCAAATGTGATGAAGACAATGATTTACCGCAAGGACTTCACGCCCGAGAAATTCAAGGTGAAGGCATATCTGTATGATGGTGCAAATGATGTATATACATACAGCCATCTGTGGGATGCCGGATTCAAGGATTACTATTCGCCCGCAACACTCGACCCGACGGAAATAACGGCTGTCGGTGCAGTGCTCAATGGCAAGGCGCACCAGTCATTGTTCGACGAGGAGAACATGGACCACACGACAAGCAAGTTCAATGTGGGATTCGTCTATAACCCGGGTAATGCCAAGGCTACCGATCCGTTCGGCAATTTGGGGCACACTGATTTTACATGGGATGTGGGTGGCCAGCTTGAACCGGATACCGAGTACCGTTACCGTGCCATTGTGGTTGACAACACTACAAACAGAACGTATGACGGAAATGAGATAGTCTTCAAGACCAAGCCTGTGTTCCATGACTTCAAGGTAGAGGCAAGCATTGACAATGTGGGCCTGCTTGTGATGGTTGACAGGGGTTATGTGGGAGTGACCAACCGTAGCAAGTATAAGTTCGTGGTGTCCGAGGACAAGAATACCTGGGAGGATGACGGTTTTGTCGTCAAGGATTCGGAGATGAAGGACCGTAGCGAGTATCTCGATGAAATGGTGATTGTGAGGGTGATTGATGCAAAGTACGATGATTTTGCACGCGATGATGTGAAGGATGACTATGACCTTGTGGTACTAACCGAGAAAGGATGGGTGCCGGGCAGGACATATTATGCCAAGGTTATATATGATGATGGGGTGAGGCCGCGCGTGGAGACAGATGTGCTTGAATTCAAGATACCGGACCCGATAGGCAATATGGTCGAAAATCCCGGTTCTGATGAAGCGGAGATGTTTGCCAATGTTCTATTCCCCTACGCAAAGGGAAGAGCTGTGATTACGGTTGAGTATGCATCGGAGAAGAATGACCTCTTTGATGGCGAAGTAAGTTTCATGCGTGTAGACAATATTGCATCGTGGATTGATGATGGTGTTCATGTTTGCGGAATGAGGTATATCCTGCCCAATCTGAACCACTCGACAACATACTATTATAGGTATCGTGTGGAGAAGACTGTCGATGGTGTGACAACTGAATTCATTTCCGAAATAAATGAGTTCAAGACAAAAAAGAAAGAGTATATCGTGACACTTGATCCACCGCTTGTCGACAAGAATAGGGCTGTGATAAGAGGACGTGTGAACGAATTGTTGTGGAAACTGCTTGATGAGTCGGTCCCAGTAGGCGATGATTTCATCAGGAACTATATGGTCCGCTTTGACATCTCCCGCAACAAGGATATGAAAGAGCCTACCGGTATATATGATAAGTTCGATGATGGGCGCGAATGGGAGCTTGAACTTCCCAATCTCGATTGGGGCAGCGACTTCTATTGCCAGCTGGTGGTGCAGACTGCCGACGGTGCCAAAACATACAAGAGCACGGTAAGGAAGTTTACCATTGGCCCTGAGCCTGCCGAGAACTTTGATGTGACGACGTTCGATGCAGCACTCGATGATGAATGGACTACACTCAAAGGTAAGGTGAACAGCACCATTCTCGAGGCCTTGAATGAGAATATCTATGGCGAGATGATATTCGGATTCGAGTATGCACCAACCGAGAGTGACCTGCTTAATGGTACAAGTGCGGTGATACGTGATACCGATGTGGCGCTGAACAAGAGCACCGGTCTCTTTACACGTGTGCTACAGCTCAAACCCAACACAACTCATCACTGCAGGGCATTCGTCTACTTCGCAGGCAAGTTCGTGTATGGCAACATCGTAGATTTCACAACAGCCGACTACGATGCCGGTCTCATAATTCCTGATATGGAGGCTGCAATGGCACGTGCTCTCAAGGCAATTATGCTTGAAGACGGCAATGTGGATAAGGTTATATTCATTGAGGACGGCAAGACAATTGTCCCCTCAAAGGAGAAAGTACAGAGAATGCTTAAAATGGAATGATTATGGAAAAGAGAATCAAACAGTATATAAAGGTTTTGCTGGTGGCACTTGTGCCACTGGCATTCACCGCATGCGAAATCAATGGTCCTATGTCGCATTATGAGATTGTGGTAAACGAACAGATGACATTTCTCCCGATAGAGAGTATTCTTGAAGTTGAAACAGTGAACAGGGAATTTGCCGCGGTACCATGTGAGAAAGTGGATGCCATAGAGCGCTTTGACAAGTTCTGCAACAACTTACAGAACTACTATGATGAGAAACGTGGTGCACTCATTTGGGGCGACCTTAATTTTGATGTTTGTCTGTACAACAAAACCAATTACAATGGCAAAGGCGAAGGATTGCTTGTCAAAAACCGTGTGATAACGTACAGATGTGAGTAGGCTTCAGGCAACAAATATTGAATTATAAAGAATACGAGATTCGGGAAGAATCTCGTATTCTTTATTTATACAAAAATCAGAAACTCCTACTAATAAGGTAGACGGATACAAAGAAACTCATTACATCTGCAAATGAAATGAACAAAGCACTTTTTTAAGGAATGTAAAGCCACTGCTGTAACAAGCCTATTGGATTTGACGATAAGGGCAGTTTGCTTTACTTTACTTGTATCATATATATACAGGGGGGTATTATTCTGTTTTTTATAAATTATTCAGGCAAGGTTGGCATTTCTTGCCGGTTTGTATATATTTTTGCAGTGAGAAGACAGGCGCTATATGGATATTGTAAAGGACAGCATATTTGAAACGGCCGAGAGGTATGTGAGGTGTACCGACAAGTCGGTGTTCCTGACCGGAAAGGCGGGTACGGGAAAGACTACTTTCCTTAAGTACCTCACCCGGAACATATCCAAGCGTTTTGTTGTGCTGGCCCCCACGGGCGTGGCTGCCATCAATGCAGGCGGTACAACTATCCATTCATTCTTTCAGTTGCCGCTTTGTCCATATCTCCCCGATGTAAAGGAACTCATCACCGAGTACCAGATGCCCGACAAGTATCGTAAGCCCAATAAGGAGAGACTCAAGATTTTCAGGACTCTCGACCTGCTTGTCATTGACGAGATATCGATGGTGAGGGCCGATATCCTTGATGCAGTGGATATGACCCTCAGGCTTTTCCGCCGTAATGACAAGCCCTTCGGCGGGGTGCAGCTACTGATGATTGGTGATGCGAACCAGCTCTCCCCGGTGGTGAAGGAAAGCGAGCGCCAATATATGGAGATGGTATACCCGGCACCTTATTTCTTCCATTCCAAGGCTCTGCAGAAACTGGACTACATAATAATAGAGCTGCAACAGGTGCATAGGCAGAAGGATAATGATTTCCTTGAGATACTGAATGCCGTCAGGGAAAACCGGGTGACAGAGTCTGTGCTCGAGAAACTCAATGCCCGTGTAGGCGCGTTCCCTGCCGATGACGATGTTATACGTCTTACAACGCATAATGCGCAGGCCGATAAAATCAATGATACCAAGTTGGCTGTGCTCCCCGGCAAACCCTCGACGTTCGAGGCTGTGGTGGAGGGTGATTTTCCCGAGAACAGTTATCCTGCGGAGCCGCTCCTTACCTTGAAGGTCGGTGCCAGGGTTATGTTCGTCAGGAATGACCCCGAGGGGCGTTTCTACAACGGCAAGATTGGAACAGTCGAGGGAATAAGCAAGGATGGTGTGGTTACGGTATCCGACGGGACAAGTACACCCATAGTGGTAAAACCTATAGACTGGGATAACATACAGTATGCACTGGACGAGGAGTCGGGCGAGATAATGCCTAGCGTGGTAGGCAAGTTCAGACAGCTCCCCTTGAGGATAGCATGGGCGGTGACCATCCATAAGAGCCAGGGACTGACCTTTGACAGGGTGATAATTGATGCCGCTGCAGCATTTGCCTTCGGGCAGGTTTATGTAGCCCTTTCAAGGTGCCGCACGCTCGACGGCATCTCTCTCGATAGTCCCATAAGATACTCTTCAATCTATGCCGACCAGCACGTGGCTGTGTTCAATGCCGCAAAGCCTTCGCCCGATAGTGTGTGCGCTTCTCTCTCTGCCGCTGAAAGGGGCTACGCTTTCAGTCTGTTGAGGGATATTTTCGGCGTCGAGGATGTAGTCAGGGCGCTGACAGCTTACCGCAAGGCATGGAAAGGCGGCGCCGATGTGTTGTACGCATTGGAGTATAAGGCTCTGTACGGGTACGTGGAGAAGGCGCGCGAGCTGAGCAGGACTGGACAGTCGTTTAGGAACCAGCTGTCACGCATCGAGGCTGCCGATGACCCCGGCAATGAGTTCCTGAACGCAAGGCTGCTCAAGGCATCGGAGTATTATCTCCCTGTTCTGGACGAGATGAGGAAAGCATGTGCCTCATTCTATGATTTGGAGATTGACAACAAGGCAGCAAAGAAGAGACTCAAGGAGGCGGCCGACGAGGTGTTCATCTCACTTGATACTGCATGCAGGACGCTTGAGTCAATAATGGCAGAAGGGTTCTCGGTCGAGCGATACCTGAAAATAAGGACCGAAGTCCTGCTCACCGACCGCCGCGTTGCAAGAAAAAGACTGACGAAGATTGCAAAAGCCAACACGGAGCAGACAACTGTAAACAAGGCACTCCGTGACAGGCTACAGGAGTGGCGCCGGGAGCGTTGTGTCGCCGACAAGCTGCCTGCATATATGATCATGCACCAGAGCACACTGCTCAATATAGCCTCGGCTGTTCCAAAGAGCAAGGCCGAACTCCTTGCAATCAAAGGATTCGGCAAGGCCAGTTTCGATAAGTATGGCTGTGAGATATTGGAGATAACAGCGGAATATTGACCCGGTGCTCACGTGTCCGTGCTCCGCATGGCTGAGCATCTTTCTTCTGCGCGCCGGGGGGTGTAGTGTCAATTCAAGTAGTCCTTCAATCTCTGCTTCAGTATTGACCTGGAGACGTTTATTCTTGTCTTTACCGTCCCTATGGGGATTTCCATCCTAACTGCAATTTCAACGTACTTGTGTCCGCTGATGAGCAGGCGCATCACCTTGCCCGCATTGCCCGGCAGCTCGTCAATGGCGCAGTAAATGTCATCGACCTCCGTCCCCGAAGAACTCTCGTCCTTTGCTGTGAATGTGGCAGTGCGGAGCGACTCCTCGGCAGCAATGCACAGCTCTTCGCGCTTGCAGTTATTCAGGAAAGCATGGTGCATTATAACAAAAGCCCAACTCATGAACTTGCCATCATCCTCGAACTTGTCGGCATTTTTAAGCACTCTCAAGAATGTCTCCTGCAGCAAGTCGTTCGCCCTGTCATAGTCACGTGTAAGTTTATATGCAAATTTGTACAGTTCTCCCATCCCTGCAAGCAACAGTTTCTCTATTTCGTGTTTTTCCATCTCTCCTGTCTGTCTTTAAAGTTAATACAACCAATATAACATCCGGGAACCCCGTTTTGTTTTCAAACAATAGATTATTTTCAAAAACAATGCTGTTTTTAACTTATTTTAAGAGTTGGTAGGTTGTGTGGATGGGGAAATGCAATTTATAGGGTGGAGAAGGGGACTGTGGAGAGGGTTGCGTGATTTTGGAATGAACGTCAGATTGTTGTTCCAGATGTCAGCTGTTTAATTTTGTCAAACTCACACTCTCTTTGATAAAACCATAAATGTAATTGTTTTAGTAGGTGAATAGTGTTTGTGCACTATCGGCCGTTGTATGATATTCCAATGATGCCGATATTTGTAAAATTGAAAAAACATTTTGTTAAAATATGTCTTTACAAGAAACTTTGGGCAGAACAATTGTTCGTCTCCGTCGCGAAAAGGGATACTCGCAAGAGGCTTTTGCCAATGAAGCGGGCATTGACCGTAGATATATGAGTGATATTGAAAATGGGAAACGCAATATCTCTATCGATATTCTTGACCGTGTATGCAATAAGTTGGGGATAAAGATAAGTGAATTTTTTGTTGAGGTGGAGAAATCGTGAGCATTATTAAGGGGGATAGGCGATGAAAAAGAATAAGGTATTAAAGGTTGGTACTCTTTTTAGTGGTATAGGCGCATTTGAAGAAGCTTTAAGGCAGTTGAATATATCGCACGAAATTAAATTTGCGTGTGATAATGGGGAAATAGAACTGATACCATTTGATGGCGAGCTTAGAAAAGAATTTATTAGACTTCAAAAGAAAGCAAGAACACTAGTTTCACCAGAGAAGGAAAGGTATGATGAATTAAGGATGTTGTTGACGCGCGAATATGAAAAAATTCGTGAATATTGCTATTCTATTCCTTCAAAGAGGGAAAGGACAAATTATGTTAATGGCTTATATAGTAAGTATGAAAGTGCTAAAGAAAATTTTGTTAAAGACTCCTATCTTGCAAACAACAAACTTGCTTATGAGGATTTTCATACTGATGTTCGTTTTATGAAGGGTGAAGATTATTTGGGAGAGGTAGACGTGCTGGTTGGTGGTAGCCCTTGTCAAAGTTTTTCTACTTATGGAAATAAAATGGGCTTAGAAGATACAAGAGGAACTCTGTTTTATGATTATGCAAGGATCATTAAAGAATGTCAACCAAAGATATTTATATATGAAAATGTTGCCGGCTTGCTTAATCATGATAAAAAGAGGACTTGGAAGATTATGAAAGAGGTGTGGGAATCTTTAGGCTATATTATTAAATTTCAAATATTGAATGCTAAAGATTTTGATCACCCACAATTACGAAGAAGATTATTTTTGATAGGATTTAGAGAAGACATATACAAACAAGAATATGTGTTTCCAAAGGAAAAACCTTTAACAAAGACTAGTCACGAGTTTATGGAAGAATCTCCTGTTGATGATAAGTATTATTTAGGAGAGAAAGGTTTTAAATGGGTTACTGATTATGAACGTAATGATAGAAAGGCTAGGGTAAATCAAGATGTAACGGGTTGTCAAACAGCAACTCAACAAGATAATTGGTCGGGCGATTTAAGAGTTGAAAGACCACAGCCACATCATTACACAGATGAGCGAATCTATATTGGTAAATATGATTTTGGAAACGGCATGGAAGATGCTGTTGCAAGAAAAATGACTCCAAGAGAATGTCTTAGATTAATGGGCTTTAGTGATAACTTCAAGATTGTTGTTTCTGATAAGGTTGCATATAGACAATCTGGAAATTCTATAGTTGTACCTGTTCTCAAGGAGATAATTCTGACATTACTTCCATATTTGATATAAAAAATAAATAAATCAACATAAGATTGCACGTTAGTTACTATGAAAGTAGAAATATGTAAACTTGATAGAAATAGAAATGTCGACAAACTGAATATTAGTTGGCTGGTTCAGGCTATTGATAATTTTTCACGTATATCTATCAGCGAATATGAAAGTTTTGATTTAGGTAATGCTAGCTGTATCTTTTCATATTATGCTTTGGCTGCAGAAGCGTTAAACAGTTCATATGCTACAAATTATTTGTTTGATGAGGGTATCTTGCTTAAAAGTCGTAGAAGTGAGTTGAAGAAGTTGATGAAAAAAGGCAAAAACAGATCTGGTAGTGCAGAAAATGAAGATTTGGAGGCAAATAGAAATCCAGCAACGCTGGCTAGTATGTGCAGAAACATTGGTTTGTTAGAGGATTATAATGAATCGATAAGATTGACTCCATTTGCAAGACTTCTCTATATAGACAATAAAGTGTTGATAGAAGAATACGTGTTTGCATTGCTTTCCAAACAATGGGTTAAGGTTGATGGTGTTTGTAAACGACCGTTACTTAGTGCAATTTATGAATTGTCTATTTCTGGTAGTAATTTCCTTACAAATTTATCGGGCACTCAGGAACAGCAGAAAGAAGCTGCATTTCAAATTGCAAGGCATGTGGTTGGCGTTGAGGCTGATGATATTCTTCTTGAAAAAGCAAAGATGGATATACTAAGAAACCATTTGTTGCTTTCTGGCTTGTTTTCTTTTACATCAGACAAAACAATTATCCTTACAAAAGAAGGTGAATCAATTCTTAAAGCTTTTAAAGAAAAAGAAAACAATTTGCCAACATACCTAAGTGATGAGTTCTATGAATTTATCGGTAGTGTTAACAACGGTGTTTTTGTGACCGTCGATTGCAGTAACGCTGATATATTTAAGGAGCGATATCCCAATCTAGTAAGAATAATATTGAACTTGAAAAATATTTCATCCATGAATACTATTGATGATATACATCAGCAAATCTACTATGGTGCACCCGGTACGGGTAAATCTCATATAGTAAAGAGACATACGGAGGGTGAGAGTGTCGTTCGTACAACATTTCATCCCGATAGCGACTACTCAACTTTTGTTGGATGCTATAAGCCAACGACAAAACAGGTGGCTATGCGTGATGTTACTGGCAAGGTCATTGTAGAGAACGATGGTACGCAGGTTACAGAGGACCGCATTGTCTATGAGTTTGTTGACCAAGCATTCTTGCAAGCATATATCAAAGCCTGGAAATTCTATGCGGAAGCTGCAGAAGGAACTAAACCCAAGAAACAATTCTTGATTATTGAAGAGATAAATAGAGGTAACTGCGCGCAAATATTTGGCGACCTGTTCCAGTTGCTTGACAGAAATAGTTATGGATTCTCTGACTATTTTATACATGCGGACAATGATATGAAGAACCATCTTGCAAAGAAATTCAGCAACTTTAAGATAGAACTTGGGGTTAAGGAGAGTATAAACTCTATGTATAATGAGGGCGATGTAATAAAGCTGGTTTTTGATGGTGAGATTCTTTTGTTGCCAAACAACCTGTATATTTGGGCTACAATGAATACAAGTGACCAAAGCCTCTTTCCAATTGACTCTGCCTTCAAACGACGTTGGGATTGGCGCTTCAGACCAATTGTGAAAGGTCGTGATAATAGTGGAAAAGAACTTGACTGGAAGATAAAGATTGGTCAGAAAGTTTGTGCTTGGTGGGATTTTTTGGAGAAAATAAATGCCGTAATTGGAACAACGACTAGTTCAGCCGACAAAAAACTGGGTTTTTTCTTCTGTAAGGCAGATGACGGAATAATCAGCACTGAGACTTTTGTTAGCAAGGTGATTTTCTACTTGTGGAACGATGTGTTCAAGGATTATGGTTTTGAGAATTCAATATTCAATGATACTGATGGCAGTACTTTGGATTTCGATAGATTTTATTCTGCAGCCGCTGACGGAAATGTAGTCGTACAGAATGAGAAAGTTCAGTTATTCTTGACTAATTTGGGCTTGACGCTTGTAGATGTAGATTCAGTTGGTGGAAATATCAACAACGATGGTGAAGTCGCTGAAAATGACGGAACTGCCTTTGAGGTTGTACTTGACGGGGAGCGCATATCAGAGAAAACTGCAATAGGATAATTTTTGAAAGTGATAGAGAAGGTCGGTATTGAGAGGGTGGCTCAGCTGGGATTGCAAGTGAGTGGCAACCCCATAATATCACGTGACAAGTTAGCCGAAGATACTCCTGGCGGATATGGCGGTTCACAGAAATATATTAATGGATATTGGTTTGTAACCAAGTTCAATAACCCGACAAAGCGTAAATTCTTGATGGAAATCAAAGAAAAGTTGGGTGTCAACATAGTTGTGGAGTAATGCGGATACTTATTGAGGAGTATAAATACAGAGCCAATGATGTGAGGGATATTCTTCACGGAGTTGATGCATTGGAGACAATTGAAGGTTATGTCTCCTTGAATTATGTGGGGTATTTCTATAATCCGACATTATGTGATTGTGTATTTATACTTCCTAAGGTGTTGTTAGAGACTAAGGATAAAATTGATTATGTTTTTGGCAAGTATAAGCCTGAAGATATTCTTGATGTTGATGGATGCGATATCCTGACAGAGACCGAGAGGAATTTTATTTATGAATTCGCAGTGTGGATATATCGTGCGATAGTTGTTTTCAAGAACACTCACAAGGATTCAGATATAGTTTTTCACAAGAAAATTATACAAGTTGGAAAGGGACAGAGGAAACTGAGCAATACTTTCCTTGATATATTGTTGGCATTACTAGAATTCAATAAGGACAATCAGAGTTTCTTTTTCTTTGTGCTCAGGAATCTTCATTCGGGATATAACAAAATAAATTGGACCCGTACTATTGCAACTTCAAGTGCAATAGTACAAGATAATAAGCCTGTTTATCTTAACCCAGTAAATAAGAAACGACAAATAAATTTTGATGAGGAGTTGTTGGTAATATTTTTCTCAATCCTCAACTATATTAGTGAACACTATGGCTTTGCTGTTGATATTAACTGCAATTTCAACCTTATAAAGGGTAAACAGTTTAAAGTTTATCTGGATGGTCTGGGTAGAGCACGTTTACTTCAAATAAAATACAAGTATTTCTCGGACAAAGCTTTGGAGTTATGGAGCTTGTGCTATGCCTTCTTTGACACAGCAAGGCAAGTGCGAACAAACAGCACGCAGCGTGAATATCTGCTTGTCAAGAATTTTAACATTGTTTTCGAGGCAATCATTGATGAGCTTGTTGGTGATGATGACATTCCAAAGGGTCTGAAAGAGCAAGAAGATGGCAAACGTGTAGACCATATGTACACATACAAGGGATTGACCACCCATGAAGATGATAAGCCAATTTACTATGTCGGTGATTCAAAGTACTACAAGCGTGGCAACCAGGTAGGCAAAGAGTCGGTGTACAAGCAGTTTACATACGCTCGCAATGTTATTCAGTGGAATCTTAATTTGTTTATGAATGGAGATGCCGCTGATAGCGAGTGGATGGCTAAGGTGCCAATGTTACGAGATGATGTTACAGAGGGTTATAACATCATTCCAAACTTTTTTATAAGTGCGAGACTCAATAATGAACTGAGTTATAAAGAGGAGATTGAGATTGCAGAAAAGAAGAAAACTTATTTCACTAACAGGCAGTTTGAGAATCGCCTGTTCGACAGGGATACGATGCTTGTGTGTCATTACGATGTGAACTTTTTGTTTGTGCTTTCGCTATATGCCCGTAATAATACTATTCAAAAGGATGCATGGAAGGTTAAGGTGCGCGAAATGTTCAGGACGGAGATTCAGAAGATTTTGTCGGAGAAGTTCGGTTTCTATGCAATGGCTCCAAGGCTTGGCGTGAATGCGGAGTCTTATATAAAGGAGCATTTTCAGGATGTGCTTGGCAAGATGTATGCTCCTTATTCCAATAGAGGGATATTTTCATTGGCACTTGAAAAGGGGGATAAGTATAAAGAAGATAATGATGCTTTGCTTGCAGAATTGCGTCGGTATTTTTATATAGAGCCTTGTGGCTTGGGCGAGAATCCGCAAAATGTGCTTCCAGAACCATCCGCACTATCTTACATTGATGGTTTTGATGATGCTTTGGCTCTTCTTATTACAAAAGAAGGTATACATTTTGACAATGCCATACAGTTGTTGCAAGAGACTCGAAAGGTTGGCGTTGCACTTAAAATGGACGGTGCAGTGCTTCAACTGGTGGAGGGTTTCACAAAGGCCAAATATCTGATTATACACAACAAGGGTGACCGTTACGAAGTTTATGGTTTTGATGGCGCAGGACCCAAGTTGGTACCAGCGGGAGATGCGGAACCTATGGTGGTTACCAAACAGGATGAACAACTTTATCTGGTATATCAAATAGACCCAAGACTGAAATTCTATCTTGGAGAACTTGATTTCAGTGCTGCAACCAAAGACGGCAAAGGCTACAACCCGCAGTTGTTGCCGGTATCTAAATTGGTGAAAAGGGAGAAATAAGATTTATTTGGCAATAAGTCTCTTTTCTCCATTTAAAGCGTCTATTAGTATCGCTTTTACAAAACCTTGAGCATCGATTTTTATTACCTTTATCTCATTACTGCATTCATATTCAAATTTGATTTCATTGATTTTGATATTTCCCCATTTAGTGTTTACATAAGCATCTTCGTACTTATATATAATATCAGAATTGGAATTTTCGGGGAGTCCTTTCTTTATTTCGTCCAATGAAGCTATATTCTTCCCGTTTGAATCTATGATTATGTCGTTTAACAGCTCTAATGGAACATGAGTTGAATTAACCCATTTGGGAGTTTTGGCTATATGTACAAAATCTAAAAGTTGTTTATATCTTAAGATATTTAAATTGGAAGCTTTAGCATATTCCTCATCTACTAAAAATAAACAACTACTGCTAGAAATGTAGAAATGATGCTCTATTTCTCCAATAATAGTTTCGCCAGGATTGGGGTTTCTCAGTTCCTTTAAATCTATACCATAATATGAAGCATACTCTTTTGCTCCTTTTTGATATCCCTTTTTGGTAACCATGATGCCTTTCACATCATTTAAATCATATAATGTACCAAAAAAATCTCTGACTTTGCCTATCTCTACAGTCTTATTATAGTTCTTGCATTCTATTGCTACTTTATGCTTTGCTCCTGCAATTTCGTATTCCCAATATACATCAATCTGATGCTCTTGTCCAGACCTGCCTTTCAACTTAATATTGTGTTGGACATCGATTCTTTGGGGAGCATCTGCATTAACCAATTCTTGATATATTTCTTGGGTGAATTTTTCGTATTCTGTATTAGGGTTCATGTGTGTTTCGTATTATTGTTTGCTATCTACATTCTTCAAAAAGTTTGCCAACGATACGGGTGAGCAAAAAGTGGCTAGTGCGGTAGCGCGTGAATGACAATATGGCAGATGCGACAGAAGCATAATTTTATTCTTCCGCCACCATCCCGATGCTTTCTTCTTCGTTAGAATAGTCTGCTGTTACTTTTGCACCGTTATTCAGTAGGAAGATTTTATTCAGTGTCTGTTCAAGAGCTTGCAGGGTGGTGTGTCTGTTCTTTGGTTTTAGTTCGCACTCCCAAATGATGATTGTATGCCAGCCGAGGCGGCGCAGTTGGATGCGTTTTTCGATGTCGCGCTGTTTGTTGCGTTCTATTTTCTTTTGCCAGAATGGGGTGTTGCTCTTGGGCATTACAAAGTGCTTGCAGCCCTCGTGACCGTGCCAGAAGCAGCCGTTGATGAAGATGACTGTCTTGTACTTGCGCAGTACTATGTCGGGGGTGCCGGGCAGGCGCTTGACGTTTATGCGGTAGCGGTAGCCATGGGCATGGAGGTAACGTCGCACAATCAGCTCGGGTTTGGTGTCCTTGCTCTTTATGCGCGACATGCACTTGTGCCGTTGCTCTTTGCTCATTATGTCTGCCATGCCACGAAGATACTCTTTTTCTTGGATTTTATACTTGTTCCATTGCTTTTAATTATTTGGACATAAGTACATAAACCGACATGCGTTGGTTACATAAGATAAACTGATATGCTCTTTGTCTTAAATATTAAGTCGCTCTTTTGTTGGAAAAACCTCCTGGAACTGGGAGCTTGTATATGTCGCGTGTTTATTATATTTTTGCTACACCCGGTTTGGGTAACTGCATGGAAAGTGTTAACTTTGTGATATGATAGACTTTGATACTTACATAAAAATGGGTGAGCCTGGTGGTAAAGAGAGAGCCGAGGCGTGGAAAACTGCGATTGGTTTGCAGGCTGTTGATGGTCTAAAAACATCGGAGTACTTGAACGAAACTGCCGCAAAGCATATTGAGGGAGACATTACCATTGAACAAGTAAAGGAACTCATCGATACTTATTATCAATCAAAGACTGCTAGAACACCTGAAGATGATGAAAAAGAGGAAGCAGACAAGGCTGCTGCAAACATTACCAAAATTATTAATGAGCCATCGTTCACTTTCTCCCTTCATGGATTGACATCTATTCACAAAAGAATTTTTACAGGGATATTCAAACATGCCGGTATATTACGCGACTACGAAATATCTAAGAAAGAATGGGTGTTGGATGGAGCCTCTGTTTCATATGGATTTGCCTTTGAACTCAAAGATGCTTTGTCGCACGACATTCAGAGAGAGAGGGATTTCAAGTATACAGGTATGGATATGTCAGAGATTGTTAAGCATATAGCTCAATTTGCTTCAGATATCTGGCAGATTCATCCATTCTGTGAAGGTAATACAAGAACAACAGCGGTATTCATCATCAAGTATCTGCGCTCACTTGGGTTCGATGTGAATAATACCACTTTTGAGAAGAACTCTTGGTACTTCCGCAATGCTCTTGTGCGTGCCAACTACCAGAATCTTCAGAAAGGAATATATAAGGAAACTATTCATCTTGAGCGCTTTTTCCGTAACCTTATGATGGGCGAAGATAATGTTCTTATGAACAGGCATCTTCATATCAAGGCAAAAGAGTTACTTGACGGGGCTACCCCAACAAGTACCCCAATAAGTACCCCTGCAAGCACCCCATCAAGCACCCCGACAAGCGTCATTCCAGAGAACGAAAATGTTAAACGTTTAATTAGAGCTATTGCAGAGGAACAGCTATCGGTAAGGGAGATGATGGCAGCAGTTGGATTAAAGGATAGGCCAAATTTTATTGAGTATTCACTTTCTCCGGCTATGAGTGGTGGATATGTTCGTATGCTTTATCCGGATTCTCCTCGTCATCCTCGTCAAAAGTATATGCTGACGGTTAAGGGCTTGGTTGTATACAAAGAGATGCTTGCAATGCATTATGGAAATAGTTAACCTACTTCACTTTGGGCATCGATCCGAGCTGCGCCGGTGGCTCATGGAGAACCACGACAAGGAGAAGTGTTGTTGGGTTGTGACTTACCGCAGCAGGTGCGCGCCGCAGTGGCCGGCTGTGCCGTATGTTGAGGTGGTGGAGGAGGCGCTCTGCTTCGGGTGGATTGACAGTACGCTAAAGCGGTTGCCCGATGGGCGCTTGGCTCAGCGCCTGTCGCCACGCCGGCCCAAAAGCCACTGGACGCAACTGAACATTGACCGCTGTGCAGAACTTGAAGCGCGCGGGCTGATGACAGAGGCGGGGAAACTTAAACTGAAAACTGAAATCTGAAAGGTGAAAGCTGCGAGTAAGCGAGAGCAGAGGAAAAGTTTACTTTTACTATGCCGAGCGGGAGCAGGTTCAATCACACGAAGTGGGATTAAAGCTGCGAGTAAGCGAATTTTTCAGTTAAGCGAACGAAAGTAAAACTTTAGTTTTAACTTTTGTAGTGAGCGAACGAAAAATCAACAGAGTTAAAAGCAGAGGAAAAGTTATACTTTTACTATGCCGAGCGGGAGCAGGTTCAAGCGCACAAAGTGCGGTTAATGCTGAAGGCATCGACAACATCGGCAGCAATAGGTCGCGCGTAGCATAGCTGAAGGTTATGCCGCGCGGGTTGCGGAAAGACGGTGTTGTCAAAGCGGAAAACGGAAAGCCCGCGCCAATGAGCGAAACGGAAAGCTCGCTTTCGCGTTTTACAGCGAATGCAGCCGGGGTTCAAGCGCACAAAGTGCGGTTAATGCTTAAGGCATCGTAGATGCCAACAGCATCTTGTAAAGTGTTGTGCTCCCTATCCTCAGTCACTGCGTGACAGCTCCTCTCGGGCAGAGGAGCAATCTTTTGAGGTACCGCGCGGGTTGCGAAGAGTTGACATGTCAAAGGTGAAAGGAGAGGTTTAAATATGGCTGTGAGTTTGTTTCGTAACTGTTGACGAAATAAGCAAATTCAATTTGAATTGTGTGTGTTATTTTGAATATCCAATTTAACGAGTCTTAGTCTGCATGTTGTATAACGCATCTGGGTGAAAAGGGGTTTAATTATATCATAATATTCCGGGAAACCGCATATTTTTTTACCAATTATCTCCTGGTTGCATTCTTGTTCAATGAGAGATTCTATCGAGTTTGCTATTGATATATGATTCTGTTCTCTTAGTTTATCCGCAATATCCTTCCATGAGTGCCTGATGAAGGTTGCTGTTGGGATAATACCATCAAGATGAGGCTTGAGAATGTCGGCAAATGCATTTGCCCTCATCAACGATATTTCTGTATTGAATTTGGTGTTCCCTTCAGGTGAAAATGCTGTCATGACTTCAACGCTTACTAAAGATGTTTCATTTGATTTAATTTGTTGTACAATGAGGGCAATCTTTTGTTTTGTGGCTGGGTTCATGTCAATCTTGTTTGTTCCAACAAGGAAGGGGATACCAGTTCTTATGTCTATCGTGTCATGTTGCTCAACAATGGATAGTTCAGTGTAAGATGTTGATGTGTGACTGTTGGGCTTCTCCTCATTTATATTGGTGCTGTTATTTCTGTTATAATTTAAAAGTAATAATGTCATAAATCCTGCTATAAACAACAGAACGCATGTCATCATCACCTTGAATTTTGTGTTTCTGGATGTCAACATTGAACACAACTTTTTATAGAAGCCATCAAAGTACTCTTTGTCATGTTTAACAGCATGTTTTCTTGTAACGTCAACAATGTCGTCGGGTAAGTTTGAGGGAAAGTCTGTGACACCTGAAAGGAATACCGGTATAATATTCTTTTTATGCTTTAGGGCATGACTCAGCTCCCACCTCATCCAATCGTTTTGGGGGGCGGTGTCGGGATCAATAGTTCTGTCAAAAGCGTGCTCGTCAACAAATAATATGAAATCCTTGCATTGCTCAATTCTAGAAAGTAACTGTGTGTCGAAATTGCCATTGCGCAGAGTGTCAATGTCAAAACTTACCTTGTATCCATCCCTGACAAGTAAATCGTACAGGTGCTTTGCTGTGTCAAAACCACCAGTTCGGCGATAACTTATGAAAATATCGAATTTCATATAGACATATCTTATAATTATTCATCCATTCAAATCTATAACCTGTGGGTTGTTGGTAAAACAACTTGCAGTGCTTCAAGGGATTGTCCATGTCGCAGCGAATGACGCAGTGGATATCCAAATATTCTGCATAATGTTATGGGAGGCTCTCTAAATTTCATTTTGTCGTTAACTGCCTACAAAGAACCTCATTAAGGCAACCGCTGGTATAACTATATTTATGCAAAATAAATAAAAAATATATTTTAATCAAAGATATAAACACAAATCTTATCCAACGCTCAATGTGGGAAAGGGTGAAAAATGAGTTTCGACAATACGAGCAGGTTCAATCGCACAAGGTGCGGTTAAAAGTACCCCCTCCGAAATTACTCGAGTAATAGTAGGAACTCCTTTGGGAACATAAATGTTCCGCCGTCGCAAGCAGTGCTTTTGTTTCGCACTGCCCCCACTAAGACAGTGGGACAATAACTTCTCCGACAACTTATTCCTCCACTGTTTTAGGGGAGGTGTCCGAAGGACGGAGGGGTGATTATTGTAACTTTTTATCCACGATTGTTTTCTATAATTGGATTTATACCCATATATTTGTGCTGTAACAATAGATATTCTTATGAAAAGTTTTGGACAGAAGGCGTGGATGCTTCCACAGCCGGTACTTATTATAGGTACATATAACAGTGACGGTACTCCCAATGCCATGAATGCTGCATGGGGCGGTCAATGGGACGGTAAGGAAATAATGATTAGCATGGGCTCGCATGCCACCACGGAGAACCTTGCGCGTTGTGGTGAGTTTACCGTTGCATTTGCCACTAAGGATACAATGGTTGCTGCAGACTATGTTGGTATTGTAAGTGCCAGGAAAGACCCT
This sequence comes from Bacteroidaceae bacterium, assembly GCA_045654885.1. Classification (GTDB taxonomy): domain Bacteria; phylum Bacteroidota; class Bacteroidia; order Bacteroidales; family Bacteroidaceae; genus HGM04593. The sequence goes on from JAZOOF010000031.1 coordinate 48,762, forward strand.
GCCAAGATGCAGAGGACGGGGTGGAGTGCCATGAAGGCCGAGAATGTGAATGCACCTGTGTTCACCGATTTTCCCATGACTATGGAGTGCCGCATTTTGCGCAAGATTGACGAGAGCGAGGAGGGGTATTATATTGTTGCCGAGATCGTCAACCTCCTTGTCGATGAGGCTTACATAGGCGAGGACGGCAAGCCCGATGTTGAGAAGATGCAGCTTATCACTTATGAGCCCATCCATCATGGTTATGTTGAACTGGGTAAACGGGTGGGCAATGCTTTTGCCGATGGAAAAACTCTGAAGTAATTTTTAAGATTATGAAAGTACTGCTTATAAACGGAAGCCCTCGCAAGGAGGGAAATACTGCCACAGCACTGGCCGAGGTGGCTAAACAATTGGAGAAAGAGGGTATTGAAAGCGAAATCGTATGGATTGGAAACAAACCTATACGTGGTTGCGCGGCCTGTGGCCAGTGTGCGGCCAAAGGCTTGCGACGTTGTGTGTTTGACGATGATGTATGCAATGGCATATCGGGGAAGTTTGCCGATGCAAACGCTCTCATTGTGGGTTCGCCTGTCTATTACGGTCAGCCCAACGGTGCGTTGCTCTCTGTAATACAGCGCGCGTTCTATTCAAACGGTGCAAATATCGCAGGTAAACCGGCTGCGGCCATTGCCGTGTGCCGCCGTGGAGGTGCCACTGCAGCATTCGAAAGCCTGAACATGCCTTTTCAAATGATGAACATGCCGGTGGTGACATCGCAATACTGGAACATCGTTTACGGCAGGACACCCGGCGAAGCCGCCTTGGACAGGGTGGGCATGCAAACCATGCAGACGCTTGCCCGTAACATGGCATGGCTGTTGAAGTCGACAAACGGTGAGAAGGCGCCCGGTCGCCCCAAGGATGAACCTTGGGATATGATGCACTTTATCCGATAAAAGTATTGAAATAATGTCGCAGTTTCCCCAAAATGTATCTTGTCATTTTATACTGTTGGCGAATTCCTTAAACTTCATCTGGATTTCGTCCCTCACTCTGCGAAACTCTTTCATCACATATTCATCCGTCCCTATGGCATCCGAGGGGTCATCAAAACCGATGTGCAGGCGGTGTTTGACTTTACCCGTAAACACTGGACAACTCTCGTTTGCTCCGCCACAGACAGTTATCACATAATCCCACTCGTCGTTGAGATATATTTCTACACTCTTGGGCCTGTGCCCGGATAGGTCAATACCCACTTCTTTCATCACTTCGATAGCTTTGGGATTCACCCTCTCGGCCGGTATGGTTCCGGCAGAATGCACTTCCAGGTTGCGACTGAATGACTGAAGGAATCCGTGTGCCATCTGGCTGCGGCAACTGTTACCTGTACACAAAATCAATACTCTCATATATGCAATAAAATATTACTCTTTACCGGTGTTTGGGAAAGAAAGGACAACGCAAACGGATGCATTGGTTGTTCTTGCCGAAATGTCTGCACACGACGGTGGATTTCTCCATGGAGACACCGAAATTCGCTTCCACGAAATCAATGGCTGCCAGGATGGACAGGTACGAGTCGCGCTTGCAGCATCGTGGACCACCCACCTCGGCAATCTTGCATAACGATGCAGCCGACATCTTATGCGACAATGCAAAAGGTTCTATTGTCAATGGTGTGGAGTGCGAGATAACGGAAACGAACATGCCGGAACTCAATCCTGCACCACAGGCTCCCCAAAAACCGCAAGCTCCACCTGGAACCTGCTTGCCTCGTTTCATCATTTCCACCAATGCATCGGGGAGCACGATATCCCCTCCGGCATTATGGTAGGCTGTCAGCAAAGCCGTTCCCACCATCACATGATGCTCGGGGCCGTGCATATGGCAGAAGGGCATCGCCATCATCTTCTCCAGAATCTCTATGGGGTTCTTGGAGGTTTCTTCAAGGCACAGTTTGTAAATGGCATCTATGCCCTTTGTGTGGCACTCGTTGCAGACATAATGTCCTTGTTCGCAACAGGTTTTGCTCTCTTCTTTCTTGTGGCAAATGGCACACTCCATGAGGATTTCCTTTTCCAGGTACTTCAATGGAGCACTACATATAAGACATTCTTCTTTCATTCTCCTGTAATTATAAGTTCAATTTTGCAATCAGATGATAGCTATCTTTATCACCCCGTCCATCTTGTTCTCAAAGATGCGGTAAGCCTCCTCTATCTCACTCAATGGAAAACGATGCGTGATGAGTGGGGTGGTGTCAATCCGTCCGGCTTCGATGAGGCCGAGTACCTCTTCACAGTCACAGCCATCGACACCGCCGGTCTTGAAGGTGAGGTTCTTGCCATACATCTGGGGCAAAGGTAGAATCTGTGGTTTATCGTAAAGGGCTACCACGGTTACAATGGCGTTTGGTCGGGCGCACTCCCACGCGAGGCGGAAGGTGTCATCGGCTCCGGCAACTTCGAGCACGCGGTCGGCTCCGCCATGGTCGCTGTTCTGCAGCACGAACTCCTTGCACTCCTCGGGGGTGGTGAGCAGTACATCGGGGTAATGCTCTTGTACAAAGCGACGTCTCTCTTCCGATTTCTCGCAAACGATGATGCGTTTGGGTTGTTTCAGCATAACGCAAAGCAGGGTGCAGATGCCTGTTGGGCCTGCACCAATGATGAGCACGGTGTCATCCTCGCTAATTTCCGAAATTCGCGCCGCCCAAAAACCTGTGGCCAAGACATCGCCCACAAGCAAGGCCTGTTCATCGGTTACGCAGTCGGGGATGCGGTTCAATCCTTGATTGGCCAATGGTACACGCACGTGCTGCGTCTGTCCGCCATCGATGCGGCATCCAAGTGCCCATCCGCCATTTGGGTCGGTACAGTTGTTTACATAGCCGTTACGGCAGAAGAAACACTCCCCGCAGAAGGTCTCCACGTTGACGGTCACCCGGTCGCCTGGCTTTACGTTGGTGACATCTGCTCCCACTTCCTCAACCACGCCTACCATTTCGTGGCCAACGGTAATGCCCGGAACGGCGCGAGGAACGCTTCCGTGCTTTATATGCAAATCACTTGAACAGATGCTGCTCATTGTCACGCGGACAATGGCATCGGTTGGTTCAATTAGTGCAGGCCTTGCTTTCTCCACCAAAGCGAACTTTCCTTTTTCTATGTATGTGTATGCTAACATAATGGTATTATTCGTTTTTCTTCAGTTTGTCAAAGTTGAGGTATCTGTCATAGAAGCGTTCGAATACTTCGCGATATTCATCAGGGCAATTGATGATTATTGCGTTTACAAAATCCTCCAAATATACTTGTTTTATCTTGTTCTTGTACTCATTACGCAGTACATTAGTCAAAGACTCTAACTCTTTTTTAGTTGTAGGATGTTTTTGTGGAGCAAGGATAATAGAATATGACAATAAACCTTCTTTATGTCCATACATCTCACTCAAAAGGAAATTACGATAGATTTGTGTAAGCGGGGTGTCACCTTTTACTATGCTTTGCTCTTCATCAGCGTTAAAGCATTTGAGTTCCTTTACCGCCTCAATGCTTTTTACGCGGGGAATCTTCTTACCATTTTTATCCCTGTCATAGGCTATATTAGTGCCAAGATTCTCGGAGTATTTTGTTTCTATGGCAATGAATCCGTTTTTGCCATGTTCGTCTTCAAATCTTATGATTGCATCCATTGCGCTCTTGTCTCCGGTCAATTCCTTATATTCCTTAGGAATGAATTCCAATTCTACTTCCGTTACTTTGTGTATGGGATAGTTGGGGAGAGCGGCTTTTATTACTTTAGTTGCAATTTTGGAAGATTCTTTAAGCATCTGTTGTAATGGGCAGAACAAATTGAATGCCATAGGTTGGCTCGAAAGGAGATTATTGAAGAGCCTGTCCGATTCGATGGTTTCGTATGGCTTCTTGTTCTCGGGATTTACACGTTTCTTTGCATAGTCGAATGCATACCCGGTAAGGAAGTTCTTCCAACACCCCTCCTTGGGAATCTCCCCGTTGCTGATGTAGTTGCCGTAATAATGCACATTACCATATCTGTCTGTATATGGACGTATTTCTTCATCAATCTCTACACGATAAATTGATTGCAATTTACGACAATCTGCTACAAAACGCGAATCTCCGTTATATTCCTCTCCGTACTCCTTCTCCATCTTTATTAAATTTTATTAGCAAGTTCAAAATTTATCGCGTTCTATTAATCCGTTTTTTTGACCATTCGAACAATATACGGGATGCCGCGTTAAAGTCAACTGTCTCGCCGTTTTTGTACTTCAAGAAAGTCTCTGTAATTACACGCTCCTCAGTCGATGCCACTTGGAGCAACCGGCTTTGATGCTTGATGTAGTTCCCTGTCTGCTTGAAAACGATAGCCTGCACCACAAAAGAGGCGGCTTTGTACAAACCTTTCAGAATCTCCTCGCTCTTTTCGTGCAACATATTGTGCACGCACCCGTGGTAGATGTTGCCTGCGCCCATCCTGATGGCTCTGTCAATGGCAGCATTGTCAATCAACGGAAGCAAATCGTCCAGACTACCCTTTATGGCGGTGGTGTCGTGATAGAACTGGAAAAGGTCGGATGGCTCCCAGTTTAGGATTTCATCCTTGCCCGACACAAAGCCACAAATCAGTTCTCTATGAGGCAAAGTATCCAACATATCGTTATAAGCCTGGATGTCCTCTGCGCTCAATTCGTCCAGAATCACTACAATATCGATGTCGCTGCTCTCTGTTGCCTCGCCACGGCCATAACTGCCTTGCAGGCCAACGAACCAAACGCGACAGGTAAACACTTCATCCAGTTTATGGAGAAAGTCATTCATCCAAACATTTATATCTATCATACTCTTCTTTTTATATCATCAACATAATTCGCCCTTCGGCCTCTTCTGTTTTCATCTCTTTTTATATATTACAAAGATACTTCATTGCCTGATATTATTGCTGCTCCACATGGAGAAAAATAAATTTCGCTTGCAGATTTGCCTGTGCATGAAGTAGAGAACAGCTTTGCCAAATTTTGATTCATATATTGAATTGTATGGCTTGTAACTGCTGTGCTTGGTGAGCGTAAATTACTCTCCTCTACAAGTGACATTTTACCCCAAAATTGTGGCGAATTGCATGCATGTAGGTTTTAAAAAATGATAATTCGCATGCTTTTGAAATTATAGATAAATACATTGAATATTAATTATATAAATAATATATTTTGCTGAGAAATACGCTTTTGCTATTGTATTAGGCGTGAAAAATGCCGGCAATTTGGCGATAGGGTGATTATTTCATTCTTTCATTTCTTTCTCCGGCTCTTGGTGAACAGATTGTATTACTACAAGAACAAAAAGGTCTTACCCGGATTTCTTTGTTTTCCCGGCAAAATAATCAAAAATAGCAATATTTGATGTTTTGGTTTAACAAATAATAAGTATAGTATGGATATATAATGAATTAACAATATATTGTTGATGTGATGCTTTTATGGAAGGCTTTATGTAGGATGAAAGAGGGAAGATGTGCATTACCTTGCCGGCATTGCCCAGCAACTAAGGCTTCGTGGCCGGGGAAAAGAGTCGGGAGTGTAATGAACGGCTGCTGATGGGATTGTTTTTGCAATATTACTATTTGCGGCGCTCTGTGTTGTCTTTTTGCCGTGGCGGCAGCGAACTCGAACATGTTTGTTTTTGTTTTTTACCTTCTCTTACATTATCTTTGCAACAAAGATAATATAATGAAAAACATTCAGGAAATAGCTATTGCAGAGTATGATTATCCGTTGCCCGATGAGAGGATTGCTAAATATCCGCTTGCGGAGCGCGATACATCGAAGCTCCTTTTATATAAAGGTGGCGAAATCCGCGAGGAGAAGTTTTCCAATTTGCCAAGCTTCATTCCACAAGGTGCGTTGATGGTGTTCAATAATACGCGCGTTATACAGGCACGTCTGCGTTTCCGTAAGGAGACTGGTGCGCAGATTGAGGTGTTCTGTCTTGAACCCGAACAGCCTGCCGATTATCAGTTGATGTTCCAGGAGACAAAGGAGTGCGTATGGCAATGCCTTGTGGGTAATTCGAGCCGTTGGAAGAGTGGTGTGCTTTCACAAGTGATTGAGATTGACGGCGTGCAGGTGACGCTGTCGGTGGAGCGTGTGAGCAGTGCGGCGGTGAACCTGGTACGTCTCTTCTGGGACGGCGGCTTTACATTCGCGCAGTTGCTTGAGGCTGCCGGTGAGTTGCCTATTCCACCATACCTGAACCGCAAGACCGAGGAGAGCGACATGAGTACCTACCAGACAGTATATTCAAAGGTGAAGGGCTCGGTTGCAGCTCCCACAGCGGGGTTGCACTTTACACCGGCTGTGCTTGGTGCACTTGATGCGGCAGGCGTGCAGCGTGGCGAGGTGACCTTGCACGTTGGTGCGGGAACATTCAAGCCTGTAAAGAGCGAACTGATTGCCGACCACGAGATGCACGAGGAGTATATTGAGGTGCAGCGTGGGTTGATTGAGAGAATAATTGCGGCCGGTGGCGCAGCTGTTGCTGTTGGTACAACATCGGTGCGTACGCTTGAGAGTCTCTATTTCCTTGGTGAGAAGGTAGGCGAGAATCCTTTAATTGAAGAGAGTGAACTGTGCGTGGGGCAGTGGGAACCATATAACCGCGAGCATACGATGTCTACCGTTGAGGCTTTGACTGCTCTGTTGCAGTGGCTCGATGCAAAAGGGCTCGACAGGGTACATTCCCACACACGCATAATGATTGCGCCGGGGTATACATTCCGCATTGTGAAGGCTATTGTAACGAATTTCCATCAGCCAAAGAGTACCTTGCTGTTGCTTGTGTCGGCTTTCATTGGCGGCGATTGGCGCAGAGTATATGACTTCGCTCTTGATAACGGTTTCCGTTTCCTGAGCTACGGTGACAGTTCGTTGCTTGTTCCGTGAATCTGTTTTCAAACCCCTCAGTCGGTAAACCGACGGCTTCCCTAAAACAAGGGGGCAATATGATTGACTGTCATTTAATATTTATTTATGATAACAATAGTTGACAATATAGCATATCTGCTCGATGAGGAGAAGAGATGCGCTACTGTAACAAAGAATCCGGTACCATACTCGGGTGCTGTTGCCATTCCTGCTGTCATTGTGAATGGCGGTGTGGAGTATGTGGTTAATGATATCCTTGACGAGGCTTTTGCCGAGTGCACAGGGCTTACATCGGTGGTGCTTGGCGATAATGTGGAGAGCATTGGCATTGGTGCTTTCGAAGGGTGTGAGTCGCTTGCGGCGGTTGTTTTCCCGCAGGCGCTGCATCTTGTGGGCATGCGTGCATTCAAAGGGTGCGCGGCATTGAAAGAGTTGCTGTTCCCTGCCAATGTGATTGTGATTGGCCGTGAGGCTTTTGCAGGTTGCTGTTCGCTTGTGAATGTATATCTGCCCGATAATCTTATAAACATTGAACCTTCGCTGTTCGATGGCTGCAAGGCGCTTGAGAAGGTGTCTGTGGGCGCTATGGTTGAGAGCGTGGGCGAGTATGCTTTCTGTGGATGTTCGTCACTGAAGGATGTTGCGCTCCCCGAGGGAGTTGTGTCACTTGAGGGGTGGGCTTTCCGCGACTGCACTGCACTTGAGGCTGTGACATTGCCACAGTCGATTGCCTCTGTCAAAAAAGGTGCTTTCTGGGGCTGTTCGTCACTAAAGGAGTTTGTGTTGCCAAAGAGCGTGAATATGCTCGACCAGGGTGTGCTTGCCAACTGCGTTTCGCTTGAAAAAGTGACGTTGCACGATGGCGTTTTGAGCATTGGTTATGGTGCTTTCTACAATTGTAGTGCAATAGAGAGTATTACAGTGCCTGCGGCGGTTGTGAATGTGGGTGACCAGGCTTTTCGCAGTTGCAAGGCATTGAAGGAGCTGTGCGTGATGTGCGAGGCTGCCCCAATGTGCTCGGGCGACATTGCCGATGCCGATGTGTATGCCAATGCTGTGTTGCGTGTTCCGCAGGGCAAGGTGGGTGAGTATGGTTTTGCACGTGTGTGGGAGAGGTTTGGAAATGTTGAGGAGATGGCGTAAAATATTATTTTCTTAAACAATATTAAAAGTGGTGCGTTTATTCAGTATGAGAATAACGCGCCGCTTTTTTATATTATTAGCCTCGATGGTTGCTGTTGTTGCCTGTGGCAGCAAGGCTCATCGTGTGGGTGCCGTGCGTGCCGATGAGGTGGTGTGGCCTCTCCCGGTTGAGAGTGAAAGGGAGAGGGTGTTGTCACATTTGCACTATTCGTTGGATGCCGGCAGCATTGACCGCCGGCGCGGTACGGTTGAGCTGTCGTTCTATTTTGCAAAGGAGCAGGGGGACAGCATTTTGTGGGTGGAGTGTGTGGAGCGTGTTCCTTTGGCGCTCATTGACACAGCGCTTTGCCACAGGTGGTTTGATTATAGCGAGTGATATATAACAAAGCAGGTGACTAAAATAAGTCACCTGCTTTGTTATAGTTCGTCAAAATCAAACTCCTCGGCATCGCTGTCGTACCAGTCGTCGACAAACTGGTCGAGGTCGCGGCGTTCTTTTTTGGTTGGGCGGCCTGTTCCGCGCATGCGTCCTACGAAACCGCTCATCCTGCTCATTTCGAGAATCTCGTACTGCTCCTGTGGAGTCACGTTTTCCATCAACTCCGGGACAAGTTTTGCACCCACGCGGTTCTCGGCACACTTGAGTACCTTGAAGGAGTATGTTATGGGGGCTTTCTTTACATTGACAATGTCGCCCACGCGAACGTTGTTTGCCGGCTTTGCCGTGCGGTCACCGATACTTATGTGCCCTTTCTTGCAAGCCTCGGCTGCTATGCTGCGTGTCTTGTATATGCGCACAGCCCATAGCCATTTGTCTATTCGTGCCTGGTCAGCCATTGTTTTCCTGCGGCTTGTTGCCGTTGCCTTTTTTGTTGAACTGGTTCATTGTACGTGCAAGGCCTGCAAAGCAGAAACTCTTGATGATTTCGTTTGTAGTCTCCAGCTGCTCTTCAATGACTTTCTGCTCGTCGCTGTCAAATGCTCCAAGTACAAAATTTACCTGGTGCCCCTTGCCAAAGTCGTTTCCAATGCCAAAGCGCAGGCGTGCATAGTTGGTTGTGCCCAATGTGGCGGCAATGTGCTTGAGCCCGTTGTGTCCGCCATCGCTGCCTTGTCCTTTGAGGCGCAGGGCGCCGACGGGCAAGGCGAGGTCGTCCACAATCACAAGCACGTTTTCCAAAGCTATTTTCTCCTGCTGCATCCAGTAACGCACTGCGTTTCCGCTGAGATTCATGTATGTCGATGGCTTGAGGAGAATGAGCTTGCGTCCACGTACCGATGCCTCGGCTACAAAGCCGTAACGCTTGTCCTGAAAAGCAGTATTGGACGCCTTTGCAAAAGCGTCCAATACAGTAAATCCTATGTTGTGGCGGGTTCCCTCGTACTCGTAGCCGATGTTGCCCAACCCTACAATCAGATATTTCATTTGCCGTCAGGGATTACTTTCTTGCGGCTGCTGCAGCTGCTGCAGATGCACGAGTTGTCTTAACAGAAGCAACAAGTGACTCCTTAGCTGATACGAGCTCAAGACCCTCGTAAGAAAGCTCACCTACCTTGATTGACTTACCGAGCTGGAGAGCTGTTACGTCAACTGTCAAAATCTCAGGGATAGCTGTGTAAAGAGCCTTAACCTTGAGGTAGCGCTGAACCTGAACGAGCTTACCACCGGCACGTACACCCTCGGCAAGACCCTCGAGCTTAACGGGAACTGCCATAACGATTGGCTTCTCCTCTGTTACCTGATAGAAATCTACGTGGAGGATAGTGTCCTTTACTGGGTGGAACTGGATGTCCTTCATAACTGCCTTAACAGTTACACCGTCGATTGTGAGGTCAACTACGTGGATGTCCGGTGTGTAAACCAACTTGCGGAGACCCTCTGTAGGTACGCTGAATGCCTTAGCCTCTTTCTCTACACCGTAAAGGTTGCAAGGTACAAGACCTGCGTTGCGAAGTGCGTTGGTAGCTCTCTTACCAACCTCGGTTCTTGCTGAACCGTTGATGCTGATTGATTTCATAATTAAAATGTGTTACTCTAAATTAAGATTAATTTTACTTGCTTAATTCGCCATCACACGATGTCTCTTAAAAGCGGGTGCAAAAGTATGCTTTTTTTTTGGATTTTGCAAATAAAAGGCATACTCACTTGGGTATTTCTGTTATTTTATAAGGATTTTGTGTACTTTGCCACCGGCTTCTACAATGTAAAGTCCTTTTCCGTTTATTGTGACATAGCCGTTGCCGCTTGCTACAAGGCTGCCGCTTGTGGTGAATACGTTAATCTTGCCGTCAGCAGTGATGCTGTTGCCGTTGATGGCAATGTCTGTTGTTGCAACCTCGTCAATTCCTGTTGCATTGGTCACAGGCCACAGATACTTGCCGATGCTGTAGTAGTAGGTGCACGCGGTGCTTTCTCTGCCCTGTGCGTCGGTTGTGTACTCCTTCTGCAGGTAGTTGGTGTCGCCAAAGTATTCAAAATGTGTTGTGCTGTTCGGATACTCGATGGTTGAGAGACGTGCCGCATCGTCATAAGAGTAGATGGTTGTCTTGAGTGTTCCATCTATGGCCTCCATTCTCATAGTCTCGCCGTTGAATGTGTACTGTGCAGCCTCTTGGATGATTTTGCCGTTCTTCTCGTAGTGTTTTATGAAGTCTGCACGGTGATTCTCGAATCTCCATTCCTTTGCTTCATTATCCCAGACTACAACGTTGCTGCCCATTGGGAAATCTGCTACGTTGTCATAGCTGGTTCTATAGCACATTATTCCAATTGGGAATTCGTAGTTGTACGATGGGTGGGTGTATAGGTATCTACCGTTGCCTTGCCATTTCACAAAAATGTGTGCCTCGATGAATTTCTCATATATTATGGTATCGCCCATATCGACCTCCTCAATCTGAACGTTGATTTCTCCATTATAGTACCAGTCGCCATCATCGAAGTCGATTGTGTGATTGCCCTCTTCATAATCCTCCATGCTTGCTTTTGCTACGCGCTGAACCTTTGCGTACTCCTCTTCTTCGTATTCTTCGTCGTATATTGTCCAATAGTTGTCAATGTTGCCAAGTTCCGATTCGGGAAAATCAGATTCCTCTATTATGTAGAATACGAGATTACCGTTTTCGTCTCTCTCGAATTTGAAACCTTCGAGCTGATTGTAATCTGCATCCCAAACTACATTGTAGTAGCAATGTTCATCAAACAGGTCTTCATCCAGTTCAAGCTCGTAGTTGCCGTTCTCGCACTCGTAGTATGATATGCAGCAGCCTGTAAAGCGCATCTCTACATATCCATAAAGTCTGCTTGTACGGGTTTCTTCATCGAAGGTATATTCTTTCATGATGGTGGGGTTGCCGAATCGGTCGTATGTAATCTCTTCTTCAAGAGCCAAGACCATGACGTCTTCGTCCATATAGTAATACATCTCGCTGCGTTTGTCATCGAAATATGTCACGACAATCTGTTCTGTCTTTGTACCCTTGCTGCCGTCTGCAGAATATACGTAATGTGAATAGTCTACACAACGGTTCTGCTCGTCAAAGGTGTATTCGGCAAGGAACGATTCGCTTTCGTCGGTCTGGAGAGTCCATATGTTACCATCTTCAAGACGGTATGTCTTTCGCGATGCAAGGTAGCCGAACTCGTTGTATGTGTAGTATACGCGTTCCTGTTCGGAAATTACGCTGTCGAGGTGGATGACGTCCATATAACCCTCGTGGATTGGTGCTGTCCTTGCTGCAAAGGATTTGATTTTGTTGAATTTGTGTTGCGCAGTGGCTGCACCTGGTAGAATTAACAGCAACATCAGTGCTACGAAAGCCTGTAATGTGTAGATTTTTTTCATATATGAGATGATTTTGTTTATATCGTGGATAAAATCCACAGTTGTTTACCGGCCCATTGGTCGGTAAACAACTGTGGTATATATGCGGTTCTTAGAACTCTATGTCAATATTGAGTTTTTCCTCCTCTTTTGGCTGTTCTGCAGGTGTTTCCTGATAGCGTGGAACATATTCACCCTGCTCGGCAACCACGTAGTCAATGGCCTCCTTCAGGCTGTTGGCGAATTTTGTGAAGTCCTCGCGGTAAAGGAAGATTTTATGCTTCTCGAACGAAAGGGTGGTGTTCTCTCCCTCGCCCGAAACAAGTTTCTTGCTCTCGGTAATTGAAATGTACATCTCCTCCTTGCGGTTCTTCTTTACATCTATATAATAGATACGCTTTCCGGCTTTTATTGCCTGCGAGAATACTATTTCCTTGTCACTCTCAATCATTCCACTCTTTTTGTTCTCTTCCATAAATAATAGTTCAAAAGGGTTTTACTTCTTTACTCATGTCTGTGCACAGCTGTTCAAATTTCCCCTGACATTGTTATGCTTTAGACACGATTCTCTCGGTTTAGAGCGCTAATATGGACAAAAAAAAGTTAAAATCCAATACTTTTGTCTCTGTTTTTTCAAAAATGGTGTGTTTTTGTTAATTTTTGTGGTATTTTGTGTGTAAATAATCTTTACATCTTATAATTTCTGTGTTGGCGGAAATTGCTCCGGTAGTAACGTCGTTCATGGCCGGACAATTCAAAGACGGCGGGCTTCAGCGTCACATATTCCAATCCCATATATCATGCCCGCCGTCCATGATGGCGGCAAGCCGCCTTGTTACTATGACAGTTTCTTGTATAACAAAGTGGTGACGGTTTTTGTTTCCAGGGCACTGCTTTTTCTTTATACATCGGGCTTTATTTTGTGTGTGAGTGGATAATTTTGTATCTTCGCTGTCGATTTTAATGTAGTGATTGGGATTTATGAGTAACGATACAGTGACAGGTGTTTCTGTTTTTCAGCGCCGCGGTTGGGTGGTTGTTTTTGCCATGACTGCTGCCGTGGCTTGGGGATGGGCTTATCCGCTCATCAAATTGGGTTTCGAGGAGTTTGCCATCATGCAGGATATGACGGCAAGCAAGATGTTGTTTGCCGGTGTGCGTTTTACCCTGTCGGGGCTTATTGTGTTGGCTATAGCGCTTTCTAAAGGGTTGAGTCTACGTGTCAATGGCGCAACGGGGTGGGGATATCTTGCTGCCTATGCGTTGCTCAACACCGCAATACACTATGCATGTTTCTACATAGGCCTGTCGCATAGCGAGGGTGCAAGGGCAGCCATCCTGAATTCTCTTGGGGTGTTCATGCTTGTGCTGTTGGCATGCCTGTTCTTCAAGAGCGACAAACTGACCCCGGCGAAGATTATCGGTTGCGTCATTGGATTTGCCGGAATTCTGGCCTTGAATATCGGTAATGGTGCAGGTAGCGGCTTCACCTTTATGGGCGACGGAATGATAATACTCAATGCCCTGTGCTCGGCATTTGCAGGCCTGATGACACGCGGGCTCGGACGCCATGCCAACGTGTTTGCAGCCACCGGCTACAGCCTTGCATTGGGTGGTGTGATGCTGGTGGTGCCCGCTCTTTTGCTTGGCGGAACATTGCCTGTTGTTACAGCAGCCGGAGTGGGGATACTGTTCCTGCTCATATGTATATCCACCCTTGGTTTCGCACTCTACAATAAACTGCTCAGCTGCAACCCGGTGGGTAAGGTGGCAATATTCAATTCGCTCATTCCTGTTGTGGGTGCAGTGACATCGTGCCTGTGTCTTGGCGAACCATTTTATTGGAAATATGCCGTTGCCGCACTGTTGGCAATGACAGGAATATATATAATCAATTCCAGAAAAGGATAAAATAATTCGGGACTCACTTCACGATAGAAGTCGAGTCCCGAATTATTTTATATCAGCATCACAAGAATCGCTATCGGTATGCAGCCATCGAAAGTGTAAAGTATATTTCCGCTGTACGTGCTGTTGCCATTATATAGGTGTTCGCCGTCGTAGGTGTAGAGTATGTTTCCGCTGTACGTGCTGTTGCCTTTGTAAATTCTTGATTGTGCCATTGTGAATATTGGTATTAGTGTCAGTAAAAAGAATAAATATGTTTTCATAAGTCACATGCTTATTTTTACATAGGCAAATCTAACAATAAATATTCATATTTCGCTTTTAAATCTTTGTCATATTGATAAAATGGATAACTTTGCGGTATAACAAAGTGCGATAGTGCGCTGTTGTTTTTTTAACGGTTATCAAATTTTATTCTTATGGATACTTCATTGGAAATGAGCCCTAACAGGGTGGTGGCTTTTCTTGGAAAGCCTTGTCGTGAGTTTACAAAGGCCGACATCGTGCGTTACATCAAGGAGAACGGCATCAGGATGGTGAACTTCATGTACCCGGCGGGTGACGGAAGACTCAAGACACTGAACTTTGTCATCAACAGTGCTGCGTATCTTGATGCCATACTCACCTGTGGCGAGCGTGTAGACGGCTCGTCGCTCTTCCCGTTCATTGAGGCAGGTAGCAGTGACCTCTATGTGTTGCCACGCTTCAGCACTGCATTCGTTGACCCGTTTGCCGAGATACCTACACTGTCTATGCTCTGCTCATACTTCAACAAGGATGGTGAGCCGCTTGAGAGCTCGCCCGAGAATACCCTGCGCAAGGCATGCCGTGCGTTCAACGAGGTGACCGGCCTGCAGTTCCAGGCAATGGGTGAACTGGAGTATTATGTGATTGCCCCCGACAGCGGTATGTTCGCCGCAACCGACCAGAAGGGTTACCATGAGTCGGCGCCATATGCAAAGTTCAACGACTTCCGCACCGAGTGCATGGCTTATATTGCCCAAGCCGGTGGACAGATAAAGTACGGACACTCCGAGGTGGGTAACTTTACCATCGACGATATGGTCTATGAGCAGAACGAGATTGAGTTCTTGCCTGTCCCTGCATGTGAGGCTGCCGACCAGCTTATGATTGCAAAGTGGATTATCCGCAACCTTGCATTCAAGTATGGCTATGATGTCACTTTCGCTCCCAAGATTACTGCCGGCAAGGCAGGCTCAGGCCTGCATGTCCACATGCGCCTTATGAACGACGGTGCTAATGTCATGCTCGACAGTGAGGGCAAACTGTCACAGAATGCGCGCCGCGCCATTGCCGGCATGATGGTGCTTGCTCCATCGATAACTGCATTCGGAAACACTAACCCTACATCATACTTCCGCCTTGTGCCGCATCAGGAGGCTCCTACAAATATCTGTTGGGGCGACCGCAACCGTTCGGTGCTGGTGCGCGTGCCGCTTGGCTGGGCTGCCAAGAGCGACATGTGCCGCATTGCCAACCCGTTGGAGGGTGCAAGCAATTACGACACGTCGATGAAACAGACTGTGGAGATGCGTTCACCCGACGGCTCGGCCGACCTCTACCAACTCATCGCCGGTTTGGCTGTTGCTTGCCGTCATGGCTTTGAACTTGAGAATGCACTGGAGATTGCCGAGCGCACCTATGTGAACGTGAATATACATCAAAAGGAGAATGAGTCGAAATTGGCTATGCTTGAGCAACTGCCCGACAGCTGTGCCGCGAGTGCCGACTGCCTGGAGCGACAGCGTGCTGTGTTCGAGCAATACAATGTATTCAGCACTGCAATGATTGACGGTATAATAAGGCGCCTGCGTTCATACGACGACCGCACCTTGAGAGCCGACATCGGCGACAACCGCGAGGAGATGCTTGCACTTGTGCAGCGCTATTTCCACTGCGGATGAATTAAAACTGCGAGTAAGCGAGAGCGATGCAAGTTAAACTTGCAGATTGCATAGCGAGTGTTAGCAGGTTTAACTTAAACCTGAACAGATAAAACAAAACACAATTATGAATATGAGAAAACTATTTTTTATAGCTGCAGTGGCAATGGCTTGCGTTGCCTGTGGCAAAAAAGCTGAGAATAAAAACGAGTCTGCAACCCCTGTCGTTGAGGCTGTGGCTGAAAAGCCTGTCGTGTACATGACCACCGATATCTCCCCCGAGGGACTTGTGAGGGTGTACGATGCACTTGGCGTTGTTCCTACGGGAAAAGTAGCTGTGAAGATTTCTACAGGCGAACCCGGTGGGAAGAATTTCCTGCAGCCATCGCTTATAAAGGATTTGGTAACGAAGGTGAACGGTACCATCGTTGAGTGCAACACTGCATACAAAGGCCCGCGTTTTGAGACCGAGAGCCACCTGAAGGTGTTCGAGGACCATGGCTTCACTGCCATTGCTCCAATTGACTTGCTCGATGGCGAGGCCGAGGTGAAAATCCCGGTACAGGATACAACCCACATAAAGTATAACATTGTGGGTGCAAACATGCTCAACTATGACTGGATTGTAAATCTCGCCCACTTCAAGGGGCATGCGATGGGCGGTTTCGGCGGTGTGCTCAAGAACCAGTCAATAGGTATTGCTTCATCCAACGGCAAGGCATATATCCATTCGGCAGGCGCCATTGAGGACAGGGAACTCATCTGGAAACACACGGCCGAGCAGGACAAGTTCATTGAGGCTATGGCTGCTGCAGCGCAGTCGGTACATGAGTATTTCGAAGGTCGTATTATTTATATTAATGTGATGAACAACCTGTCGGTCGACTGCGACTGCAACGGACACCCTGCCGACCCGGAGATGAAGGATGTGGGTATCCTTGCATCGCTTGACCCTGTTGCACTCGACCAGGCTTGCGTTGAC
This sequence comes from Bacteroidaceae bacterium, assembly GCA_045654885.1. GTDB lineage: Bacteria > Bacteroidota > Bacteroidia > Bacteroidales > Bacteroidaceae > HGM04593. Next base: position 65,454 of record JAZOOF010000031.1, read on the forward strand.
CTTGTGTTCAACTACCCATCGAGCGAGGGCGATGATGCGGCTGCTCTCATTGAGCGCATCAACTCACGTCACGGAATACACATCCTTGAGCACTCTGCTGCCATTGGCCTTGGATCAAGGGAGTATGAACTGCGTAGCATTGACAAGTGATGCGCCGTCTGGTATATACATTATTGCTTGCTTTTACCTGTGTCTGCGCCATGGCGCAGACACAGTGTGTTGACACGCTCCGTGTCCGCTTGGCCGTGGAGAGGATGGTCAATGATTATCCCCATTCTACATTGCAGGACATCTACAAGAGTTTCTTCCAGGACAACTTCGGCCCGGGACATGCTGTGCCCGACAGTGCACAGGCTGCAACGTGGCTGCGTAACGAACTGGCGAAAGTTGACCGGTTGGACGTGCCGTTGTATGAACCCACAGGCTACAAGGGTAACTATTATCGTGTGTCGCTCGCTGCCATTGCAAGCGGCAAGGTTAACGCCGATGCTCTCCTGTCGGCATTTCTGCGCAGCGTGCGCATGGTACAACCAAGCGAGGTTGCTGCTTGGGTAAAGGAGTGGGAGCAGATAGAAGGGATTATTGCGACAATGAGGCTTTCTTTGCCGAATTATGATGCCGATGCAAAGGCAATAGCTGTGATGTTGGCCGAAGGGCACTATGCCGTGCATCATAGCCGTGTATATAATGAACACTATGCACCGCACTACCGCATTATAGCAAAGGATATTTTTGAAAAGGAAATCTTGCCGTTGATTGAATAAAATCTTAGTAGATGAAAGCAGAAAACATAAATATACGCGAGGCTGCAGCGGCGGATGCTCCACTAGTGGGCAGGGTGGTGCTTATGGCGTTGCATTATGACGATACGCATCCGTTGGCGCCGATATTTGCCGAATTGGCATCGCGCGAGGTGTCGCAGTACAGTTACCGCAATGCATTGGTGGCCGAGGTTGACGGTTCTGTTGTTGGAGCCATAATCGGCTATGACGGCGCGCGCCTGGAAGAACTTCGCAAGCCGCTGTTTGAACTTATGCGCGAGACGTTCGGTAATGTGCCCGCTGTTGAGGATGAGACATCGGCCGGTGAGTTCTATCTTGATTCGCTTGCTGTGTTGCCGCAGTATCGTGGTTGTGGCGCGGGTGGCGCGCTTTTGGCTGCCGCACGTGACAGGGCGTTTGCCGTAGGACACAAAAGGGTGGGGTTGATTGTTGATTTTGAAAATCCACGCGCCGAGTCACTCTATAAATCGCTCGGCTTTGAACGCGTGAATGCCATGAAGTTCCTGGGGCATGATATGTGGCACATGCAGGCCATAAGCGATAATTGAAAAAGCAATGACGGCAACCAAGAAAGGGGTCGCCATCATTGTATGTAGGTTGGATAAGAGAACCGTTTACGCTCTTTTAGTACAATTCAATGTTTCTATCTCTGCATTTCGGTGTAGAATAGTCGGGTGAACTCATCTTTGATTTCCTCACTTATTCTGCGGAATTCACTCATGATGAATTCGGCAGTTCCTTGAGCGCATGATGGGTCATCAAAGCCAATATGTAGTCGTTTGCCTACTTTGCCGACAAATACCGGACAGGTTTCATTGGCTCTGCCACAAACTGTTATCACGTAGTCCCACTCGTCATTCAGGTATATTTCCACGCTTTTGGGTGTATGTGCCGATATGTCAATACCAACCTCGTGCATAACTTGGATGGCATGCGAGTTTATCTGTAATGTTGGGTTTATTCCTGCTGAATGAACCTCTAGCCTCTTGTCGAGCGATTGCAAGAACCCATGTGCCATTTGGCTGCGGCAACTGTTGCCGGTGCATAAAATCAGTACTCTCATAAAATCCAATTGAACAGATAGCCGGAAATAATAATCAACAAGGTTACTACACCGAAGAATATGCCTATCAAGCGCCATGTCATCACCTTTTTGAGCATTGTGGCTTCAGGGATGGAAAGTCCGATGATAGCCATCATAAAGGCAATGGCAGTGCCAAACGGAATACCCTTTGCTACAAATACCTCAATTATGGGCACAATGCCTGCGGCATTTGCATACATTGGTACGGCAAGGATAACGGCAAGTGGTACGCCCCACCAATTCTCTGCCGAAAGGTATTGCTCAAAGAAACCTTCGGGTACATAGCCGTGCATTGTGGCACCAATACCGATACCAATCAGTATATAGAGAAGAACACCTCGCACAATGCCCCACGATTCGCGGGTTATGGCAGGCAGTCGCTTGAAGAACGGCGTTTTCTCCGCCTCCCATCGTTGGCTTTGCTCCGAAGAGTGTGCTTGTGCAGCCTTTACCCAATCGCTCAAATAGTGTTCAAGGTGCATACGGCTCAATATAAAGCCCGCAATCATTGACAGCAGCGTACCGCTCACAACATAAATTAGAGTTGCCTTAACTCCAAACGAGCCGAGGAACATTGCCACAGCCACCTCACTAACCAAAGGCGAGGCTATAAGGAATGTCAGCGTTACGCCCAGCGGTATTCCACCCTTGACAAAGCCGATAAAGAGTGGCACCGAGGAGCAGGAGCAGAACGGGGTAATACCACCGAAGAGGGCCGCCAAGAAGTAGTCCAAGCCATAGAGTTTATGCGTGGCAAGGTATTGGCGTAGTCGCTCAATGGGGAAGTAAGCATTGATTATGCCCATTACAAAACTGATGCTGAAAAGCAGTATTATAATCTTAATGCTGTCGTAAAAGAAGAAATTGACAGCCGTGCCCAATGGTGTGGTGGCATCTAACCCAAAGATGCCATAAACCAACCAATCTGCAAACCACTGTATCATACGCCCAATAACTCTTTAATCTCGGTTTCACTTGGTACATAGCCCTTGATTTTCACTTCGTCATCAACCACTACGGCTGGGGTTGCAAGGATGTTGTAGTTCATTATCTCCATAATATCCTCGACCTTTGTAAGTGTCGCTGTGATGTTGTTCTCCTTAATGACTTTTTCTATAACTGCGTAGGTTGTCTTGCACTTGCCGCAACCCGTCCCTAAAATCTTGATTTCCATAATTCTTAAATGTAAATTGTTAAACAATAATAAATCCCGATTGAAATAAATAGTATGCCTACCACTATATTGAGCCACTTCTGAATGACCTGCACCTTGCCATAGACCGCTCCAATCTGCCCAGCGCTGAATGCCAATATCCACGCTACAACAATTACGGGCAAGGCGGTAGCAATGGCAAAGAGTATTGGTAACAGATAGCCCATAGTTGCGCTCGCCGACATCGGAATCAGCATTCCAAAGTAGAAAACTCCGCTCGTTGGGCAGAATGCCAATGCAAAGAGTACACCCAGCATCAACGTATCTACTCCACCTCGTCGAGCCAGCCGCACACCCTTACCACCAAGACCTAGTGACGGCAGATTAAGTCGGTTGCCAAATAGCATAAACAGACCTATAAGCAACAATGCAGGAGGAAGAATCAACTCGCCATAGGTGGCTATTATCTTCTGAACACCAAATACACTCGCTCCACTCCTGAGAATTACTATCAACACTAAACCAAGCAGTGTGTATGCAATAGTGCGCCCCAGTACATAGAGCAACCCATGCACAAACACCCCTCTTCGACTTTCGATATGTTTGCCTATATAACCAATAGCTGCGATGTTGGTTGCTAATGGGCAAGGCGAAAGTGCCGTAAGCAGTCCGAGCAAGAATGCCGTTACTGCTGGGGTTGTGGAACTATCAAATAGTGATTGTAGCCACTCCATAGCCTACCGAGTCAGATAGTTATCAATAGCTGTTTTCAGCCTTATCTTTAGCCTCTCGCAATCAGTCATCACATCTGTATAAGCGTGGTCAGTGAGATCTGTTACTCTCTCGTTTCCACTGCTATCATAGTCGATGACCAGTAGCGATGACCACACAACACCATACTTTTCTGCTCGCTCTTCAGCATCAACAAGATCGAGTTTTGAGTATATCAGCTCGCCACGCAACATAGCATCTTCATACCCCTCAAGAAGCTCCTCTGTAGCACGCTCAATCGCCTTACAACTTGCACAACTTTGCACACCATGAAAGAACAACACCTCCACCACATCTCTTTTTGTTTGCTGATTGCCAGCCACACTTCCTTGCTTGCCGCCCGAGCAAGCCACCATACCCACACATAGAGTAAGAATCAATAATACTTTTTTCATAGGTCATAAATTTAATTATTCGTTATTCGTAGAACTACGAACATTGTTTTCAAAAAAAGAGGTTGCTACTCACAGCAACTCTCCCTCTTAGAGGAACAATCGTCAAAGAACCCAGCAAAGAGAGCCCTAGCCTGTTGCCAATTTTCACGATTGATGCAGTACTTTACCTTTGGTGCTTCGACCTCGCCCTGTATAAGACCTGCATCTTTCAACTCCTTGAGATGCTGCGATACGGTTGCCTTAGCGATAGGCAACTCCTCGTGGATATCGCCAAAGTAGCAGGTGCTTTGCTTAGCAAGAAAGTGCAAAATCGCAATGCGAGCAGGGTGTCCCATCGCCTTAGCAAAGCGCGCAAGCCTCTCCTGCTTGATCGTATAATCTTTAGTTGTCATAGTGATCGGCATTATTGTTCGCAAATATACGAACAAAATTTAAAACTGCAAATAAATCTACAAAAATGAACGATAATGTTACTATCTGCTCTTGGGATCGTGGGAATTAATCAATGGAGGGCAAAGATAAAGGGCGCAGGAGTCGCATAAATATATTTCACAAGCAGATCAATACGTTTCACATCGAGCCTAGGTACTGCAAGATTTAAGCCCAAAGTAGACAAATAACACGGGAGCTACAAAGCTGCATCTATGATCTCAATGCGTCTTCGCGTGATCTCTTTCAGACGATCTGTAGCCTGCTCTTTAGAGAGTTGCTCATCACCATTTATATTTGTCGAGATACCCCACAAAGAGAAGTTGCTATCCCACGAACGCGATATATAGTCACGCTCGCGCTCTATAAAGTCGAAGACGCTCTCAAAATGGGGCTTAAGCAACGCCCAACGCTCTGAGGCCAAAGCCTTAAAGTCGGGGTCGTCAAAGAGGCGATCATACCACCAAGCATACTGCATGAAGAGTCCATACTGTGCCTGTGGCGAGGTATTGAACGAGAAGGTGCCCCAATCAAAGTCCCAGATAGGTCCAGCGACGAGCTTCCCAGAACGATCCTTCGAGAGATAGACGCTACCAGGATTTGCAAGTTCGTGATTAACACATATCTCATAGATCAACCAATAGTCGACAAACGACTGAGCATCAATATATTGATGATAGCCACTCTCCTCGTTTCGATAGTTACCTCCATACAAGACACCCTCCACCTCGGCAATGTGGTTCATAATCCACTGATACTGCTCATTAGTGAGATCCTCCTCGTCGGGGTACTTCACAGCAAAGGGGATATTTCTACTTGTTCGCCACTGCCACTCATTATCATAGTGGAAGTCGAGTTCTAGAAGATAGCCACCCGTAATAGCACTTCCTGAGTTATCCTGGGGCGACATCTCTGTGATATCTATACGATCGTTATCTACACGCACCTGCTCGCAAAGGAGATACTGGCCGAGATGCTTTCCATTGAGTATTAGCTCGACGTACTCCGATTTCGGTGTCCACTCAAGCGATGTCTGCTCCGAGAGGTAGAAGGCGACACGATTACGCAGCAGCGTACGATCCATGTAGTTGGCAAGCAAAACCCAGCGTTTGTGCTTAGGCATGCCCATAACCTCCTGCTTTTCAGAAAATTTCAGCGTATAAGGCTTCTTCTCGTAGCCCCAAGTAGAGTTGCCGCGTCCACGTATCGCCACCTCAGCATTGCTAATATTCTCAAACTGCGCCATGCCATCGAGCGACAACAACGAGCCCTCAACCCACTCATCCTTGGACCATACATCCCTCATACCTGGAGTGTCGATACGCAACACAGGAAGGCCCGTGAAACATGTAAGATGGAGTCTATACTCTAGCTGCGAGCCAGAGATATGAGCAACAACACTCGGATCGCTGCTAAAGTCAACAGGTGTGCCAGAGGAGTCAAACCTCTTGCCATTAACCTCAATATAGTCAACACCATCGCACTCAAACTCAGGGATGAAGGTGCGGTTGCTAACATATTTATCTATGTGCCCAGTGAAACATTGCGTCGTGGGATCGTAGACAAAGTTGACATCTTGCTGCAGAGATGGATTGCTACTCTTCGAGAGGCGCACCATGGCAATGCCACTCACAAAGTTCGACGACACGATGGTGATAACGTTTGAAAGGATCAGCTCTCCAGTCTCATACTTTATCGCAACATGAACACGCTCGCGATAGATGCCTGACGTGCCATTATCCCCCACCGTTAAGTAGTATAAGCCCTTCTCGACGCTATCCTCGCGCACGCGTATGGGCGAAAACGATTCCGGCTGAAGCCTCACATTCGACTCCAAGCGAAGTTGAACCTGACACCCCGGCGACGAGAAGGCATAGTTGAACACCGCCCTAGGATCCTCAACACGGAATGGGATCTCCACCGTTGAGCAGTAGTCGAGCTTATAGCTGCGCTCCTCGCAACTTATCTTATAGACTCTCAATGGCTTGTTGACAACCTCAACACCCTCCTCGGTGCTGCACGACACAACGAGCAGCACCGCAAGAAGGAGTATATAGCGCACAAAACGATCCATGAAATCTATCTGTTAGTTTCAAAAGACTATTTCCAGCTAATCGAGGTTACCGACTTAGCTGCAATATCGACAACAAAGTCACCCTTAGGGCTCTTAACCACAAGCTGCTTACGCTCGTCGGAGTCGTTGAGCACAACAGCTGCCAAGCTGCCATCAGGATTCTCGAATGTCGATGCTAGGATACCCGAAGCTGTCGATTTAACACGATATGCACCGCGCTTAACAACCTTTGACATGTGTCCAATAGCGTACCAATGGCTACGATAGGTGAGCGTGTTATACGAGTACGAACCATCGCAATCGACAAAGCCATAGCATGTTGTGCAACCACCTGGGCGGTTAGGTCCACGCTCGGCATCGAGCATAAAGTTCCAAAGCACCACGGCGCGACAGTAGTTGTTGATCGTGCCAATACATACCTCGCGAATGTGCCAAAGGAGGTTATCGCCAAAGTTTGGACACCACGTACCGATACTCTGCTCAGTGAAATAGATGCTCTTCTTAGGATCAGCATTATATATTTGCTTAAGTGCCGACGAGCTACCACCATAAGCATGCCATGCCGATCCATCGACATATTTTGAGGCCTCCTTATCGGCATAGATATTCTTTACGAAGTCGGTAACATCGAAGTTGTGGTCATAGATCCAGATCTTAGTGTCAAGGCCTGCCGCCTCAAACTGAGGTCCAAGGTGGTGCTTGATAAAGTCGCGCTGCTGCTCCCATGGCATATAGGTTGATGCCGAGTTACCATCGTGCAGCGGCTCATTCTGAGGCGTGATAGACTCAATCTGGAAGCCATTGCTCTCCATAGTCTGAACCCAGCGGACAAGATATTCGGCATACTCATCGTAATAATCGGGGTTGAGACGACCACCAGCCCACTTGTTGTAAGGCTCGTTAGAGTTACGAGCTATCTTCATCCATAGAGGTGCTGTCCAAGGTGCAGCAATAATCTTAACATCGGGGTTTATCGCGAGTATCTCACGCAAGATATGGAATACGTAGGTCTCATCCTCGCTATGCACTGCAAAGTTCTCAAGACCAGGCTTATCGCACCATGTAAACTCCTGCAACGAGAAGTCGGAGCAACCTATTGAGATACGAATATAGCTATATCCAAGACCCTCAGTAGGGTGGAATGCCGCACGAAGGATCTTTGCGCGATCAGCTGCCGACATCTTCGAGAGGTTGTAGGCAGCAGAGCCAGTGATCGCAGGACCGAAGCCCTCCATCTGCTGATAGCGCGTAAATGGGTCGAGGGTGAGCGTCGCCGCGCCATCAACCACCTTGCTCATATCATCGATAGCAGCCTCCTTGAGGAGCATCGTCTTGGCAGCGGTTGTGGTAATCGCCGTAACACCCTCTGCGGGGAAGTTATAATCGATCTCGCCCGAGGTCTTCACCTCGATACCAGAGATTTTTCCATAAATATCGTTACGTCCAGCAACACCATAGACCTTATAGGTGTATCCTGCCTCAAGGTTTTCAAAGAGCACCACGCCAGACTCTGTAAGACGCTGACCCTTGCGAACTTCGCTAAGCACAGGGGTCGATGAATTTGCATCGCTGAGCATGCAGTAAGCAACATCGGCATTCTCGAGCGTGAAGTTAACCTCAATAGAGCTATTCGTTGTTGTTGCCTGCTCCATTCGCAACTCAGGAAGAAGCGATGATTGTCCACCACCAGAAGGGGTGTCGCCACCACAACTAATCATAAATAGTGAAATGGCAGCAATAAGGATAGATTGTGTGAAGTGCATCATAATAATAGGATTTTCTTACTTACAAATATACAAAAAATTTATGACACAAAACCACAGATACGAAGATAGAATAAAAAATATGGATACATACCTATCTATCTCATTGAATATAAGTATAATAGGCAATTAACAAAGTGGTTGATAGTTGCGCAATTCTAAAATTTTTATTAGCTTTGCAATTAGACACAATTATCATTATTAGCTCATGAACGAAAGCCTCAAAAAAATTGCGATATTGCTGCTCACGGCAATCACCTCAGCATCTATACAACCTAGCAGCGCACAAGAGAGTGCTCTAGCGAGCCTCGACCACATGTTGGACGTAGCACAGGGCTATGTCGATGCACGCCACTCGCGAATTAAGAGTATCGAAGATATGCTCCTCGAGAGCAACCTCACACTGCAACAACGCTATAACATCTGCGAAAAGCTATATCACGAATACTTCGCATTTCAGCTCGACAAGGCGATGGCGATGCTCGACGAGCGTTATCGACTAGCCGATGAGATGAAGAACAACACGCTTAAGGCCGATACTCAGATTGACCGTGCTGTACTTTACGCCACATCAGGCATGTTCTTCGAGGCGGGCGAAGTACTTGAAAATGAGATAGACACCCTTAGCCTAAGCAAAAGCCAACTTGTCGAATACTACAATGCTCAGCAGCGATTTCACTCCGACTTCTGGCACTACACCAACGACATCGAGGCACGCAACCGCTCGGGACATAAGAAGATCTACTATCGCGAGCAGATACTCGCAAACTGCGACCCCGCGCAACTACTGCATCGCACCATAACAATACGCACACTCACAGATAGCGGTAACTGGAAGGTTGCCGACTCGCTAAACCGTTCGCTTCTAGCTACCCTCTCGCCCAACGTTCACGAGTATGCGATGGTTGCCTACGATCAGGCACGAATATGCGAGGCACTAGCCCAACGCAAAGAGATGATAGAGTGGTTTGCACGCTCTGCCGAGGCGGACATACGCACAGCAACGAAGGATCACGCATCGCTATGTAGCCTTGCTCAGGTGCTGCTCGAGCAAAACGACATTGATCGTGCCTTTCGCTATGTCACCATATCGCTCAACGACGCGCTATTCTACAATGCCAAGCTACGCCCATGGCAGATATCAGCCGTAGTACCCAAGATCGAGAAGGCGTATCAGGCAAAACAGCAGCTACAGCGTCAGGAGCTACAGCGTCAAGAGGAGTACTCACGACACCTAGCCATAATCATCTCGATACTCGCCATCGCCCTAATGTGTATATGTTGCTACATGGCAATACTCATCATGCGCCTACACAAAAAATCTCGCAAGATCAGCGAGATGAACGAGCGCATTGCTCACAGCAACGACATACTGCAACAACTCAACGAGAAGCTAGCAACAACAAATGGCGACCTACGCGAGGCAAATGCCGTCAAGGAGGAGTATATCGCCCTATTCCTCTCGATGTGCTCCGACTATATCGAGAAGCTAGCAACACTACAGCGCAACGTGCGTCGCAAGCTATCGCAGGGCAAGACATCGGAGCTTGAGCGCGAGATCACGTCATCGAGCATCATGGACGAAGAGCTACAAAACTTCTACAACATGTTCGACAATGCCTTTCTGAACCTATACCCCAACTTTGTCGAGGAGTTCAACTCACTACTCAAGCCCGACACACCTATCGAGCTTAAGCGTGGCGAGAGGCTCAACACCGAGCTACGCATATTTGCACTCATACGCCTCGGCATCACCGACTCATCGCGCATCGCATCGCTGTTGCGCTACTCGGTGAATACCATATATAACTATCGCGCGCGTACCAAGAACAATGCTCTTGGCAACCGCGACGAGCTGGAGGAGCGAGTAAAGAGAATTGGCAAGTAGATAGCCTCTCCAATTCAATGCCACCAAAAGTGGTTGGCACGCATCTAAAATAAGGAGTCCTCGGGCTGTACATTTAAGTACTACTCCGAGGACTCCTCACTTATTATAATAGAGTGACAATTAATAGCTTACATCAATGACTGCCACTCAACTAGCCACCTACTTAACAACGAAGTCGAGCGCACTGCCTGATGCAGAGTCGCCAGCAACCCATAGCTGGAACTTACCCGCCTCGACAACATACTCCATATCGCGGTTCCAGTATGCTAGGTCTGCCACAGGAAGCTCAAAGCGGCAGTGCTTGCTCTCGCCAGCCTTAAGCGTCACACGCTCGAAACGCTTTAGCTCCTTAACAGGACGAACCACAGAACCTACAAGGTCGCGAACATAGAGCTGTGCAACCTCAGTAGCATCATACTCACCACTATTCTTAAGGTCATACTCAACAACAATTGTCTCACCCTCAGCGTACTCCACCTTATCGATGGTTACGTTAGAATATTCAAATGTGGTGTACGACAAGCCATAGCCGAATGGGAACAATGGGCCATAGCCAGTATCGAGATAGTACGATGTGCAACCAAGCGATGTCTGACCAGCACGCACTGGGATATCGTTAAGAAGAGTCTCAGTACCATTATTTGGGCGACCTGTCATAGGATGGTTATAGTAGAAAGGTGCCTGACCAGCATCACGTAGGAATGTCATAGGAAGCTTGCCTGAAGGCACTGCGCGACCAGAGATAAGGTCGGCAAGAGCCTCACCACCCATAGTTCCAGGATGGAACGAGTAGAGCATCGCATCGCAGTTCTCCAAGTCGCGCTCGATGGTCATAGGGCGACCTGCCATAACAACCACCACTACAGGCTTGCCAGTGCTACGCATCTTAGCAATAAGCTCGCTCTGAGCACCCTGCAAGTTGAGCTGTGAAAGCGAGTGAGCCTCGCCAGAGAGGATTGCCTCCTCACCAACGAATACCACCACAGCCTCAGCACGCTTAGCAGCCTCGAAAGCAGCACCAAACTTAGACATATCGCAATCACGGCTATAGTCAAGTGCAGGCTCATAGATCACATCATACTGCTTGCGAAGAGCAGTAAGAGGCGTTACAGTATGCTCAGCCTCACCATCAAATGCCCAAGTGCCAAGCTGCTCATAAGGAGCATCTGCCAAAGGACCTGTAACAAGGATTGTCTTAACATCCTTAAGTGGAAGAACATTGTTGTTGTTTTGGATAAGGATAGCCGACTCAACGGCAGCCTGCTTAGCTGCTGCAAGATGCTCAGGAGCATAAGCCACCTGACGAGCTAGCGACTCATCGACATAAGGATTCTCGAACAAGCCGAGACGGAACTTAAGGCGTAGAATGTTGCGCACAGCGTTGTCGATAGTAGCCTCAGAGAGCTTGCCCTCCTCGACCAAAGCCTTGACATACTGAACATAACCAAACGACATCATATCCATATCAACACCCGCATTAATAGAGATGCGTGTTGCATCCTTAAGATCCTCAGCAAAGCCATGTGCCACCATCTCACCCGATGAGTTCCAGTCAGTTACGACCATTCCGTCGAAGCCCCACTCCTCGCGCAAGATGTCGCGAAGCAACCAGTCGTTACCCGTAGAAGGTAGACCATCAACATCATTAAACGATGTCATGAGTGTCAATGCACCAGCCTCCACACACGCCTTAAATGCAGGGAAGTAGACATTGCGCAAAGCACGCTCCGAGATCATCGTGGTGTTGTAGTCGCGACCACCCTCAGCAGCACCATAGCCCACAAAGTGCTTGATGCAGGCAGCCATACATGTAGGATCCGAAAGATCCTCGCCCTGATAGCCCTTGACCATTGCTACACCCATCTGCGAATCGAGATAGGTATCCTCGCCAGAGCCCTCAGCAACACGGCCCCAACGTGGATCACGCGCTATGTCGAGCATAGGCGAGAATGTCCAACGTACGCCAGAGGCTGTAGCCTCGATAGCAGCAATACGCGCACCCTGCTCCACGATATCGGTGTTGAACGTAGATGCCAAGCCGATAGGAATAGGGAAGATGGTGCGGAAGCCATGAATAACATCGCGGCTCACAAGGATAGGAATACCAAGACGGCTCTCCTCGACAGCCACCCTCTGCACAGCATTAATCTCAACAGGGTCAACTACATTGAGAATAGATCCCACATTGCCCTTAGCAATCTCATCCTTGAACTGAAGACCTCCCGATACCTGGTTCATCTGACCGATCTTCTCCTCAAGGGTCATCTGCTGCAACAACTCTTCGACTCTTAGGTCGATGTCGTTGTCGACAGGCGCAGCACAGCTAACAGCAAAGAGCGCGCCTAAAACTAGTAAGTGTTTAATTCTCATAAGCTTAATATTTGTGTTTTACACTATTCTATCCTCTTAAATACACGCACATAGTCGATCTCGTAGGTAGCTGGCAGACACGACTCATCAACACCCATAGCACCACCCCAGTTGCCGCCCCAAGCGAGGTTGAGCTTAAGGTAGAATGGCGCGTTGAAGGGCCATGTGTTCTTATCACCCTTACCATCGTTGTTGAAGGTAAAGTGCAGCTTACCGTCGAAGTAGAACTTCATCGACTCTGGAGTCCACTCAACAGCGTATGTATGGAACTCTGAGGTTGCTGTGGGCAGATGTATCTCATTTGTCTTCTGCGTGCCTATCGAGTGGTAATATGCCTTGCAGTGTATCGACGACGAGACATAATTTTCGTGGTATCCCACATGCTCCATGATGTCGATCTCACCATCATCGGGCCATGCGCGGAAGTTCTTAGGCATCATCCAGAAGGCTGGCCATGTGCCTCGTCCCTTGCAGAGCTTCAAACGACCCTCGAAATATCCATACGTCCAGCTCTCGATGGTGTTCATGCGCACCGAGCGCACCTTGCCATCAATCTTTTGCGCTGTGATCTTCAGCGTACCATCCGACACCTCGGCAATGCGCGTAGAGTTATACTTGCCTCCCGAGACATAGTCCTGCAGCTCGTTATTACCCCAGCCACCATCACCAGTCTCATACCACCACTTATCAGTAGATGGCGATGATACACCTGCCGTGTCAAACTCATCGTGCCATACCAACTCATAGCCCTCGGGTGCTGCTATTGCAGGCTCCACATACTCAGCCGTATCGGGCTTAGCAAACCCTTCGGGTGCACTGAAATTAAACCAAACAAATATCTTCTCGAGATTAGGGTTGTCGGTGCAATTAAAGGTCACAAGACTCTGAAGACGCTGAATATCAAGCTCCTTAATATTATTAGACGAGCAATCGAGATACTCTAACTTAGTGAGCGAGCGAACATCAAGCTCCGTAAGGTTATTCTTTGAGCAGTCAAGATATACAATGTCGCTAAAATATGTAGCAAGCTCAGAGAGCGACTCAATGTTGCGTCCCGAACACCTTATCTCACGAACCTCTGCCGCCTCTTTTGTCGAGAGAATGCCGTCACCGTCGCTATCGTGATCGTCGAGAAGTGCCGCTAGGAAGTTCTGATCGGCGATCGCGGCGGGCTGAACATTATAGTTCTGCTTCACGGTAAGCTTCACGCTCTTGTATAGCGTCCTAAACTCAACTATACCCTCCCTAAGCTCCTGTAACTTATTCTCCTCGAGGGTTAAAACAACGGTTGACGCCCCCTTGGCACCGCCCGAAGGTCGCACCTTTACCCATTCAACCTTGGGATAGACACCCCACTCAGCATCGGCAGTAACGATAACCTCAGCCTGTTGAGCTGCTGATGAGAGAGTAAGAACATCTACATTGAGTGATATATCCCCTTTTGAAGGTGTACTAACATCCTTATCACTACCACACGCAACGGCTAGTAGAGATAGGAGTATAAACGCGAAAAAGTAGATCGAGTGACGCATATAATCTGGGTTTAAAAGTTTTAAATCCAAAAATGGCAAAAGTAGAGACCGATAATATGTGGTCTGTAACACATAAAGTGTTATACAAATTTAGCAAATATTTCAAACAATTCATAACCATTACCTCCGAAAAGAGAAAAAAAGTGGTGCAAAACAACGCTCAAACGCGCTCTGCACCACTATTTCTAATAAAAAATATAGAATGAAGAGAGGCAAAATAATGGATGCAGAGAGGAGTGGGCGATGATCAAGAATGGAAAATTATCGAATTTTCTCGACATCGCAAAGAGTCAAAGCGACAGAGGGACAAAGCGGCGATGCGAAGAAAAAAGAGTAGAGATAACAGATGATTTTCCATTTCGCATTTCTGCTTTCTCAATTTTCATCTCTCTTTTCTCACTGAGGACAAGATAGTTTATCTAAATTTTAACGAGCAATGTTCCTCGGAGTTTTGCTCAATTCTAAAAAATAATCTATATTTGTAGAGCCGAAGGGTCTGTGCTCTTTGACGACATATTAGAGAAAGTGTTTTCGCGCTATCCTACTATGAAAATGTGGAAGTTTTCTAAACTAAGGGATAAACCGAGCAACACTCATTTCTTGTATAGCTATGTGGCTATGCACGATCTGTGCATGTACCCATACTATCCAAGTGTGGGGCATTGTATCGTTTATTTTAGTTTAGGTCTTTCCACAACCTTCATAGTAATAAACCGAGGTCAACTCCACACTTTCTGTTTATATATATTTGATTTCACACAAGGGGTTGGTGTGAATAAATTTATGTACCTACAATAACTTAATACTACGATTATGAAACGATTATTCACACTCGTTGCCTTTGTTATGGCAATGTTAGTGTCGTCGTGTCAGTACGATGACACAATGGTTTGGGACAAGCTCGACGACCACGAGAGCCGTATCGCCGAACTAGAGCGCATCTGCAAGCAGCTCAACACAAACATCAGTGCTATGCAGACCCTCGTCGAGGCGTTAGACCTACGCGACTACATCACTAGCGTAAACCCAATCATCGAGGATGGCGAGGAGGTGGGCTACACCATCAACTTTGCCAAGAGTGAGTCAATCACCATCTACCACGGCAAGGATGGTGCTAATGGCAAGGACGGCATTGACGGTGCTGATGGTGCTGATGGTGCTGATGGTGTAGATGGCGAGAACGGCAAGGACGGTGCTGATGGCGTAACGCCTATTATCGGTGTACGTCAGGATAGCGACGACATCTACTACTGGACACTCAACGGCGAATGGCTACTCGATGAGGCGGGTAACAAGATCAAGGCTTCGGGCATCGACGGTAAGGACGGTGCCGATGGCGTTGATGGTGCTGATGGCAAGGACGGTGCTGATGGCGAAGATGGCAAGGACGGTATTGATGGCGAGAACGGCAAGGATGGTGCTGACGGCAAGGACGGCATCACCCCAGAGCTTAAGATCGAGGAGGACCACTGGTGGGTATCTACCGATGGTGGACTAACATGGACCAAGCTAGGCAAGGCTAAGGGCGAGGATGGTGTGAACTACTGCGAGGTATTCAAGGGCGTTACGGAGGATGACAACTACGTCTACTTCACACTTGCCGACGACAGCACCATCGCAGTGCTTAAAGATAAGGAGTTTAACCTAGAGCTCAATGCCGAGAAGTTCAACTACTCGCTTGGCTACACCTACTCGTTCGAGTACACTATCACTGGCGCAACTACCGCCACATCGCTCGAGGTTATCGGCTCGAACAACCTTCAGCCTACGGTTGACAGCTACACCCTCAAGGATGGCGTTGCTACAGGTAAGATCATCGTTGAGATGCCCAAGGCTATCGTTCCACACGCCACAGTAGCAGTACTTGCAAGCGATGGTCGTAGCAAGGTGGTTATGAAGGCGGTGCACTTCTACTACGAGGGCTACGAGGATATAGACGAGGGTGTACTCATCATCACCTCGGGACAGGCCCTTCAGTTCCCTAAGGAGGGTGGCGCACTAGAGGTTGGCGTTCAGACCAACATCAGCTACCGCGTTGAGATTCCTGAGGAGTACACATGGCTCACCGTTGCCGACACACGTGCATCACTACGCGAGGAGACTCTAACGTTTGTCGCTGAGCCCAACGAGGAGTACCCACGCTACGCCTTTGCATATATCATCGACCTAGCGGACAATAGCGTGGCGCAGACACTCTATCTCAGCCAGGTTGCCGACAATGCTCTTTTGGGCGAGGAGGTTATGTTTGTCGATGATACCTTGAAGAGCTACATGATCAAGAGCTTCGACCTTAACAAGGATGGCGTGCTATCGAAGTCGGAGGCTTTGGAGGTTAAGAGCGTGACTATAAGCAAGAGTGTAGCAGACCTCACAGGTCTTGAGTGGTGTACAAACCTCACCTCGCTCACATGCGCATCGAACACCGCGCTCACTGAGCTTAACACCGCCCCATTTGCATTGCTCGAGACTCTCGACATCAGCTCTTCTAAGATCTCCGCTATCGACCTTAGTCAGAACCCACGCCTAAAGTCGCTCAACGTAAGCTCAACGCCTATTACCGAGCTTAAGCTAGAGAACAACAGCGAGCTAGTAACCCTTAAGTGCAATAGCCTTTCGGCACTCCAAAACACCACACTCGTACTAGAGAACCACCCATATCTCGAGACTCTTGTCTGCGACAATAGCAAGCTTACGAAGCTTATCGTCTCGGGCTGCCCAGAGCTTCTTAAGCTATATTGCTACACTAACAATCTTACCGAGCTCGACATCACAAATAGCCCTAAGCTTACACTGATACACTGCTATGGCAACAACATCAGCAAGTTAGACTTCTCAAAGGCTATCAAGCTGCGCGAGTTGGAGTGCGACAAGAGCATCGTAAGGCTCAACCTATCGGCATGCATGGAGCTTAACACCCTAGAGTTCCATACCGACTATACCGATGAGCTTCGCGAGATCAATCTTGGTTCAGTTCCAGGCATCACCTCGCTCGATCTCGACATATACTCACTCAGTTCCGACATCGAGCCATACACCTTTAAGATAACTGGCGAGTGCATCACATCTATAAATGTAGAGAGTAAGTATCGCAGTGGTAACTCTGTCACTGGATACTCACACCATGTTAAGTATAACGTTTTCGAGAGCCTTGCTCTTGAGACTCCAAACCTCACTACGCTCAGCATCGCAGGATGTGCCAGCAACAAGCTTAAGCTCAAGGATTTACCTAAGCTTAACACCTTTACGTTTGACAGTTCAAAGGTTATAGAGCTTGATCTGAGCGAGATGACTCAGCTTAACACACTCAATATCAACAGGGCAACCATCATGTCTGCGTTGAACATTAGCAATTGTGTCAATCTTGGCAACCTCACTCTGCACGCAGAGGCGTTGAGCAACCTTAACCTTACGCATAACACAAAGCTTGTAAAGCTGGTTATTGATTATGCCCCTGCACTTACGGCATTGGATCTGTCGAATAACACTAATCTTTACAATCTAACGATTAATAGCGCATCGAGTCTTAAGAGGCTAGACCTATCTAACAACCTTAAGATAAGCACATTGAAACTTAAGAATGTGCCAAGTCTCTCGTATCTGAATGTTGGCGAGAATACAAACCTAATCGATCTTAACCCATTTGATTCAAGCAGCGCTACACTAAAGAGTAATCTAACTATTGTTGCACCTATTGCTAAATCACTATCTATCTACGACATTCGCACCTTTATAGATGTCAATATTGACGGCTGCCCTAACCTTGAATCATTCATTGGAAGAACAGATATGAACAACAACACTCAAGGCATCCGAAATATTAATTTTAGCAACCAAACCAAGCTCAAGACTATTCAGGTATCATGCGGCAAAGATGTCGACATCAACATATCAAACAAACCAGATCTCACTAGCATTAGCCTTTGGGGATATGCTGGGGCAGTGACGATTAGCTATTGTCCACTACTCGAGAGCTTCGGTATGAATGGTTCTGTGCGCGGATTTAACATAAGCAACAGCCCACGCCTCAAGACTTTTGATTGTGGTATATATAACACTAAGTCACTGAACCTAAGCAACCAACCACTCCTTGAGAAGATTGTTTGCAGTGGCAAAGGTACAATGGAGGAGTTAAATGTAAGTGGATGTCCTAAACTCGCCGAGCTGAATTGCTCAAGCAACAATTTGTTAAAATCTATAAATATGGAGGGCTGCTCTGCTATTACCAAACTGCATTGCTACAACTGTGCACTTACACGCCTTGATGTATCACACCTACCACTGCTCACAACCCTCGACTGCTCACCAATGGATGGCGATGGATTGGAGAAGTTGTATGTTAGTGCCGATCAGGTTATCGATAAAGTAACCGTAAACCGCAGCAATAACAACGTTCCTGAAACAACAGAGATTGTGGTTGTCGATGCCCAGTAGCCACACAGCTACATATTACGAAGAGCAAGAGTCGTCCGCAATGGACGACTCTTGTTTTTGATAGCGGTCTTACCAAAAGCGCATCAGTCCTCCCCACTCCTACCATAAGAGCAGCGGACCAACACAGCCTCACCCTGAGCGCAGCGGACCAACACACCCCTACCCTGAGCGCAGCGGATCTACCCAGCCATACCATCGTCATTCCGAGGGAGCTCCAGCGACCGTGGGAATCTCCTACTTAGCGCGCCACCGAGGAGATTGCCACAGCTTGTGCCAAGCCTCGGAATAACACAGAAGACGTGTCTTCACTGAGCAAAGCGTTTCAACCTGCCCCTCTCTCTGTGTCTCTCTCGTCTCTCTCGTCCCTTTGGTCCAGCTCGTCTCTCTCTGCCCTCTCTGCCCTCTCTCAGAGACGCAAAGACGCAAAGACACAGAGACAACAGAGACAACAGTGAGAAATAAACAACACAAAATATGATGCTCGACTTCGTTCTCGTCTCTCTCAAAGACGCAGAGACGCAGAGACAACAGAGAGAAAAAAACAACAAAAAAATATGATGCTCGACTTCGTTCTCGTCTCTCTCGTCTCTCTCTGCCCTCTCTCAGAGACGCAAAGACACAGAGACACAGAGACAACAGAGAGAAAAAAAACAAAAAATATGATGCTCGACTTCGTTCTCGTCTCTCTCAAAGACGCAGAGACGCAGAGACAACAGAGAGAAAAAAACAAAAAATATGATGCTCGACTTCGTTCTCGTCTCTCTCGTCTCTTTCGTCCCTCTCGTCCCTCTCATCCCTCTCATCTCTCTGCTCTCTCTCTATCTCTCCCACCTCTCCCCGCGCATCCTCCTTTTCCCTCGCCCCCACCAACAACCCAACACATCCATCAACACACACACAAGAGAACACAAAA
>JAZOOF010000032.1:0-32063 GCA_045654885.1 Bacteroidaceae bacterium
GTCCTGTTTCCTCTGCTTGCCCGGCTGTTCGCTGTGATTTTGATGGTGCCGGTTTAAAAATATTACCATTGTACGCACTATAATGCATAGGGTACGTCAATGAATCTTCTTCGCAAAGGTAATTCCCCGCCAAGGGCGGAAAGTTACGTGTAAGCGAGCGAAAGCAATTTCAAAGAAGTTAAAATGGCTGTTAATTCAATACATCAATAAGCTATATCCCAAACTTAAAGCAAACCGGATTATCCACACTTTTTTGCGACTGAGCGGTTTTATATAAGCCCCTGAAAAAGTATTGCCGCACCAACGGTCATGGCGCCGGCAACGGCGACAGAGAGGCTACTCATAGCGCCCTCTACCTTTCCAAGTTCCATTGCTTTGGATGTTCCCATGACGTGTGATGCCGTGCCAATGGCTATGCCTTTGGCTATGGGGTCCTTTATTCCCAGTATGCGGCACAGCACACCGCCGGCTATGTTGCCGAAGAGTCCTGTTATCATAATTGCCGAAACGGTGATGGCTACATATCCGTCAAGCTCCTGCGATAGTCCAATGCCAATGGCTGTGGTTATGGATTTTGGCAGCAGGGTGACATACTGGGTGTGTCCGAGGCCGAACAGCAGCGCCATGGCAAAGATGGAGATACCGCTTGTGATGACACCCGATGCTATGCCAATGAGTATTGCCGGGAGGTTTTTCTTTAATACTGATACCTGCTCGTAGAGCGGGATGGCAAGTGCCACGGTTGCGGGTGTGAGCAGATAACTAAGGTATTTGGCTCCGTTGTTGTATTCGCTGTACTCAATGCCTGTGACAAGCAGGGTGGCTATTGTCATTGTTATTGCCAGCAGCAGCGGGTTGAAAAGGAAAAAGTTTACCTTTTTCTTTATTATGGTGCCAAGGATGTATGTGCCAATGCTTATTCCCACTCCAAAGAAGAGCGAGTTGCCAAGTACCTCTTTCATTGCTTCTTCTCCTTTCTCTTCAGGTTAATGATGAATTGTGTGGCATGTCCCGATGCAAGGATGACAAGCACGGTTGAGACGAGGGAGATGACAATGATTGCCGTGAGGAAGCCCTGCATTATGTCCCACGACTCGAGCAGTCCCACGGTGGCAGGGATGAACATCATTGGCATTATCTGTACCAGGAAATGGCCTGTTTCCTTGACTGCAGAGAGTTTTATGACCCCGGTGCACAGCGCTGTAAAAAGGATTGCCATGCCATATATGCTTGCCGGTATTGGTAGCGGTATGATGCGGTTGAGCAGCTCGCCAATGAGCGATATTGCCAGAATGATTTCAAATTGTATTATGTATTTCATAGCTTGCTCCTGTGGTGTGTAAAAAAGAGGTTGACTAAAAAGGCTCTTTTGTCGTTACGCTTGTCTCCAAAATCCTCATTTACTTCAAGTAAACTGCGGTATTTGGAGCCTTCGCAAGCCTAAAAATAGCTCTTTTTATTCGAACCTCAATAATAAGAGGGTGACCCATTTTACTTTTGGGTCACCCTCTTTGAGGGTTTATGTCATTCTCTTGCTGCCTGTTGAAGGAAGAGGCTGAGGTCAAAGTATACGCGTTGCTGCGGGAACTTGTCCGATGGCTTCACGCTGACGATGTTGCACAGCGTCTCGGTGTCGAGCGTTTGTGTGATTACATCCTCAATCTGCAGTTTGCCATAGATGATGTAGTCCTGGTCATCGGGGGTGATGATGCGGAACGCAGTGTCGCTGCTCTTGCCGTCGCCGTAATGGCAAATCATGTCAATGATATTCTGGTATTTCTTAAGGTATGCCAGGCACTCCTCGTCGCTCTTGCCAAGTTCTTTCGATGCGATGTAGATGCTGAACAGTGCGTTAAGGCTCACGGGGTTGTAATCGAGAATATTTTTTGCAACATTGTACACCTCGACATTCTTTTTTTCGTCGTGAAGTTTCTTGAGCAGTTTCTCGTTTTCGTCCTTGCCGGGGTTATACTGTGGAAGAAAGGCCTGGCCGTAGTATACAAGGGCAATGTCGTCGACATGCAGCATGGGGTCATTGCTGTTGTAGAGGTCGGTTATCTCGTTGAAATACTCACGCTCGTGCTTCACAATATATCCAATTACAGTGTCATTGATTTCAAGCTGTCCGAAGGCGGCTGTGCAACCAAAGAAAAATATAATTGACAAGAGAAACTTCTTCATATATAAATATTAAATGTTGAACTTGATTATTACTCCGCTGTTGGCGGGTACTGTAACCGCCACCTTGTCGTGCGGGTTAAGGGGCAATTCCATCTTTTCGCCGGTCAATAGTTCAACAGCGTTGCAGCTTTTATTGTTGCAGGTTGTTCCAAAATAGGCGAAAGCCTCTTCGGGGATGGTTATGCCGCACTCCTTTGCACTGTCGCTGAAATTGGTGGCTATGAGCACCAACTCGTTCTCTGTACCGCGCAGATATGAGAATATGTGGTGGCTGTCATACTGTTCGCTCTGTGGGTTGGCATACTGCAAACCGTAGTACTGTCCATTGCTGAGTGCGTCGTCGCTGTTGCACAGGTTGAGTAGGTGAGAGTAGAATGCCTGCAGTGCCTTCTCGTCGTTTGTGAGTTCGGCGCCCTTGTAGTCACCGTCTCCTCTCCAGCGGCGCAGTGTGTCCACGCTCCAGTAGTCGAAAATTGTGGTGCGGCCGTCAACACCGCTGTAGCCCTCCTTGTCCATGCCGCGCTCGCCAAGCTCCTGGCCTGCATAGAGCATGAACGGCTCGGTGCCTGTGGTTGCCGAGACAATGAGCGCTGCAAGTGCGCGCTCTGCCTTTGCGGCAAAGAAGTCCGATGCTATGCGCTGCTCGTCATGGTTCTCAAGGAATGTGAGCATGTTTTCGCGGATGTCGGCTGTGCTCTGCAGCGGGTAGCTGATGTCGTTTGCCGATGCCTGTCCGTTCATCACTGCACGCAGGGTGTCGTAGAGTCCCACCTTGTCGTACAGGTAGTCGAAGTGTCCCTCCTTGATGAATGAACGGTAAATGTGCGGCTGGTATATTTCGCCAATGAAAAGTATGCCGGGGAACTCCTCCTTTATCTTTGGTACAGCCCAACCCCAGAATTCAACGGGTGTCATCTCCACCATGTCGCAACGGAATCCGTCAATGCCTTGTGCGGCCCAGTATCTTAATATCTTGAGCATCTTGACCCATGTGTTGGGTACGGGTGAGAACTGGCGGTTGCCTGTGCGGTAGTCGATGCCGTAGTTAAGTTTCACGGTGTCGTACCAGTCGTTGCGGCCTGGCGCACCAAAACAGTCGTTGCCTGTTGCGCGTAAGGGGCTCTCGCTGTACTCCTCATCGGCGCAGTCCTTTGCGTCGATGTTGCAACCATAAGAGTGGTCGCCCAAGTAGTAGAAATTGTTGTGTCCCACGAAGAACGCGCTCTTGTCGTCATGCTCGCCGAATGCGTATGTTCCATCAGGGGTGTTGTCACTGCAATAGTGACGTGCCACGTGGTTGGGGATGAAGTCCATAATCACCTTCATGCCGGCCTTGTGCGTGCGGTCGATGAGTGCCTTGAACTCCTCGCGGCGCTTCTCAACGTCAACGGCAAGATCGGGGTCGTTGTCATAATAGTCCTTGATTGCATATGGTGAGCCGGCTTCGCCCTTGACAATGGCGGGGTGGTCGGCGGGTATGCCGTGTTTGGTGTAGTCGGTGCGGGTGGTGTGCTCAATTACACCTGTGTACCACACATGGGTTGCGCCCAAGGCGCGTATTGCTTTAAGGGCTGTAGGTGTAATGTCGTTGAACTTTCCGCAACCATTCTGTTCAATGGTTCCGCCTGTTACACATTCTGCGTTGCCGTTTCCAAAGAGACGTGGCAACATCTGGTATATGATTATTTTTGACATTGTTTATCTGTTGTGTTAAATGTTTGTAGCTGCTTTAATCTTCTTAATCAATCCTTGCTGTACATTGCCCGGGCCGCACTCGATGAACTCCGTGGCACCGTCGGCAATCATCTGCTTTATTGTCTTTGTCCAGCGCACCGGTGCAGTGAGCTGTGCAATGAGGTTTGCCTTGATTTCCTGTGGCGATGTGTAGGGCTTGCCGTCGACGTTCTGGTAAACAGGGCAACGTGGCGCCGAGAACTCGGTGGCATTGATGGCCGCCTCCAGTTCCTCCTTTGCCGGTTGCATGAAAGGGGAGTGGAATGCTCCGCTCACGCTCAATGGCATTGCGCGTTTTGCACCGGCCTCCTTCAGTTTCTCGCAAGCCTTGTTCACACCCTCTACGCTGCCCGAAATGACTACCTGTCCGGGACAGTTGTAGTTTGCTGCCAGCACGGTGTCGCCTGCATTGCTTGTCTCGTTACAGATGTTCTCAACTGTTTCGTCATCCAGGCCAAGTATGGCGGCCATTGTGGATTGCTGTGCCTCGCATGCCTTTTGCATGGCAAGTGCGCGTGCATATACAAGTTTGAGTCCGTCCTCAAAAGTCAATGCCCCGGCTGCAGTGAGTGCCGAGAACTCGCCGAGCGAGTGGCCTGCTACCATTGCCGGCTGAAAATCATCGCCTTGAGCGATGGCCGATACTACCGAGTGGATGAAAACTGCCGGCTGGGTAACCTTTGTCTGTCTCAAATCCTCGTCGCTGCCGTTGAACATTATGTCTGTTATGCGGAAGCCCAATATCTCGTTCGCTTTTTCAAAATACTCCTTTGCAATGGGGCTGGTCTCATAGAGCTCCTTTCCCATTCCGCTGAACTGGGCTCCTTGCCCTGTGAATACATATGCTTTCATAAGTCTGTACGGTTTTTGCCTTTTGGGGTCGATTCCCTGCTAGGCAAACTTTTGTTTAACTTCTTTGCTGTATATCTATGCAAAGATAATGCTTTTTTTCGGTAGTTGCCATTAATGTATTATATATAATGTAAAATATCGGCTTTTTATAAGCAAATGCCCCCATCACTGCACGTGATGGGGGCATTTGCTTATGTTGTTTGTATGTTACTTGCCTGCTACCTCAAGGAGCTCAACCTCGAAGACGAGTGCCTGGTTGGGGCCGATGTCCTGGCCGGCACCTCTCTCGCCATACGCGAGGTCCGATGGAATCCAAAGTGTAATCTTTCCGCCCTTACCGACGAGCTTCATACCC
Source organism: Bacteroidaceae bacterium (assembly GCA_045654885.1). Lineage (GTDB taxonomy): Bacteria > Bacteroidota > Bacteroidia > Bacteroidales > Bacteroidaceae > HGM04593. The sequence goes on from JAZOOF010000032.1 coordinate 5,123, forward strand.
TCGGTCCAACCCTTGATTACGCGGTTGAGAGGGAACTCTATCGGGTTGTCCTTCTCTGCCTGGTCGGGCTGGTAGTTCTTTATCATCTCCTGACGCTCGGCAGGCATGTCGGCCCAGCGGTTGCTGTCGAATACCTTGCCGTCCTTTGTGCGGCCTGTGTAGAGAACCTTTACAACATCCTCGTCATTGATGGCCTTCACATTCTCGTCACCGGCATTCTCAATCTTGTAAAGGAGGCCGCTCTCGGTCTTCTGTACACCTTTCTGCTTCTCAATCTTTGCAAGCCACTCTTCAGACTCTTTTCTGTTCTTCTCGGGGATTACAACTGTGAAGTAGTTGCGTGTGTACTCCATGGCAAAATCCTGAGTGAGACGGCCTTTGCCGTTGTGGATTTCGTCAATGGCGGTAACGAGTGAACGCTTGTCGATGTCGAACTGAACGTTCATTGCGCTATAAGCGATGTCGGCACCAAGAATGGCCGAGACAATGTTCTTCTCCTTTTCGTCGGTGTATATGGTTGCTGTGCTGTCGCCCTGTGCTGCCATTATGCGGCCCTGGAGTTCGCTGCTCATGTATTTGTCACCGATTTCGCGGAAGTTCTCCTTGTTGAAAGACTCGCCCTCAACCTCAATTGTAGCCTTGGGGTCGAGTGCCTGCACCAATACGTCCATGACAGTATTGTAGTCGACCTTGAACATTGGAACCATGTTCTTGTCGATGCTGTTGGCAATGTCCATACCTACGATATATGACAAGGTGTCAATCTTTGCCTTGTCGGACAACAGGAGCTTCTTGAATCCTTTCTCTCCAACCTTGCAACCGCATGATACAACAGCTACTGCAAGGCATACTAATGCTGATAAAAATACTTTTTTCATAATATTGTTTTAAGATTATTTGTTTTGTTTATGATATTCAATCAATCCGTTCATGGGGCTGTCCACAATGTTGCCGATAGAGAGGCCCAGGCTTTCGGCTGTCTCCTTGATTTCTTCGCTGAAGTGGATACCGATGTTGCCTACTATGTGTATTGGCAACCATGAACGTCTGTATGTCATTGTGTTGCGCTTGAAAAACTGTTTGAAGCACTTCTTGAGCATGGCATTTATTTCGGGCACCTTCTTGTATTCGCTTAAGAATGGAGTGAAACTTGCAAGCCAACGGTTGGGAAGTGAACTGTTGTGGTAGGTCTTTTCGAGTATGGTCGCAACATTCAGGTCATACTGCTCAAAGAACTTGTCACAAATGTTCTTTGGCAACTGTTTCTTTATGCAGTCGCTTATGAGCTGGCGGCCAAGATGCGCTCCGCTGCCTTCATCGCCAAGTATATAACCCAGTGACGGGGTGTTGTCTATGATTTTTTCGCCGTCGAACAGACATGAGTTCGAGCCTGTGCCCAGGATGCATGCGATACCCTCTTCGTGTTTGCACAATGCACGTGCAGCAGCCAGCAGGTCGCTGTTAATCTCAATCTCCTTGGTGGTGAAGATGCTCTCAAGTGCGCGGCGCATACGGTTGTTGGCTGTCTCGTATGCACAGCCGGCTCCGTAGAAATATATCTTCTGCGGGTTGTGTGCCGTAATCTCTTCGGTGAGCTCGGTAGAGAGGATTTCAAAAATCTCTTCGCTCTCCTGATGGGTGGGGTTGAGTCCCTGAGTCCTCACTCTGGCAATGATGTCATCACCTTCGCACAATACCCAATCGGTCTTTGTTGAACCGCAATCTGCTATCAGTATCATTTTTTTCTTTTTGTTGTATTACGCAAAGATAATATCATTTTTGCCTTTTGCCAAAGTTCGGGTCTATTTTTACGAGTGCCGACACAATAAAAGTGATTAAAGTGCAGGCTGTTACCCAGATGAAAAAGTTTTCGTACCCCATTGACTCCTGCAATTTGCCTGCAAACATTCCCGGCAGCATCATGCCAAGTGACATGAAGGCAGTGGATATTGCAAAGTGTGCGGTGGGGTATTTGCCCTGTGCGAAGTATATCATGTAAAGCGTGTAGGCCGTAAAGCCGAAACCATAGCCCAACTGTTCAATGAATATGCAGCTGCTTATTACTGTCATGTCCTGGGGCAGTGCACTGCTCATGTATATGTATACGGCATCGGGCAGGGATATGGCTACAACCATTGGCCAGAGCCAATATTTGAGACCTTTGCGTGAAATGCAAATTCCGCCGACAATTCCGCCTATGATGAGCCCGATGACACCTATCACGCCGTATATGAGCCCAATCTCTCCCTTGTCGAGTGCAAGGCCGCCCTGCGCGGCGCTGTCCATGAGGAACAGTTTGCCCATCTTTGCGAGCTGTGCCTCGGGGAAGCGGAACAGCAGCAGGTACAGCAGCGCTTGCCATATGCCGGGCTTTTGGAAATAGCTCCTTATGATGTCTCCATAGTTGCTGAAAGCGTCCTTTATGCTGCTTGTTGTGCGTGCCGTGTCGCTTGCAGGGCTTGGCACAGCCTTTTTGTGATAGAGATAGAGTGCGAGCATTATGGCTCCGGTGATGGCAAATGTTGCACTCCAGCCTGTCTGCCCGTTGCCGCTTTTCTCGGCTATCCGGTTTGCAATCATTACGAGGACACCTGAACTGAAAACCGTTGCTATGCGGTAGAATGTGTTGCGTATGCCCGAGAAGAACGACTGTTTCTCCTGTGGCAGTGCGAGCATGTAAAAGCCGTCGAGCGCAATATCATGGGTCGATGAGACGAATGCACCGATAAAGAATGCTGCGAGTGTGAGTAGCAGAAAATACTCGGATGGTATTACAAGCGCAATAACTGCAAAACATATCGCGAGCAGCAACTGTGAAATGAGTGTCCATTTGCGCCTTGTGCTTATCATCTCCACAATGGGGCTCCACAATGGTTTGATGGTCCAAGGGATGAGCAACAGGCTTGTGTACATGGCAATTTGGGCATTGCCGATGCCCATGTCCTTGTACATAATGTCCGAGATTGATGTTATGGCATGATAGGGTAGTCCCGATGCGAAGTAGAGCGTGGGAATCCATAGCCAGGCATTGTTCTTGTTTTGCATAGTGTCTCTTTGTAATAGTTTGCAAAGATATAAAAAACAATGACAAAACCCGGTTGCTCCAGGGATTTGTCATTGCTTTGGAGAGATTTTATTTTACTGTTTTATTAATTGTTCCGCTTTGTGATGCGCAACTCCTTGACATGGAGTTACACAATACCCTGTGCCATCATTGCACGGGCAACCTTCAGGAAGCCGGCAACGTTTGCGCCTTTTACATAGTCGATGTAACCGTCCTCGCATGTTCCGTACTTGACGCATGCGCTGTGGATGTTGTGCATAATCTCGTGCAACATCTCGTCGACCTTCGCGCTGCTCCAGTTGATTTTGCCCGAGTTCTGGCTCATCTCAAGGCCCGATACCGATACACCGCCGGCATTTGAAGCCTTGCCCGGTGCGTAAAGAATCCTGGCTGCCTGGAATGTGTGGATTGCCTCTGGGGTCGAAGGCATGTTCGCGCCCTCAGAAACGGCAATAACGCCGTTTGCAACAAGCATCTTGGCATCTTCGCCATTGATTTCGTTCTGTGTGGCCGATGGCAGGGCAATGTCGCCCTTCTCGCACCATGGGCGTGCGTTCTCAACGTATTTGCAGCCGTACTTGTCGGCGTACTCCTTGATGCGGCCGCGACGTACGTTCTTCAACTCCATTATGAAATCGAGTTTTTCGCGGTCAATGCCCTCGGGGTCATAGATGTAACCGTTCGAGTCGCTCATTGTAACGGGCTTGCCGCCGAGCTGAATGATTTTTTCGACAGTGTACTGTGCCACGTTGCCCGAGCCCGATACAAGACAAGTCTTGCCGGCGATGTCAAGGCCGCGTGTGGCAAGCATCTCCTGCAGGAAGTAGATGTTGCCGTAGCCTGTTGCCTCGGGGCGTATGAGTGAACCGCCAAAGTCGAGTCCCTTGCCTGTGAATACGCCGTTGAACTCGCGCGTGAGCTTTTTGTACATGCCGAACATGTAGCCAACCTCGCGTGCACCTACGCCAATGTCACCTGCGGGAACGTCCATCTCGGGACCTATGTGGCGCCACAGTTCTGTAATGAATGCCTGACAGAAGCGCATCACCTCGTTGTCGCTCTTGCCCTTGGGGTCGAAGTCCGAACCGCCCTTTGCGCCGCCCATCGGAAGGGTGGTGAGCGAGTTCTTGAATGTCTGCTCAAATGCAAGGTACTTGAGGATGCCTATATTTACCGACGGGTGGAAACGGATGCCGCCTTTGTAGGGGCCGATGGCATTGTTGTGCTGCACGCGGTAGCCGGTGTTCACCTGCACGCGTCCCTTGTCATCTGTCCATGTTACGCGGAATGTGAAGATTCTGTCGGGGATGCAAAGGCGCTCAATGAGGTTGCTTGCTTCAAACTCCGGGTGTTTGTTATATTCCTCTTCAATAGAGTGGAGAACTTCTTCTACTGCCTGGAAATATTCCGGCTCGTTGGGGAATCTTTTCTTTAGGCTCTCTAAGGTGGTTGCTACGTTCATTTTTTATATCGTTTTTTGTACTTTTCGCGTATTTTTTGCAAAAGTAATAAATTGTTCTTTGAAAATAAAGAAATGTAAGCGTTTTTTTAAAATAAATGGCAAAATGTTTGTTTTGGTTGGCTAAAGGTGTTTGTTTTTAATGTTTTTTTGCACAATTTGTGGAAAAATGTTTCTTGTTTTTCTTTTTGCAATGTTCATTGTTTATTTTTGCGGTTATTTTATAAATAAAAGTGAAAAAAGTGATAAAAAGGTAAATAATTGGATTTTTGAGTTAACTTTGCCACGAATTGTGCACTCGTGCGTACTGCGTATGCGCGGGTGACTTGCTATAAAATAAAAATATAAATATAAGGAATGATGAGGAAATTCTTTACTACATTATTTACTTTGGCTGCAATTGCTGTAAATGCGCAGTATATACCTAACGGTAGTTTCGACAGTTGGAAAGGCGACGGTAATGCCGGAAGCACATATCAGTCTTCAAATGGCAACGAGATGCGCAAGCGTCCCGGAGATGAGCCTACAAGTTGGTACGGCTCAAGTATAAACCAAAGCGTTAAGGTAGTTTTTACAAGTGCAACAAAGCAAGAAACGCTTATTTTTAAATCGACAGGCCGTAACGGTTCGGCTGTAAAGTTGCAGAACAAATATGTTGGTGCAATGGGTATAGGTTCCAATGCTCCTGCTTTCATCAGTTTCGCAACTCCTTGGGTTTATGCCGTTTCTACAGTTTCTGACTGCGATGGCGGTATGTATGGCAGTATGCCGTTCAATTACCGTCCCGATGCCATCAAGGGTTGGTTCAAACGCCCCAGCGGTACAGGTGAAAATGCGCATATTATTGTATATTTGTGGAAGGGAACTTTCAAGAATAATATCAAATCGGCTAAATCGAACGATACCAAGGACGATACGGACCGTGCTGTAATGGGTCAGGTTTCAAGTACCGGCAATGGTGTGAGGATTGCAAGTTGTGACCATGCGTTCTCGACTACAACAAACAACGATTGGCAGGAGATAACAGTGCCCATCAATTATGAAAATGACTATATTCCAGAAAAACTGAATATAATCATTTCGAGCGGTGACTACTGGAACAGGAATAATGTAAAGGATGGTAGTGTGCTTGAGGCCGATGATGTGGAATTTGTCTATTACTCGGAGCTTGCATCGCTTACCTATAACGGGAAAAACTATTTCCAGCAGGGCAAGACTTCATATACTATTGACGAACCATATTATGAGAACAAGCTCTCTGTTACCTCAAACGGACGTGGCGCAGTCATTGAAAAGAACTTCAACGAAGAGACCTGTGTGTTGACAATCACTATCAAGGGTAATGACTGTGCTGCAAGCGGCAGCAGGGTGCAGGGATATACCATCGGTGCTATTATGGCGCACATCAAACGTGCTGCAAGAGCAAGCGGTAACCTTCACACTTATACAGTCGCATTCAAGCAGGAGGAACCTCTGACTGTTGTTTCGGTGTCACCTGATGCGGCGGTGGAGTCCTTGAGGACGATTGCCATCGAATATAGCGATGTCATTTCAGGTACCTACAAATCAACCTCGTCAACAAAGATATATGTGGGTACTGCATTGAACAAGGCTTCGTTCAAGGTTGATGGCAAGGTGCTTAATATAACATTGGATAAGGAGATAACCTCCCCGGGCGAGTATCCGCTTTATATCCCCAAGGGGCTTGTCACACGTGAGGTTAGTGGTAAGGACGTTACATGCGACGGTGAAATTGTCTTTACGGTAAAGGCTTCTGAACTTGAGGTTGTGTCTGTCACTCCAAACAAGCCTGTATGGTCATTGAAGAACATTACTGTTGAGTACAGTGATGAGATTGTCGGCGCTTACAGCGATGGCGTCGCATCAAAGATTTATGTAGGTTCAAGTGAAAACACGGCTTCGTTCAGCGTGAGCGGCAACATGCTTTCAATAACATTGGATAATACACTTGCAACAGCCGGTGAGCATGGATTGTATATCCCTGCAGGGTTGATAACACGCAAGGCCGACGGTAGTGATGTCGTGTGCAATGGCGAAATCAAATTTACCGTCAGGGATATTTCGGAAAAGGTAACAGCCGAGGTGGTTGCTGTTACCCCGGACAAGCCTGTGGATTCATTGCAGACAATTGTCCTTGAGTATGACGAGGAGATTCTTGGCGAATACAATCCCCTCAACGTGTCACGTATTTATGTAGACTCGTTAAGAACCACTACCAAACCGTTGAAGGTGAACAAGGCTTCGTATGTGGTTGACAGGAACTTCCTTACACTTACATTGACTGACGTAATAACCACTCCGGGGGAGTATATGCTTTATATTCCTGAGGGCTTGATTACCTGCAAGAGCAACGGTGAGGCAGTTGTATGCAACGGCGAGATAAAGTTTACGGTCAAGGATATGAGTGTTGAACCGCTTGAGGTGGTTTCTGTTACACCAAGTGATGTTGTGGAGTCATTGCAGACTGTGTCCGTTGAGTATAGCGATGAAATTGAAGGTGTATACAATGCCGCTGATGCAACGAAGATTTATATAGGTTCAAATAAAAACACGGCTTCATATATTGTTGACGGCTGTGTGTTGACGATTGTACTCGACAATCCTCTCTCAACTACGGGTGAGTATCCTCTCTACATTCCCGAGGGTCTCATTACACGTAAGGTGAATAAAGAACCTGTTGTATGCAACGGCGAAATAATATTTACAGTCATGGAACCGGAACCAGAGCCCGAACCTGATAATGGACCGAAAGAACTTGGTGAGAAATTGTACTCTCTTGACAATGCTCACGAAAACAAGACATATGTGCTTTACAATGAACATTTCACAGCTTACGCAATCTATGAGGATGGACATGGTGACAAGGTGTGGGTTGCCGGCATGACAGGAGGTGACAGCGACCACCAATTGAAGGATTCCGACTATGCTCAGGAGGTCGATATCACATCGGAGAATGCTTGCTGGCAGGTTATCAGGGACGGTGAGAAGTACCAGTTGTACAATGTGGGCGCAGGGATGTACCTTAAGACACCAATGTATGAATTTGATGAAAACTTGAAATATTGCTCATTCTCGGCAGAACCCGTATCGTTGTCGGTTGTTGACCTTGGTGGCAGCAAGTTCGCATTCAATGCATATCCAAGCCATTCAAACGCAGAACTTGGGTATATGTGTGCTGCTCCACAATTGGATGCACCTATCTCTGTCTGGAGTGCCGATGATGCCGGAGCTGCATGGGTGCTTATTGAGAATCCTAATGTGACAACAGGTGATATTGAGGAGCCGGAACCGACACCGGGCGAGGATGTGGACTACACTCCTACAAATACCGGAACAAGAAACTACACCGAGCGTAATATCAATGCCGTGATATTTACAAGTGAAAGCTATGGCGATGTCAGATATGACCTCAATGCGACGGAACGTGTGTCGGAATATCTTGACTTGACCGGGGCACTTGAATTTGTTGCGGCTCCAGGTGAGCAGGTGTCTGTTGAGTTCGATACAAATGGCTCTTGGATTAACCATTATATATATATCGACTATGATTACGACGGTTTTACTGCAAGCATTGAGAGTGGCAGTGACTGGAAGCCTGTCGAGGATCTTGTGTCATATTCATTCTATAACAATGGCGGCAGCAGCGATGCGAGCGGCTGGAACAGTGAAGGTCGTTCGATTTCGGGCGATGACCGCAGCTATCCTTTACTCCCGACATTTGCTGTTCCCGAGCGACCGGGTGTCTACCGCATGCGTATCAAGCAGGACTGGTGCAGCATTGACCCTGCAGGTGACAGTGACAGCAACTTCGGCGGTACATTCTCGAACTATGGTGGCCAGATAATCGACGTAGTACTCAACGTTACCGACGGTACAGGCATTGAGGAGGTTGAGACCGGTAATGGCAAGAGGGTGATTTATGACATACAGGGCCGTAAGTTGAGCGAGATTGTAAAATCCGGAATTTACATAATAAACGGCAAGAAGGTTCTTGTAAAGTGATTTCGGCTTGAATAATTGACTGACGTGGGGCGCAGAATTCTGCGCCCGACGTTTTTTGTGTTCTATAAAAGAGAAATAATCATCTGCATATTCCTGTTTTTACGTTAAGTTGTGTTATATTCGCGGTCAAAGTTTTTTAGGATGGAAAAATTAAGGGATTTATATATAAAAACGTTCGGTAGCGGGCCGCAATCAGTGGTTAGGCTCACCGGTGACGGGTCGAACCGCGTATATTACCGAATGTCGGGTGTGTCGACCGTGATGGGTGCAAAGGGAATCTCGGTTGAAGAGAACAATGCTTTTGTAGCTCTTTCAAGGGCTTTGCGTGCATCGGGTGTGGCTGCGCCTGAGGTACTTGCAGTCTCTGACGATGGACTCTGTTATCTGCAGGATGATTTGGGCGATGCTACGCTCTATGCCTCGTTGGCGGCAGCGCGTGAGCGGGGGTGTTTTGAGTCTGCGGAGATTGAACTACTGTGCAAGGTTGTGGCAGCCTTGCCAAAAATACAGTTCGAGACACCGAAGCACTTCGATTTTTCACTCTGTTATCCAACCGCTGATTTCAATGAACGCACCATTATGTGGGATTTGAACTACTTCAAGTACTGTTTCCTGAAAGGTGTGGGCATAGAGTTCAACGAAAACAGGCTTGAGGATGAGTTTGTGGAGATGACGACACGTCTTTTGAGCGACAACGACAATGTCTTTCTGTATCGCGATTTCCAGTCGCGCAATGTCATGCTCAAGGATGGCGAACCATACTTTATAGACTTCCAGGGTGGGCGCAGAGGTCCTGTGTATTACGATATTGCCTCCTTTGTGGGGCAGGCACGTGCTAAATATATCGCAGAGGCTGTCGATGCCATGGTCGATGCTTATATGGATGCTCTTGCTAGCTACAGGAGAGTAGACAGGGAACATTTTGTAAAGATGCTGCAGCTGTTCCGCGTCTTCCGCCTTTTGCAGAACTTGGGTACCTACGGCTACCGTGGGCTTTTCGAACGCAAGAAAGCATTCATTGAGAGTATTCCCGCTGCGCTGGGTCACTTGTCGCAGCTTCTATGTGAGGTTGGGGAGTTCGGGTACATCCGCTCGCTGATAGACGAGATTGCGGCCTTGCCCATGTTTGTGCGCGACGATTCCAAGGAGTTGACGGTTGATGTAATGAGCTTTTCCTATAAACGCGGTATTCCCGACGACACATCGGGCAATGGCGGAGGCTTTGTCTTCGACTGCCGTGCTATACACAACCCGGGTCGCTATGATCCATACAAGAAGCTCACCGGAATGGATGCTCCTGTTATTGAATTCCTTGAAAAAGAGAGCAATATAGCCGAGTTCCTTGAGAATGCATACGCGCTTGTGGACAATATGGTCGATACATACAAGAGACGCGGTTTTACGCATATTCAGGTCTGCTGTGGCTGTACCGGTGGGCAGCACCGTTCGGTCTACAGTGCCGAGCATATTGCCCGTCATGTTGCCGAAAAGTTCGGTGTCCGCGTGGTGGTTACCCACAAGATGCAGGGGGTAAAGTATGTGATAGAAGCGAAGTGACATTTGTCGCTGATATATGCTTTATATGATATTGTGCAAGCTATTATCTTTGTTTTTATTGCATTTACGGAAATTTTGGGTAACTTTGCAAAATTGAAATGAAAATAAACGTTTATTACCATATGAAAAAGAAATTTCCTGTATATAATCAGTTGAATCTGCCTCTGATAAACAAAGAGGTTCTGGAAGAGTGGGAGAAAGAAGACTTGTTCTCAAGGAGTATGACCGAGCGCGAGGGTGCTCCGTCGTTTGTTTTCTTTGAGGGTCCTCCATCGGCAAACGGTATGCCGGGTATCCACCACGTTATGGCACGCAGTATAAAGGATACTTTCTGCCGCTTCAAGACAATGAAGGGCTTCCAGGTGAAGCGTAAGGCCGGTTGGGATACACACGGCTTGCCTGTTGAACTTGGCGTTGAGAAGAAACTGAATATAACAAAAGAGGATATCGGTAAAAAGGTCTCTGTCGATGAGTATAACCGTAGCTGTCGCGAGGAGGTGATGAAGTACACACGCGAGTGGACCGACCTTACACGCAGAATGGGTTATTGGGTTGACCTTGAGAATCCATATATCACATACGAGAACAGCTATATTGAGTCTCTGTGGTGGTTGCTCAAGCAGCTCTACAACAAGGGCTTGCTCTACAAGGGTTACACAATACAGCCATACTCGCCTGCGGCGGGTACGGGTTTGAGCTCGCACGAGTTGAACCAGCCCGGCTGCTACCGCGATGTGAAGGATACAACGGCCGTTGCACAGTTCCGCATGCTTGACCCCAAACCCGAGATGACTGCATGGGGTACACCATATTTCCTTGCATGGACAACAACTCCATGGACATTGCCTTCGAACACTGCACTTTGCGTCGGTCCAAAGATTGACTATGTTGCAGTGCAGACATATAATGCCTACAACGGTCAGCCTGTGACTCTGGTGCTTGCAAAGGCTCTGTTGGCGGCTCATTTCAACCCCGCAGGTGCCGAGATGCCACTCGAGGATTACAAGGCCGGCGACAAGGTTGTGCCCTACAAGGTGATTGCCGAGTACAACGGCAGTGACCTCGTCGGCATGCACTATGAGCAGCTGTTCCCTTGGGTGAAGCCTGTGAAGAAGGATGGCGATTGCGTCGTTGACGCATCGGCCGAGGCATTCCGTGTTATTCCAGGTGACTATGTAACCACAGAGGATGGTACGGGTATAGTTCACATTGCACCTACATTCGGTGCCGATGATGCTTTTGTGGCAAAGGCTGCAGGCATTCCGTCACTCTTTATGATAAACAAGAAGGGCGAGACACGTCCTATGGTTGACTTTACCGGAAAGTTCTGGGCAATAGATGAGCTTGATGACGATTTTGTTGCAAATTTTGTAAACGTAGAGGAGTATGGCAAGTATGCAGCTGCATATGTGAAGAATGCATACGACCCGCAATATACCGTTGACGGCCGTTACGACGAGAAGGCTGCCGCAAAGGCCGAGACACTCGACGTTGTGCTCTGCATGGTGCTGAAGCAGGCCGGTCTGGCATTCAAAATTGAGAAGCACATGCACAACTACCCACACTGCTGGCGTACCGACAAGCCTGTGCTCTATTATCCGCTCGACAGCTGGTTCGTACGCGCGTCACAGATGAAGGAGCGCATGAGCGAACTCAACAAGACCATTACATGGAAACCTGAGTCTACAGGTACAGGCCGTTTCGGCAAATGGCTCGAGAACCTCAACGACTGGAACCTGAGCCGTAGTCGCTATTGGGGTACTCCGCTCCCTATTTGGACAAGCGAGGATGGCGAAGCAATCTGCATTGGCTCAATCGCCGAACTCTATGATGAGATTGAGAAGGCTGTTGCTGCCGGTGTTATGGCAAGCAACCCATACAAGGATAAAGGTTTTGTTCCCGGTGACTACAGCAAGGAGAACTATGACAAGATAGACCTCCACCGTCCATACGTGGATGATATCAAGCTTGTATCTTCTACCGGAAAGGTGATGACACGTGAACTCGACCTCATTGACGTTTGGTTCGATTCGGGTGCCATGCCTTATGCACAGATTCACTATCCTTTTGAGAACAAGGAACTCCTTGACAGCCGCACAGTATATCCTGCCGACTTCATTGCCGAGGGTGTTGACCAGACACGCGGATGGTTCTATACTTTGCATGCAATTGCAACAATGGTGTTCGATACGGTAGCATTCAAGACCGTCATCTCTAATGGTCTTGTGCTCGACAAGAACGGCGACAAGATGTCTAAACGTCTTGGCAATGCCGTTGACCCATTCGATACAATTGAGAAGTATGGTAGCGACGCGTTGCGTTGGTACATGATTACCAACTCGGCTCCTTGGGATAACCTCCGTTTCAACGAGGAGGGTGTGAAGGAGGTTACACGCTCGTTCTTCGGCAAGTTGTACCAGACATACAGTTTCTTTACAATGTATGCAAATGTCGATGGCTTTACATATGCCGAGCCCGATGTTCCTCTTGCAGAGCGTCCCGAACTCGACCGTTGGATTCTGTCGGCCTTGAATACTCTTGTAAAGAACGTGAACGCTTGCCTTAATGACTATGAGCCAACAAAGGCCGGCCGCCTTATCCAGGATTTCGTTATCGACAATGTAAGCAACTGGTTCGTTCGCCTCAGCCGTAAGCGTTTCTGGGGTACAGGCATGAGCACAGACAAACTCTCGGCATACCAGACACTCTATACTTGTCTTGAGACTGTAGCACGCCTTATGGCTCCTATCGCTCCATTCTATGCCGAGCGCCTGTATCAGGATTTGACATCGGTTACCGGTCGTGGCGATGCTGCTTCGGTTCACCTTGCGAAGTTCCCCGAGTGCGATGGGCTGAACGTGGACAGCGAACTGGAGTATCGCATGGTGTTGGCACAGCAAATCTCTTCAATGGTGCTTGCTTTGCGCAAGAAAGAGGCGCTCATTGTGCGTCAGCCATTGCAGAAGATTGCTATCCCTGCTGCCGACGAAGTGATGAAGTCCCGCATTGAGGCTGTGAAACAGCTTATCCTTGGTGAGGTCAACGTGAAGGAACTGGTTTTTGTTGAGGGTGACGGAATCCTCGTGAAGAAAATCAAGTGCAACTTCCGTACTCTCGGAAAGAAGTTCGGCAAGCTCATGAAGAGCGTGAACGAAACTGTAACAAACATGTCTCAGGAGCAGATTGCCGAACTTGAGAAGAACGGCAACATTACATTGCAGGTTGAGGGTGTTGATGCACTCATTGAACTGTCAGATGTTGAAATCTTCAGCGAGGATGTTCCCGGTTGGACTGTTGCCAACGAGGGTGCATTGACTGTTGCGCTCGACGTGGAGGTTACAGACGATTTGCGCCGAGAGGGGATTGCACGTGAAATTGTTAAGAAGATTCAGGCAATGCGCAAGGAGAGCGGCTTTGATATCGTTGACCGCATTGCTGTTGAGATAGCAAGCAACGAGGCTACGGATGCCGCAGTTGAGCAGTTCAATGCATACATCTGCAACCAGGTACTTGCCGATGAACTGAATATAAGCGACAGTGTCGATGGTGACAATGTTGTTGAACTTGACAATGCTGTAGTGAAGCTGTCGGTAAGAAAACTTTGATGAAAAAAACTTATATAATACTAACCATAATAATTGATTGAGAGAAATGTCAGAAAAAGTTCGTTATTCAGATGCGGAACTGGAAGAATTCCGTACCGTGATTTTGCAGAAACTTGAGCTTGCGAAGAGGGATTATGACCAGATAATGAGAGCTTTGCGCCATGAGGATTCGAATGATGTTGCCGATACATCGCCAACATACAAAGGCTTGGAGGATGGCAGTGATGCAGCATACCTCGAGGAGCAGATGCAGATAGCAAGCCGTCAGGCAAAGTTCATTCAGGGCTTGCAGGCTGCGCTCATCCGTATCGAAAACAAGACATACGGCATCTGTCGCGAGACAGGCAAACTTATTTCAAAGGAGAGACTGATGGCTGTGCCACATGCAACTCTCAGCATTGAAGCAAAGAAAAATAGATAATTGATTTATGGTGACAGAGTCGGGTAAACGCTCTCGTGTCATATGGTTCTCGGTTTTACTTGCAATCTTTATCGACCAGTTGATAAAGATTGCGGTAAAGACGAGTATGCCATTGGGCGGTGGCTTTTCGGTTTTTGGCGATTGGTTTCAGATACGTTTCATTGAGAACAATGGAATGGCATTCGGTATGGAATTGTTTGATAAGGTGTACCTTACTGGGTTCCGACTGGTTGCTGTTGCTTTCCTTGTGTATCTGATTGTCAAGCTTATAAAGAACCGCGAATACCCGTTGGGCTTTGTATTTGCCATTGCAATGATTCTGGCCGGTGCTGTTGGCAACATCATTGATTGCCTGTTCTATGGCGAAATATTCTCGTCGAGCTATGGCGAGGTTGCGCATTTTGTTCCATGGGGCGAGGGTTATGCCTCTTTCTTTGAGGGCAGAGTGGTGGATATGTTCTACTTCCCGCTCTTCACCTGGCCGCAGTGGATGCCGCTTGTGGGTGGCGACATATTTTTCTCTCCCGTATTCAATTTTGCCGATGCCTGCATAAGCTGCAGTGTTGTGGCTATATTGATATGGTATAGAAAGTTTCTCTTTAGCAATGAGTAACAAGTGATGCGTAACGGTGCTGTAAGAATAGTGCTTTTTCTGTTGTCGATGACACTCTTCTCGTGCAAGGTAGAGATTCCCGACAGTGTACTGCCGCCCGAAAAGATGGAGGCTATCCTTTACGATTACCATCTGACAGCTTCCATGACTACAATGTATGCATCTGTAAGTTACAAGGAGAAACTGATGTATACATATGTCTATGACAAGCACGGTGTCACAAAAGAGGAGTTCGACTCTTCGCTTGTGTGGTATAACCGTTATCCAAAACACATAAAGGAGATTTATGCCAATCTTGAGACACGTCTGCAGCAAGAGGTAGATGTGCTCACAGCCAATCAGGTGCAGGATTATGATGGTGTAAGTCTTGCAATTGCTGACCTTGCTCCGGCTGTTGCCGAGCTATGGACCGGCCATCCGGTGAAGTTGCTCTCAACAACACCTCTTTCCAATAGAATCATGTTCGGTTTTGATGTGCCCAAGGATACTACGTTTGTCATTGGTGACAGCATGGTGTTCTCGTTCAATGCGGAGTTTATTCCATTTCTTGAACAGAGTGCAGAACGCGAGGCTTATGCTTCGATAGCGCTTGAATATGATAATGATACATTATACCATGCGGCAGGCATAAGTGTGAAAGAGTCGGGCACTTATTCTCTCTCTGTTCCAAGAAATTTTGAAAACCGCATGAAATCAATGTCGGGTTATATCTATTATTATGACAATGACACTGCGCTTGGAACCAGTTTGCTTTTGAGCAATATTTCGCTCAAAAGATTCCATCCGGTTGAATTGGCAGACAGTGTCCAATAGACTTGTTTCATGGAATGGCTGAAGTAGCTATATATCTGGCGCGCAAGCTGCGTCTTCCTTCGGGCGACGTCTTCGAAAGGTATGTTGTTGTCGTTTCGTCGGGTTGCGTAATCGGGTGGTATCCGTTTGATGGCGAGATGCATTCCATGCTTCTGGTTGAGGAACTGGCTGTATGCAGTGCTGCTGACGGAACACTTTATGTTGCAGATGTCCGTTTTTAGCCGCGGCGACGGAATTCGCTGCATATTATAGCTGTGGCTACCGAAACGTTGAGCGATTCCGATGTCTCTCTCCCGGCTGGGTAGTTGGGGATGAACAGCCTCTCTGTGATGTATCTGCCGCACTCTTCGCTTATACCGTTGCCTTCGTTTCCCATAATTATCACTCCTCGGTTTGTGAGCTCTTTTTCGTATATGTTGTCGCCGTCGAGGAATGTGCCATATAGTGGTGCTTTCTCCTTGATTGTCTCAATGAATGACGGCAGGTCCACATAGTGTACCTTCACGCGTCCTATGGCACCCATGGTTGCCTGTACTGTCTTGGGGTTAAATGCGTCTGCGGTTCCGTGGGAGCAGAATATGTTCTCTATTCCGAACCAGTCGGCAATACGTATTATGGTGCCGAGGTTTCCGGGGTCCTGTACATTGTCGAGTGCAAGGCACAGTTCTCGTTCGGGTATGGTGGTGTCTGTTTCGTGTCGTGGCTGGTGAAATATACCCATGATTCCCTGTGGTGCCTGTTGCAGGCTTGCACGTCGCATCTCGTCGCAACTCACTTCAATTATTTCCGCACCCCCCGGCAGGCTGTGCTCTCCAAGCCACTCGGTAGTGGCTATCAGCCTGTCGGCCTTGAGGCCCGCAGCCAAAAGGTCGAGAACCGTTTTGCCTCCCTCGGCAATAAAAAGTCCGCTCTCTCTTCTCTGTTTTTTGTTCTCCAATGCCGATATGCGTTTCAGAAGTGCTTTGCTTAACATCTTTTTTCTTTTTTGCTGTATTAAAGTAGTGCAAATCTACCTCAAATCTTTCAAGTTTTTTCTATCTTTGTAAATTATTTTTAGCATAATCCCAATATTAGGGGAGTTTTGGTACATTAATCTATTATTTGAGTAAAATGACATTGTTGAGGAGACTGTTTTTTGCACTTTTGGGTGTGATGATGCTGTTCTCGTGCTCGGTGAAGAAGTTTATCCCCGAGGGCGAGTTCCTGCTCAATGATGTGGATGTTGTTTCAAATACAAATACCGACAATGCATCAAAAGCAAAAAAATATATCAGGCAGAAACCCAATGCAAAGTGGTTCAGCTTGGCGAAGGTGCCGATGTACACCTATGCACTCTCAGGGCTCGACTCTACAAAGTGGGGAAACCGCGTGTTGCGCCGTTTGGGAGAGAAGCCTGTTGTCTACAGCCACAAGCTAGCCGAGGCGACGCGCTCAAACATACAGCAGATGCTGCTGAACGATGGCTACCTGCATGCACGAGTAGACCTTGAGACTCTTGTCAACGAACCCAAACGCCGCGCAAAAGTAACCTACTATCTGCATGAGAAGGAGAGATACTATATTTCTGAATTCAATATGGAGAGTGAAGATAGCGTTGTGGCTGCAATCATTATGGCCGATTCGCTCTCTTCTACAATCAGGCCGGGTATGCCATTCAGCGTTGACGGAATGGAGGCTGAACGTCGCCGTGTGACCGATTTGTTGAGGAACAACGGATATTACCGTTTCCAGAAAGAGCATATTACATACACTGCCGATACTGCGCATCACTCAAACAAAGTGAGGCTGACAATGAACATTGCGGGTTTTGTTCCGGCTGCAAATGCCGAGCCTGTGAACCATAAGGCTTACCGCATAGGCAGAATATATTATGTGGCTAATGCCGGCCTGCATCTTGATGATGCGCTTCTGGAACAGTGTGATACTGTGGAGTATGAGGATTTCCTGATTCTTTACAATGAGTCGCAGGTTGTACGTACCAAGAAATTGTTGGAAAATACATATATCTCTCAGGGTGAACTTTTCTCACAGGAGAATGTTGACAAGACATACAGCTCTTTTTCGCAGTTGCCGGCATTGAAGTATACGACGGTGAGAATGCAGGAGCGTCCCGACAGTGCAATACTTGATTGCTACATAATGTACGAGAAGAGCAAAAGGTGCACTGTGGGCTTTGACCTTGACGGAACAAACACTGCCGGCAATTTCGGTGCATTGGCATCGGTTACCCTGTCGGACAAGAATCTTTTCAGGGGTTCGGAACAGCTTGCATTGAGGCTCTTTGCTGCATACGAGGCTGTCTCTAATCTACGAGGGTATAATGGCAACAAGTTCTTTGAGTATGGTGCCGAACTTAGCCTCAGGTTAAAGGGAGGTGTAATATCCAACTTTGTACCGGCTGATAAAAGAAAGTTGATGTCGTCATCGCAGTTTGCTCTCAAGTTCAACTCGCAGGACCGTCCCGAGTTCAAACGCGAACTCATTTCGGGTACATGGAGCTATATGTGGAGCCGTAAGAAAGAGGTAAATCACAAGTTGGATGTGCTTGACCTTAACTACATTTATGTGCCATGGATTGCCGAGACATTCAAGAAAGAGTATCTTGACAGCATATCGAACCGCAACTCTATCTTGAAATACAATTATGAGAACCTGTTGATAACCAAACTGGGCTATTCTTACTCATATAATTCGTCCCTGAACGATGCCAACCGTTACAAGCGTGTCGTATATTCGTTGAGGACAAATGTGGAGTGCTCGGGTAATGTGCTTTATGGCATAAATTCAATATTCAACAGCCCAAGGAACGAAGAGGGGCAATATACGTTCATGAACATTGCCTATGCGCAGTATGTGAAGGGTGACTTCGACTTTACCACGCGAATAAAGATGGACGACAGGAACTCAATGGTCATGCACTTTGCATTCGGTATTGCCTATCCGTATGGCAACTCGCGTATCCTTCCGTTCGAGAAACGCTATTTCTCGGGTGGTGCCAACGGCATGCGTGGATGGACGGTGCGTACACTGGGACCGGGAAGCTACCGCAATGGAAACAGGAATATTGACTTCATAAACCAGTCGGGTGACATAAAGCTTGATATGAGCGTCGAATACCGTTCGCATCTTTTTATGATGGTTCACTCGGCGGTGTTCATTGATGCAGGAAATATATGGACCATCCGCAACTACGAGGAACAGCCCGGCGGACAGTTCAAGTTTACAAGTTTTTACAAGGATATTGCAGTCTCCTATGGCCTTGGATTCAGACTGGAGTTCGATATGTTCGTTTTCCGTCTCGATGCAGCAATGAAGGCCATTAACCCTGCATATAGCGGAAAGGAGAAGTTCCCGATTATTACCCCGAACTTCAACCGCGATTTTGCATTGCATTTTGCAATAGGTTACCCGTTCTGATTTTTTTGGTCCGGGCTTGCTTTGAGAGAAAAAATAATAATATATATGGAGATTCGATTTATGAGTATTGGCAGCGGAAGCTGCGGAAATAGTTACTACCTCGGGGTAGGCGACTATGGTATTCTCATAGATGCCGGAATACCTTCAAAGACCATAAGAATGGCTTTGAAAAAAGAGGGAATTGCTTTTGAGAGCATATGTGCGGTGTTTATTACGCATGACCATGCCGACCACATAAAGTCGGTTGGTGTCATATCTTCAAAGGCCAATATACCTGTATATGCAACCAAGGAGGTGCATAAAGGCATCACGCATAACTATTGCGTTTCAAAACCCATTGACCCGTCGTATGTGAGGTATGTGGAGAAAGAGGAGCCGGTTACATTGAGGGATTTTGTCATAACTCCTTTTGAGGTGCCGCACGACGGCAGCGACAATGTGGGGTACTTCATCGAGGTTGGCGAGAAGAAGTTCTGCATAGCAACCGACCTTGGCGAGATTACTCCCAATGCCTCTTATTACATTGACCAGGCCAACTACCTTGTCATTGAGTCTAACTACGAGGAACAGATGCTTGCCATGGGGCGTTACCCCGAGTTCCTTAAGATGCGCGTGTCGGGCCCGAGAGGTCACATGAGCAACCAGGCAACGGCAAAATATCTTGCTTCGCATTTCAACGAGCATTTGAAGAATATCTGGCTTTGCCACCTTAGCGAGGAGAACAATCACCCCGAACTAGCATACAAGGCTGTGACAATGGAATTCGGTGACTACGGGATAATAGCAGGCAAGGATGTGCAGCTCACCGTGCTGAAGCGTGCAACACCGTCACAGCTATTCCGATTGTAAATAAAGAAGAGTAGTAATAATAAAAAACATACAATTATGAATTTTGTACAGGAATTAAAATGGAGAGGCATGATTCAGGACATGACTCCCGGGACAGAGGAACAGTTGCAGAAGGAGCTTACAAGTGCATACTTGGGTATTGACCCCACAGCCGATTCATTGCACATCGGTCACCTTGTGGGTGTGATGATGCTGCGCCACTTTCAGCTTTGCGGTCACAAGCCCATTGCTCTCATCGGTGGTGCCACCGGTATGATTGGCGACCCGTCGGGCAAGTCAAAGGAGCGTGTGCTCATTGACGAGGAAAAACTCCGTCACAACCAGGAGGCACTCAAGAAACAGCTTGCCCGTTTCCTCGATTTCGACAGCGATGCACCTAATGCAGCCGTGCTTGTGAACAACTACGACTGGATGAAGGAGTTCTCTTTCCTCGATTTCATCCGTAACATCGGCAAGATGATTACCGTCAACTACATGATGTCGAAGGATTCGGTAAAGCGTCGTCTCTCGGGTGAGGCAGGTACTGACGGTATGTCGTTTACAGAGTTTACCTACCAGCTCTTGCAGGGTTATGACTATGTTCACCTTAACGAGACCCATGGCTGTAAGCTGCAGTTGGGTGGTGCCGACCAGTGGGGTAACATTACCACAGGTACCGAGATGATTCGCAAGATGTCGGGCAACGAGGTATTTGCTCTTACCTGTCCGCTCATCACCAAGGCCGATGGCAAGAAGTTCGGCAAGACCGAGCAGGGTAACATCTGGCTCGACAAGCGTTATACATCACCTTACCGTTTCTATCAGTTCTGGCTCAACGTGAGCGATGAGGATGCCGAGAAGTACATCAAAATCTTTACCTCTATCTGCCGCGAGGAGATTGAGGCTCTTGTTGCCGAGCATGCTCAGGCTCCTCACTTGCGCCTGTTGCAGAAACGCCTTGCAATGGAGGTTACAGTGCTTGTTCATGGCGAGGAGGAGTACAATAAGGCTGTTGAGGCATCTGGTATACTCTTCGGCAATGCTTCAACCGACGCTTTGCGTTCACTCGATGAGGATACATTGCTTGCGGTTTTCGATGGTGTGCCACAGTTCGAGGTAGCGCGCGAGGCTCTTGCCGAGGGTGTGAAGGCTGTTGACCTGACAACCGACCTTGCTGCAATCTTTGCTTCAAAGGGCGAGATGCGCAAGCTTGTTCAGGGTGGTGGCGTTTCCATCAATAAGGAGAAGCTTGCTGCGTTTGACCAGGTAATCAACAGTGAGAACCTGCTCAACGACAAGTATATCCTTGTTCAGAAGGGCAAGAAGAACTATTACCTGATTATTGTAAAGTAATACTCCTTTAGATTTATGTCATTAAATTCAGCACCTGCATCGCGTGATGTGGGTGCTGAATTTGTGATATAAGCCTATGAAAACCTCTTTTTTAAAAAAGTTTTGAATTTGGCGTGAAAAAATAGCTTCATAATTTGGATAATACAAAAAAAGTCCATACCTTTGCAACGCTTTCGAAAAACAGAGAGCTGTATGGTGGCTGTAGTTCAGCTGGTTAGAGCGTCAGATTGTGGTTCTGAATGTCGTCGGTTCGAATCCGATCAGCCACCCTTCGGTTAGGAAACAATTTTCATTGTTTCCTAATTTTTTTGCTTCAATTTAAAGTGTTATTTTTGCCGCAAGCAATTGTTACGGAAAATGAGAAATTTGATAATCTTCATATTGCTGTCGGCTTTCTGCTCGATGTCCATAAGTGATTCATTTGCCCAAAAGAGCAAGGACAAGATTGTAATGCCGCAATATCCGGGTGGTGAGGCCGAACTGCGCAAATTCATAGCCGCGGAACTCGATTACCCGCTTGAAGCCCGTGTAAACAAAGAGAGCGGCGAGGTGCTTGTTGCATTCTCAATAGGTATGGACGGATATATCAGTGGTGTGAGGGTTGTACGTTCTGTATCCGAATCGCTCGATGCCGAGGCAGTGCGTGTCGTGAGCAAAATGCCGCCATGGATTCCGGGCAAGAAGAACGGCCGTCCGGTTAGAGCCGAGATGACGATGCCGATAAACTTCAAGGTCAGCTATGAGAACAAGTATGTAAATGACCGGAAGGATGCTGACAAGATGAAAGAGAGACGCTTCAAGTATTGATAAAATAGTCTGCAAGGTTTGAAACTACATTTTTTTAACCCCGAGAATGATTTGGCACTTGCCGACGGCAGTTTCAATTATTGTCCGCCGCCGGCAGCGATGGCCATTGCTGCTGAACTTGCAACATTGCCGCTATGGTATGCTGCGGCCGATGATGTCGTTTATTTAAACAGCGATATACATAAGGAGCTCCATGCAGCCATGGCAAGGAGTTTTTCTTTGCCGGCAATATACTCTCCTACATTGAAGGAGTCGGTTTCTTCGCTCTCTCCCTGGGGGTGGAGTGCGCAGATGCGTCACCGTTTCAAGGCTATGGGGTTTGACAAGGCTCTGTTGCCGTGCGACGAGGAGATTGTGAAGATGCGCAACCTTTCGAGTCGTGTGCTGACGATTGATGTGCTTGCTGCTCTGAATGGTGCCGGAATTGATACACCGCCACTTCCATGCTATATTGAGAATATTGACGATGCCATAGCTTTTGTGAATAGTCATGACCGCTGCGTGGTGAAAGCTCCATGGTCGGGTAGCGGCAAGGGTATAATGTGGGGAATAGGCCGTGCCGAAGAGCCTATGGTTCACTTTTGCCGTGGTGTGATAAGGCGTCAGGGCGGTGTGGTATGTGAGCTTTTTCTCAATGCAAAGCAGGAATTTGCAATGGAGTTCCATGCTGTTGACGGCAAGGTTGAATTTGTAGGCTATTCATTGTTTACTTCCGAGAATGGGGCATATAGCGGTAATTTACTAGCCTCCGATGAGGAGATAGAGCGCATACTCTCCGGGTATATTCCTAAAGAGAGGCTGGTGGCAGTGAAGGAGTGCTTGTGCGATATAATGCAGAAACAGCTCGCGGGGAGTGGCTATTGCGGCTATTTCGGCATTGACATGATGGTTTATGACAACGGCGACGGTTATCGCCTTAACCCATGCATGGAGATTAACCTGAGAATGAATATGGGTGTTGTGGCACGTCTATTTTATGACCGTTTTGTGTGCAATGACGGCAAAGGTGTATACCGTGTGCGTTTCTTCAAGCAGGCTGGTGAGGCTTTGCGCATTCATCTTGAACTGCAGGCGGCTCATCCGTTGAGGGTGGAAAACGGCAGGGTGTTAAAAGGGTACATGAGTCTTGTGCCTGTCACTTCCGGTAACAGATATATTGCCTATGTAATAATAGGCGAAGATGTTTGTTGATTATTGTGTTTTTATTACTATATTAGCGCTATATTAAACTGATTTTATAATGGACTGCACAATACAGAACAGAGTGGAACTTTTCCGCTCATATATGAGTGAGAATGGGCTGGATGCCTTTATTGTTGTAAGTAGCGACCCGCACAGCAGCGAATATGTTGCCGACCGATGGAAATGCCGTGAGTGGTTGTCTGGATTCGACGGCTCTGCCGGCACTGTAGTAATTACAGCTGACAAAGCTCTTCTCTGGACCGATTCACGCTATTGGCTTGCCGCCGAAAAGGCTCTTGCAAATACAGGCATTGAGCTTATGAAAGACGGTTTTGCCGAAACTCCTTCAATAACAGATTGGCTCTCGGAGAATCTTAAAAAAGGAGATGTTGTCGGTGTTGACACAACAGTATGTACAGTTGTCGATTTTGGTGCATGGAAAGCACAGCTTGCCTCATGTGGCATTAAAACAGAAACGGTAAATGACCCATTTGACGAGCTATGGCACAACCGTCCTGCAGTTCCGTTGTCTATGGCTGAGATAATGCCAGAAGATGTTGCAGGTGAGAGTGCATCATCAAAGATTGCACGTTTGCGAGAAGCTTTTAAAAAAGAGGGTGTTGACGGCATGGTTGTTACTATGCTCGATGAAGTTGCCTGGCTTACAAATCTGCGTGGCAGTGATGTGGAATACAACCCGGTTCTTGTTTCATATATGCTTGTCACAGATGAGGATGCAGTGTTGTATATCAATGATTGCAAACTGACAGATGAAGTAAAGTCTTATTTGCAATCGCATGGTATATCCGTGGCTCCTTACTCAGGAATATGGCAGGCATTAAAGGAGTATGAAAAGGGCACTTTAATGATACACCCGAACAAATGCAATGCAGCTGTAGCTCTCTCGCTTGGAGAAAAATCGGTCTATCGCAATGATTCGCCTATTGCGCTTATGAAGGCTGTGAAGAATGATGTCGAGATTGCCGGTTTCAGGAAGGCTATGCTCAGCGAAGGCATTGCAATGGTCAAACTGTTGCGCTGGCTGAGACCTGCTGTTCAGCAGGGTGGGGTTGCCGAGCTCGATGTCGATGCCAAACTCACGGAATCCAGAAACAGTGATCCTGATTTCCGTGGGCTTAGTTTTGCCACTATTGCAGCTTACGGAGCAAATGCGGCGATTGTACACTATGAGCCTACACCGGCCGACAATGCAGTGTTGCAACCACGTGGTTTCCTGTTGCTCGATTGCGGCGGACAGTATGTTGGCGGAACAACCGATGTTACACGTACCATTCCGCTTGGCGAACTGACGGACGAGGAGCGTGAGGATTATACACGCGTACTGAAGGGGCATATATCGCTTGCAATGGCAAAGTTCCCCAAAGGTACTTGCGGAACGCAGCTTGATGTGCTTGCCCGTCAATGGCTATGGCAGGCCGGAGAGAATTATCTGCATGGTACAGGTCATGGGGTGGGGCATTTCCTGAATGTTCACGAAGGACCGCATCAGATACGTATGAACAATATACCCGCACATCTTGTTCCGGGAATGACCGTCACCAACGAACCGGGATTGTATAAAGCCGGTCGTCATGGAATACGCATTGAAAACACAATGCTAGTAAAGCCTTATTGTGAAACAGAGTTCGGCTGTTTCTATGAACTTGAACCGCTTACGCTCTGCCCCATAGATACCACGCCGGTCATTCCTGAGATTCTTGGTGCCGATGCCATAGCCTATCTCAATGCATACAATGCAATGGTGTGCGACACGCTGTTGCCATATTTGAATGACGAGGAGCGTGACTACTTGAAAGAGATTACAAAGCCATTATAGTTATGAAAAGGCTTTTGCAGCTACTTATGATATCCTTGCTTTTCTCCTGTGCCCGGCCGCAGGAGGAAAGCAAGGATTTTTCTCCACAACTCATAGCGCATGCCGGTGGTGTCGTCGATAGCTGCATATATACAAACTCGCGCGAGGCTATGGAGCGCTCCTTGGCAAAGGGGTATCGTTTCATTGAGTTTGACCTTCTCTTCACCAGTGACAGTGTATTGGTGGCTGCGCACTCATGGGAGAGGTTCAACAGTATGACGGGTTACGAAGATTGGGGTGACAGTGTGCCTGCGTACAGCGATTTTGTCTCGCGTAAAATATGTGGCCGTTACACACCGTTGAGTGCACGTGAAATCAATAGCTTCTTTGAGCAGAACGACAGCCTTTACCTTGTTACAGACAAGGTGTCGGACCCGGAAGTGTTGCAGGAGCATTTTTCGTCACTGAAGCATAGAATGGTGGTGGAGGCTTTCTCGTTCCAGCACTATTGCCGTTTGAAGAGCCAAGGTTATTTCCGTGTCCTGTATTCCTGTATGGCTCACGATTTGAATGCCACTGTTTTCAGTTCCTCAATAAGGGAAGTAGAATGGTTTGCGCTGCATACGAGCGGATTCGACAGTCATCTTTTCAAGTTTGTGAATGAGTTATATGATTTTGATATAGCCCTGTTCACGGTCGATGATATTGATGCCGTACCCGTGGAGTTCCAAAAATCTGTTAAAATGGTTTATACAAATTTCATAGAACCGTAGCTCTTCTTTCATAATATCTTTATTATTGTCCTTTTTGACGGTTAAATTTGGTTTTGAACTTTAATTTTTTGTATTTTTGTTTCAAAATCAAAACAAGATGAAATTTATAAATGACATAACACACGCGCAGCTTTTGAAGATGGACCGCATTACTTGCCCTAACGAGCCTTTGCGTTTCAGGAATCTGGTACTTGTGTTTTGCGAGAGCGGCGGGCTTGATTTTGAACTAAACTATACCTCGTATACCCTGAAGGAGAATGGGTTCCTTATAATAACTCCGTTTGATATTCTTACCTTTGAGAGTTTTAGTTCGAATTACAGCAGTACAGTGCTGGTGTTGCCGTCCGAAGCGTTTTCGCCCGTACTCAAGGATATAAATCTTTTGAATTTCAAATATATCAAGCAATCTCCCATAATCAACTTGCAGAACGAGTATCTTGCACTCTACAAACAGATTCTTTCTACATTGTGGCAGATGAAGGAGTTAGTGGGCGAAGATGAGTTCGACAAGATTGCCGGTCTGCAGATGTCGTCACTCTCTGTTGTACAACAGGACTATTACAATAAATACATTGCAAACAAAGAGGTGGGGTATGAATATATTCCGCGCAAGAAGGAGTTGTTCCGCAATTTCATCAACCGCCTTGTGGAGTCACATCAGGTATCGCGCGAGGTTCTGTTCTATGCTAATGAGCTTGGAGTGAGCAGTGGCTATTTGAATGAGGTCTGTAATGAAGTTTCGGGCCACTCGGCGAAGGCTATCATTGACTCTGCTGTTACGGCAAGGCTGAAATATGAACTTTCTTATACTACAAAAAGCATACAGGAACTCTCTGATGCCTATAATTTCCCAAGCCAATCCTATTTTACACGATATTATAAGAGAATGACGGGGCTTACACCAAGTGAATTCCGCAAGGAGAGGGCATTGAGATAGTGTTAATCAAGAAGTGGGTACGTTTCAAGGCTCACCTGCAAAAGTTGGGGGACAAAAAAACTCGCTTTCGCTCGCCGTTAAATTCTACAGCAGTCCTCAACCTTAATTGTTCACTTGTATTTTTCTTCAACTCTTTCTTTCTGTACTTTTTTGAAAAAGTACCAAAAACAGGGCAGTCGTGTACGGCATTCGGTGCTTCCTTTGTTCAAGAGTCGCTTTGCGACATCTTTCAGTCGGTTCACACCTCGCCGCTCGCTGCTTGTCGCAATGCTT
>JAZOOF010000033.1:0-17010 GCA_045654885.1 Bacteroidaceae bacterium
AGCGAGCTTGTGTTTTACTCACTTAACCAGCACTTTCGCTTCGCGCAAGTGCTTTACGTTCGGTAATGTTTGATTAAGCAAGCTTATCAACCATTACTCTCACTTAACCAGCACTTTCTTGCCGTTAACAATGTAGATACCGGGAGCTGTGACAGCCTCTACACGGCGGCCTGTAAGGTCATATATAACTGTACTCTGTTCTCTGTTATCTGTTATCTGTTCTATGCCTGTTGTGCCCTCACCCTCGAAACGGAGGCTATAGTAAGCAGCACCGCTTGCTGTGCTCATTGGCAAGTATGCCTTGTTGGCGTTGTTCTTGAAGTGAGTTGTACCAGTCGTACCACCGGCACCAAGATTCAAAGTTGCAGTGTAGAAACCAACCTCTTTTCTCTCCTCTTCGCCTTCATCAGCTACATTGATGTAACCAAGCACGTATGCAGAACCCTCTACATATGTGTCAATAGTTGAACCTGCGAGTTTGTTGCCCTCGATTGCATTAACAGGAGCTGCATAGTTGAACTTGTATGTATCAGCTGTAGCAGCCTTGCCATTCTCGCCAGCAATGACAACACCAGTATTTGCTGGGATTGTTGTGAGAGCCTCGCCAAATACAGCCCAATTGCCATCAACAGTTACAGGGAATGCTTTAACGCCTGCTGGAACAGTTACTGCGCAACCAAGGTAAAGTGTTGCATAGCCAGCCTCGCCGATAGTAAGGTCTACCGATGTAATTGTCGGGTTTTCAACCTCAACAATTCTCCATGCAGAACCATTGTTGTTCTCTTCGTTGTCCCAAGCAACAACTACAGAGTTCGCGTCCTGTGCGTGAATCATAGCACCACCTTCAGGCCAAAGACCGACAACGTTCTCACGGCCCAAATTGGCAATTGTTACTTTTTTCGCACCAGTTGTCTCCTCTGCAAGAGTTTTCTCCTGGCCATAACCATGCGCGTTAGCAGTGTTCAAATATCTGTCTCTTGCAACATTGTACATATAGAACTGACCATTACCTGCATCCTCAAACTGGAACAGATAACCCAAATCTGCGCCGGCAGTGTTGAATTTCATACCACCATCGGTGTTTACATAAATCATCTTGCCTTCACGGCCACCGGTACATGCACTTGCAATAGTGTAGAACTTGCCCTCTTCAGGCTGAACTGTTACAAGACCGTCGATTGCAGCCTGAAGAGCTATATGAGCATCTGCAATCTGCTCAGGAGTTCTGTCGTCAAGAGCGAGAATGCTCTTTGCAGCTGTCAATGCACTTGCTACAGCAGTTACACTCTCCTCTGTGAGGTTACCTACAGCAGTACCGATTGCACCCTGATAGCTTGCAGAAACAGCATCTACACCATCCACAAGTTCCTGAAGTTCTGCAGCTCCCGTCATGTCGCGTTCTACAACCATGAATGTTGAACCGGCATCAGCACCGCTCCAATATACAACCTTATTGTTCTGCTTATTGAAACGCTGTGTGTAATCACCTGAGAGATTCTGCATAAAGAAACCGTTCTCGCCGTGTGAGCTTGCTGTAAGTGTAAGCTTCTGAGTCTCAGCACCAACGATAGCACCATTCTCACCTGCATTGAGAGCCTTACTTTCACCGGCACCACGGTTAACTACAGTGAAACCTGTAAATGGGTCACCAATAAAGCCCCATGTATAATTATCTCTCTGTGTTGCATCAACAGCTGTCTTAGAAGCATCAAGGACATTGGCTGTGCCATCGTAATACAAGTAGTTTTTTTGATTCGCGTGGAACTGCAAATAGTACCAGTTGTTGATATTCTCATATTTGTCAGCATAAACAAATGGCAAAGTATTTTCCAATACAATTGTCTTTGTGATAGTCTTAACACCCTCTACCTCTTCGGCTTCTGTTGCATCAATTTCGCCTGCTGGCTTTGCCTCTGCTACAACACCATATGGAAGTCCGAAATTAACATCAGGATAAAGTTCACCACTGAATGTCTCAGTTATTTGTGTACCCTTTTCAACACCGTTCCATGTGAAGACATACTTTACAGTAACAGGAACAGCGCTTGCATCAATAAGTTTTACATTGATTGCTTTGTCCTTGGCATTGTCTGTATAAAGGTCCGACTTATCAGCATTGGTTGTAACATCTCCGCCGAGGAAACAACGTGAGTTGTCGCTGGAACCATCGTAGTAACCCTGGAAGATAGAAAGAGTGTTGTCATCGTTTACAAACAGCTGCCAGTTTCCAGCAGTTGCCTGACCTGGATTAGCATCCCAATTTGAAACCGCCAGATATGTTCCTGCGTCATCCTTTATATTCCAAGCTTTAGCATCAGCATTCCACTCAAAATATGTCTCTACAGATTCTGCTTTGATACCAATTGTGTTGGCACTAGTAGAAGTAATTGCAGTTTTCGTATCAACAAACAAAGTACCTTCGGCTTTTGCATTTGTAACCTGCAAGAAGTAAGGGTTGTTCTCTTTTATTGCAGTGTAGTCCTTGAGCTGGTAAATCTGGAAGTCAGAGCATGTGAGCCAGTTATCGCTACCGCCATCCATAATGAAGAGCACATATTTACCGGTCTGTGGAGTTGCAAATTCAACAAGTTTCTGTGTCCTGTCATTTGCCCACGGCTTTTCAGTGTTGTTGAACGCAGCTGTACCAAGATTTGTGTTTGTGCTTGCAAGGAGAGCCTCCTTGTCTTTGTAGCCAAGGCTGCTCAAGCCTTTCTCGGGCCAACCTTCAGGCAATATCTCATAAACATATACACGAACTTTACGTGCCCAACCAGAACCGTTATTGTCTGAACGGCCCTTGTAAGTAATCAACGAAAGGTCATCCAAAGATGTAGGCAACTCAACCATAAATGCCTGAAGACCATCTTTACCTTTGTTAACGCCATTACCATCGTTGTAATTGCTGCTCCAGTTTGAGTGATAGAATGTTGCAGCATTGTCATCGGCAATATAGTTCACACCACCCTCTTTGCCGTTAGCATCATAATCAGCCTCATTCAAAGCTGTCACTACCCAACCTTCGTGAGACACACGCTGGTGAGCCTTCTGTGCCATCGCTGTGGTAACCATAGCCACCATCAACGAAAGAATCAAAGTAAATCTTTTCATTTTTTGTTAAATAAATTTAATTATAAGTTTAATTGTCAATATATTACAACATTAAAGAACACGCACACCACATGCGCGCATGCGATATTTTTTTAAAAAGCGGCGCTAATTTACAAAGATTTTTTTAAAAAATGCTTTTTAAAACATAAAAATTTAACACTCAATGTGTTAATTTTGTTCACAAGATTGCCAGACAACGCGCGAGAGGCCCAAAAAGGCTTTAAGAGCTAAAAGGTTGTTTGGTTGCCCTTTTGGCATTGCAACCCTTTTTGCCTTTTTGGGCTTTTTGGCCTTTTATAACTAGCACATGCTTTGACAACATTCGCTTTTTAGCGACCCGCGCGGCACAGCTGCACTCCGTTTTACCCAATTCCCTCCAACTGCGCCGTGCTCCAACTCCTCAGCTTTTTAAAGAGGAGAAGTCACGCAGTGACGGAGGAGTTTACTGCGGGAGAGTTATTGTATTGCTCATGGTGAAAAAATCGTCAAAAGACCTTTTACTTCAAAACAATTTATTTATATCCATTGAGAAGAACTCTTCAACGCTTATGCCGCCATCACCAATAATAAATGACGTTTTAGGGTTATACAATTGCTTGAATTTCTCTAAGCCCTGCGTGGTTTTCTCGGCATTGCTTTTAACCTCAATTGCTACAAGAGAGCCTTTCTTTTGTAATATAAAATCTACCTCATCATTGCGTTCTCTCCAATAATAGACCTCGAAACGATGAACAAATGCCTGGCTCACCAAGTATGCACCTATAGCCGATTCAAAGATATGCCCCCATGCTTTGCGGTCAAGAATAGCCTGTTCAAAAGAAAGTGGAGTATAAACAATTTTCAATGCATTGTTGTAGACTTGGAATTTAGGTATACTTGAACGCCTTCTTGACATATCTACGCTATATTTCTGCAACCCACAAAGCAATCCACTATCATTCAACAAATTAACATATCCGGCCAATGTTGAGGTATTACCGGAGTCTTGCAATGAACCTAACATTTTGTTCAAAGACAACAAATTGCCCGAATATGCCGCACCGAGTTCGAACGTCTGCTTCAGCAATGCCGGTTTGCCAATTGGAGTATCCATCAAGACATCCTTATTGATGGTCGCATCGATAATTGAAGATTGGATATATTGTTCAAAACGGTCTTTGTCATTAAGCAATATTGCAGCACCCGGATAACCGCCATAAAAAATATACTGGTCTAACGTCAACCCAAAACACTCCTTAATCTCATTGTAGGTCCAATGAGTCATGCGTATTTCCTCAAAACGTCCTGCCAAGGATTCGGACAAGCCCTTTTCCAACAAAACCCTGCTACTACCAAGAAGAAGAACTTTAATATTGTTGTCATTAAAAGTATCGGCATCCCATTCCTTTTTTACTACCTCGCTCCAATTGGCTATTTTCTGTATCTCGTCAATGACAAGTATGGCACAGTCCCAACCTTTATTATCCTTTAGGCTGCGTACAGCAGCCCAGCAATTGGATATCCATGCGGTATTAGTTGCCGGGACATTGTCGGCGGAGAAGAATTGAAAAGGAATGTCAATATCCTTTAAAACTTGCTTGACTACCGTTGATTTGCCAATTTGGCGAGCGCCCATTACTACTTGAATAAATTTTCTATCTTCCTCAAGCCTTGACTTAATAACTTGATATTCAGCTCTTTTATACATGTTGTTACATTTTACGAGATACATTGCGTATTTTTACGCAATGCAAATATATATAAAAGTTGATTGCGTACAAAACGTCTGTTACACAATTTTTATTGCCGTAACTTTGTAGACCTTGCAGCACCCTTTCAGGAAATAAAAGTCTGCTGTTGCTATTACCTGAATCTTTTGATTACACTGTATGCCTGATACATGCCCAGCTCGCCAGCCTTGCTGAGGTCGGCCACACCACCCTCGGTGTTGCCTGTGTATATTTTTGCAAGGCCACGGTTGTAATAGGCGGCTGCCATGCGGTCATTAAGTGATATTGCCGTTGTGTAGTCCGCTATTGCAGCCTTGTAGTCCTTTAGCTTAACCGAGATGTTGGCGCGGTTGAAATAGGCCTCGGCAAAAGCGGGCTGCAGTTCAACAACACGGTCAAGGTCGGCACGGACCAGGCTGTAGTCGAGTGTGGAGAGCATTGCATCCTGCTTGGAAATGACAGCATTGCTATTGCCTGAGGCCTCCATAGCACCGGCCTCGAGCTGCCTGTAACGTACAAAAGCACGGATGAAGAAGAGGCTCCAGTCACCCGGTGCAGCCTCAATGGCGCGGTCGACGTCGTCCATTGCAGAGTGCATGTCCTGCACAAGATAGTAGTCTATGGCACGTTCACGGCGGGCCGAGACATCGCCATCAGCATCTGTTATGCTGCCCGATACCTCGTTGATGTGAGCAAAGTGATAGTCGGCCTCGCTGCCGGTGAGCGCACGTTCCCTGTTTGTGAGCAACAACGGGCGGCCGCCACGCAAGGCATTGAGCTCCTCCACCAACCTGTTGTAACCGTATGGCATGGCATCACTCTCATCGCGGTAACAGGTGAGCACATAAAGCGGTTCAAGTTCCACATATACGTTGCGGTTCTGCACCTTGCCACGCGCCTCGGCGACATACTGCTTAATATTGGCATCGCCAGGGACAATCATCTTGTTGTAGTTACGCACGTTCTCGTCCGAGCGTCGGCGGGTGGAGTCGGCATCGGCCGAATACTCCTGCTGCACCGCTGCAATACCGTTGATATATATATCCTGGCGGCGCTTGAAGAGCCACTCTTCGTCGGCCCTTGCACCTGCCGTGTCGCCAAGCTTGCGGCGCGCATCGGCACGCAGGGCATAGGCCTGTTCAAAAGAGGGATAGGCCTCAATGACAAGCGAGAGGTCACCCACAGCACCTTTGAAATTGCCCACCGCACTGCGCAGCAGCGCACGGTTGTAACGCGCAAGGGTGTTATCGGGATCAACGGCCAGTACCATATCAAAATCCTCTATCGCACGGTTGTTATCGCCAAGTTCCATGAGCAAGAGACCGCGGTTGTAGTGGGCTGTGAGGCTTGTAGAGTCGGCATAGACCGCCATATCGAAATCGGCAAGCGCGCCGCGCAAATCCTCGCGGAAATAGCGCACAAGGCCGCGGTTAAGATAGCTGCCACTGCGCCCCGGGAGCAAATCGATGGATTTGTCCATGTCGGCCTCGGCCTTTGCATACTCCCCCATGGAATAGTGCACCATTGAGCGGACATCGTATACCGTGGCCGAGTACTTGTCGCACTCGACAGCCTTGCCGGCCATAGCCAACGCAGTGACGGTATCCTTGAGTTGCATGGCTACCTGGGTGCGCATGACATACGCACCGCTGTTGCGCGGTGCAAAAAGCAAGAGCGAATCGACAACGGCGGCAGCCTGTTCCCAACGGCCGCCCTGCATGAGCACACCGGCGAGGTTCTGCCACATGTTTATGTTCTGCGGGTCGTACTTTATGCCGGCGCGTATATCCTGCTCGGCAAGCGCAAGGCTGTCGAGGTTGGCACGGCAAAGGCCACGCAGCTGATAGCTACGGGCCACGTATGGGTTGCGGGCAATGGAGAGCGTCAAGTCCTCCTGTGCGCCAATGAAGTCGTCGAGGTAGAACTTGGCGAGCCCGCGGTAGAAATAGGGTTCATAGAGAAAAGGCTTGGCATCGATTACTTTGTTGAAGTATTGGATGGAGAGCACATAATCCTCGAAATAGAGCGCATTGCGCCCTATTTCCATAACTCTCGCGGTGTTCAACTGTGCCAAGCCGAACAGCGGAGCAAGCAGTGCCACAAGGGACACCATTGCCCGGCGCAGTATCATCGGAGCACGCGCTTTACCTTGTAGTCACATGCAACCTTACCCTTTGCAAGGTTACCGAGTTTGTTCTTGTTCATCTGGCGGCGCAGGGGCGACAGACGGTCCGAGAAGACCTTGCCCTCGAGGTGGTCGAACTCGTGCTGCATGACACGCGCCAAGTAGCCCTCGACCCACTCGTCGTGCTCGACGAAGTTCTCGTCGAGGTACTTCACATGAATGCGCGATGCGCGGGTAACCTTTTCGTGTATGCCGGGGAGGCTCAAACAACCCTCTTCCATTGTATCGGTCTCGTCCGATGTCTCAAGAATGTGGGCATTGATGTACACGCGGCGGAAATCCTTGAACTCGGGCTCGTCCTCCGCAAGCACGTCAAGGTCTACAACAACAAGGCGGATGGCAAGGCCAATCTGTGGTGCTGCAAGGCCAATACCCTGTGCATGGTGCATGGTGTCGAACATGTTTGCAATGAGTTCCTGGAGATTGGGATATTCAGCAGTGATATCCTCGGCAACTTTTTTAAGGACAGGCTGTCCGTAGAGATAAATTGGTAGTATCATATTTTATAGTTTGTTTTTAAAAAAAGTTATAAAAGGGCGATTAAAGGGGAAAACGGAAAGCGGAAAGCGGAAAGCTGTGAGTAAGCGAGAGCAGAGGAAAAGTGTACTTTTACTATGCCGAGCGGGAGCAGGTTCAAGCACACGAAGTGTGATTAAAGCTTGTACAAGCAAGTTTTCACCTTTCACATTTCACCTTTCACCTTTCACCTTTCACCTTTCACATTTCACATTTCACCTGTCGCGTGACCTATTGCTGTTGATGTTGTCGAAGCCTCAGGTTGTCATCTTTCAGTTTGGTGGCTTTGACAACATCAACTATTCGCAACCCACGCTGTCGCGTGACCTATTGCTGTTGATGTTGTCGAACCCTCAGGTTGTCATCTTTCAGCTGCCAACCTTCGGCTTTCCATGTAGGACTGAAGGATGATGGTCGCGCTCACTTCGTCCACAAGTTCCTTGTTGCGGCGTGCCATCTTGCCAATGCCCGATGCCAGGATTGCCTGGTGGGCAAGCACCGAGGTAAAACGCTCGTCGTGGTACTCCACAGGGATATCGGGCAACAGCTTGCGCAAACGGTTAACGAAAGGTTCAATGCGGCACATATTCTCGGAGGGTGTGTTGTTCATCTGCTTTGGTAGCCCCACGACAATGCGCTCTACAGGCTCGCGCTTCACATAGTCGAGCAGAAAATCGACAAGCGTTGCGGTGGCAACAGTTGTCAACCCGCCGGCAATAATCTGCAGCTCGTCGCTCACGGCCAAGCCCGTACGCTTCTTTCCATAATCAATAGCCAATATTCTTGCCATACCGTGTCACTATTTTTGTCTCTGCATTCTGCGGCAAGCGAAACCATACAGTGTCACAACCACAAAACAGAGCAGAGGGAGCAAGTAAGAGAACTTGACAGCCGGCATTCCGGCTACCGTTCCCGCATCTATTATCATACCCTGCAACGGCGGCATCAAGGCACCGCCCACAATGGCCATCACAAGGAATGCCGCACCGAGCGAGGTATCCTCGCGGTTGACACCCTCAAGTGCAATGCCATATATAGTGGGGAACATGAGCGACATGAAGAAGCTGATGGCAATGAGGCTATAGAGGCCTGCCATACCATCAATAACCACCGCACCAAGAGTAGCAAGCGTTGCACCCACGCCAAAGAGCGCCAACAGCACACCCGGCCTGAAATAACGCATGAACACAGTAGAGGCAAAGCGGCCACAGAGGAAAAGTATCATGGCACAGATGTTATAGCGCTCGGCCACGGCCTTGTTGATACCAAGATTGTCGGCATACTGGATGACGAATGTCCACACCATAATTTGCGCGGCAACATAGAACACCTGTGCAACCACACCATAACGGTACTTCCTGTTGTTCCAAAGGTTAACGAGTGTGGCCCTGTTGTTGACACGCTCGGTGTTGCGTCCCTGCAGATTGGGGATAACCACACGTGCAAAAAGTATGAGTATGAGCAACACCACAATACCCAGAACAACGTATGCGTTGCGCACGATGTCGAGGTCGTGCTCACGGATAATCATCTTCTCACTGTCCAGCAATCCCGAATAGAGGATTTTGCCGGCTGCATCACGACGGTCGGACCAGAGGCCGGGCAGCACCACAAGCGAAGCCACCGACATACCCAGCAACGAACCTATGGGGTTGAATGCCTGCGCAAGGTTAAGTCGCCTTGTAGATGTCTCCTTTGAGCCGAGTGACAGGATGAGCGGGTTGGCTGTTGTCTCCAGAAAGGCAAGGCCAAAAGTGAGGATGTAGAGCGATATGCAGAAGAATGCAAAGCTCTGCTGCGCCGCTGCGGGAATGAACAGCAACGCACCCGCGGCATAAAGGGCAAGACCAATGAGAATGCCGCTTTTGTAGCTGTAGCGACGTATGAACAACGCTGCGGGAACGGCCATTGTGGCATATCCGCCATAGAAAGCGAACTGCACAAGGGCAGCCTCCGATGCCGGCAACTCCATGAGTGTCTGGAATGTTGCCACCATGGGGCTTGTTATGTTATTGGCAAATCCCCACAACGCGAACAGGGATGTCACCAATATAAACGGCAACAGATAACGCTTGTCTATGAGCTTGCTTTTGTTACTGTTTGTATCCATAATCACATTTTTATTTAGGTAATAATATAGCAGTTGACCCACATTCTGAAAAACGTGAAGATGTCATGTCGACCGTAGTGGAGACATCCCGTTTGCTGCAGTATGGTTTATTTGACTGCGCTCAAGACAACATTTTGGGTCAGCATCTATATTATTGCTTTCATTTGTTTTCATAAAGATGGAACATACGCTCCATCATGCGCCACTTCTCGTTCGACGAGCTGCCGGGCGCAGCCTGCTGGAACTCGGACATGTAATCCTCCCACTCCTGCTGGCGCGGCAAGGTAGAGAGGCGCGCCATGGCGCTGTCCCAATCGAAATCGAGCGGAGCCTCCACAATCATGAAGAGGCGTGTGCCCACAATGTATATTTCCATTTCAAGAATGCCCACGGCGCGTATTCCGTCGAGCACCTCGCTCCATGCCTCGCCATCGCTGTGGCGGCGACGATACTCAGCAATGAGTTCGGGATTGTCCTTGAGGTCGAGGGTCTGGCAATAACGTTTCACCGGGCCGTCATAGACCTTGACAGTGTATCCTTGAGTGCTGTTGTCTGCCATAATTACAGTATTGTAAAAAGGCTTCCAACGATGGAAGCCTTAGTAGTTATCATTTATTGTAAAGCAACCATGCCTTCTGGTAATCGCTGTTACCCTGGTGAGCAGCCTTGAACTTGTCGCGTGCAACGGCAGCCTCCTCCTTGGTGTCGCACGATGCGCATACAACACGATAGAGACCTGTAGCAGGGTTCTGCACAACGATTGCGCTGTAGCCCTCGTCAACCAATGACTGACGGATATTCTCGGCACCCTCCTTGCGGCTGTAGCTGCCACAAACAACGCTGAATGCCTTGAGTGAGCCCTCGGCACCCGATGAAAGGACTACCTTCTCGGTGCGGTAGGTTGTATCTACGTCCTGACCAGCTGTTGAAACTGGAGCAATGTCCACAGCCTCGCTCTGCTGGCCGTTACCCTCGGCAAGCTCGGCCTGGCGGGCCTCGTCATAAGCTGTCTTGTATGCACTGTCCTTTGAAGACTTGCAAGATGTGAAAGAGAATGCCACGCAAGCGGCAAAAGCAATTACAAATAACTTTTTCATAATATCTTATCTTTTTTGTTAATGCAAAATTTCTACAAAAGTACGAATAAAGCGCCAAAACGTCAACTTTTAAGGTTGTTAAATTATTATAATAATAAAAAACAGAGGTTTAGCAGCGCCCCGTGCAAGTTTTTTCATACCTTTGCGAGCAGAAACAAACAAAAACGACATATGAGAAAAAGAGCACTTTACGCACTGGCAGTGGCAGCACTGCTGTCGTGCGGCACAAGCAAGGAGATGGCTACTGCACCGCAGCCATGCGACAACAATGTAAACTACAGCGAGTTCTTCACCGGCGGCACCATGCGCTTCGACTTTCACCATGCAGGTGACAGCAAGCAGGAGTTCTACTACTTCGACAAGGTCATCAGGGAGGGAGAATGGGCAGGCTCAAAGGTGTCGCTCATAAACCCGTTCGACTATGGCGAACAGCACTTCCGCATCATTGACAAGGCAAGCGGCAAGGTAATATACAAGAACAACTACTGCACACTCTTCAACGAGTGGCAGACAACACCCGAGGCCGTGGTGACAAGCCGCTCTTTCCCCGAGGGTGTGATTTTCCCCGAGCCAACAAAGGACTTTGTCATAGAGTTCTATGCCCGCAACAAGGTGACAAAGGCTTGGGAGAAAAAATACGCACAGGAGGTAAAGGTTGGCGACTACAACATTGCAGCGCAGAAGGAGCAGCACGAGTGCATTGACATACACATTGGCGGCGACATCGCGCACAGCCTGGACATTGTGCTGCTGCCCGACGGTTTCACCGGGGGCGAGAAGGAGAAGTTCCTTGCATCGTGCCGCATGTGGAGCGATGCCCTCTTCAGCTATGCGCCGTTCACACAGAACAGCCACCGCATAAACATACGCGCCGTGTGGGCACCGTCAAAGGAGAAGGGCATAAGTAAGCCCGGCATTGGCAAATGGGTGGACAACCTGCTTGGCACACGCTTCTACACCCTGAACAGCGAGCGATATCAGATGACCGAGGAGTTCCAGAAAGTGAGAGACGTGGCTGCAAGCGCGCCCTATGAGAGCATTTTCATACTCACCAACACCGACAAGTATGGCGGCGGCGGAATATACAATTTCTATGGTCTTGGTTCGGCAGGCGACACAGGGCGCACAGGCGAAGTGTATGTACACGAGTTCGGCCACTCGCTCATGGGACTTGGCGACGAGTACATTGAGATTGGCAACACGGTGAGTGCCCTGTACCCTGCCGGCAAGGAGCCATGGGAGGCAAACCTGACACGCTTTGTCGACTTCAACGGCAAATGGGAGAAGATGATTGCCGAGGGTACACCCGTGCCCACTGTTGCCCCCGAGGGCTCAACCGAGAAGGATTGGGTAATTGGTGCCTATGAGGGAGGCGGCTACCTTGAGAAGGGAATTTTCCGCGGTTGGCCCGAGTGCATGATGAAGGCGCTTACGGACTTCTGCCCCGTGTGCCAAAAGGCAATAATAAAGTATCTCGATTATATATGTGAATAAATAAAAATGACCCCGCCGGGGTCATTTTTATTTATTCACAATATGTTATCACTGTCTTGCGACCGTAGGGGTCGGTATAAGAAACCGGACAGTTTTTATCGTCGAATTCCCACTCGCCATAGAGGCGGTTCTCCTTGCCGTCGGCACCCTTCTCAATGACACCGTAGGGAAGATAAGGGCTTGTTGCGCCAAGCATGCCGAAAGCCGCCAGGCGGTAGGGAGCGCGATAGGGATGTGAGATTACAGGAACACACTGCTCCACTCCCCAATGTCCGAAATAGGCCGAGAAGTCGAAGTTCGTGTTGTTCTTCACCGTGTGGTAATGGTAGATATTGCTCTTCTCATCGAGCACCTGCCCCGTTGTGGTTATATGTTTCTTGTAGCCGGTTACGTTGCCGTCGGTATCGCGGGTTACATTGAAACAGATATCGCCGTCGGCATATGCCTGCATCAGCATAGTGGTCGAGTAATCGAACGAAGCCTGCGAGAAGCGCGAAAGCACACCGTTGGAATTGAAGACACCGAAATTGGAACTGCTTGAGAGCCTGTTCATTGCGGGACGGTCGGGGTAATCGGTGGATACACGGAATGCCACCTCAAGTTCCTCGCCACGATAGAAGTAGTCGGCACTTGTAGCCATGTTGCACTTGTAGTAGACCGTGTCGTAATAGTTCTCTATAACGGGAGAATATATCACAAGGTCCGAGTTTACTGACTTTATGCGTCCTTTGGCATCGTAAGTGAAACGGTGGTAATGGATATTCTCGCCACCATTCTCAACAAAGGTTGTCTTTACCGATGCCACAAGGCGCTTGCCCTGTACCGGCTGATAGTGCGACACGGCCGTGTCGGCATCATACTCTTCATTACAAGAAACAAAGCCCACGCAAAGCGACAGCAGAAGGATTGGAAAGATGTTTTTCATGTTTCTGTTTTTTATTTATGGCGCGAATATCGCTCATTTTCGGCAAACGGACAAACATGTAGCCGTTAATTTGAGTGAATAAACCCACGGGGAGGGTTGTTTGTTCTTCTTAAAAAAGAAGATTATGGCATTCATCGATTACTACAAGGTGTTGGGTGTGGAGCGTGACGCATCGCAGGAGGAGATTAAAAAGGCCTACCGCAAATTGGCAAAGAAGTACCACCCCGACATAAACAGGGAGAACCCGCAGGCACAGGAGAGGTTCCAGGAGATTAACGAGGCAAACGAGGTGCTTGGCGATGCCGAAAAGCGCAGGCGATACGACGAGTATGGCGAGCATTGGAAGCACAGCGAAGAGTTCGAGGCGCAACAGCGCAACGCGCATGGCTTTGGCGGAGGTGCACAGGAGTTCGGGTTCGGGGGCTTTGGCGGGTTCGGCGACTTTGGCCGCAGTGCCGGCAACCAAAGCGGCTTCAGCGACTTCTTCGAGCAGTTGTTCGGTGGCGCATACCGCCGACAGCAGCCAGCCGATGACCTACAGGCAACGCTGCAGCTGACACTGGCAGAGGCCGCAACCACGCACAAGCGTATACTGGAAATAAATGGCGAGAAGATTGCCATTACAATACCCGCCGGCATTGCCGACGGACAGAAAATAAGAGTAAAAGGACGTGGCGGGAAGAGCAGCGACGGCACACGACGTGGCGACCTGTACATAACATTCAGCATTGAGCCCGACAGCCGTTTCACACGCGAGGGCGATGACCTGTACACTACCGTGGTGTGCGACCTCTACACACTGTTGCTTGGTGGGGAGGCTGTCGTGCCAACCATAGACGGCAGCGTGAAAGCAAAGGTCAAAGCCGGGACCCAGCCCGGCACCAAGTTGCGCCTGCGCGGGAAAGGGATGCCGCACTACAGGAGAGAAGGCGCCGGCGACCTCATAGTGGAGATTAAGGTTGTGCTGCCGCAGCTGAATGCCGAGCAGATGGAAATGGTAATTAAGCTGAAAGCTGAAAACTAAAAGTTTTCAGCTTTCAGCTTAATTAAACACCACTACATAGCCATTAAGGTAAGTTGCAAACAGCAGCCACAGCATGTAAGGGACATTCAGGAATGCGGCCAGGCGGTTCTGGCCGTAACACCCCACCACATACGCGGCAACGGTAAGAAACAGCGCCAACAGCACCACAAGCGCCAACAGCGGCAGCTGCATATAGAAGAAACAGAAGCTCCAAAGGAGATTCAGGAACAGCTGAAGCAGAAACATAATTAGCAGCATCCACGAGGCCGATGTGCGCCGCCCCCACACAAGGCCGGCCGAAACACCCATGAGAATATAAAGCACACCCCAAACTACGGCAAAGATGCTGCCCGGAGGTGTCAATGACGACTTATTGAGAAACGGGTACCATGTGGACATTGACTCGCGTTGCAGCAGCGAGGAGACATACCCCACGAGCAACGACAGAACGACAAACTTCAGTACAGACAGGAATGTTCTTGTTTTCATTTTACAAACAGCTTCTTATAAAAAATTGGTGGCCGGCACACATGCCAACCACCAATTAAACATTTACCGCGCTCTTTTGTTTGCCTGCGGTACAAGGCTTGCATCATTCGGCAGCGCCCTGCTGCCCGTCCTGCTCCTGTGCAGCCCTCTTCTGCTCCTCGCGGACACGTACAACCTCGTTTATCTGCGAGTCGGAATAGTATGGCACTTTGCCCGATGGCACGTATTTGCTCGACGAAGAGAGATGCGTATCCTGGTCATCGAAGAAGATGTGGGCACCGAAAGCCTTCAGCAGTTCGTCCTTGCGCAGGCCGCCAAGGAAATAGGCCTCGTCGACATACACACCCCACTTGCGCAATGTCTTTATGACACGGAAGTGCGACGGGAGGCTGCGCGATGTTACAATGGCAAGGCGCAGCGGCGAGAGTTCAATGGATGTCGGCAACGACTCCTGAATCTGCGACAGTTTCTTCAGCAGATTGGCAAAAGGACCCTCTTTCAACGGGATGTCGGCATTCTCCTTCTCATATTTGTAGAAAGCATCGAAGCCCTCGCGCTTGAAGCGGCACTCCGACTCGTCGGAGAATATCACCGCGTCGGCATCGAAGGCAATCTTCACACGGCTCTCCTCGGGGTTGAAATCGGTGGGAGGCGCATAGATGAGTGCCGACGCACAGATACCCGAATCCATCACGCGCTGCACATCGCCTTCGTCCTTTGAGAGGAAAAGGTCAATTGAAAATGCCTTGAGGTACTTTGAGAGCGACTCGCCGCCTGAGAGTGCCACGCGGGTGATGTCGAGGCCATACATATCGAGCGATTTGAGCATGCGCATACCTGTCTCGGGGCTGTTGCGCGACATCACAACCACCTCCACAATGGGGCGGTTGGCCTGTTTGTTGAGTTCGAGAAGGCTCTTCACAAGGTAGAAGGCAGTTCCGCGCTCAAGT
Organism: Bacteroidaceae bacterium; assembly: GCA_045654885.1. Classification (GTDB taxonomy): domain Bacteria; phylum Bacteroidota; class Bacteroidia; order Bacteroidales; family Bacteroidaceae; genus HGM04593. The sequence goes on from JAZOOF010000033.1 coordinate 15,608, forward strand.
GGTTCGTCCTCGTGCTCCTCCTGGTACTGGCGGTAACGTGCCACGCCATACTTCTCAAATATTTCATTCTCTGCTTCAAGGTCGAACAGCGCACGCGAAGAGACACCGATGACCAGTCGTCCGTCAAGATTTTCCATTTATACTAAAATTGTTTTAATGCTAAGAACCTCCTTTGAGTACAATGCGGCTATCGCATTGTCTAAACGGCCTAAGGAGGTGTCACGAATTCGTTAACCGTATGCAAAAATAACACTTTTGAGGGTACTTTTCAATAAAATTACAACAAAAAATTCTGCACAGATGCAACATATCAGCTAGAGGCTGCAGGCTGGTCACAAAATCTCGGATTTTTTTATTATTTTTGCACTCATTATACTAAACGAACTTTTGCACAAGAACAAATGAATAAGAACTACCTGACACAAGTTGTCATTCTATTCTTGCTTACCATAAGTATATTATTGGGGTTATCGACGCTAAAGTCGACCGACATCAATTTTACCACTAAAGAGATTGATATACTGGGCAGCCTGCGCGACGCGCCAGCCAACGAGGAGCAGCCATTGGCGGGTAGCGACAGCACCCTGGCGGAGGACCCGACAGCGGTTACAGGCGAGGAGGCGCAGGCGGATGTGGAGAGCACGATTGCAGCACCAGACAGCGTTGGCCACACAGCAGGCAAGATACCGGCTGCGGCAGCAGACAGCACTTTCGCACGCATAGATGTGTCGAACGTCAAGCGCAAGGCAGGCGATATCACCCTCATTGAGGACTACACTGCGGCGCAGGCAGGCCTAAAGAACCTGAAAGCCGCCATAGACGGCACACAACAGCGCCCGGTGCGCATCGCATTCCTGGGCGACTCCTTCACCGAGGCCGACATCATGACACAGAACATACGCCAGTTGCTGCAGGACGAGTATGGCGGCTGCGGCGTGGGCTATATGCCAATGTATAGCGACTGCCCGGGATTCCGCCACTCTGTATCACACGTTTGCAACGGATGGGAGACACACAGTGTCATATCAAAACCCGAATACAGCAAAACATCGCTCACGCTGCAGATGCATCGTCCACAGGACAGCATAAAGACCAGCACCCGTTTCAAAGGCGTGAACAAACTGAGGCACCTTGACCACTGGGATGTGTCGAGGATTGGATTTATCGCCGACAGGGGAGGTATCATCTCGGTAAAGACCGACTCGGGGAGCCACTCCTATGATGTAGCCCCCGACGCAAAGGCGCAGTTCATTGTAATCCCAGAAAGCACCAAGTCTTTGGAAATAAGATGCGACAACCGCGACATTGCATTCTGGGGCGCATGGCTCGACGGCCGCAACGGCATTGCTGTAGACAACATCTCGGTACGAGGATACAGCGGCACCACCATTCCAAGCATACCG
>JAZOOF010000034.1:0-32349 GCA_045654885.1 Bacteroidaceae bacterium
TGCTTTCTTTAACATGAGTTCGATATAAGAATTTATACTAAAATTTAGTGTATTTTGTCATTCCGAATCGAAGATCGACGCCCGTAGGGGCCAAAGTCAACCTTGTGTGAGGAATCTCATTATTCGCGGATTCAGAGATCCTTTGACAATCCTTGCTTATCGCAGCCTACACGGCGCAAACTTCGCCTGCGCTACGTGTAACCAACTGCTGCAAGTATTGTCGAACTAAAGTTTCGTCGCTACGCTCTGTCGGGATGACAGGTTCGCGATTTGATTTAGCTTATATCGAACTCACGTTTCTTTAGAACAAAAATCCGGTGTTGATGTAGAACGCGCCGTTGCCGTCCTGTTTCTGCACTACAGGGTCTTTGCTGAACTTGCTTACCGGCAAGCCATACTCGAATGCAACGATGAAGTTCTGGTTCATGATGAAGCGCAAGCCGCCACCTACAGTTATGTGTGGGCGGTCGTTTTTGAGACCCTGTGCCATGTATGCATCATACTCTGCACGGTGCTGCTCCTCGCCACGGAACGACATGTCATAGTTGCGTGTAACCATTGCACCGTCGCTGAAGATGTTCAGGCCGAAGGCGATGTTCTGCTTTCCAAGAGTGAAACGCACGAAACGCCAACGCAGTTCGGCGGTGTAGGTTGCCATGTCGAGACCCTGTACACGGTTGCGCAGCATACCGCGCACGGTGCGGTAACCGCCCATGCCGTCGCGGTCATATGTAGAGCCCATTGTGGTGATGAACGGCAGCATGTAGTATGGTGTGCTGTTGCCTATGGCACCTTCGTAGTTGAGACGATAGGCAAAGGTGAGGATGTCGTTCTTCACAATGGGTACATAGTGACGGAAGGTTGCCGAGTAGCGGTAGTAGGGGTGTGTGGTGCCCAGGAACTTTGGAGCAAGTGTTGCATGTACCTCGGCCCAGATGCCCTTTGAGGGGGCGTTCTCCTTGTCGCGTGTGTCATAGAGCAAACCCACGCGGATGGCGCTGCTTATGCCGCCCCATGCTTCGTCATTGGAGATGATGCCCCAATCACGGTAATGGTCGAATATTGTACGTACTGTATCGGGGTATACCTTGTTCTCGTCCTTGCCCTTGTTGATTTTCTCAAGGTTCAAGGCATGGTTGTTCTTCTTGTAGCCGGCATTTACGTAGTTGAAGTGGTAGCCTGCCTCCCAAAAGAACTTGTTGTTCCATATGTTGCCGGTGAAGTCGGTCTTGAAGTTGAAATTAAGACGGTTCATGCGGTACTTTGGTGTGTACAGGAAGTCGTTCTCGTTGTTCTTTCCTGCTGCAATCCTTTCGTGGTCAAAGTATGACATATAACCGTTGAAACCATAGAAGTCCATGGCCTTGTCATTGGTGAGGTTTGCTGTTGCTGCCCAACGCACACCGGGGATGAGGAACTTGTTGTCGTAGTTGATTACGAAGAGCTGTGAGCCCTTGGTGAAGAACGAAGCCTCCAGATAGAGCTTCTGTCGTGTGTTGGGGTATTCGCTTCCGTCGCCGAAGTCGAAGACGTTAAGAAGTGCACCCAATTGCAGACCCTTGTCGGCATCGAAAGCCACAACGGGCAGCGGGCCAAAGTTGAAGCCTTTCTTTATAATCTCCTTTTTTCCCGAAGGTTCAACGTCCGTTTTATTCTCTGTTTGTGCAAAAAGAGTAGATACTCCAAGCATTGCACAAAGGAACAGTGTAAAATGTTTTTTCATATGTAGTAGTTTTTGTTTGAATAGGGAGTTGCCCTGTGTCAACAGGGCAACAGGGTTATTTGAGAATTTCTCTTATTTCATTATACAGTTGTTTGAGCGGTTTGCAACTGCATAGCTTGAAGTCGGACACGGCCATGCGTGCGGCACGGTATGCATCCTGTGTGACTGCAACGGCCGGCAACAGTGCCACAACAACTGCAATAGCCCAAAGCTTAGGCAGGCACAAGGCAGCAATTACCGTGTATATGACAAAGAGCAATGGCCACAGCACAAGCCTTATTACAAGGCGCACCGAGTTGAGGAATCCTTTGTCCTTGAACTTGCTGCCCAACAGTATGCTCACTATAGTCAATGGCAAAGTGCAGAGAGTTGTGAACAGTGTATAGGGGAGGGTGACAAGCAACAGCAGTGCTCTTGCAGTCTGCGAAAGGCAACCGTGGGGATTTGTAACCGATTTAAGGCTGATGCCCTTTGCCAAGCGCAACTTGCGTGCCTTGTTGCCAAGTGCAATGAGTCTTTCAGCCTCTTCGGGCTTCTCCTCCTTCATCTTTTCAATACGCTCGGCGCTCTCTTTGTTGATGCCTACAAGCGGGTTTGAATAGCCGTTTTTCTTCTGCTTGTATTCTGTTGCATATACAGCCGCGCAAATCTCGCTCTTGGCATTGTAATCCTCGTCGTTGGGGATGAAATGGAGGTTCTCCTTCATGCGTGCGGCAAGGAGCTCGCGCATAAGGTTAATCTGCTCCGGCACTGTCCTGTCGCTATGTTCTGCAACAAACTCACCCACATTTATGGGGTTGCCGAACTGCACACGTGCCGATGAACGGAAACGGTAGAAGTTTCCGTATCTTATGCCCACCGGTACAATGTAGAGCGGCTTGTCGCCAAGCAGTTCCTTTGCCTGCAGGGCAATGCGGAATATACCTTTTGAGAGTGGAAGCATTGAGTATTTTGCCTGGTGTGTTCCCTCGGGGAAGATACACAAAGGTACCTTGTCCTTTAGTACATCGGCAGCAGTCTCAATGGTCTTGTTGTTTTTCTTCACCTCCTCAATGCCGTCACGCATGCGCATGATGGGCATCATCTTGAAAAAAGTGAGTAGCTTGGCAAGTGTGGGATTCCTGAAAATGTCGGCGCGTGCGATGAATACTTTGGGCTTGTTGTTCATGGCCAGTATCACAAGCGCATCCATCAGTGTACCTGTGTGGTTGGGTGCGAAGATTACTGCCGCATCCTTTGGAATGCGCTCTGTGCCAATGTACTTTAAGCTACGGTATGAATTCCGTATGACAACGTTTACGAGTTTCAACAGGAAATTGTACCGTCTGTCATTATCCTGCAATTTTTTTCTTCTGCCCATTATTTATGCATTTGAACGACGGAAAAAACGTGAGATTATCAATCCCGAGATTATGTGCCATATTCCCCAAAGGGCGGCAACGATTATCATACCGCCATTGCTGCTCCACTGTCCCGGTACGAAAATGTTTGTGTTGAACAGCAGTGCAAGTGCAAGACCCGAGTTCTGTATTCCAATCTCAATTGCTAATGTGCGGCAATCCTTCACAGGGGCTTTGGTTAGTTTACCGCCATAGTAACCGGCTGCCAAAGCTGTCGCATTGTGTATTACCACAATGACAAGTGTGCACAGTATGGCTGCATAGACCTCCCACTTCTGCTCAAAGCCCGAGAGTACCTGTGTCATTGATACAATGACCATTGCAATGAAGAACAGGATTGAGAGAACCTGTGTGGGCTTGATGATTTTCTTTGATATTTTGGGGAAATAGTGCGAGAATACCAGACCCAACACAATGGGGAATCCAAGGATGAGCACAATCTGCGACAGCATCTCGTCGAACGGAATGTCGAGTGTGGGTATTTTGTTCCTTATCTCGGCAAACTGGCAGTAGTGTGTTCCCCAGAACCAGAAGTTCAAAGGTGTTATGATTGATGCAAAGAGGGTGGTGATGGCTGTCATTGAAACAGACAACTCTACATTACCCTTTGAGAGTGATGACAGGAAGTTGGAGATGTTGCCGCCGGGGCACGATGCCACAAGTATCATACCCAATGCAACCATTGGGGTGATGACGGGGTTGAGTGCAATTGCCAACAGGCAGGTGAGCGCAGGTAGTGCAAACCATTGCAACAGCAGGCCGATGGTTACCGATTTGGGCTTCTTGAGGATGCTTTTGAAGGTTGATACTCTGATGCTGAGTGCAACACCAAACATTACAAATGCGAGTATGAAGTTCACAAGAACCATATCTCCCGAACCAAGATTTACGTTTAGTGTGTCAAGGGTTTGTAAATGTTCTTTCATATTTATAGATTTTAAATGTTTGTGTCTCTTGTTTGCTGTCTATTCTTTATATAGTGTGAAATCTCTTATAGCAGTTTCTTTACAAGGCCGAACATTCTGTAGGGCATGTAGCGGAAGGGTAAATCAATCCATGTAGGGGTTGTAACCACCGAACGTTGGTGCGAGAATGCATCGAAACTGAGCTTGCCATGGTATTGTCCCATGCCCGAGTTGCCCACGCCGCCGAACGGAACGTTCTCGTTGGCAATGTGCATTATGGTGTCGTTGATGCACGAGCCGCCGGCCGACGTTGTGCGTATGACCTCCTTGCCCCTCTTTTCGTTTCCAAAATAGTAGAGCGCAAGCGGTTTTTCCCTTTTGTTGATAAATGTAATTGCTTCGTCAAGATTGCCGAACGGCATCATTGGCAGCACGGGACCGAATATCTCCTCCTGCATTACAGGGGCAGTGGGCTGAACATCGGCAAGCAGTGTTGGTTCAATGTAACGCTCTGCAGCATTTGTCGTTCCGCCATATACAACCTTTCCGTCCTTCAGGTAGCCCGACACGCGCTCGAATGCCTTGTCATTTACAAGACGTACAAAGTGGCGGCTTGCACGGGTGTCCTTGCCGTGCAGGCGCTCAATGGCCTTGCCGAACTCGGTGATGAACTCCTGGCGGCGACTTTCGTGGATTAGCAGATAGTCGGGGGCTATGCAGGTCTGCCCTGCGTTGAGTGTCTTTCCCCATGCAATGCGGCGTGCCGCAATCTTTATGTCGGCATCGGCATCTACAATACAGGGGCTCTTGCCGCCAAGCTCCAGCACCACGGGGGTGAGGTTCTTTGCGGCAGATGCCATCACCTTTTTTCCAAGTGCGGGGCTGCCGGTGAAGAATATTATGTCGAAACGCTCATCGAGCAGTGCCGCATTGACATCGCGGTTGCCTTGGACAACAGCAACATATCTGTTTTCAAAAGTTTCGGTAATCATCTCCTCGATGACGCGTGATACGTTGGGAACATAAGGAGATGGCTTGAGAATTGCTGTACAGCCTGCCGAAATGGCACCTACCAATGGATTGAGCAGCAACTGCACAGGGTAGTTCCATGGCGAGATTATGAGTGCGGTGCCCAAAGGCTCGCTCACAATGCGGCTACGCGATGGCATCATCTTCAATGGGGTGCAGACACGCTGTGCACGCATCCATCCTTTGAGGTGAGCGATGTGCTTCTTTACCTCGCCGGCAACAATGCTCAGTTCGGTGAGTATGGCCTCTTCGCGCGATTTGTGGAGGTCGCTCCACAGTGCATCGCAAAGCGGCTTTTCCCATTTTATGAGTGCTGCCTGCAACTTCTTGAGCTGTTCCTTGCGGAACTTGTAGTCCAAGGTCCCGTTGGTGGCAAAGTATTCGCGTTGCGCTGCAACAATGCTCTTTATATTATTTATAGGAGTGTTTTGAATACTCATATATATATGTTTTAATGCATGCCTTGCCATGCTGAACGAAGCGGAGCGTCTCTTTCTATCAATGGGTTAGAGCTTCAGCTTTGCCCAATATGACAAGCCGTTGTTATTTGCGGCCGGTAAAGTGGTCCATCGCGTGGAATATTCCAACAACTTCGCCAAAGATATAATCAAAAATTGAAGTAGGCAACAAAGCTTGGCAAAAACGTATGAAATGATAGCCAAAAGGTATGCCTTTGAAGTTCCTGTTACGCTCTATTGCGTCCATTATCTTGCGCGATGTGGGCTCGGGTTTCAGAATTGGGAATATGCGTGACTTTACACCGTCGAACATTCCTGTGTTGATGAAATAGGGGGCTATAGTTGTGAAACGAACCTTGCTTTTCATCTGCTTGAGCTCGATGCGCACGCTGTCGCTCCAACCGATGACAGCCCATTTGCTGGCAGCATAGACCGACATGCGAGGATTTGAAATCATACCCGCCGCCGACGCAATGTTGCATATGTGTCCGTGGTTGCGCTCAATCATTCCGGGCAGGAACTGCTGTGCAATTACCATTGGTGCTGTTGCGTTTATGTTCATTGTGCGCTCAATGTCGCGTGTGCTCTGCTTGTCGAACGTGTCGTTGTTTGCAACAATGCCGGCATTGTTAATTACAATGTCAATGTTGCCGCACTCCTTTACGGTCTTTGCTGCAATCTCCTGCACCTGACTGCTGTTTGAGACATCCACTTTATATCCCTTTACTTTACCCAAATGCTTGTACTCATCGATGGTGCCGGCAATGCTTGCCTCATTGATATCCCAAATTACAAGACATTTTGCACCTCTCTCCAACGCAATGCGTCCCATTATGCGGCCTATGCCCGATGCACCACCCGTAACGAGCACGTTGTTACCTTTTATTTTGGTCATAATTTTATATGTTTAGTGTAATTTTTGTATGTTTATTCTTTTTGGGGTGCAAAAGTAGTAAAAAAGTACTAAAAGATATTGTCCTTTTTCTGCACAAAGTGTTTCTTTTTGTGCAAATTTTGTTAACGGAAGGGTGTTTTGAAAAGGAATGATAAATTTTATGCAGAAGGTTTTACAATATTAAAACAATGGCTGTTTGCAAATGTTCTTAATTGTTGCTATATTTGCATTGGGTTCTTCAATGTTACCTTTGAGACAGTTGTTGATGTCTCGTATTGAAGGTTCTTATAATGTGAACCTTAAAACGTAGAATAGTTGCCCAAAGTGAAAAATGGACTAAGGTTTCTGCTCCCTGTTTTATTCATCGCGATAGCTTTTGTATGCGATGCATGGGGGTGTGCACCGGTTTTACAAGCGACCGAACCCGTTATTGTGGATTCTGAAGACAATACACAATCCATTGAGGTGTTGGAATCTTTTCCGGTCGAATCGGATTTACAACTTCCACGCCGTTTTTCGGGTGTGAGCGCCCCTCGTTTGCAAAATGTCGTAAATAGAACCTACAATACATTCAGAAATAATATTGAATTTTTAAAAGCCGGTAAAGTTGTTTATGCCGGATTCAAAAGTTCTATTCATAAAGAATCCTTAAATCTTGGATATTTGTTGGTTAAGCCTTGTCACAGGTTGACATGGCTTGGCAAACTTATCATTTAGCCTTTTTAATAAATAGAAGATTTTGCGACTTTTTGCCATTAACGGCAATTTGTCGCACTACTTGTCATGCGTACAAGTATAATAAGAATTGTTAACTATTAAATTGCTAAATGTAAAAATGAAAAAGAATTTTATTAGAGTTCGCTCTACCAAAGATATCGTGATATTTTCTCTGCTTATAATTGCCGGTGGTATTCTGGCCGTAATTCCGGGAACAGATACTCTTAATTTAATAGGGTATTGTCTAATTGTTGTCGGTGCTGTTTGGGCATTGTTTTTGAAGAGTGGTTACAAGGATGCTGACACAAATGAACTTTACGTGAGGAAAGAGTTTTTGTTTCCTAAAGAGATGAAGGTTGCAATCTTGACAGCTTTGTTTTCAAATCCCAATTCTATTGAACTCTCCAAAAACGGCGAGAGTCAGGCTTTGAAATTGGAACTTTTTTATAGCAAGGCATCAGGCAAGGCCTATCTCCAACTGTTTGAATATATACCATATCAGTACGAGATGTGTTCCGAAATCTATGAACATGAAATAAGCAAGATTGGTAAATTGTTGGAATAATATGGAGTATGTAATTCTTTTGGCATCACTGGCAGGTATTGTGTTCGGTGCCGACTTTCTGGTTACAGGCTCTGTATCGGTTGCCAGGAAATATGGCGTGTCCGACTTTGTTGTTGGTGCTGTAATTGTGGGAATGGGTACCTCGATGCCCGAATTTGTCGTAAGTTTTATTGGTGCGCTTAATGGCAATTCCGATGTGGCTATAGGAAATGTCGTCGGCTCAAATATATTCAATGTTTTGGGAATATTGGGACTTACGGCTCTCTTCTTTCCGGTTGCAACAGACCGTAAAAATGTGAAATTCGAGTTGCCGTTGTGTGTCGTAGTGTCAGTGCTGCTGACTCTTTTGGCTTTTGACTTTTTCTTTACTCCCGCAGCCGGAATAAGCCGGGTTGACGGTGCACTGTTGCTGTTTGTTTTTGTGGCTTTTATGTACATCTCTTTTGTACGCGACAGGAAGAGTGCTTCAACTGTTACCCGTGAGCCGGCAACGGTTCCGTTGTGGAAGTCAATTGCAAAAGTCGTCGGTGGTCTTGTGTTGCTTATAACAAGCTGTGACCTCTTTGTGGATAATGCTGTGGCTATAGCAAAGTCCTTTGGCGTGAGTGAAGCCTTTATATCATTGACACTCATTGCCTGCGGCACATCCTTGCCTGAACTTGCAGCTTCAATTGCTGCTGCAGTAAAGAAGAACACGGATATGGCTCTTGGCAATATTGTCGGCTCTAATATTTTTAATATAACTTTTATCTTGGGACTTAGCTCGATGGTGACTCCGCTGACCTCTTCGGGTATAACACTCGTTGACTATGTTGTTATGATTGCAGCTGCAGTCTTGACCTTTTTGCTTGGGGTAAGAGGAAAGATAGGCAGGGCTTGGGGTGCTGTCATGATAGTATGCTTTGTAATGTATAATTGCTATCTTGTAACAAATCAAATTGTATAGAATATGGGAATACTTCAGTTTTTTACATTGTTGGGAGCATTGGGTATGTTCCTTTATGGAATGAATCTTATGAGTTCCGGCCTGCAAAAAGCGGCAGGTGAAAAGTTGCGTGGCTTGTTGTCAGTGATGACTTCAAATCCGTTCAAGGGGGTTATGACCGGTTTGGGTGTAACATCAATCATTCAGTCATCCTCGGCAACAACAGTCATGGTTGTCAGTTTTGTCAATGCGGGCTTGCTTACTTTGGTGCAGGCTATAGGTGTTATCATGGGCGCCAATATTGGCACAACTGTCACTGCATGGATGGTCTCTTGGTTAGGTTTCAAGGCCGATATCTCTATACTTGCCGTGCCGTTGATGCTTTTTGGCTTTCTCTTTTCAAATTCAAAGAGAGATAAACGCAGGCATATTGGCGAACTGATTGTAGGCTTTAGCCTTCTTTTCCTGGGCCTATCGTTCATGAAAAATTCTGTTCCCGACCTCAATGCGTCGCCCGAGGTTCTGGATTTTGTAACCTCTTGGGCTTCACATGGTTTCGGCTCGGTGCTGTTGTTCCTTGCTTTCGGTACGCTGCTTACACTTGTGCTGCAGTCATCGTCGGCAACAATGGCAATAACGCTCATCATGCTCAGTATGGGGTGGATTCCGTTCGATATGGCCTGTGCAATGGTTCTTGGTGAGAATATCGGTACAACAATCACGGCAAACATCGCTGCATCGGTGGGTAACACTCAGGCAAAGCGCGCGGCAATGTCGCACACTCTCTTTAATGTGTTTGGAGTGATTTGGGCGCTGATACTCTTTAAACCTTTTTTAAGAGTGGTAGGTTTTATAACAGAGGCTTTGTTTGGTTTGCCCAATCCTGCTGCCGATGGCTTCGTAGTATCGGAAATGAGCGATGGGACCGTAACGCCCGAAAGTACGGCTGCACTGTACGGACTCTCAATGTTACACACCTTGTTCAATACCATAAACACCTTTATTCTTGTGTGGTTTACGCAGTGGATGGCCAAGGCTGTGTGTTGGATTATCAGGCCAGCCAAGCATCAGGAACAGGAGGAGTACAGGCTCAAATATATTTCGGCAGGTCCTCTTGCCACTCCCGAACTTTCGGTTGAACAGGCGTTCAATGAGATAATCCATTTTGCCCAAATTTCAAAGAAGGGTGCCGATTATACCAAGCAGGCAATAAATGAAGCTGACACTGACAAATTTGAGGCTTTGAGAGAGAAACTTGTCAAGTATGAGGAGATTTCGGACCGCATTGAGTATGAGATTGCAACCTTTCTGAATGGAGTATCAGCCGAGGAGGTTAGCGAAAGCACCTCGCTCAAGATAAAGGCAATGTACAAGATTATAGGTGAACTTGAGTCTTTGGGCGATTCGGGCGAGACAATCAGCCGCATCCTTTCAAGGAAGAACATCCATAAAAAGAGGTTCGATGCTTCCGCCATCAAGAACCTCAACACAATGGCCGATGCTGTAAGCGCTGCGTATGACGTGATGATAGCAAACTTGAATGCGGCTCATAGAGGGGTGCTTACGGACATTACCGATGCCTATAATGCAGAAGCTTTTCTCAACACGCTCAGAAATGATTTCCGCGATGCTGTAATCGAAGAACTTGAGAATGGTGACAATAACTATCAGACAAGTGTCTATTATATGGACATTATAAATGCATACGAACGAATGGGTGACTTCATGATAAACGTCTCCCAAGACCTTGAGCGAGGTTTTGTTTTGAAATGAACAGTGGTGTCTGGAAAATGAAAAGAAGATAACTCTGTTTGATTCAGGTAAATAGTGGGTGACTTCAGAGTTGCTCACTATTTTTTTATTGCTGTTCGGCAGTTTTATATCCTCTGTCACTTTATGGTCTTGTATGGCATGCCGTCAATGCGTTCAATGGGGTATTGTCCTTCGAGCAGGCCGCTGATGACGGTGTCGCGCGCGCCGGCTGTCTGGAACGGATAGAGTTCAAAAAGCGGCATCATCGATGCAAAGTGTTCCATAATCTCGGACTGTATGCTCTCATATGCAATCCACTCGGTTGTGGTGGTGAAGCAGTAGAACTGTATGGGCAGGCCGTTGCCGTTGGGTTCCAGTGTACGCACCATTATTGTCATGTCGCTGTGTATCATGGGGTGGCGGTGCAGGTATATGTCGGCATAGGCGCGGAACAGCCCTGCATTGGTGTCTATGGTGCCGTTGGCAAGGCTGTCGGGGTTTGACGTGTTGGCTGTTCTGCCGTTGAGTGTCTGCTCTCTCTTGCGCGATATATAGTCGGCAAGCTCTTCGTCGAGCAGGCTTATGCGCTGCAACAGTGCCTGGCTGCAGGGCTTTATGGTGTCGAGCTTTATGGTGTAGCCGCGTGCTATGCGGCGGCCGCCGCTCTCGCTCATGCCGCGCCAGTTGGTGAAGCTCTGGTTTATGAGTGTATAGGGCGGGATGGTGGCTATGGTGTTGTCCCAGTTGCGCACCTTTACTATGGTGAGTGAAATGTCTATCACATTGCCGTTTATGTTTGTACCAGGGATTTCAATCCAGTCGCCAAGGCGCACCATGTCGTTCTCCAGCAGCAGGAACCCACCCACAAAACCCATGATGCTGTCCTTGGCAATGAGCATGAGCACGGCCGCGAATGCTCCCAAGCCTCCAATGAGGTAGAGAGGCGATTTGTTGGTGAGTATGGATATTATTACAATGGCGGCAACAAGGAATACAATGATTTTGCCAACCTGTATGAATCCCTTTACAGGCCTGTCGTGGAACTTGCTGTTGTTGAAAGCCGAGTCGCCGACGGCACCCAGCACGGCAATTGTTGCCATTGCCATTGCAATGACATAGTATATTGACACGGCTGTCTCAATGTAGTGCAGTGCAATGCTGTCGCTTTTGCCTGTCAAGGGCAGCAGAGTGTTTATGGTTATTGGAATGAGCAGATGAGCAATCTTGCGCAAACGGTTTGCCTTGAGCATCTGCGTCAGGAAGTTGTAGCGCTTTCTTTTTAGAATCCGTTTTATGACAAAGAGCGAGACACGGTAGGATATTTCCATTACAGCAATGGCTATTACTATGACTATTGCAGATATGATGAATGTGTCGTAACGGTTGATGGTGTCATCGGATAGTCCTACATGTGCCATCAACTCCTTTACCTTGTCATATATATAGTTTGTGACTGTCGCTTGCATGGTTTTTTGTCTTTATAACAAAAAAGCACGTTGGTTTGCTGTTTGGTTTTGCGAATTTTGTACCTTCGCGGGAAGAAGTTTATAAACAAATCGAATATATTATGCCAAAAATTGGAATGACTTTTACAAGTGAAACTGTTGTTGCGCTGTCGAACTGTGCTGTTACAATGGGGTCGGGCGACCTTGAGGTCTTTGCAACACCTGCTATGGTTGCGCTGATGGAGAATGCAGCAATGAATGCTGTGGCGCCTGCCTTGCCGCAGGGCTCTACAACCGTGGGTGCCGAAATGAATACCACTCACATAAAGCCGTCGGCAATAGGTGCAAAGGTACAGGCGACTGCAACGCTCACCGCAGTCGAGGGACGCAAACTGACATTTGCTGTTGAAGCGGCCGACGAGGCAGGCACAATAGGCAAGGGAACCCACGTGCGTTTTATTGTAGACAAGGAGCGCTTTATGGCGAAATTGGGATAATACTGTCTTTTTTTTTCATTTTTTTGCTCTCTTCTGTAACAAAACGGCATATCATCCGTCTTTAGAGTGAAAGAGGTTTATTTAGGAAACAACCGGATTCTTTTTTGGTTGTTCGTGTGAATGTCTATTTAAAAAGGAATCAATTATATGAAGAAGATTTTAGTTTGTTTGGCAATGTCGGTTTCGATGTTTGTGGTGTCGTGCTCTACGCCGGCCGAAAAGTCAATAAAGGAACTTGAGGGGATTGTTTTAGAAGTTGAAAGCGGCAGGGTAGATACCGAGAGGGAATTCGAGGAAGTGCTGCAGAGTGTTGAATTGTTGACTGAAAAATATAAGGATGTTGAATATACCCCCGAGCAGTTGAATGAGATTGGGGAGTTGAACATGAGGCTTTCTGCTGCTATGACCGAACAGTTCACCAGACATTTGGGGCGTGCATTATCAGGTTTTATGAATGGAATGGTAAGTGGTATGGATGGTTTTGTGGACGGTATGCATGATTTTGTCGATGGGATGCAGGACCTTGTTGACGAAATTGAGGTGATGGCCGATGAACTGGATGATATGTGATTTACGTATAGCTTCCAATTTAAAAAGCAAAAACCCTACATAGTGGAGTTTTTGCTTTTTTTAACATATTCGGCAAAACATTCGGCTTCAGTTTGATGTTTACATTGTGCAAGTCACCGGAAACCGCTACATCGATATACAAATCTCCTGTGGCATAAAGTTAATACACCCGGTGACTTGCATAGTAGTTTTGTCGTGTTTTATTTTGTGTTTGTGTTTAGGTTGCCTCCTGATGTGAATCACGGGGCAACCGCTTTTTTACATTTTCTTGTTAAAACAATCGTTGTCCCAGCTTGTGATATTGTTTTCTATGTATTGTGATATGTTGTTGCGGTCTTCGGTACCACGAATGGCATGGTCGTGATATCGTTTTTGCCATGTGAATTTGCTGTCTATTGTGTGGGCATATTTTGTTACGGCTGACTTTAAAGAAGCAATGTATGTTGAGAGTAATGGCAGTTTGTAGTTCTGTATTCCGTTTACAGCTCGTTCTTCACACGTAGGGACACGGCATGCCGTGTCCGTTTTTTCAATATCGATAATTGCGTGAAAATGGTTTGGCATTACCACATACTGCAAAATGTTGATGTGGGGTTGGTGTATTTTTGTATTCTTTAAGCATTCTGTCAAAAAAAGCCCTATTTGTGATAAGTGTATTTCACCATCGGCTATTTCTCCGAAATAATGTATCCAATTGTGAGTGCATATGGTGACGAAATACTCTCCTTCATTGTAATCCAACCATTTTGCACGTGGTGATTTACGTTGTGGTAGTTTTTTTGTCATTTTTCTGTAATTGGTATTTCGGGAGTAGTGTTTGTTTCCGGACACGGCATGCCGTGTCCCTACGTATTCATTGTGCGGGTGGTCGTTTTGGTGCAGTGTCTTTTTACATCTTCTTGCACCAGCAGAACATTCCGGGGAAGAGCTTCTTGATTTTTTCAATATCCTGCTCCTCTTTGAAAATTCCAAAGAACGACGAGCCGCTGCCCGACATTGAGGCATACACAGCACCCATTGCATACAGCTGTTCTTTTATCTTTCCCATTGCAGGGTGCTTTGCAAAGATGCTCTTCTCGAAGTCGTTCTTCATGGCATCCTTCCACTCATGGATGGGGCGGGCGGCAATTCCGGTCAGCGGTTCCTGTGGCTTTTGTGGTGTCACCAGTGCATAGGCATCCTTTGTCGATACGTGGATGTCGGGCTTCACAAGTACAAGATGGCAACCGCTTATGCTGCATTGCGTGGGTGTTAGGATGTCACCTATTCCTGTTGCATAGGCCGGTATGTTCTCAATGAAGAAGGCGCAGTCGGCACCAATGCGTGATGCATAGCCGCGCAACTGTCCGGCAGTGAGGCCAAGGCCTGCAATGTCATTGAGCATCTTCAGGGCAAATGCCGCGTCGGCACTGCCACCGCCAAGGCCGGCACCTGTGGGTATATGCTTGTAGAGCGAGATGTCAACCTTTGGCAGCTTGTAGTCGGCTGCGAGCGCCTTGTATGCCTTTATGACAAGGTTGTCGTCATCGTTTACCTCGAACACGGCATTGTACATTTTGAAGGTGTAGTCGGGGGCATCCTTTGCAGTGGCCGGCGTTATCTCCAGTATGTCGCACAGCGGGATGGGGTAGAACACTGTCTCAAGGTTGTGGTAACCGTCGGGGCGCTTCTCAACAATGTCGAGCCCGAGGTTTATCTTTGCATTTGGGAATGTTATCATATGGTTATTTTTAATTCATACCCCTCCGCAACTTCTTTGCTCATCCTCTTAAAACAGGATGCAATATTGCTCCCCTGTTTTAGGGGAGCTGTCCGAAGAACTTAGGGGTTTAAAACTGTAAACTGTTTATGTAGCAAAGGTAATGCTTTTTTCTGTATCGTTGATAACTTGCAATGTTTTGTTGAAAAAGGTTCTTGTGTTTATTGCTTTGTTTGCTCAGTTGTGTGTATCTTCGCGGTCGGAAACAAGAAGATATGGAAGATACAACTACACCAAAGAGAAGGGCGCCCCGACGTCAGGCTGCCGATACCACACCAAAGTTGAGTGATTATGGACATGTTCAGCCCCAGGCTCTTGAGTTTGAGGAGGCTGTGTTGGGTGCGTTGATGATTGACAGCGATGCCATTGGCCGTTTGGGCGGAATGTTGAAGCCCGAATCGTTCTATGACAAGCGCAACCAGTTGCTCTTTGAGGCCATTCAGCAGATGGACCTCAACGACCGTCCTGTGGATATCCTTACCGTGACGGAGTTTCTGCGCAGCAAGGGAACACTCGACGAGGTTGGTGGTCCTGTGTACGTGGCACAGCTCACAAGCAAGGTGGTATCGTCGGTGAACATAGAGTATCACGCAAACATCATTGCGCAGAAGAAACTGGCGCGCGACCTCATACGCTTTACAAGCAAGACACAGACACAGGCTTTCGACGAGACACAGGATATCGACGAACTGATGCAGCAGGCCGAGTCGGAACTGTTCGAGATTTCGGGCAGCAAGATGAAGAAGGATTATACACAGATTAACCCTGTCATCAAGCAGGCCTATGACCAGATTATCACTGCTTCAAAGAATACCAGCGGTATCAGTGGTCTCAGTACGGGTTATCACCGTCTCGACAAGGTGCTCTCGGGTTGGCAGCCTACCGACCTCATTATCCTTGCGGCACGTCCTGCGATGGGTAAGACTGCGTTCGCGCTCTCGCTCGTGCGTAACATGGCCATTGACCAGGGTATACCTTGCGGTATGTTCTCGCTTGAGATGGGTAACGTGCAGCTTGTGCAGCGTCTTATCTGTAACGTGTGTCAGATTCCGGGTGACAAAATCCGTAGCGGACAGCTTGAGCGTTATGAGTGGGGACAACTCGACAGTAAGATTGTGGCGCTTGAGAATGCACCTCTTTATATTGACGATACTCCGCAGCTCTCGGTCTTTGAGCTCCGTTCAAAGGCTCGCCGCATGGTGCGCGAGCATGGTGTGAAGATGATTTTCATCGACTACCTGCAGTTGATGACAGCAAACACCGGCAAGGGTAGCCGCCAGGAGGAAATCAGTACCATTTCGCGTGCTCTCAAAGGTTTGGCAAAGGAGTTGAACATCCCAATCATGGCGCTCAGTCAGTTGAACCGTAATGTCGAGGGTCGTGAGGGTCTCGAAGGCAAGCGTCCACAGTTGAGTGACCTCCGTGAGTCGGGAGCCATTGAGCAGGATGCCGATATCGTTATGTTCGTTAACCGTCCCGAGTACTTCCATATCTACAAGGATGGCGATTTCGACTGGCGCGGCAAGGCCGAGATTATCATTGCAAAGCACCGTAACGGTGGTTTGGACAACGTTCCCTTGTTGTTCCGTAAGGAGTATGCGCGTTTCATGAACCTTGACGATGAGACACTTGCACCGCCTCCGGGTGATATGCCTGTAATGCGCGGCTCAAAGATGAATGTCTCTGTTCCGTCTGAACCTGAATATATTCCTGATATCCCCGAATACTTGCAGAACCAGGGTGCCCCAATGATGCCTCCTGGCTTGCAGGGCAACGGCAATGACCCCGTGCCGTTTTAAGGTGAAAGGTGAAATCGGAAAGGTGAAAACTGAAAACTGAAAGCTGCGGGTAAGCGAGAGTAGAGGAAAAGTTTGCTTTTACTCTGCCGAGTGAGAGCAGCTTCAAGCGCACGCAGTGCGGTTAAAGGTGAAAGTCGAGGTCTAAGTACACGAAGTGCGGTTAAAGATGAAACAAACGTAAATAGGTTAAAACTTTTAAATTATGAAAACTATAAAAATATTCGTAGCCTCTTCGGAGGAAATGCGAGAAGAACGTATTGAACTGGCCGATTTCTTTTCCCATCTTAACCGTATATTCAAGTGCCGTGGCTTTGAATTCGAAATCTCTAAATGGGAGTATCTCGATGAGTCTATGGGGCCGGCCCATAAGCAGCAGGAGTATAATAAAGAGATAAAGACCTGTGACTTGTGTCTCGTGCTCTATTGGACTCGACTCGGGGATTATACCGTAGAAGAATTGACGACAGCATACAATGAACTTAAGGCCGGACGTAAACCCTACAAACTCTATGTCTACTTCAAGGAACTGGGCGAAGCTACACCCGAGATGCAGGCTTTTAAAGCCGGTTTCGAGGAACGTTATGGGCACTTCTACTGCAAGTACGAGAATATTGATACCCTTAAATTCCGTTTCCTGCTTCAATTGGAAAACTATCAGAATTGCGGTGCAATAAAGGTGGAAAATTCCCATGTAATGGTTGGCGGCTACTCAGTTGCTACACTCGACAATATTCCGTTTGCAGCCAACAATGAATACTATCAGGGACTAAAACAGCGCATGGCAAAGGTAAAAGAGGAGATAGCCTCTTTTGAAGCAGTGCTAAAGGTTACTCCTAACGGTGTCATTGAAAAAATGCTCAACGACAAACGCAGCGAATGTTACCTGATTGGCGAAGAGCTTGCAAAGTATGAGCAAAATCTCTTTGATACGGCAATGCACATGTCGCGTTATGCCGGTGAGCGTGTTTCTGCCCGCATGCAACGTGCTCTTGAACTATTTGAAGCCGGCAAAGTTAGTGAAGCCAGCGTCGTGCTGGAAGATGCCGAGCGCGAAGCCGACGCCTCTTTGGCCGAGTTCCGCCAAACCAAGCAACTGCTACAGGTAAAGATGGAGAACGTAGTCCGTTCCATTGATGAACTCATGCTCAAAGCCTCCGTCGCCCTTGCCGACACATCAATACAACCCGAAGAGCGCATAGAACAGGCCAATTCACTCTATAAAAAAGCCATTGAACTCTCCCGTGAATGTGAAATAGACAAAAAGAACTATTCAAGGATACTCGGGGATTATTACGATTTTCTCATTAAATATGCAAAATACGGCGAGGCGATGTCAATAATTCAGGAGAAACTTGAGCTTGACAGTGTTGTCTTTGGTAAAGAAGCGGCCGAGATTGCAGATTGTTATAATAACATAGGTCGTGTTTATGACTCTCAAGGCGATTATGCCAATGCTTTGGAATATTATGAAAAGTCCCTTGATATTCGCCTTTCAATCTTTGGTGAGTGTCATCCCAATGTCGCTACCTGTCATAACAACATAGGTCGTGTTTATGACTCTCAAGGCGATTATGCCAATGCTTTGGTATATTATAAAAAGTCCCTTGATATTCGCCTTTCAATCTTTGGTGAGTGTCATCCCGATGTCGCTATGAGTTATAATAACATAGGCGGTGTTTATTGTTCTCAAGGCGATTATGCCAATGCTTTGGAATATTGTGAAAAGTCCCTTGAGACTCGCCTTTCAATCTTTGGTGAGTGTCATCCCGATGTCGCTATGAGTTATAATAACATAGGCGGTGTTTATTGTTCTCAAGGCGATTATGCCAATGCTTTGGAATATTATAGAAAGTCCCTTGATATTCGCCTTTCAATCTTTGGTGGGTGTCATCCCGATGTTGCTATGAGTTATAATGGCATAGGCAGTGTTTATAACTCTCAAGGCGATTATGCCAATGCTTTGGAATATTATGAAAAGTCCCTTGATATTCGCCTTTCAATCTTCGGTGAGCGTCATCCCGATGTCGCTACCTGTTATAATAACATAGGTGCTGTTTATTGTTCTCAAGGCGATTATGCCAATGCTTTGGAATATTATAAAAAGTCCCTTGAGATTTTCCTTTCAATCTTCGGTGAGCGTCATCACTACGCTGCTACCTGCTATAATAACATAGGTGGTGTTTATTGTTCTCAAGGCGATTATTCCAATGCTTTGGAATATTATAAAAAGTCCCTTGATATTAGCCTTTCAATCTTCGGTGAGCGTCATCACTACGCTGCTACCTGCTATAATAACATAGGTCGTGTTTATGACTCTCAAGGCGATTATGTCAAAGCTTTGGAATATTATGAAAAGTCTCTTGAGATTGACCTTTCAATCTTCGGTGAGTGTCATCCCGATGTTGCAACCAGTTATAATAACATAGGTTATGTTTATTGTTCTCAAGGCGATTATGCCAAAGCTTTGGAATATTATGAAAAGTCTCTTGAGACTCGCCTTTCAATCTTCGGTGAGTGTCATCCCGATGTTGCTGGTAGTTATAATAACATAGGTCGTGTTTGTGGCTCTCAAGGCGATTATGCTAATGCTTTGGAATATTATAAAAAGTCCCTTGATATTCGCCTTTCAATTTTTGGTGAGTGTCATCCCTATACAGTTGATACAATGGAAAATATCGCAGTATCATATTTGAAGATGGAGGATTACGAGAATGCTTTGTTGTATATTAAGCGTGGCGCTGCTGCAGGCAGTGAAAATTGTGCAAACTTCCTGCGCGAGAATGGTGTGGAGTGATTTGATTTGTTGTTGTGGTTCTTCATCTTGTTTTCAAAGTGGCAATACCTACATTTGTATTCACTAACTGAATTATTCTTAGACTTTTGGTGCTAATAACCAACGAATGACGGCTGTGAGCGCACGCTCACAGCCGTCATTCGTGTATATATGGATTTTACTTTCCTTCAGCGAATTTCTTTGCCTGCTCTTCAATGAGTTCCTTGTCCTCGAAGTAGTTGATTTTCATTGCGCGGCGCACATCGTTCAATGTGTCGGCTGCAACGGCGCGTGCAGTTTCGCAACCCTGCTGCAACAATGCGTATACCTCGTGAATCTTCTGCTCCCACTCCTTGCGACGTGCGCGTATCGGAGCAAGTTCCTCCTCAAGGATTGCTATGAGGAAACGCTTTACCTTTACGTCGCCAAGGCCGCCACGTTTGTAGTGAGCCTTCAACTCATCGAGGTTGGGGTAGTCGGGGAGGTACTTCTCAAAGTGCTCGGGGCGGCAGAACGCGTCAAGATATGTGAACACGGTGTTGCCCTCAACCTTGCCGGGGTCCTGAACGCGGATGTGGTCGGGGTCGGTGTACATTGACATTACGCGCTGCTTCAGCTCCTCGGCTGTGTCCGAGAGGTAGATGCAGTTGCCAAGTGACTTGCTCATCTTGGCCTTGCCGTCTGTTCCCGGCAGGCGAAGGCAGGCTGCGTTTGTAGGCAAAAGAATCTCGGGCTCAACGAGCGTCTCGCCATAGATACCGTTGAAACGGCGTGCTATTTCGCGTGCCTGCTCAATCATCGGCTGCTGGTCCTCGCCGGCAGGGACGGTTGTGGCGCGGAACGCTGTGATGTCCGATGCCTGGCTGATGGGGTAGGTGAAGAAACCTACAGGGATGCTTGTCTCGAAGTTACGCATCTGGATTTCGGTCTTCACTGTAGGGTTACGCTGCAGGCGCGACACGGTAACGAGGTTCATGTAGTAGAACGCAAGTTCGCAGAGCTCGGGAACCTGTGACTGTATGAATATTGTGCACTGCGCAGGGTCGATGCCTACCGACAAGTAGTCGAGTGCCACCTCAATGATGTTCTGACGTACCTTCTCGGGGTTGTCGGCATTGTCGGTGAGTGCCTGTGCATCAGCAATCATGATGAAAATCTTGTCATATACACCCGAGTTCTGCAACTCCACGCGACGGCGCAATGAACCTACATAGTGTCCCAAGTGCAGGCGGCCTGTGGGGCGGTCGCCGGTAAGTATTATCTTGCTCATAATCTTCGTGTTTTTTTAATTTGACTGCGAAGATAGCGATAAAATGCCAAAAAATCTCTTTCGGCGCAAGTTTTATTTTTCTTATCCGCTAAAGTGGTTGCTTTTTGCCCTTAATCTCCTTTGGTTGCAATTTTAATATGCATAATATTTGCTGCTCTTTTCCTTATTTAAGAAAAAAAGTGTATTTTTGCATTTTGTATGCGAAGATAGGCTGCGGTTGCTGTAAAACATGCAAACAAGTTTCCGTTTTGCTCCCTGGCACTATCATTGCAAATTGGTTGCGAAAACAGAGATGCTTCGCTTCGTTCAGCATGACATTGCCGGTGTGCTTTGCGTTGCAGCGGTTATAGTGTCAACTTTGGATTGAAAACAAAATAAAAACAGATATATGAACATTTCTTACAATTGGCTTAAAGAGTATGTCGACTTCGACATGACACCCGAGGAGGTGTCGGCAGCGCTCACATCAATGGGTCTTGAGACCGATGGCGTTGAAGAGGTACAGACTATCAAGGGCGGTCTCGAAGGTTTGGTGATTGGTGAGGTTCTTACCTGTGTCGACCACCCCGACAGCGATCACCTGCATATTACAACAGTGAACTTGGGTGACGGCAACCCAGTGCAGATTGTGTGCGGTGCACCGAACGTGGCAGCGGGTCAGAAGGTGGTTGTTGCAACCATCGGTACAAAGCTCTACGACGGCGACGAGTGCTTCACTATCAAGAAGGGTAAAATCCGCGGTGCCGAGTCTTTCGGTATGATTTGCGCCGAGGATGAGATTGGTATCGGCAATAGCCACGACGGTATCATCGTTCTGCCTTCCGACGCTGTTCCCGGTACTCTTGCAAAGGATTACTACAACATAAAGAGCGACTATCTCATTGGCGTTGATATCACTCCTAACCGTGCCGATGCATGCTCACACTATGGTGTTGCACGCGACCTCTATGCTTATACAATGCAGAACAAGGGCGCGAGCGCATTGCGCCGCCCGGCATGCGACGGTTTCAAGGTCGACGACAACTCGCTCGAGATTGACATTGAGGTGCAGAACACCGAGGCCTGCATGCGCTATGCCGGTGTGACAGTCAAGGGCGTTACAGTGAAGGAGAGCCCCGAGTGGTTGAAGGAGAAGTTGCAGATTATCGGCCTTCGCCCAATCAACAACATTGTCGATATTACAAACTACATACTCCACGCATACGGTCAGCCAATGCACTGCTTCGATGCCGACAAAATCAAGGGCGGCAAGGTGGTTGTGCGCACATTCCCCGAGGGTACTCCATTCGTTACTCTCGACGGTGTTGAGCGCAAGCTGTCGGAGCGCGACCTCATGATTTGCAATGCCGAGGAGCCAATGTGTATTGCCGGTGTATTCGGGGGTCTTGAGTCGGGCACAACCGAGGAGACAAAGAACGTGTTCCTTGAGAGCGCATATTTCCACCCCACATGGGTGCGCAAGACATCGCGCCGTCACGCACTGCAGACCGACTCTTCGTTCCGCTTTGAGCGTGGTACCGACCCCAACAATGTAATCTATGCATTGAAGCAGGCTGCAATGCTCATCAAGGAGCTTGCCGGCGGTACAATCTCGATGGAGATAAAGGATATCTATCCTGCTCCTGTAGAGGATTTCAAGGTGGAGCTTGAGTATGAGTATGTAAACAACCTTATTGGTGTAGAGCTTTCTCACGATACAATCAAGAGCATCGTTACTTCACTTGAGATGAAGATTGCTGCCGAGAGCGAGAAGGGCCTGTCGCTGCTTGTTCCTCCTTACCGCGTGGATGTGCAGCGCCCTTGCGACGTTGTCGAGGATATCCTGCGCATCTATGGCTACAACAATATCAATTTCGATACAACACTGCACTCGTCAATCATCACCAAGGGTGCCGAGGACAGGTCGCACAAGTTGCAGAACCTTATCTCGGAGCAGTTGGTAGGTTGTGGCTTCAACGAGATTTTGAACAATTCGCTCACAGCTGCCGGCTACTACGATGAGCTTGAGAGCTACAAGAGCGAGAACCTTGTCCGCTTGATGAACCCGCTTAGCAATGACCTCAACGTAATGCGCCAGACGATGTTGTTCGGCGGTCTTGAGAGCATGCAGCGCAATATCAGCCGCAAGATTACCGACCTCAGCTTCTTTGAGTTCGGTAACTGCTACCGTTTCGATGCCGACAAGCGTGTCGAGGATAAAATCCTTAGTCCATACAGCGAGAGCTATCACCTTGCTCTTTGGATGACAGGCAACAATATCTCATCGTCATGGATTGAGGCAGGCCGTCCACTCTCTGTGTATGACCTGAAGGCTGTTGTCGAGCACATCTTCGACCGTCTTGGATTCAAGCCTACAATGCGTCTTGTATCGACATTCGACAACGACATCTTCACTGCAGCAATCGAGTTCAAGGCACAGAGCAACAAGAAGACCGTTGCCCAGCTCGGTATCCTGCGCAAGAAGGTTGCAAAACGTTTCGACATCGAGAGCGAGGTGTTCTATGCCGATATCAACTGGAGTGAGCTGATGAAGGCAATAAAGAATGCCAAGATTGGTTATGCCGAGATTAGCAAGTATCCTGCCGTTAAGCGTGACCTTGCACTTCTCCTTGACAAGAGCGTTACATTCGCACAGATTGAGCAGGTTGCACGCGAGACCGAGAAGAAACTTTTGAAGGCTGTTACACTGTTCGACGTTTACGAGGGTAAGAACCTTGAAGAGGGCAAGAAGAGCTACGCTGTAAGCTTCGTGCTTCAGGACGACAACCAAACACTCAACGACAAGGTTATCGACAAGACCATGGCACGCCTGATGGAGAACTTCGAAAAACGCCTCGGCGCAGTGCAGAGATAAGAACATAATGTAAAGCTCTCGCGTCAATGTCATCCCGACAGAGCATGGCGACGAGGGATCTCCTTCTGTTTGTAATGAGATTTCTCGCTACGCTCGAAATGACACGGACGATGATGGGTGCAATTAAATGATAAAACAATAACAAACTTAAATAAATTTTACTATGGGTAGAGCTTTTGAATACCGTAAAGCTGCGAAATTGAAAAGATGGGGTAACATGGCACGTGTTTTCACCCGTGTTGGTAAACAGATTGCAATTGCCGTTAAGGCAGGCGGTCCCGACCCCGATACAAACTCACACTTGCGCGCTATCATCGCCAATGCAAAGCGCGAGAACATGCCAAAGGACAACATTGAGCGTGCTATCAAGAACGCGATGGGTAAGGACCAGAAGGACTACAAGGAGGTACCATACGAGGGCTACGGTCCTTTCGGT
Source organism: Bacteroidaceae bacterium (assembly GCA_045654885.1). Lineage (GTDB taxonomy): Bacteria > Bacteroidota > Bacteroidia > Bacteroidales > Bacteroidaceae > HGM04593. The sequence continues at coordinate 23,773 of JAZOOF010000034.1, forward strand.
ATCGCAATCTTTGTAGATGCTGCAACCGACAACACAACACGTACCGTTGCAAACGTACGCGCTGTCTTCAACAAGTTTGGCGGTACACTTGGTACACAGGGTAGCCTTGACTTCATGTTCACACAGAAGAGCGTCTTCACATTTACAAAGAAGGACGGTCTCGACATGGACGAGCTGATTCTCGACCTTATTGATTATGGCGTAGAGGAGGAGTATGACGAGGAGGAGAACGAAATCACCATCTATGGCGATCCTAAGTCTTTCGGTGCAATCCAGAAGGCACTTGAGGAGAAGGGCTTTGAGATTACAGGTAGCGAGTTCACACGTATCCCTAACGACTTGAAAGACGTAACCGAGGAGCAGCGTGCTACAATCGACAAGATTGTTGAGCGTCTTGAGGAGGACGATGATGTCCAGAACGTGTATACAAACATGAAGCCTGCTGAGGAGTAATTCAGGAACTTGTTTATATTTATATTAAAGGTCGCGTGCACGCACGCGACCTTTAATTTTTTTTAGAATTATATAGGACTTACGTTATTTGCCTGCATTCTGCAAAAACGTGTAGTTCTCATGTCGACCGTAGTGGAGACATCCCGTTTGCAGTTGTATAGATTTTTTTGACAGCGCTAATTATGACTTCTTTGGGCTATATTTTGCAGTAGGTTGTGCACATAATTTGCGTGAATTTGATTTTGTTATTGAAAATAATGTCAAAGATATTTGTCTATATGTAAAGTATGCATTACATTTGCGGTGTGTTCGAATACTTATAAGATTTGTTTAACTTCTTAAAATGTATCTTTATGAAAACATTGCTTTTTCCGTACAGTTTCAAAAAGTGGGGCTGGTGTATTTTGGCAGTAGGCATTGCGTTTGGCATATATGCTATGGTTACGGATTATGGCACAAGCGGTCTTGTGAACAACATCGCCATCATTGGCACGGTGATAGGTTCTATACTCGTTACCTGTTCGCGAGAGAAGATTGAGGACGAGATGGTTCGTCAGCTTCGTCTTAACTCATTGCTTGTGGCGCTTTACATCAATTATGCAGTGCTCATTGTGTGCTCCTTGTTTGTCTATGGATTGGACTTCCTGTATGTGATGATTTACAACATGTTCACAATTTTGCTTATCTTTATGGTTGTTTTCCGTTATCGTATGTGGCAATTTAACAAGGAGGTGAAAGATGAAGAACAGAATTAGGGTTGCGCGCGCCGAGGTGCGCATGACACAGCAGCAGCTGGCCGATGCCATCGGTGTCAGCCGTCAGGCCATAAATGCCATTGAGAGCGGTAAGTTCGTGCCCTCGACGGTGTTGGCACTGAAAATGGCGAATCTTTTTGAAAAGCCTGTAGAGGAGTTGTTCATATTGGATGATGAAGATTAGTAAACATTTAACGCAGAAGTAATTGCTTCTGCGTTAAATGTTTTACCTTGTAAACCCGGGTGGCCTTGTTTGTCCGCCTTGTCCGCCGAATCCCGGCGGGCGGCTGTTGCCTCCACCAAAGCCGGGAGGCCGTGAACCGCCGAATCCCGGTGGTGAAACCGATGGCGGACGTGGAACAGGACGGGGTGGCGGCGGTGGCATTGGACGCACCACGGGACGGTAGTGCAGTGGTGCATACCACAGCCAGACGGGTGGGGTGTCATTTGTCAGTCAGTAGTAACCGCTTGTTCCCTCAATTATTCCCGCATTGCCATAAGGGTATATGTATCCGCTCATTGTCATGTTGCTGTTGTTGTAGTTGGGGTTTACGGTTGCTGTTGCCTGGTTGCTGCCGGCCGACAGTATGACGTTCACGGTTGCCGAAATTTCGCTGCCATATATCCCGAAGTTGTAGTGGATGTTGCCATAACGGTCAACCGTCATCTCCTCGTTGGCAATGCGGCCGCTGAGTGTGACTCCGCCAAGTCCGTTGGGCGAGTAGATGTTGCTGTTGTCCAGTGCTGTCTGCACCGTTGCCGTTCCGTTGTTGACCGAGACGAAGTTGGTACTCTCGGTGACAAAGTTGCTCGCTCCGTTGTTGAAGGTGACGTTCGATGCCTCCAATGCCCATGAGCCGCCCTTCAGTGCTGCAATGGCCTGCAGGTACTGCACCGAGTCGTTGTGAATCTCAATCCTCTCCTCGGCAGCGCGCTTGCGCAGACGCTCGGCACGCCATGCCGCCTCCTTCTCCCGGCGGGTCATCTTCTTGTCCTGGGCTGATGCTTCGATATTCAACGTTGCAAACAGCATTAGCAGTATGAGCAGATACTGCCCGATGAACGACGGTACATATTCATTGCTCCGCACTTGCGGAATCTCTTTCTTTGCTGTGGGTTCAGTAAGTTCTTTCATAACGTTTGTTTAATTAATGGTTCTTACTTAAAACAAACGAAGCGGGCATTGTGTACACCGTCAGTTGCTGTTTAGGGCTGTTTTTAACCCTATTTTGTGCCCCTTTTGCTCTTTTTAAAACTATTTGCTTGTTTTTTTATGTTAATAATGTTTGTTTTGCGTAAAAATTCATATCTTTACAAATAAATAAAAACAATGTAGTATTTGATTCTGCTTTTACTGTCATACTGAGCTAAGCGAAGTATCTTTGTTTACATCTTCTTAAGATTCTTCACTGTGTTCAGAATGACACATGCACGAAAGGCTTCTTTTTAGCAGGTTCAATGCTTATGTTGTTGTAAATGAGTAGTTGAGTGAGAAAAAGTTTTGTCATATCTCTTTTTGCGGCATTTATGCTTGTTGCCTGTGGCGACAGAAAAGGTGCCTTGCAAGGTGACGGATGGACTTTTTCACCGCCTGAGGGTGTGGCGCTCGATACCGTTTTAATGGATGACATGGAAATGAAAAACCCTTTCATCCGTTACGAGCGTGAGGACGATTGCTATTACATGGTTGGCGATGGCGGATACATGTGGGTGAGCAGCAATCTGCGCAGTTGGGTTGGCCCTTACGATGTTCTCTGCCAGGACACGGCATCATGGATTGGTGCGGAGCCTGTGATTACATCGCCCGAGATTCACAAGTTCGGTGGCAAGTACTACTATATGGCAACCTTTGAGCGCCCCGATGTTATGGTGCCCGATGCCGAAGGCCGTCCCTTTGCACGCCGTTCGTGCGTGGCGCTGGTGGCCGATGATATACGTGGCCCATACAGGACTATTGACCGTGGCAGCAGTCTGCTAGTGGTGAACGAGATGGCAGCGCACCCCACATTCGGTGTAGACCATCTTGGTGCATCGTATATGATATACACTCACCAGGGCGAGCAGAACGGTGACGGAACGGTGCAGATTGTCCGTTTCTCGGATGACATGGGCCGCCGTGTGGGCGAGGCCTACATAATGTTCTCGGCCGACGAGAATCAGTGGTCGGGCAGTGTTGTGGATGGCGAACGACGCTTTTCGCCGGTTATGGAGGCTCCTTTCCTCTTTATAACCGATGAGAAGGAGATGGGAATATTGTTCACCTCATATATCGGTGGCGAGAAGGCGATAGGTGCTGCCTATACACAGACCGGTGAATATGGGTACAATGGTCCTTGGACGGTTGAGCAGCAGCCGTTGCTCACGGGTGGTGTTGGCAGTGCGTCAATCTTTACCGATTACGATGGCACCAAGGTGCTTGTGGTGGGCAAGGATACCGTGATCGACGGTGTCAAAAAATGCAGGCCGCAGCTGTTTAAACTTGATATGCAGTTTGATAAACTAAAAATTGAAGGACACTATAAATTTTAAGAATTATGCGTTTAATTATTCAGCCAAACTACCAGCAGATTTCTTGCTGGGCTGCATCTTATGTAGCAAAGAAAATCAATGATTTCAACCCTACACCCGAGAGACCTTTCGTGCTTGGTTTGCCTACAGGCGGTACACCTCTTGGTACTTACAAAGAGTTGATTAACCTCTACAACAAGGGTGTTGTAAGCTTCCAGAATGTAGTTACATTCAACATGGACGAGTATGTTGGTTTGCCCGAGGATCACCCCGAGAGCTACCACTCATTCATGTGGAACAACTTCTTCAGCCACGTTGACGTTAAGAAGGAGAACGTGAACATCCCCAACGGTAACGCAGAGGATTTGATTGCCGAGTGCGCTCGCTACGAGGAGAAAATCAAGTCTTACGGCGGTATCGATTTGTTCCTCGGCGGTATTGGCCCCGACGGTCACATCGCGTTCAATGAGCCGGGTTCATCACTCGCTTCACGTACACGTATCAAGACCTTGACAACCGATACAATCATCGCTAACTCACGTTTCTTCGACAACGACATCAACAAGGTGCCAAAGACTGCCGTTACAGTAGGTGTAGGTACTGTTATGGATGCCAAGGAGGTTCTTATCCTCGTTAACGGCCACAACAAGGCTCAGGCTCTCTATCACGCTGTTGAGGGTAACGTTACACAGATGTGGACTATCAGCGTACTGCAGATGCACCGCAGCGGTATCATCGTTTGCGACGATGCTGCAACTGTTGAGTTGAAGGTTGGTACCGTGAACTACTTCAAGGATATCGAGCGCGAGAACATGGAGCCATTCTATTGCTCTAAGTAATAAAGGGATATATTCCGTTGTAAATGCCGGCTGTTTTTGCAGCCGGCATTTTTTATATGACCGAAAACGCTGTTCTCCTCTGTCATTTATCGCGTTAATAATTTTGTATTGCCTTTAACTTTACGTAACTTTGCAAAAATGTTGCAGTGGTATATTTGTTGTCATTCCCGGTTATATAGCCTTGTCATCCTGACGGAGCATAGCGACGAGGGAACCAAAAACGATAAAGAGATATCTCACATTGACTTTAGCCCCTTCGGGCGTCGACCGTTGGTTCGTTCAATATGACACGAATGTCCATCTTGCACCATTCTTGAGGATAATAAAAACCAATACATATGAATAAAAGATTTTTTACCCTGTTGTCATTGCTTTTTGCTGTGCTTTTTGTTAGCGCACAGAACAGTGACGTTGAGAAAATGTTGAAGAGCATTGAGGCTATCACAAGTTTTGAAAAGATTGAGAAGGCCGACACTACACGCCAGTACTACCTTATGAAGGTAAATCAGTTGCTCGACCCCCAGGACCCTGCTGCCGGTACATTCGAGCAGCGCGTTATGCTCGGTCACCGTGGCTATGACCGCCCGATGGTAATTGTTACCGAGGGCTATGGTGCCGACTACGCTTTCAGCAGCCCACGCTACATGGAGGAGCTTACCAATATTATGGATGCCAACATCCTGTTCGTCGAGTACCGCTACTTCTCGGGCTCAATGCCAAAGCCCTGCAACTGGGACTATCTCACCGTTGCGAACTCAATGGTCGACTATCACAATATCATCACCTCGTTCAAGCCATACTACTCAAAGAAGTGGGCTTCAACAGGTATCAGCAAGGGTGGTTCTACAACCATCTTCCTGCGTGCATACTATCCCGAGGACCTCGATGTATCGGTGCCTTACGTTGGCCCGTTGAGCTGTGCTGTCGAAGATGGCCGTCACGAGTCGTTCCTTGAGCAGGTATCTACAAAGGCCGACCGCGATGCAATCCGTGCATTCCAGACCGAACTCTTTGAGCGCAAGGAACGCCTCATGCCAATGTTCGACGAGTATTGCCTGAAGAATGACCTCGTCTTCCGCGTGCCAACAACTACAATCTACGACCTCTTGGTGCTTGAGTACCAGTTCTCAATGTGGCAGTGGGGTACACCTACAAACACCATCCCCGCGCTCGACTCGGACGACAAGGCAATCTTTGACTACTTTATGAAGATGTGTGGCCCCGACTATTTTGCGGCCGGCAGCAACATCGAGTCGTTCTTTGTTCAGGCAGTGAAGGACTTCGGTTACTATGGCTACAACATCGAGCCATTCCACAAATATGTGAATGCCGAGGACGTAGAGGGTTATCTTAAACGCGTTCTCTTGCCCGAGCAGTTTGCCGACGTGAAGTTCGACGACAGCAACTACCGTTTCGTAACCGACTACTACACCGAGAACGACCCCAAAGCCATCATGATTTATGGCGAGGTTGACCCTTGGACTGCAAGTGGTGTTACATGGTTGCGCGACCGTAACAAGGAGAACGTGAAGATTTTCATCCAGCCCGGCGGCAGCCACCGAGCACGCATCCTGAACATGCCCGAGGATATGCGCAACGAAATCCTTGAGCAGCTCAACGAGTGGATGGAGTATAAGTAATTGCGCTCCCTCCATTAGCGGTTCAGCTCTCCCACTTGTTTGCAAGGGGGAGTACTGCGAAGCAGGGAGGGGATATATAGACAGGACACATGCAGGCGCCGCTTCTCAAAATAGAGAAACTCGATGTCGGTTACAAAACCGCACAAGAGCGCAAGGTCGTGGTTGGAACAATCAATGCCACGCTCCATGCGGGCGAAGTTGTTGCGCTCATTGGAATGAACGGCGCCGGCAAATCCACACTCTTGCGCACGCTGTCGGCCTTTCAGCCGCCATTGTCGGGCAGGGTAGAGTTTGCAATGGGTGATGTAGCGAGCCTCTCATCGGCCGAACTTGCAAAGTGTGTGTCGGTGGTGCTCACCGAAAATAACTTCGCATCCCTCACTGTTAAGGAGCTTGTCTCGTTGGGGCGCACACCTTATACCGGTTTCCTTGGGCGATTGACAAGCGGGGACAAGGCTGTTGTTGCGGCGGCAATGGAAAGAATGGGCGTTGCACAACTTGCCGGTCGCGTGGTCACCACGTTGAGCGATGGCGAAAGGCAAAAATGCCTCATAGCAAAAGCCATTGCACAGCAGACACCGCTTATGCTGCTCGACGAACCCACTGCGTTCCTCGATTTCCGCAGCAAGGTGCAGCTTTTCCGCACACTGCGCGCATTGGCAGCCGAGGCCGGCAAGGCCGTGGTAGTGTCGACCCACGACATTGAAATGGCACTGCGTTTTGCTCATAAATTGTGGCTCATATGCGATGGCGCTCTTTACGAGGGTAGTGCACAGGCACTCGCCACAGACGGACTGTTGCAGCGTTTCATCGACGGCGACGGCATAACATACGACAAGGAAAACAATAGAATAGATATAACACAAATATAAAATGAAGTACAATTTTGACGAAATCGTTCAGCGCAAGCACACGGATTGCCTGAAGTATGACAACTTGAAAGAGATGTTCGGCACCGAGGAGGTATTGCCAATGTGGATTGCCGATATGGATTTCAAGACCCCCGACTTTATTGTCGATGCAATACGTAACCGCCTGAGTCACGAACTCCTTGGTTACAGTTACATTTGCAAGCGTTGGCGTCCCGCCATCCAGGGTTGGGTGTCGCGCCGTTACGGCTGGCAGGTCGAGGCCGATGAAATTGGTTTTGTAGGTGGCATTGTACCCGCAATCTCTTTCGCTTTGCAGTGCTTTACAAAGGCCGGCGACAAGGTTATGATTCAGCCCCCTGTGTACCACCCTTACCACCACGTGACACACGACCTTGAGCGTACACTCGTGTTCAACCCATTGAAACTTGTCGATGGACAGTTGCAGATTGATTTTGCCGATTTCGAGGAGAAAATCCAGGGCTGCAAGGTATTCCTTCTATGTAACCCCCACAACCCATGTGGCCGTGTGTGGACAAAGGAGGAGCTACAGCGCATGTGCGACATCTGCGTGAAGAACAATGTCCTTGTCATCAGCGACGAGATACATTGCGACATGGCACTCAAGGGCTACAAACACACACCGTTTGCAAGCGTCAGCGAGGAGGCAAAGAACTGTTGCATCACCTTCATGGCTGCAAGCAAGACATTCAACATCGCCGGTCTCAAGAGCTCATACCACATAATACAGAACCCCGAAATCCGTCAGCAGTATAACGAGTTCCTGCGCAAGAGCGAGCTCGACACAGCCCACGTGTTTGCAACCGGACCTGTTGCCACTGCATACGAAAAGGGCGAGGAGTGGGTAGAGCAGATGCTCGAATACGTCGAGGCAAACATCGACTACATGGAGCAGTACCTCAAGGACAACATGCCAAAGATGGGCATGATTCGCCCACAGGCATCGTTCCTGGTGTTCCTTGATGCACGCGGTCTTGGCCTGCCACACGACAAACTCGTAGAGTTCTTCATCCGCGAGGCAAAGGTGGGCATGAACGACGGTGCAATGTTCGGCGAGGAAGGCTCCGGCTTCATGCGCATGAACCTCGGTTGCCCGCGCTCGGTACTTGAAAAGGCCTTGAACCAGATTAAAACAGCATACGACAAGATTGCGTAAATAGAATAATGAATACAGCATCAACACCCTCCGCCACTGTGGCGGAGGGTGTTGCGTTGTATATAGACTTTTCCCTGCGTATCATGTCATACTGAGCGAAGCCGAAGTATCTATCCCTAATGCAGTCCCTAGAGAATCCTATTATTCAAAAATGTTATTTTTGAGGTAAACCTCGAATATACTTTAGCGGTAAACCGCACTCCTTCTATATAACAAAATCCTAAACCGCTGTGCCATAAAGTTTTTCATTTAGGATATTCAAAGTTCTTTGCGCTCGTTCTATCTTTCTTCTGAGTAGTTCCTCTTCATTTAATCCGACTTTGTTTTCATTGTATT
>JAZOOF010000035.1:0-59511 GCA_045654885.1 Bacteroidaceae bacterium
CTTATCGAAATTCGCCAAATTTTAATTAAGCCACAAGAGTAAAAGTTGATGCTCACGTCATTATATGGCGTGGGCTTTTACTCGTATATGTGGCATAGGTGTTTGGCGATACCTCGATAAGCGTAGACGAAGTTTTAGTCCGCGCTTTCTTTTTTGTCTGCACTTTCGGGATTTTACGGACTATTAAGATGATTGAAAATACAAACATTAAATTATTAAGATTATGAGTAAAAAGGAAGATGACACAACTCCATTGGAAAAGTTTATAGGAGCTGTAATTGTTTTAGTCATTGTATTTTTTGTTTACAGATGTAAATGGTCGGACAATGACAACGATAGTAAATATGATAAGAAAATTGCAAAAACAGAAAAAGTTGCAGGTTTTGTAGGTACATATACAACTACAGATGCTGTGGGTACAAAGCTAACATTCATACTTTCAGAAGACGGAACGGTTAAATGTCATGAGGAATACAAAACTGTTTATGGGGTCGCAAATTCCTATTCGAAAAACAATGAATACGGTAAGTATAAACAAACAGCGACAAAGACTCACTATGGTTCTTGGAACGATATGTTTAAAAGCGGGAAACAGTGTTGGCTAACTATTGAGAACGGTCCTACACTATATTATAGCGCAAATGAAACATCAGAAACATCATACAGTTATAACTACATTATTTATGATGGTTATATGTATGTAGGAAGTAATGATGCTGATGCTAAACATCCTATGAGACGTTTGAAAATAACAAAAAGATAATACGCACTAATATGGAAAAGAATGAATATTGGATTTGCCCTGAATGTGGCTCAGAGGTTGACCTGGATAAAAACGGATGTTGGAGATGTCGTTTTGTAACTGACGATGTGTCAAAATACAAATACAACTGGAAAGCAGAATTCGTTAGCAATATAAAGATAATGTCAATCGTCATAGCTTCGTTAATTGCTCTTATTGCTCTATCTATTTTTCTGATTATTTGTGTCGACAACTACTATATAGAGAAACAAGCGGAAGAAGCCCGCATTGCAATGGAGAAGGAAGCTCTCAAGGAACAGCAGCATAGAGATCTTGTAGAAAGAATGGCAGAGAGACAGAGAGAAAGTGACGAACAGAATAGAAAAATGCTTAATAATAGATTTCAATCAAAACAAAATAATGCTCTACAAAGAATAAGCAATCTTGAAAATCAATACCATAATTGTTTAGCACAATATGGTAACGCTAATGGGGCTTACGAACAAATTCATATTCAAAAAGAGATGGTACGTATATTGGAAGGCATCAATAATATTGCTGCTAAAGAAAATATACCTCATAAAATAATCAAAAATGTTCAATCAAAAGTTCGAATGGACATAGCAAAACGTTATGGTCATTAAGATTTAACAGAGGATATCCCCACAAAGAATGTATCAATACGACCAAATTTAAGGTTATATTGATACATTTTTACTTTAATACATTACTATATATTTCATACATAGGTTTCATATAGATTATTCTCTATTATATCAATCAATTAGAGTAAAATACTATGTATTCATAGGGTGGTTTACTAATACCCTACGCAACAATATCAAGGACATCGAGGGTCTGTTTACCCTTGACTGTTTGGAAACGCAACACTCTGTTTGAAAAGTCAAGGAACACTAATACTACTAAAATATTTTTTTTGATAAGCAACAGGAGTTGCATACATAAAAACGCTCCACGGGGGTATAGTGCAGTTTTAGGATTTTATACCATTACCAACCTTGTAAGGCTCACCTTTTATAGCGCGAACAAGGAGCGCAATCACTGTTTTTATAGGTAATTGCCAAAAAGTGGCATTTACATTTACGGGTATCAAAAACAATACCTATATTCGCGGTAATAAAACTATCAATATGCCTAAAATTTTTAGATTTTTTATAGCAGAGAGCACTAGCCATTGCACGTTCACGTAGAGGGGAATGATGGTATGGCAAAGTTTGATTTAGTAGAAGATGAATTTGTGCTAAAAACAGTTTATAATATCAAAAGTAATGACCTTAAAAAGATTAAAGAGGTTATTGACTATAACAAGGACATTATAATTAAGCACTGGATTAAATATTTTGGAAAGGAGGATTAACGATATGAAGATAGTTAGAATTTGGTTCGACAAGAGTTATATATATGGAGCTGATGAGAGTGGCAAAGAGTATCGCCAGTCCTTACTTTGGTATCCACATTTATTGTCTGCTAATGATGAGCAGCGTATGAATTACAAAATAGGTTTTGATGGAGTGCATTGGAGAGAACTTGACGAAGATATTAGTTTTGAGAGTTTTGAGTATGAAGATGCAGAACCAACACCTTTGCAAAAATTCTTCTTGACCCATAAAGAATTGAACATTGCAGAGTTTGCAAAACTTATAAATATAAATGCATCTTTGCTGAGGAATTATATAAACGGTTTCAAGAAACCTTCAAAAGAACGTGAAGAACAAATTTTGAAAGAAATACACAAGATTGGAGCTGGATACTTGGAAGTTGTTTTTTAATATTGAGCAACAAAGCAGGGCTGTATATTATGAGCAAAAAGAATGAAATTTATGATGTTAGCGCCGAACTTGCAAAGGAGTTTGGAGAGATTGGCACTCAAAGTCGTGCAGAGGCTACAGCAAAGGCTTGGGAGGAGTACAATGCGCAGATACTACTTGATGCTCGCAAGAACGCTCGTTTGGCACAAGCAGAACTTGCAGAGCGTATTGGTGCAGACAAAGGTTATATATCACGCATTGAACGAGGCATAACAGTTCCCACAATTGCAACCCTTTACAAGATTGCAGCTGCAATGGGATTGAGTGTTGAGTTGAAACCTATTTGATTGAGTCTGCAACTGGCAGCATTGATTAGTATATAAAATACACAAAACTAACTTTTTAGATTGTCTACACAAAAAGAATGTATCAATACAACCAATCAAATGTTATATTGACACATTCTTTTTTACAATCAATTAAATATCAACAATTTAAACAATTTTCCCCATCCACTCAATCACTTTCAGGAACTCCATCTCAAAATTTGGAGTGAGTACCTCTTTGCCCATTGCGGACTTTATTTCATCGAGGGTCCAGAAGCGGCCGCCGTCGAGTTCGTCGCTCGGCGCCACTGTGCCGTCATACACAGCGCTGTAGACATAAATAAGTTCCCTCTCACGTTCGCTCTCAAACAGATAGCTGTTCAAAAAACGCGGTTCGCAATCCTCAATGCCGAGTTCTTCGCGGACTTCTCTTTGCAGTGCCGTGGTAACATCCTCGCCAAAATCGACGTGACCGCCGACGGCGGTATCCCACTTGCCGGGCTGTATGGTTTTCCACACAGGGCGGTGCTGCAGATATAACCGGCCGCAGGAATTGAACAGGTGCAGATGAACAACTGGGTGCAGCAGTTTTGTTCCGTCGTGGCACTCGCCACGGGTAGCACCGCCTATCACTTCGCCCGCCTCGTTCACTATGGGCAAAAGTTCTGAATTGTTGTCTTTTTTCATAGTCCTATTTTTTACAAAATTAAGTAAATTCAGCCATTCCACGGCAAATAGAGCTATTTTTTTAGTTTTTGAACAAACATAGGGCTTAAAATATTTTTCACCCCATATTGTATTTTTTTTCAATAAATATAAAAAGAGTTTCAAAAAAACATTACTTTTACACGTTCAACACTAACTACAACCTATAACGCTATAAAGCTATGAGAGCAAAATCCACGATAATCAGGTTATTATGCCTTTTATTGTGCCTCACCGGCAGCATTGGTGCATTTGCACAGGCCGGACGTACAATAACAGGTACCGTTGTCGATGAACTTGAAATGCCGCTACCGGGTGCCAATGTCGTTGTCATGAAGGACAAGAAGATGGTAAAGGGTGTAAGCACAGGCATAAATGGAGATTTTAAAATTGAAATCACATTCAACGAAAGCGAAAAGCTGACATTGGTGTTCAGTTACATGGGTTCAAAGAGCCAGACAATAAAACTGACAGCGCAGAACATTGGCAAGCCTTTCAATATCCAGTTATTGCCGGACAATGAGATGCTGGAGGAGGTGACCATTGTAGAAGATGGCTATTCGCGACTGCCACGCAAGGACATGGTCGGAGCATTCACCACGGTGAAGGCCGACGACATTATGATGCCTGCATACCAGAGCATTGACCAGATGTTGCAGGGTAAGATTGCCGGTATGTCGGTTGTGAACACATCGGCACGTGTGGGTGCTTCGCCAAAGATTACCATCCGCGGTACATCGACCATTCTTGGAAACACTAGCCCACTTTGGGTTGTGGACGGAGTAATACAGGAAGACCCGCTCTCAATTGACATAAGCGCTGCGCTGACATCGGACATGAAGGAGCTTATCGGCAACCAGATTTCGTGGCTCAACCCACAGGATATCGACAACATCACGGTGTTGAAGGATGCCTCGGCTACTGCCATCTACGGTTCAAAGGCTTCGAACGGTGTAATCGTCATCACAACAAAGAAGGGTACACCGGGACGCATAAGCGTGAACTACAACACCAACGTATCGGTGAGGGAGCGCCCTACATACGAGATGTATGACTTCATGAACTCATTGGAGCGCATACAGTTCAGCAAGGAGGCCTACGAGGCAGGTGTGCGCTACCAGAGTGAGCCTCTGCCACAGATATATACCTACGAAGGTTTGATGGCAATGTTCAACAGACGAATGATAACCGAGGAGGAGTTCTCATACCATCTGCAGCGCCTTGAGACGGTAAACACCGACTGGTTCGAACTGCTTACACGTAACTCGGTGAGCAACAACCACAACTTGAGCGTTTCGGGCGGTACCGACAAATACACCTACAACGCATCGTTGGGTTACCAGATTAACAACGGTTACGAGGTGGGCAACAGCAACGACCAGGTAACCACACGATTAAGCATAAACAGCAATGTCAATGAGAAGCTCAGCATCAGCGCACAGCTCAACGGAAGCATAAGGAACTCCGACGGTTACGGTGCCGGCGTCAACCCATACAACTATGCGATGAACACAAGCCGTGCCATCCCGGCATATAACGAGGACGGCACCCCTGCCTACTACTCGAAATACTATACCTACCAGTATAACACACAGCTTGGAGGCCACAACCAATACTCGACCAACATCTTCAACGAGATGGAGAACAGTTTCTCGCAGAACACGGGAACTGCATTCAACGCATCGGTGAACATCAACTACAAGATACTCAGCTGGCTCACATACCAGGGAACAGCAAGCATGTCATTGAACAACAATGCAAGCGAGAGCTATGCCGGTGAAAAGACCTCACAGGTCGAGCAGTTGTACCGCGGTTTCCCTTATGGCACAGAGAAGGCAGGCTCGGAGAAGTACAATGCTGCACTGATGCCTTACGGCGGTGTTCTACAGCAGGCAAACTCACAGACCGTATCATACAGCACATCGCACCGCTTGGCATTCTCGAAGGAGTTCAACGAGAACCATCGCTTGAATGCAATGCTCGGTATGGAAATACGCTCAAGCAAGGGAAGCAGCGAGGGAAACACCGTGTGGGGCTATGTTCCCGAGCGCGGTGAGATTCTGGTATCGCCCACACTGCCCGAGAACTTCAAGCCCATAGGCAGTGACGTATCAATAGGCTGGGGTGCGCTCTCACAGCTGTACAACGGCGGATGGAGCAAGACATCGACGCTGACCAACTATTTATCGTTCTATGCAACAGTTGCCTACTCTTTGAAGAACCGCTATGTATTCAACATGAACATACGTTCCGATGCATCGAACCGCTTCGGCCAGGATGTGAACAAGCAGTTCGACCCCACATGGTCGTTCGGTGCATCGTGGAAGATGGCACAGGAGCCATTCATGATGGAGAACCTGCCTTGGCTCGACCAGTTCAACATACGTGCCACATACGGTATACAGGGTAATGTGGTCAACTCCTTGAGCCCCGAAATGATTGTACGTTATCAGGGCCTGCACACAAGCTACAACGAATATTACCTCACAATTTCGAGCCTCCCGAACAACCAGCTCAAATGGGAGCGCACGAAGTCGTCCAACCTTGGTCTTGACGTAGCGCTGTTTGGCATTACAATGAACTTCGAGTACTATAACCGCCGTTCGAATGCCATCATCCGCCAGGACATTGCACAGGAGTACGGTATGGAGTCAATGCCGCTCAACGGTGGCCTCATCACCAACCAGGGTGTTGAGTTCACATTCAACTATACCCCGATACGCACCAACAACTTCGCATGGACTGTAGGTATGAATGCGGGCAAGAACTGGAACCGTTCGGAGACCGATGACCGCACAGCCAAGGCCGATGAACTGACACACTACGACTTCCTTAGCGGCAACAGCAGCCGTCCGTTGAAGCAGGGCTACCCGCTGTCGGCCTTCTGGTCCTACCAGTTCACTGGCCTCAACGGCACAAACGGTTACCCCACATTTGCCAATGCCACATATGATGACGTTGATGGTGACGGTAGCGTAGACCCGACGACATTCCTTGTATATTCGGGACAACAGGAGCCTGACTTCTCGGGTGGTTTCAACACCAGAATACGTTGGAGGGATTTCAATTTCGGCATTGACTTTGCCGCGAACCTTGGAGCACAGAAGCGCTTGCCGAACCCCTACTCTACATTCACATACGGCAAGATGCCGGACATATACAGCAACCTGTCGAATGAACTCAACAGCCGTTGGAAACAGCCCGGCGACGAGGCACACACAAACATTCCGGCACTCTACACATCGGTGCGCGACCTCTATAATCTGAACCTGCCCAACGGACTCTATGACAACATCTACTCAATGTGGGCACAGTCGGACGCAAGGGTTGTGGATGCATCGTTCCTGCGCTGTACACAGATTTCACTCTCGTACAACGTGCCACGTAAGGCATGCCAGAAGTTGGGCCTCTCGCGCATATCAGTGAGCGCCAACGTGAACAACCTGTTTGTAATAGCAAGCAAGGAGTGGAGAGGTTATGACCCTGAACTTGGCAACAGCATACAGCCAAGAGTTTACTCAATAGGACTTGGTATAGGACTTTAAGAATTTAAGACTATGAAGAAAATATTCAACATATTTGCAGCAACTGTTGCACTCCTTTCGGCAACATCGTGTGGAGATTTCCTTGAGCCCAATTCGACAAGCGAATTTGTCCCCAAGGATGCAGTATCACTCAATGAACTGTTGCTTGGCGAGGCCTATCAGCGCAATGACATGACAGGATTCAACATTTTCCTGAACCTGCTCGACGATGACATTGAGGCAGCCCCCTACCAGACACCTACCGACGGTTTCGAGGCCGAGAAATACCTGGCAGCATTTACCTGGCAGCCCGACATGTTCGAGATGATGGAAGAGGCTGCCGCAGGACACACGAACATATACCAGTCGTACTACGAAGTAATTCTGGGTGCCAATGCAGTAATCGACTACATACCCAATGTCGTGGACACCGAAGATAATATTAATAAGGTAAAGGCACAGGCATACGCGTTGCGCGGTTTCTACTACTTCAACCTTGTGAACATTTTCGGCAAGCCATACAACAGTGACTCCACGGCACTTGGTGTTCCCCTGAAGCTGCAGAGCGGCATTGAGCCAAGCGACGACTACCTGAAGAGAAAGACAGTTGCCGAGGTTTATGCACAGATATTGAGCGACCTGCACACAGCCGAAGCGACATATCTTGAACTGCCCGAGAGCGAGCAGTGGAGCGACAACTACCGCACAAGCCTTCCTATGGTGCAGCTGATGCTCTCGCGTACATATCTTTATATGGAGCGCTGGGAAGAGGCCGCACGATATGCAAAGATGGTGATGGACGACAAGCGTTTCAGACTTGTCGACCTTAACGACGTTCAGTTTGAAGACCTCAACACAGACGGCCAATATGTGAGGACATACCTGAACATGCCTACATACAAGTGTAGCGAGACCATTTGGCCATATGGCAATGTAACCGACATGTTCAAATGGGCATACGATTATGCAAACACAACAAGCTCAATTTCGGGCCAGAAGATGCACGCATATTTCCAGGCATCGGAAAGCCTACTCGACAGCTACCTCGAGTGGGATTTGCGTCTTATGCACTACATTGTACAGGCACCCGACGGACTGGGCGGTGAGATGCCAATGGCATTCGGCAAGGTAAACATCGGCACAACATACTATCTGCCGCTGACTGCAACCGGCACGTTCGGACGTTGTCTGCGCCTCTCCGAGGCCTACCTGAACTACGCCGAGGCCATGGCAATGCTTGGCGGCAGCGGTGACGACGAGGCGACAGCAGCACTCAACACCCTGCTCGAGAAGCGTTTCGACCCCGAGGATTTTGAGGAGGTGGAGTTTGACAGCAACAGCGACCTGGTGCAGTTCGTACGCGAAGAGCGCCGCCGCGAGCTGTGCTACGAGGGACACCGTTGGTTCGACCTTCGCCGTTGGGGCATGCCGGCCATCACACACACATGGTACGATAACGAATCGCAGAGCAGCGACTACACATTGCAGGAGGGCGACCCACTCTACACCATCCCCATCCCCGATGAGGCACTGCAGAGCAACAGCAGCCTCGAGCAGAACGAACTGCCTGGCAAACGACTTCCACAGTAACAGACACGCATACACAGCACTGAAATATTATGAAAAAACATCTATTTACAGCAGCAATAATATTGGCAAGCCTTGCAACGCTGTGCGCTTGCCACGAGGAAGATGTAATTACCCCATCGGGTAACTACTCGCCCATACGTGGAGGCTTCCCGCAGGGTGACAGCAAATACGACTCTCTCATCTATGACATAAAGCAGGAGTATGGTGTATACCTCCTTTACAAGGACATTACCGAGGAGGACTTGAACCGCGATTGGGTATCTGTAGGAACCGGTGACATATTCGTCGCAGGTTATGACGAGGAACGTGAGGACGGCGCATGGAACCTGCCCGATGAGCACTTGCCGTTCTATGTAGACTATTTCTACAACTACATTTTCCCCAACATAAGCCGGGATTTTGCAAAGTCATCGTTCCCTGTGAAGATTTACATGATACATAATCTGCGCACAGAGCCGCGTGACTTCGGCGAGGAGAGCGAAGGTAATGGCGGTGGCACTACGCTTGACCCATACAAGACTATCAAACTGGGTAATTTCGACAACTGGGCAATCAGTTTCAAGGACGAGATAATAACCGGTACAGACACCGAATATGCACTCAAACAGTTGCGTTGCGTCTTTATGATTGAGGCACTGAAGAATGCCATGGACAAAGGAGAAATTACCTCGCCCGACGAGTTCTGGACCGGTTTCGATTTCAGCAGTCGCAAGGATGCGAATGGCAAAGAGCTTAATATCATGGACCACAAAGACCCGTCAAAGGAGAACTACAAGTATAAGCTCGGTTTCATTGACGACCTGAACGACAACTTCGGAACAGGCCAGCTGAAACAGTTGTGGCGTCCACTTGAAAGCGTGGTAAGCTGCTACTATTGGGAAAAGGACAAATACAAGGAGTATAACCTTTTCAACGCATACATAAAGAATGCTATGTGGCTCACACCCGAGGAGTTCGAAGCGCGTTATCCCAAGAGCCTCTACCCCATGCTCACCGAGAAGTATGAGATTACCGTGAAACACATGAAAGAGCAATACGGCATTGACCTGCAAGGTATTGCCTATGGTATAAACAAGTAACAACCATACATCTATGAAATACTATTTCCGCTTTTTAGCAATTACATTGGTTGCTTTTATAGCGACCACATGTGGAACATCACAGAACAGCAATGAGAGTGTTGAAGCCCAGGATATTGCGCTATACGACAGTATCTGGCTGCGCAAGTTCGACAATGCGGCAGAGATAACAGCATTGTACGACTCCATTAAACAGACCATAGCCGAGGATAAAAAAGGAGTCCACACACTTAACCAATGCCACTTTGTATGGAACAGCGGAGAGTACATGTTCAAATGCCGCGGCAAGAACGAGGACATCTACGGATTACCCGAGCACGCGACCGAGCTGTCATTCGACAATGAGGTTGTCGCGCAGTTCGCAAACACAAAGAAAATAGGCAAGTTTGCCGACCACTATTTCACCCTGCAGGCCATGAAAGAGGGCAACAGTTTCAACGACTCGCGCGACGGAGTGACAGCCACGGTATTCTATGAGATAAGAGCGCTCAACGAGAACGACTATAACAAGCTGCGCACCGTCTTCAGTAGCAAGAACAGCGCACTGCACAACGAATACCTTGAGAGGCTGAAATTCCCGTTGCAGAACAGCGGATGCACCGACGGGCTCAAGAGCATTGAGCCGCTCATTGAGGAGAACGTTGCCGACAGCCCGTTGAAAACCGAAGTGCTTGAGATGTACAGGCTCTTCACCCGCCTAATGCCGGGCAACCCGGCACCCATATCAGTGCTGAAGGATATCGAAGGTAACGAGCACACCTTTGAGGAGTTCAAAGGCAAGGTACTTGTCATTGATGTATGGGCAACATGGTGCCACAGTTGCCTTGAGCACATGCACAAATTCACAGGCATGCGCTACTGGTTCCGCCGTGAAAGTGACGTTTGTTTCGCTACAATTTCCATTGACCGCAGCGAGGACAAGGAGGCATGGATAGAGAGCATCAGAAAGCACAACATGCTGGGCTTGATTAACCTGTTCCCCGACTGCGAGGAACAATCACAGTTCGAGAGCGACTTCCAGATATCAAGTGTTCCACGTTACATAATCATTGGCAAAAAGGGCGAGATTATATCGGCTCATGCGCCGACACCTGGCCCCGAAATGGCATCCATGATAGAAAAGGCACGTTTTGCCGAGTTCTACACCGGCCCCGGAACAAATTTCCTGGACATAACATTGGAAGAGGCAATTGCAAAGGCCACCCAGGAAAACAAGCACATTTTCATTGAGTGCCACACCGACGGTTGTGTGCCATGCAAGATGATGAAAGACAGGGTATTCCCACATGACAAAGTGGCTGAATACCTGAACAGGGAATTTGTGAGCATAAGCATTGGCGACGAGAGCGACGAAGGTGCACGCATTTTGGAAAAATTCGACGTGCAGATGTTCCCGACTTACCTGATTCTTGAACCCAATGGAGAACCCGCTGGTGTAATTATGCAGACAGAAACAGATATCGATGCTTTTATAAACAAGATAGAAGAAGTAAAGAACAGTAAACAGTAAAAACTGAAATACTATTGCGTTAGCGGCCCGGAAATTTCCGGGCCGCTAACGTATTATTTAACACAAGCGATATTCAATATCTATCAATAATTTGCTAACTTTGCAAACTGAAACGGTTCGACAAAAATAAAACATACATATATGAAAAAGATTCTACTTTCACTTATTACAATTTTCTGCGTTCTTGCAACAGCAAACGCCGAGACCTACACCCACACATTCAAGAATGGTGAACTCACCACAACCGGTGGCGCAGTAACCTTGAGCGATATCGAGTGGAATTCCACTGATGCTACTCTTATTGAGTGGAACGCTACCAAGGGCATACAGTTCGGTAGCAAGGCTACCCCTAACACAGCATACACTTTAAGCACATCGGGTTTTGCAGCTTACAAGATTAAGAGCGTAACCGTAAACAGTAGTATCGCTGCCAGCGGTGATGCAACTATGAAAATTACAGTCGGCGCGCAGACTTCGGATGCCTACGAACTTACAACATCCAATGCCGCATATACATTTGACTGCGATGACACAAACGGCAACATCGCAATCAACTGGACAGCTACACAGCGCGCATATTACGTAAAGAGCATTACCGTTGAATACGAGTTGCCAACAGATATGGTCGAGATTGAAAAACCCACTTTCAAGACCCCGGAAGGAGTATATGAGAACAAGGTTACCGTAACAGCCGAGACAACAGACCAGGCCCTTGTGCTCTACTACACGTTGGATGGCACAGACCCCAGCTATGAAGATTTCCAGAGCGAGACCGGAACCACCAAGTGCAGCAAATACTATGTAATGTACCCCGAACTCACAGAGTCGGCAACCATAAAGGTAATGGCTGTAAAAGTGGATGGTGAAATAGTTTACAAGAGCGACATTGTAGAGGCAAAATATATTGTATCTCCCACCAAGCCTTATGTACCTGCATCGGCAATAGCAAGTGGCAACAGATATGCATTCGTTGCAAACGACAATGTTGCCGATTTCCTTTTCGGTGCAACAAACGGCAACCTGCAAGACCGCGAGGTGTCAGGTAAATATGACAAGTACATTGAGACTGTAGAATACAACGCATTCACTTTCACAAGCACCGATGGCGGCTACACCATCCAGGATGCCGAGGGTAGATATATGTATCTCGAAGGCAATGACAGCAAGGTTTCATTTGCAGCAGAGAAACCCGCAGCAGGCGCTGTATGGAGCGTGTCAATAGATAACGGACAGGCTACTATAAAGAACGGCAACAGTACACTGTATTATTCTGCCGACAATAACATCTTCGGTTGCTATGCCGAAAAGGCCGGCGACATGGTATTGCCATCGCTTTACATGGTGCGCGAATATCCAAAGGCTACAATCACCCCCGAGAACGGCAGCTACGTACAGGGATTGAAGGAGTTCACAATCACATGCGAAGAGGGAATTGCCGTTTCAAACGACTTCAGCCTTAAGGCACAGAGCGGCCAACGCGAGGACCGCACATACGAGATTGACAAGACATACTCTTGTACACAGGTTGATGCCAACACTCTTAAATTTACTATCGACGAAGAACTTGTATCGGTAGACAATGTCAACATCGACCTCATTATCACAGGTGACATTCTCCTGAACCCCGAAGGCATGAACTACAAGCACCCCATCAAGGGAAGATGGACACGCAGCATATACTCATACACCCACGTAGGTTCAGCTGCTGCAGCGGTAATAACAGCTGTAGAGCCTGCAGACGGCAGCAAGTTAGAGTCTTTGAGCTATATCCTTTTCACATTCAGCAACATTGCCACAACTGTAGATACTTCAAAAGAGGCAAAACTCTACAAGGAGGGAAGCGATGAGACAATTCCTTTCTCATTCACAAACCTCAAGGAGGACGGCTCTTATGTGGAACAGAACCAGGGTGCGCTGTTGCTTGATGCACCGGTTGTCAAGAATGGTACATATATCCTTGAGATTGCCGAGGGCTATTTCGTTGACCGCAACTCAAAGGAGATAAAGGGTGTCACACTCAAGTACATTGTCGAGAACAGCACCGGCATTGAGGAGATTATTGCAAACGGTGAGAAGGGTTGGATTGTGTATAGCACAAGCGGCATAAAGGTTCTTGAAACCATGGATGCAAGCAAAGTAAATGCTTTGCCCGCCGGCATATACATCGTAAACGGCATAAAGACTGTTATTAAGTAAACATAATGACAACCGGTCAATGAAGGGTGCCGCGGCACCCTTCATTGCGTTATATTACATAGAAGTAAATAGATACTGATGATAAGAGTACTCAAGAGAATGAAGACTATAACAGCCATTGCTCTCATAGCAATGGGCTGTAGCGCTATAGGCTGCTCTAAAAGCACAAAGGAAGAGGCACTGCCGGCAACAGAGGAGGCTGCAACAGAAGAGGTAGCAGAGAAGGTTGTTGTAATGAAATATGACCTTCCGATAGATAATTTTGCCGTCACATATGACACCATAAAGCCCAAGCAGACTATAGCCGACCTGCTCTATGACCTTGGATTCAATGCCAACCAGATACACAAACTCACACAATGCCCCGACAGCATCTTCAACGTACGCAAGATTCGCCCGGGACAGGCATGCGCCCTGCTGTGCGAAAAGGACAGCGCTGCCACTCCGCGCTATTTCATCTATGAAGAGAGCCCCAAGTCCTACATTACCTTCGACCTTGCCAATGATTACAAGGCCGAGCGCAAGCGCAAGCCTGTGGAGTGGCGGGAGAGCGAAGTTGCCGGCACAGTGAAGTCATCGCTGTGGTTTGCAATGGAGGAGAACAACGCATCGCCGTTGCTGGCGGTGGAGATGTCGCACATCTTCGGCTGGTCAATTGACTTTTTCGGCATACAGAGCGGCGATGAGTTCCGCGTGATATATGCAAGGGAGTATGTCGAGGATACACCACTCAACAACTACCGCATATTGGCGGCATCGTTCAATGCATCGGGCAACCTTGTTTATGCCATTCCGTTCACACAGGCGGGCGAGGAACTGTTCTATAACAGCGACGGAAACAGCCTCGAAGGTGCTTTCCTTAAAGCGCCGCTCGACTACTACCGCATATCGTCAAAGTTCTCGAACAGCCGTTACCACCCGGTACTGAAGCGCCGCCGCGCACACCACGGTGTGGACTATGCAGCACCCAAGGGTACACCGGTATATGCTATTGGCAGCGGCAAGGTCATAAAGAAATCCTACCAGGCAAACGGTGCAGGCTACTACCTTAAAATCCGCCACAACGCCACCTACACCACAAGCTACATGCACCTGTCGGGCTATGCAAAGGGGTTGAAGGAGGGCGATTACGTGAAGCAGAAACAGGTTATCGGCTACGTGGGTTCTACCGGCCTTTCAACAGGACCACACCTCGATTTCCGCGTCTACGAGAACGGCAAGCCCATCAACCCGCTCACAATCAAATCGCAGCCCAAAATGCCAATAAGCGAAGAGAACAAGGCGGCTTTTGCCATTGTACGCGATTCGCTTGTACAGCGCCTTGCTGCTATTCCGACGGCAACAACCGTTACAGCGAATGATTCTATAAGGTAATACGTCATACCTTTTATTAGCAAAACCCGGGTGGCCCAATTTCTTTTGGCCACCCGGGTTTTTAAAAATGCCGAATAGAAAGAGCTGCTTTTAGTCAGCCCCATTACTATATTTCTTTCTTTTGGGATTTTCCGGGAACCATCCCTTCTCCACTCTTTTCTTCTGCTGGAACACCTCGCCGATACTCCAGAAAGAGGAGAATGCCACAACACCCAAAAGTATTGAGATTATAAGCTCCGAAACCAACAGCGATGCTATAGCCGACAGAATGCCAAGCAAAAGAAAGAGCCACCAGCTCTTTACCCCGATGTAATACTCGGCCTTTATTACCAACGGATGGAACAGGCCTATAATCAAGAATGTGGCTACGCCTATGATTATTCCCGAGACATTTAAATTCATATTATAGACTATTTGCTTTTAAACAACACAATCCGAGCCTGGTTCGCAAGCCAGGCTCGGATTGTGTGAGAATATTTTACCATTTGACAAACCTGTGTGTGCGCACTGCACCATTCTCCTTGATGACAAGAATATATGCGCCCTGTGGCTGACCCGCAAGTGACACAACAGCTGCCGAACCATTGGCAACAGCCTTGCCAACTGACATGCCGCCAAGATTATATACAGCAACATCTGTTCCGGCATTAATGCCGCTGCACTCAACGGTCTGTGTTGCCTTGTCATATTCGACCTCGCAACCATTCACGCCGACTTCGCCAATACCCGTTTCGGCACCGTTGATTGTGCTCACGCGCAATTTGTGGGTGAACTTCTGATAAGAAGGACAGTGATACTGGCTCTCGGTGCCGGGGCCGCAGCTGCCATTACCCAAACCGCGCTGCATGTAATCAAATGTCGCATACACAACATCGTCCTTCTTCAAGTCCCAAGGGTGAAGCTGAGGAGTGAGATACTGACGCTGGTCATAGTGTGAGAGAGAGAAGGATACCTGTCCCTCGGTCTCAATCTTGATTGTATTGCCATTCTCGGGGTTCCACATTGTAAGGTCACGCAATGCCATGCGGTTTCCATGTGACTGCGGATGAGGATACATCTCGAACATATCATCAACGGTTGTTGTATAACGGCCGAGGAAAGAGCCTGTCTGGCGGTCGATATAATTCTCCCATGGGCCCTTTGCATAGTACTCTACATTCTCATAGCCTGCAGGGAACAGCATATCAAGACCGATGCGGCGCAGACCCGAAGCCTGTGGGTTATACTCGACTTTCATGTCTACCACTCCACTTGAATAAACCGAATATGTAATTACGTATGGGCACTGGTTGTGTTTCACATTGACTGTAACATTGCATGTCTTGCCATCGCCTGAACGTGCACTTGTCACTGTTGCCGAATTGATGGATGTATCCTTGTCGCCGAATTTGTGCTCGCCGTAAGGGCTCTCGTTCTCAATCCAACGGATGTTGCTGTAAACAGGGTACTTGCCCGGCTCGACAACCTGTACACCATTGGCAATCCACTCGGTAATGAAACCCTGTGCATCGACCTTGAAACTGATTTTGCTGTTCGATACAGAGACACCATTGTTTTTCTCAACTGTCAGAGTCTCATCGCCCTGGGGTGCAGCGGTCAATGCACTGCGCGACTTCAAGACAATCTGCTCGCTTGCCATTGGATAACCGGCCTCACACCAATCCTCGGCCTCTTTCTTGAGCAGTTCGACATTAAGGACATACTCATTGCCCTGCTCCATTTTTGTAGCCAATGAGAGTGGCACAGATGCAATCGCACCCGGAACGGTCGATGGGATTGCCACAATATTTGTCTCAACCACCTCGCCATTGCAGAGCACTGCATAGCGCAATGCAAAGTCGCATAGGTCGGTAAAATTATGTTTGTTCTTTATCTTGAGCACACCGTTGCTGTAGATGAATGCCGCATACTGGTAAACCTTCTTCACCTCGGTGAGCTTGGCAGTCCACGCACGGTCGGCTGTTATAATACCATTGTTGCAGAAATTACCCTGATGAGGACCCGGATAGTCATAACCTGAGGTAAAATGAGGGAAGCCGTTCTTCTCCAAATTACCGTTCTTTACTGCCTGTGGGTCATAGATTGACTGGTCTACCCAATCCCATATACAACCGCCGATACCATACTTGCTGCCCTCGATAATATCCCAGTAATCCTGCAGGTTACCCACAGCATTACCCATGGCATGGGCATACTCGCAAAGGAAGAACGGTTCGCCACCGATGCTGTTGTTGCAATGGTTGCGTGTATAAGCAAGGTCGGGGTACATCTTTGAATCCATATCGGTATTCTTCGCTGAGTTCACATTCGAATAACCCTCATAGTGTACAGGACGTGAATCGAGTGCCTTGGTTGCCGAGTAGGTAGCGTCGAAGTTGACACCGATACCGGACTCATTACCGAGTGACCAGAACACTACGGAGGGGTGATTGCGGTCGCGGATGACCATGCGCACGGTGCGGTCGACATACTGCGCCTGCCATGTAGGGTCGTTCGATATGCTGTTGTCTTTCTTGTCGCTCCAGCTCTTGTGGCACTCCACATCGGCCTCGTCCATCACATAAAGACCATAGTAGTCGAACATCGCATACATCTTTGCGGCACGTGGATAGTGGCTCGCACGCACAAGGTTCACATTGGCCTGCTTCATCAGTTCAATATCCTTGAGCATCATGGCAACATCCATTGTGCGGCCATAGAGCGGATGGCTGTCCTGTGTGTTCACACCCTTGAAATATACACGCTGGCCATTGATGAGCACCACACCGTTCTTTATCTCAATGGTGCGGAAACCGTACTTGGTAGAGAATACCATCTCCTCGTTGCCTGCAGCATCCTTTTGACGTACAATGACGGTGTAGAGGTTTGGTGTCTCCGATGTCCATGCCGACAGGGATGAAAGTGCGTCAAATGCAATATTCTTCTTCATGCTCTTTACACCGGAGGCAAATTCCACAGCCTCGCTCTTTGTTGACACAACATTGCCGTCGGGAGAAACAAGTTCCACCTCAACGACCTTGCTTGCAGCCTCACCGCCGCGGTTGTCAATCTCAAGAGCTACATTCATGCTGCCGCCATTGAACGTAGAATTCAGGTTGCTTGTGATATAATGGTCGCTCACAAAGGTCCTTGGTGTGGCATAGAGATATACATCGCGGTGCATACCGCTCATGTGGAACATGTCCTGTCCTTCGAGATACGAAGCATCGCTCCAACGGAACACCTGTACGCAGATGTTGTTCTCACCTGTGCGTACATGTGCGCTCAAGTCAAATTCATGGTCATTGTTTCCGCCCTGGGTGTAACCTACATACTCACCGTTAACCCAAACGAATGCGGCGCTGTAAAGACCGTCGAAATGCAGGAACACATTCTTTGCATCCCAACCTGCTGGCAAGGTGAATGTGCGGCGGTATGAACCAACTGGGTTGTCACCGACACCCGGCACCTTGTTCTTGATATAAGGAGGATTATTGAGGAATGCATACTCCACGTTGACATAGAGCGGAAGGTCGTAGCCCTTCATCTCCCAACAAGAGGGAACCTCAATATTGTCCCAGGCAGATACATCGGCATCGTTGCCCCAAAAATCATCTTCGCCCGGACGAACCGATGGTTCGGGCACCAAGTTGAATTTCCATGTACCGTTGAGCGACAGATAGTCGGCCTTCTCGGGGGTGAGCCATGGCTTGCCATAGTTAACGTCGGCCTTCATGGCATCTGTAGAAGAGTAAGGAATGAATGTCGCACGTGCAGCCTCCTTGTTCTCCTCGTACACCAACTGGTTCTCCCAATAGTCACCTACGGGACCTTTTGCCACGGTAAAGAAGAACTTGCTGTTGTCGCCATCCTTGTCGGTTGCGGCAATGAGTTTGTCGCCATTTACACTGATATAGAACTTTGTACCCTTATATGAACCTGTAAGATAGAAGTAACCGTCACCGGCCTCTTCAAGGATTACGTTCTGGTTCTCGTTACCTGTGTCTGTGGCATATACAAGCGGTGTCCTGTCACCATTGAGGAACATATCCATTGACATGTTGCAACTGTTCGATGTCAATATAAAGCCTGTCTTTCCATTAGAAACTCTCCATGTCTGGCTATTGTCACCATCAACATATGGTTTCATCTCTATGAGCGCTGCACTTGCTGCATCAGCAGGAATAGTCAACACATTCCTTGTCGCAACGTTGCTGATTACATAGCTCTTGCCGGCATAGACCTTGGCCTGCGAGAACTGCTTTCCTGTATTGTGGAAGAAGTAGAGAATATCCCGGTCGGCAAATTCTGTGAGCATCATGGGATATCCGTCGGCCGATGGTGCAAGGTACTGATAGGGGTTCGATGCATTTGCCATGCGATTATAACCATCGCCCGGAGCCACAATCTTGAAACGCTGGTTGGGGTTTGCCGGCTCATAGTTCCACTGAACAGGATACCCCACTCCGGGTGCCATGTCCATTGCCTTGCCCGATGTAGGATTCACAAAGGAGAAGACGCCGTCGACCTCTGTGGGGTACATAGCCCACTCCTGTCCGGCACTATTTTCGTCGCCGTCGGCAAAGATTATACGCGCATCGTTGTTGACATTGTCGCCATTGGATAGGAATTTTCCGTTGGCAAAATTCTCGATACGGTAAACCGTAACTTTTTCCACTGTCGGTTGCAGTTCCTGGGCAACAAGCTGCTGCAGGGGAAGAAGCAATGCAAGCAGTGCCCAAAAGAGATGAGATGTTCTTTTCATATTGGTTTGTATTGATATTTCATGTAGATGCAAAAATAAGATAAAATAATTAAAACAAAAGAATAATTTGTACTTTTCACATTGTTCGTCTATTTTTGCATAATAGGACTAATAAAAACACACGATATGAAATCAATCAAAAGAATCATGCAGATGGCAGCTGTTGCATTGCTGCTTGTAGCGCCAACAACCACAAAGGCGCAGTATACACCTACAGCCGAGAACCTGAAATCACGCCAGGAGTTTGCCGACAGCAAGTTCGGTATCTTCATCCACTGGGGCATATACAGCATGTTCGCACAGGGCGAGTGGTATTTGCAGAACTTCCCCATTGACAAGACCGAGTATGCCAAGGCGGCCGATGCCTTCTACCCCCACCGCTTCAATGCAAAGGAGTGGGTCGCAGCAATAAAGGATGCCGGTGCAAAGTACATATGCTTCACCAGCCGCCACCACGACAGTTTCTCAATGTGGGACACCGAGCAGAGCGACTATAACATTGTTGACGCAACACCCTTTGGACGCGATGTAATAAAGGAACTTGCCGAGGAGTGCCACAAGCAGGGCGTCAGACTGCATTTCTACTATTCGCATATCGACTGGGCACGCGATGAATACCCTCTTGGCCGCACAGGCAGACAAGTCATTGGCCGCGACAACGCAAAGGCCGACTGGCCCGCATACTACGATTTCATGAACAAGCAGCTTACCGAATTGCTCACCAACTATGGCGAGATTGGCGCAATATGGTTCGACGGCAAGTGGGACCGCGACCAGGACAGCATACCTTTCAACTGGCAGCTCGACGAACAGTATGCACTCATACACAGCCTGCAGCCCGCCTGCCTCATTGGAAACAACCACCACGAGACACCGTTCCCGGGCGAGGACATACAGATTTTCGAGCGTGACCTGCCCGGTGAGAACAAGGCCGGACTCAGCGGACAGAGCGTGAGCCGCCTGCCGCTTGAGACTTGCCAGACAATGAACGGCATGTGGGGCTACAAGCTCGTCGACCAGAACTACAAGAGCACCGAGACACTTATCCGTCTGCTTGTGAGCACATCGGGCAAGGGCGCAAACCTGCTTCTGAACGTTGGTCCACAGCCCAACGGCGAAATCCCCGCAGCCGCACTTGAGCGCATGAAGGAGATGGGCGAATGGCTGCGCGCCAACGGCGAGACCGTATACGGCACCACTGCGGGCGACATTCCCGCACAGGAATGGGGTGTTACAACACGCAAGGGCGACCGTCTTTTCGTGCACATATTCGACTGCAAGGAGCAGGAACTTACCCTGCCGCTCGACTGCAAGGTGAAGAGAGCCTTCACATACAGCGACAAGCAGCCTGTCAAGTTCAAGAAGACAAAGGAGGGTGTGAAGCTGATGTTCGACGAAGCGCCTACAGGCATTGATTACATTGTAGAACTTGTCACAAAGTAATCAAAGACACAAAACAGCCGAGGGGGATAAAAACAGTAAAACAGACAACACCCAACTATGAGAATACTTGAAATTTGCGCGGGAAGCGTGGAGAGTGCCATTGCGGCACGTGACGGCGGAGCACAGCGCATTGAACTTTGCGCAGCACTGGAGGTTGGCGGTGTTACACCGTCGGCAGGAGTCATTGCAGAGGCACGTAAGGTAGAAGGGCTCACGCTCAACGTAATAATACGCCCACGCGGAGGCGATTTCCTATACAACGAGTACGAGGTTGCCTGCATGGAACAGGACATACGCACCTGCAAACAGCTTGGTGCTGACGGCGTGGTAATTGGAGCACTCACAGCCAATGGCGACATAGATACCGGTACCTACAGGCGACTCATTGCCGCCGCCGATGGTATGAGCATTACCTTCCACCGTGCATTCGATATGTGCCGCGACCCCAAGAAAGCCCTTGAAGAACTGATTGCGCTTGGTTGCGACAGGGTGCTAACATCGGGCCAAGCAGCAACAGCCCAGGCCGGCATCCCTCTTTTGAAGGAACTGGTGGAGCAGGCGGCAGGGCGCATAACAATAATGCCGGGATGCGGAGTGAGCAGTGCGAACGCAGCAGCCATTCTGCAAGCGACAGGTGCTACGGAGATTCACGCATCGGCACGCAAGAGCGTGGGCAGCGGCATGCTGTTCCGCCACAGCGGAGTATCTATGGGTAACCCCGACAGCGACGAGTATGCCCGCAAGGAGACCGATGTAAATGAAGTAAAAGCAATTGTAGAGAGCATATCATGAAACAACTGAAGGAACGTATCCTCAAGGACGGCAAGTGCCTCGAAGGCGGTATACTCAAAGTCGACAGTTTCATCAACCACCAAATGGACGCGAAGTTGATGATGGAGATGGCAAAGGAGATTGTCGACCGATTCAAAGGAACAGCTATCGACAAGGTTGTGACCATTGAGGCAAGCGGCATTGCACCGGCAATAATGGTTGCCTACCTGCTTGATGTGCCTGTAGTCTTTGGCAAAAAGAAAGTGCCAAGCACCATGGAGGGCATCATTAGAAGTGAGGTGTTCTCATTCACAAAAAGCCGTTCATACAACATATGCCTTTGCGAGAGCTACCTGAAGAAGGGCGAGCGTTGCCTTTTTGTAGATGATTTCCTTGCCAACGGCAATGCGGCCCTGGGTATTCTTGACCTTGCCGCACAAACAGGAGCCGAGATTGTGGGAATGGCATTCCTCATTGAAAAAGGGTTTCAGGCCGGCGGCAAACTGCTCCGCGAAAAAGGAATACACATTGAGTCGCTTGCAATAATAGAAAGCCTCGACAACTGCGAGATAAAGATAAAGGACTGAGATATCGCAATATAACAATCGAGAGCAGCTGACAGACAGTTGCTCTCGATTGTTATATATATCAAACACAAGTTATTCCTCCACCACTGTAAAGCCAAGCGCTTCAACAGCCTTTATGACATCCTCCTTGTCCGGATTGCCGTGGATTACCGTGCGACCGCTTGCCAGGTCTATCTCCACGCTCTCTACACCGGCAATCTTTTGGATTGCAGCCTCAACATTGCTCCTGCAATGGTTGCAGTTCATTCCTTTTACGGTAATTGAAATGCCCTGCGACGCTGCGCTGCACTCCCCACAACCGCAAGGTGGATTGCCCCCCTGTTTTAGGGGGACGAGCGAAGCGGATGGGGTACTTTTGCGATAACGCCGTATAAAAGCATTTGCCAACAAAATGGCAAGCACTATGCTGCACACTGTATTGAAATATGACACCTCGCCACAGCCATGGCAGCTGTGGATGTGTGCAAGCGGCATAGTGAACCACTCGCGGGGCAACAGGTAGTCAATACCCAAGCCGAAGAGTATGGCGCAACCTACAATGGAAAAGAGATAGGTAAAAAGACTCTTGCGCCCCATAACCTTGCCAATGACAAGCAACGATGCCACGTTCACTGCCGGGCCTGCCATAAGAAGCACCAGTGCCGTACCGGGCGAGAGCCCTTTAAGCATAAGAGCAACAGCGATGGGAATGCTGCCTGTTGCACAAAGGTACATTGGGATGGCGAAGAGCAGCACAAGGAGCATGCTTGCAAAAGGCCTGTCGGCAAAGAGCGAGAAAAATGAATCGGGCACAAACACCGTTATAAGCCCCGCAACAATGAGCCCGAGCACAAGCCAGCGGCCAATGTCCTGCATCATTTCAACATAGGCATAGCGTGCCGCGGCCCTTAGCTTCTTTGTGAATGTCGTTTTCTCTTCATTTGCACAACCGCACTGCTCTACACTATCAGTTGTTGATGCTTCATCACTTTTGTCAACATAATTTGCAAGCGTTCCACCGAACAGCGCTGTTACAAGCGCCGCCAACGGGCGCAACAGAGCAAATGGCAGCCCCATAAGCGAATAGGTTGCTATGATGGAGTCCACGCCTGTCTGTGGTGTGGCAATAAGGAAGGATATCGTAGCACCCTTTGAGGCTCCGTCCTTTCGCAATGACATTGCTGTGGGAATTACCCCACAAGAGCATAGCGGCAGCGGAACACCCAAAATTGCGGCACCCAGTACCGAGCGGAAACTGTTGCCGCTTAGATAACGGCTATAGACGCTCCTTGGCATAAATGCATGCATCAAGCCTGCCAGTGTAAATCCCAGCAACAGATAGGGCGACATGCTGTTTACAAGTTCAAGAATCTCTCTCATATATTCACATAATAACAGGATTATTATACATAGCGCTGCAAGGACTCAAGAAATCTCAATGATGTTTTTGAGATTCCTCACATACGTTCAGAATGACAATTACTCCTGTCTACTTTACTTAATAAATCCTTGTGCCAAAAGGTTCTTGGCAACAACCGTTACTCACCAAGCTGCTTGATGACCTTTACCAACTGCTCTCCAAGAGAGATTGAATAACCCTGTGACACGAATACCACGCGGTTGAACGTGTCGGCAACAAGAATCAACGGACGGTTGGGGTTCTGCAGTTTCATATTCGCGACAATCTCGTTGTAGATTTTGTCATCGATATCTGTGCCCCACACCACTGTCGATGGCAGTTCGGGGAAGTCGTTCACAAAGCGGCCGGCCTCGTCCTTGTCGCGGAAAAGAAGAACCATCTTCTGTCCCCACTTCTCGAACTCCTCCTTGTAAGGCATTACATCGCGCAGGAAGTGGTTGGTTGGTTCACTTCCCGGGGCAATTACAGCTATGATATAGTAGCCACGCCCTGTTGCAGACAACAATGAGCGCTCGCGCTCCTCGGCAAGGTCATAGAAAAGGTTCTCGCTGTTGAAATCACCAATTACCTGCAGCTGTTCACTGCTCTCGCGCTGCACAAAATCAATGCCACACTCCTTGCCCTCCTCAACATTGAAGAATGTGAGGTGTGCAAGCACGCTGCCATCGGCCATGCGTGTACCGGTCATCATGAAATAGTTACCGGCATCCAGCGGTGTGCCTTCCTTGAGCAGGCTCTCCCATGTCACACCCTCCTCGGGGTAACCGAGCAGCTGCAGACGGCCGTCGACAATCTTTGAGATTGAAAAATGAGAATAGTAACGTGGGTTATCAATGAAACGTGTTGGGGTATACGAAGCCTTCAATGTTCCCTGTGGAGCATTGCGGGTTGCAGTTGCAGGAACGTCAAAGGTAACATCGACCCACTTGTAGTTCTCAAGGTACTGCGTCTTGCCGGTGACCTCGTCAATGCGGGCAGGAATACCCATGGCACGTGCTCCCGACACGAAGAAGATATCGCGCGAATGGGAATCGGCCACGCGCATGTTCCACACACCGCGGGGCGACATGCAAAGCGACAGCGGATTCCACGATGCATCTACCCTGATACTGTCGCGGCACCACTTTACCCAACGCTGCGGGTCACCTGCAAAGTGTCTCTTCTGCTCGGCTGTAAAACGACGCTTGAAGAAGCCCTTGTATGGTGTCAACATCTCGTTGCTGACACGTGGATTGAGGATATAGTTGCGGAAATCCTCGTCATATGCGCCGTTGCGCACTGTGTTTTTCATGTGGTCGCGCAACACCCAAAGGTTCACATCGCGCAAATCCTTGTCCGAGATGGCAAGAAGCAGATAATATGCAAGTTCACGCTCCTCGCGAGGTGTCTCGCTGAGGAACTTCTTTATTGTCTTGTGGTTGCCGCGCGATTTCAGGAGCAACTGTGCAACCACCTTCTCGTGGCCGAAGCAGTACTCAAGGCTCTGCGCAAAGGCAAGAGCCTCGTCGGGCGACATGAATGTCGACACATAGGCATTGCGTATTGAATCCTCCATGGCAAAGCGGCGCACGTTCTCGGCAGCCTGCGCTTCGCTCACAAAAGGCACTGTATTGCGCTCGTGTGGCGGGACAATATCCATTTCGAGCGTTGCACTGTAACCGGGTGCCTTGTCAACGACAAGCTTTACATTATCGTCTTTGCCTGCAGTGAACTTTACAAAACCGAACTTGCCGCCTACCGATGCCCAGGCAACCATATCGCCATAACCCGTTGTTATGGATGTGCGTCCCTTGTCATCGGTCTCCTTTGCTGCCGCAGTGAAGAACTCGGCATAGTTGAATATCTTAAACTCCACGTTTGCCTTCAATGGAGCACCGTTCTCATCCACTACATTTATCTTGGTTGTAACGACCGGTGCATAGTTGGCTGTTACGTTGATTTCGGTGTAACAGGGTGTCACGCTCAGCACCTCCTCGGGGCCGTTATAACTGCCGAACACATTGGTGTGCATTAGCATGCCGCGCGATGCAGGGGCATTGAACCAGGCAAGGTCGAGCACAGGCTCGGGCTCACACGCTCCAAGGAAATGCCACTCGCCATCTACCCAGGCCTCAACCCAAGCGTGGTTGTTGTCGGTATGCGCCCAACGTGGAGTGTACACCTGACGTGCAGGTATTCCCACTGCGCGCAATGCAGCAACAGTAAAGGTTGATTCCTCGCCACAACGTCCATAGGCTGTACGCACTGTAGCCAATGGTGAACTTGTGCGTATGTCACTCGGAGTATATGTAACCTTCTCGTGGCACCAGTGGTTCACCTCAAGTACGGCCTCGCGCATTGTTAGGTCCTGCACCCGCTCCCTGAGTTCGTTGTAGAAAACGGCACGGCTGCTGTCCATATTCTCGTTGTTGACCCTGACGGGCAATACAAAGTGCATGAACTCCCTCACCGGCACCTGTTTTCCCCAAGGCATCTCGGCACGCGCCTTCAAGGCATAGTCCACGTTCTGCAGGTGGAATTCGGCCCTGTAGTCGGCAATGTCGGGAAGCGGCATATAGGCATAAAGGAACTGCATGGCCTGCAGCCTGCTGCCCGAAAGGGTCTCGAAGATATCGAAATAACCTTTGTCGGCAACCAGTTCACGACGTGCATTGAAATCCTTGGCAAACTTGCCGTTCTTGTCAAGATTCTCGCGGGCTGACAGCGACATCACGAAAAGCATCGCTGCCGAAAGTAGAATGATATATCTCTTCATAGTAAAATGTTTTCTATGGTGTAAATATAAGCATTATTAATCATTCTAAAGGCAATTATTGCAATTTATTGGTCCGAACCCCCTTTTTTTGCCATAAGGCACACCGTCAATGAATGTTTTTTTATATTTTTGCAAGATAGTGTGCCCGAATATCAAAACAGTATGGTACACACCGCTAAATATAGAGAAAGTGAGTGACAACGGAAAAAACATATCGATAAAAAGGCTTGTTTCATGGTTGTGGAACAACTCGAAGGGAGCACGCGGACAGGCTGTCGCAAACACCGTCATAGGACTTGTCGATGTAGCCTGCCAATTGATGTGGGTCCTTGCCTGCAAGCATGCCATTGACA
Source organism: Bacteroidaceae bacterium (assembly GCA_045654885.1). Classification (GTDB taxonomy): domain Bacteria; phylum Bacteroidota; class Bacteroidia; order Bacteroidales; family Bacteroidaceae; genus HGM04593. Next base: position 26,868 of record JAZOOF010000035.1, read on the forward strand.
TTGCAACCGGAATAGAAGAGGGTTCGCTCGTCGCTACCGGCATTGTCATTGCAACGCTTATGCTGGCTGAGATTGCATCGCGCGCCGTCAGCCGATGGATACATGCCGTCACCGGCAACAAGGTACGCAACAGAATGCGCCGCGATGTCTTTGCACGCTTGCTCCGCTGCGACTGGTTGCATCTGCAGAAGCACCACACCGGCGACCTCATAAACAGGCTTGAGGGCGATGTTGCAGGCATAACCACCCTGATGACCGAGGTTATACCGGCAACCATTGTCACTGGCACACAGTTGCTGGCATCGTTCGTTCTGCTGTTCACAATGAGTCCGTTGCTTGCCGTTGCAATATTCATAACATTACCCATCTGTCTGGTTGTAAGCCGTGTATATGTAAAGAAGATGCGCAAGCTGAACCGCGATGTGCGCGACAGCGACAGCCGCATACAGTCGGTACTGCAGGAGAGCCTGCAGCACAAGGAACTTATAAAGTCACTGGAGCAGAATGAGTCGACCGAGCAGCAGCTTTCCGACCTGCAGAGCCGCCTGCAGAGCCAAATAGCCAGCCGCACCAAGTTCTCGCTCGGCACCTACACAATCATACAGTTGGGCTTTGCAGCAGGATATGTCATCGCATTCATGTGGGGAGTAGACAGCCTTGCCGACGGTATCATAACATACGGAACAATGGCTGCCTATCTGCAGCTTGTCAGCCTCATACAGCGCCCGACAATGGATTTGAGCCGTTACGTACCGGGAATTGTATCGTCATTGACTGCGGCCGAGCGCCTTTATGAGTTGGAGGACATTCCCGTTGAGCAACAAGGCGATGCCGTCATGTTCAAGGAGACAGCCGGAGTGCGTTTCAACAACGTGACTTTCCGCTACGAGGAGGACAAGCGCCTTATACTCGACAACTTTACGTTCGATTTCCCGCCCAACAGCTGCACAGCCATTGTGGGAGAGACGGGAGCCGGAAAGACAACGCTCATAAGACTGCTCATTGCACTCATAAACCCACAAGGCGGCAGCATAGAACTTTATAATGCAGAAGAACGCCACGAGTCATCGACACTCACACGCCGTAACTTTGTATATATTCCGCAGGGCAACAGCCTCGTAAGCGGCACCATAAGGGACAACCTGTTGATGGGAAACCCCGATGCCACAGACGAGGAGATGCGCGAGGCACTGCGCATTGCTTGTGCCGAATATGTGTATGAGCTGCCCGACGGCATAGACAGCCCCATCAGCGAACGCGGAGGCGGACTGAGCGAAGGACAGGCGCAACGCATAGCCGTGGCAAGGTCAATACTGCGCCCGGGAAGCATTCTCATACTCGACGAGGTGACATCGGCGCTTGACGAGGTGACAGAAAAGGAGATGCTTAGAAGGCTTACACAGAGCAAGATAGGAAAGACACTGATATTCGTGACCCACAGGCCTGCGGTGATAGACTACTGCACACAGGTGCTGAGGATTGAAAAGCCATGACAGCAACATCAAGAACACCCCATACACGGGTGTTTTTGCATTTTATATACAAAAAGGCAATAAATGCCATATAATGCCGTTAAACAATAGATAAAAATAGATAAAAAGCATGATAGAATATCTTAGAGGGGAACTCGCCGAACTTACACCGGCAACCGCAATTATTGAATGTGGCGGTGTGGGATATGAGACAAGCATCACCCTGAACACATACAGCGCACTGCAGGACAAGAAGAACGTCAAGGTGTACATATACGAAGTGATACGTGAGGACACGCATCAACTTTTCGGGTTCAGCCATAAGGAAGAACGCGAGCTGTTCCTGTTGCTCATCTCGGTATCGGGCATAGGCGGCAACACCGCACGCACCATTCTGTCGGCATTCACAGTGAACGAGCTTTGCGAAGCCATCTTCACAGGCAACGAGGCTGCCATAAAGAGCGTCAAGGGCATTGGCCTGAAGACTGCACAGCGCATAATCATTGACCTCAAGGACAAGATTAAAGGCATTGGAAGCAGCGTGCAAAGCAGCGCGGCAACCGCCGTATTGCCAAACAACGATGTCATAGACGGTGCCGTGTCGGCCTTGATAATGCTCGGGTTCCCGGCAGCCGCAACCAACAAGGTTGTACAGGCAATAGTAAAAAGCGAGCCCACAGCAACAGTGGAGCAGGTAATAAAACTTGCATTGAAACAGCTGTAAACAGTTATGGGCAAGCGTACGCTGACACTCTTTGTACTACTTCTCGCGACAATATCAATTCTCGCGCAGGGTGGCGTACGCAATGATTCCATACGGAAATCGTTGAGAGCAAGAAAGAGGAGCGCTGAGGTCGCAGTGCAGGACACCACCGTGCAGGCACGTTTTCCCGTTGCCGAAACCACCCCCACGGACATCGATGACATACAACAGCGTCCGCTTGACCTCAAGGCACCCGAGAACATTGTCACCGACACCGTCTACAACGAAGAGGACGGCACCTACCTGTTGAGTACCCGCTTAGGCAAAGGCGGCATGCTCACAGCCCCAATACTGCTAACCCCCGAGGAGTATGCCAAATGGAAGGAGCGCAGTGCCATGAGCAGTTTTTTCAGGAAGAAGAATTACGAGGCATGGGAGAACTCGCAGAAGAAGAACAAATTCGACTTTACCGACATGCACTTTGACCTGGGACCGGCCGAGAAGATTTTCGGTCCGGGCGGTGTGCGCGTAAAGACACAGGGAAATGCGGAGCTGAAGATAGGTTACTCGATACAGAGCATCGACAACCCGGCGCTCCCCTCGCGAAGCAGAAGGACAAACAGTTTTGATTTTGACGAGAAGATTAACCTTAACGTGCGAGGCAGCGTGGGCGACAAGATGAATATGGACTTCAACTACAACACCGAGGCCACATTCAGCTATGACGCCAAGAAAATAAACCTCAAGTACGATGGCAAGGAGGATGAAATAATAAAGCTTGTAGAGGCCGGTAACGTATCGTTCCCCACAAATTCAAGCCTCATCAAGGGCGCAACATCGCTATTCGGTATAAGGACCGACCTGCAGTTCGGCAAACTGCTGTTGCAGACAGTCGTCTCGCAAAAGACATCGAACAGCACCGTCGTAAACTCCAAGGGCGGCACACAACTCACCACGTTTGAGATTGAGATTACGAACTATGACGAGAACAAGCACTTCTTCCTCGCCCACTACTTCCGCGACAACTATGACCGCTCTATGTCACAGTTGCCCACCATACTCTCAGGCATCGACATCAGCCGCATCGAGGTGTGGGTAACCAACAAGACCAGCGACTACAACAACCCGCGTAACATTGTCGCCTTTACCGATATTGCCGAGAACCGCCACATAAGCAACCCGACATGGAGTGTAACAGGCAGCAACGCAATCCCGCATAACAATGCCAACGACCTCTACACCCAGATGAACACCACATATTCGGGTATAAGGGACATAGACCAGGCAAACAACATTCTGGGTAATATTGAGGGAATAAACGGAGGTTCGGACTACGAGAAACTCTCGAACGCGAGACTTCTCTCGTCATCGGAGTACACCCTGAACAGGGCTCTCGGCTACATATCGTTGAAGACACCGCTAAGGGCCGATGAGGTGCTTGCCGTGGCCTACGAGTACACATACGGCGGACAGACATACCAGGTCGGTGAATTCTCGAGCGATGTGAAGGAATCAAAATCGACCATATACCTCAAGCTCATCAAGCCGAATGCCTGCTCGCCGAACAACGGTTGCTGGGATTTGATGATGAAGAACGTATACTCACTTGGCACACGTAACCTGCAGAGCACGGATTTCAGGCTCGATGTCTACTATGCAAGCGACAGCCTTGGCACAAATATCACATACCTGCCCGAGGCCGAAATGAAAGGCAAGCCGCTGTTGCGTCTGCTGGATCTTGACAGGCTCGACAGCAACAACAGCAAGGAGAATCCCAACGGCATGTTCGACTACATACAGGGATACACTGTCGATGCGGCATCGGGACGAATATTCTTCCCCGCAGTAGAGCCGTTCGGCAGCCATCTGGAAAAGAAGATAGGAAACAGCGCCATTGCAGATAAATATGTCTTCCACGAGCTGTACGACTCTACAAAGACCATTGCCAAACAGATTGCCGAGAAGGACAAATTCTACCTCATTGGCGAGTACACCGGAAGCGCGGCCAACGTTATACAGACCGGTTCGACAAACATTCCGCGAGGCTCGGTAGTGGTGACAGCCGGCGGTGTCACACTTGTTGAGAACAGCGACTACCAGGTCGACTACTCGTCGGGAACGGTCACCATCCTCAACCAGAACATCATTGATGCGGGAACAGACGTGCAGGTGTCGCTCGAGAGCAACACCATGTTCAACATGCAACGCAAGACGGTGCTTGGCCTGAACTGGAAATATGACTTCTCGGATGACCTGAAGCTGGGCGGTACTCTCATGTCGCTTTCGGAAAAACCGCTGACGACAAAGGTTGATATGGGTTCAGAGCCCCTAAACAACTTCCTTTGGGGTTTTAACCTCTCGTGGAAGAAACAGAGCCAGTGGCTCACGAACATCATTGACCTGCTGCCGCTTATCAGCTGCACCGAGCCTTCATCAATAAGCCTGTCGGCCGAATTTGCAAGGCTCGAGGCCGGCACATCGAAAGAGGTGCAGAGCGAGGCGTCATACATCGATGATTTCGAGAACACAGAGAACGGCGTGGATATATCCTCACCGTCGCAATGGATTCTCTCCTCACTGCCCCAGGGCATGCAGTACAGCAACCTAAGCAATGACATACGCACAGGCTACAACCGTGCACGAATCAGTTGGTATGTCATTGACCCGCTCTTCACACGCCGCAGCTCGTCACTGACACCGGCACACATAAAAAGCGACGTGGAGCAGCTATCGAACCACTATGTACGCGAGGTCTATGAGCGTGAGCTCTACCCCAACAAGGAGTCGACATACGGCGAGTCCTCTACCCTCTCGTTGCTCAACGTCACATACTACCCCGATGAACGAGGCCCATACAACCTCGACACAGACGTCGACTACGAGGGCAAGCTCAACGACCCGGCAAAGCGTTGGGGCGGTATCACCCGACAGCTCACCACCACCGACTTTGAGAGCGCGAATATCCAATACATTGAATTCTGGTTGCTCGACCCCTTCATTTACGAGCAGACAGGCATGGGTGGCGACCTCTACTTCAACCTTGGAGAGGTTTCCGAGGATATTCTCAAGGATGGCAAGAAGTTCTACGAGAACGGACTGCCGTCGAGCAGCAACCAATACCAGTACGAGGAGACTGCGTGGGGCCGTATACCCACAAACACAAGCCTTGTATATGCCTTTGACAACAACTCCGAGAGCCGCGACCAGCAGGATTGCGGTCTAAACGGCCTTAACAGCACCGACGAGGCACAGCACCCCACATACAAGGCCTATCTTGATGCGTTGCAGGGACGTGTGCGCCAAGAGGTATATGACAGCATTGCAGCAGACCCGGCAGGCGACAACTACCACTACTTCCGTGGCAGTGACTACGACGCGGCACAACGCGGCATTATTGAGCGATACAAATACTTCAACAATACCGAGGGTAACTCGCCAAGCGACAGCGACAGCGAATACAGCAGTGCGGCAAAGGTGACCCCCGACGTGGAGGATGCCAACCAGGACTTCACGATGGACGAGTACGAGAACTACTTCCAGTACAGAATCTCGTTGCGTCCCGAGGATATGCAGGTGGGCCGCAACTACATCACCGACAAGCGCACTGTGACATCTAAACTGCGCAACGGCAACACCGAGAGTGTGGACTGGTACAAGTTCCGCATCCCCATCGACGAGTATGACAAGGTTGTGGGTACAATACGTGACTTCACATCCATCCGTTTCGTGCGTATGTACATGACACAGTTCCGCAAGCCTGTGACACTGCGCTTTGCAACCATGCAGCTTGTCCGCGGCGACTGGCGCCCATACCTGCAGCCCATTGCATCGAAAAACAACACTGCACCTACAGTATCGGGCGAGTTCACCACTTCGTCCATCAGTATCGAAGAGCACGGCGACCGCAAGCCGGTCAACTATGTGCTGCCTCCCGGCGTGACACGTATCATCGACCCAAGCCAGCCACAGCTGAGACAGGACAACGAGCAGGCCCTTGCGCTAAATATAAACAACCTTGGCAGCAAGGAGAGCCGTGCCGTGTACAAGAAGAGCAACCTCGACATACGACAGTATGAGCGCATACAGCTATTCATACATGCCGAGGCACCCGAACTGGATGCCACACAGCTTGGCAACAATGACATGTCGCTGTTCATACGTCTGGGCTCGGACTACAAGAGCAACTACTACGAGTATGAGGTGCCGCTCACCATTACCCCGCACGGTTCATATGACGGCAACAGCTCGGCTGCTGCAGCCGTCGTGTGGCCACAGGAGAACATGATTGACATCCCGCTCAGCAGGCTGTCCGATATCAAGATACGCCGCAACACACTGCGCAACAGCAATGCCGAGGGTGTGACAAACACCACCATATACAGCGAGTATGACAGTGAGACACCGAAGAACAGGATAAGCATCGTAGGCAGCCCGTCATTGGGACAGGTAAAGGTGATGATGATTGGTGTGCGCAACAACAGCTCAAGCAGCAAGTCTGCCATTATATGGGTGAACGAGATGCGCCTCATCGGCTTCAACAACAAGAGCGGATGGGCTGCGCAGGGTAACCTCAATTTAAAGCTCAGTGACCTCGGTTCATTTGCGGCACAGGGAAAGATGGAGACAGCCGGCTTTGGCGGTATTGAGGAGAAGCTTGCCGCACGACGCACCGATGACTACTACCGTTATTCACTAACCGGCACGCTCGACGTCGGCCGTCTGTTGCCACGCGACTTCAAGGTAAGCGTTCCCACCTACTACTCGTTCACCGAGGAGGTGACATCGCCGCTCTACAGTCCATTCGACACCGACCTCGATTTTGATGACGTGCTCGACACATATGACAAAGCCGGCAAGGATTCTCTTAAGAGCATATCAGAGGTGCACTCCGTAATGCGCAATTTCAGTGTCAGCAACGCAAAGGTAAACATATCGAGCAAGACACCTATGCCCTATGACCCCGCGAACCTGAGTTTCAGCTTCTCACACGCTGCCACCAACAACAGCAGCAGCACAGTGAGTTGGGAGAACCGCCGCGACTGGAAGGCATCGGTAGGATACAACTACTCAAGCCCCATCAAGACCATCAAGCCGTTCGAGAAGATAAAGAGCAAATCGAAGTGGCTGAAGATTCTCAAGGAGTGGGGAGTGAACCCGCTGCCACAGTCACTGGCGCTTAACACAGACATGGCACGCACATACCACGAACTGCAACGCCGCGACCTGCAGTCCATGACGGGTGATGGCGACATCCCGTTGACATTCTCGCAGCAGTTCAACTGGAACCGTTCGATGGATATCAAGTGGGACCCCACAAGCAACCTTAGAATGAGCCTCAATACAGGAACAAATGCCGAGATTGAAGAGCCGTTCCTCCCCGTAAACAAGGAGAGGTATCCCACAGAGTATGCGGCATGGAAAGACTCGGTGAAGATGAGCCTGCAGAGCTTTGGCCGCCCGTTGAGCTACCAGCAGAACTTCAGTACGTCATACACATTACCGCTCAACAAGTTACCCATTTTCGAGTGGCTCACGGCAGACGGAAGCTACTCGGCAACATACAATTGGCTCCGAGGCAACAATGTCTCAGGTGTCAACACCGGAAACAACATTGCAAACAAGCGCAATGTCACGCTGAAGGCGACAATGAACTTCGAGAAGCTATATAACATTATACCGTATCTCGAAGAGACCAACAAGCGCTTTGCAAGCAACAGCAAGAAACAGAAGTCGAGCAAGAGCCAGAAACCGAAGGTGAAGAAGACAAAGCCGTTCACCAAGGAGATACGCCTGGAGAGTGACAGCACCGTTACACTGACACACAACCTGAAGAACAAGAAGGTTGATGTTGTGGCACGCACAAAGCAGGGCGAGACATACAGGCTCAAATACAAGGTTATTGACGAGAACAAGATTCTCATAAAGAACCGTGACAGTGTGAGCATAAAGGTTACCGTCACAGCCAAACAGCAGGATGGCGAACGCAGCAAGTTCGCCAAGGCCATGCAATACCCTACACGACTGCTCATGATGGTACGCAATGCATCGCTTAACTACACCAACGCATATGCCATGAACCTGCCAGGCTTCATGACCGATGCCGGTGACATCTTCGGCCAGAAGAAGGTGGGCGATGTCTACTCGCCCGGCCTTGACTTTGCATTCGGCCTTGTGGATGACAGTTTCCTTGGCAAAGCACAGAAATTGAACTGGCTCCTTCGCAGCGACAGCATCGCCTCGATGGCAACCTCCACTGCGGCAGAGGACCTGCAGGCCAAAATGACATTAGAGCCGTTCAGGGACTTCAAGATAGACCTCAATGCCAGCTGGACACGCAACCAGAGCAAGAACATACAGTTCATGTACGAGGGTATGCCAACAAACGAATCGGGAGGTTTCAACATGACTACCATCACCATTGGAACCTCATTCGGCGGCGGCAGCGCAAAGAACAACTACCAGTCCGATGTATATGACAAGTTCATTGGCAACCTTGAGAAGAACCGCCACGGACTCGAAGAGTTGTACAAGGAGAGCGAGTACCCGGTATCGAGCAGCCTTGCCGGACAGAAGTACGACCCCGCCAACGGTGGTGTTGACATCTACTCGGCCGATGTGATGATACCGTCGTTCCTTGAAGCCTATACAGGGATTGGAGGCAGCGACATATTCCCCAACATGCTGAGCATGCTTCCAAACTGGAAGATAAAATACTCGGGCCTGTCAAAGCTGCCGTTCTTTGAAAAACACTTCAAGAGCGTGAACATAGAGCACGGCTACAAGAGCGTCTACGCGGTTGGTGCATACAGCACCTATGCCACATACATGGAGTACAACCACGGCATAGGTTTCGTAAACAACACAACCACCGGCCTGCCAATGCCAAGCAGCCGCTACAACATCGGTGCAGTGTCAATTAACGAAAGTTTCTCACCGCTCATTGGCCTTGACGTGACAACCAACTTTAACCTGACGCTCGGCGCAAAGTACATAAAGTCGAGGACACTGAACCTGAGCCTCACGGCCATACAGTTGGTCGAGACACAGAACCAGGAGATATCCTTTAACATCGGGTACAAGATTATGGACAGCAAGCTGTTCGGTTCAAACAAGGCCAGCAAGAGCAGCCAGAAGAAGAGCGGAAACGACATCAACATACGCGCCGACTTCTCGTTCAAGAACCTCTCGTCAATATGCCGCAGCATAGACAAGGGAACAACACAGGCAACAAGCGGCAACAAGGCATTCACCTACTCGGTAACAGCCGACTACACATACAGCAAGATGCTCTCGTTCAGCCTCTACTTTGACCGCCAAAAGACAATACCTCTAATATCAACGAGCTCATACCCCACCACTACCACAGACTTTGGTGTGAGCATGAAGTTCTCGCTGACACGATAAGAACAGATATGGTAAGATACATCATAGCAGCACTGATGGCAACAATGCCGTTGTTCTCCTTTGCACAGAAACATATTGTAGTGTCCAAAAAGACATTACAGCTCAACGTCATCAACGAAAAGAACGACACGCTCTTCACCTGCCCTGTAGCATGCGGCAAAAACTACGGAAACAAAAAAATAGCCGATGATTTCAAGACTCCTGAAGGGGAATTCGAGATAACAATGATGTACGATGCCACCTCGTGGAAGCATGACTTTGGCGATGGAAATGGAATGCGCCTTGGCGCATACGGTCCTCTATTTTTCAGGCTCAACGTTCCGGGTTTCAATGACATTGGCATACACGGCACTATCTTCCCCGAGAGTATCGGTACCCGCAGCAGCGAGGGGTGTGTGAGACTGAAGAACGAGGATATAAAGGCATTGTACAAGCATTGCCGCAAAGGGATGAAGGTTATCATAGAACCCGATGAGGAGCAATAGCGGCTCAGTAGAAATTTAGTGTGGATAAGCATATAAATTAAAAATTATGAAAGTAAGATATTGAGGAATGGTCGCAAAAGACAGTGTCGGTATCGCTTTCGCTCACCATTACATTTCACGGCAGTCTCCAACCTTAATTGTTCACTTGTATTTTCTTCAAGTCTTTCTTTCATCTACTTTCGTCGCGCGAAAGTAGCAAAGCGCCCGGCACCGGCAAAATCAGTCATAACAGCTGTTCGTTCAAGCATCGGGGACAAAACAACTCGCTTTTCACGCAATAACAGCATCACGTATATGCAGCGCTCAAACAAATTTTGTCCTGTTTCCTCTGCTTGCCCGGCTGTTTGCTGTGATTTTGATGGTGCCGATTTAAATATTACCATTTTACGCGCTAATGTCAATGATGTATGCCAATGAATCTTCATTGCAAAGGTAATTCCCCGCCAACGGCGGAAAGTTACGTGTAAGCGAGCGAAAGCAATTTCAAAGAGGTTAAAATGGCTGTTAATTCAATACATCAATATGCTATATCCCAAACTTAAAGCAAACTGGATTATCCACACCTTTTTGCGACTGAGCCGCAATAGCTGTTGAATACTTGACAGACTTGCAAAAACACAAGATAGGCAGCAAACCGCACGGTTTGCTGCCTATCTTGTACCTCGGTCGGGAATCGAACCCGAATCTAATCTTTAGGAGAGACTTATTCTATCCATTGAACTACCAAGGCCTGTACGAAACGTCATTTTACCGTCAAACAAGTGAAAGGACGTTTATTTCAAGCGCGAAGATACAACAATTATTCGCAAACGTCAAGAGGTTTACACATCATTTTAATTACGGGAAACGCTTTTTTTCTTTTTCAAACTGTGATAAACATCTCTTTGGATTGCTTTAATATATTTTAATATGAAATATAAAACTGCTTATGAACAAATGTATTATATTCGCAACGGACAAAAACAGAGCCCAATGAGAAACATATTATCCCTGACACTACTGTTCATAGCAATTGCCATAAAGTCGCAAAACTACAACAGCATATGCCAAAAAGGTATAGAATATATCAAAGACAACAACTACACCCAGGCTGTCGAGTGCTTCAAAGAGGCTGTGGCATGCAGTTCCGGCAATGGCGAAAAGATATATGCACTTGCAAATCTTGCATACTCGTTCCAGATGCTTGGCGAATTGCCAAGTGCATTGGAGGAGTATGACAAGGCCTTGACCATTGCACCCGACGAACTGACACTGCTGCAGCAACGTGCAAACATTTACCTGCAACTCGACAGCACGGAACACGCTCTTGCCGACTACAACAGACTGCTCACGCACGAACCCAGCAATACCGGCGCACTGCTGTGCAGGGCACACATATACACAAATACCGGCATGTACGACAAGGCATGGGAGGACTACAAACAACTGCAATACTGGCTCCCCGACAACTTGAGCGTAAGGCTTGGGATAGCAATGCTCTACCAGCAGGAGAAACGTTATGACGAAAGTCTTATGGTTCTATCGGCAATGATTGAGCAACACCCACACATTGCAGAACTCTACATCGCACGCAGCAACCTTGAGAGAGAACGCGGACATAACGAATTGGCGATGATGGACCTTGAAAAAGCTATAGGGATTGACCCGGGCAATGCCAACAACTACATTCTGCAGGCAATAATCTACGAGAAGATGGGAAAGAATGATGCTGCAAGAAAGTGCCGCGAAAAAGCTGCCTCGCTTGGAGCTGCCGCAGATATCATGCCACGTTAAGGAGAGGGTTGTTCAAGCCTGTTTTCAAACAGCCTCCAACAAAAATGGCAAAAAAGGTTACATTTTATAAAAAATGGTTGTACATTTGGAGGAACATTGAAAAAACAGCCATGATGACAGAGAACACATCCGCTCCCTATAACATAAGGGAGAAGCAGGAGAAGAATGCAGCATACCGCTCGCTTATACGTGCCGAACTGGCCGACGAACTGTATGAGCGCATCCTAAACATTATAATCATAGAGAAGCGCTACCGCGACAAGAATTTCACGGCAAAGGAACTTGCCATGGAACTTGGCACCAACACCAGATACATATCGGCAGTCATAAATTCCCGTTTCAACACCAATTTCTCGTGCCTGGTAAACGAGCATCGAATAAAAGAGGCACAGCACAAACTTGTCGACAAGCGCTACCAGGGAATGACAATAGAGGAGATTGGCATCAGTGTCGGATTCGCCAACCGCCAGTCATTCTATGCATCGTTCTACCGCGTTGTAGGCGAGACACCTAACAGCTACCGCAAAAAACACACATTGTCCAAGTAACGTAAAGAATGGAAGAGAGCACACACGACAAAGTACGAGAAATAAAGAAATCGCTCCGCCTTGCCATGAACGGTGTAGTGTCGACACTGCAACGTCGTCAGGGACTCGATTACAAGATAAATTTCGGTGTGGAGATTCCACGCCTCAAAGGCATTGCCGAGGCACATGCAAAGGACAAGGAACTTGCCGAGACTCTGTGGCAGGACAACATCAGGGAGTGCAAGATGCTGGCCATATTCCTTATGCCCGAGAGCGGAGCGGCCGAAGTGGCCGACAGATGGATTGCAGAGACAAAGTTCACGGAGATAGCCGACCAGCTTGCCATGCATCTGCTTTGCAGATTACCGGATGCATGGGACAAAGCACTTCGATGGAGCGCAATGAGGGAAGGTTTGTACGCATATTGCGGATACCTTACGATATCGCACCTGGTGCGTAAGGGAGTAGAACCCACCCATGAGCAGGAGGCGAAGTTCTTCTGCAACCTAACCTGCCTTAAAGAAGAACGGGGCATTGCCGATAGATGCGCTCTGAACGCCGCAATGAACTATCTCGACCGTAGACAAGGTGCTGCAGCAAGACTGAGGGGGAGTGTTGCCGACCACACAACCACCCTCCCGGCAAACATAACAGCATTGCTGGAGAACTTTGAAGAATAGAAGAAAAGACGTGCGGACACGTCTTTTTTTTATGCCTGAAGAGGTTCTTTCATCTATTTGTCACTTTTTATGGAAAATTAAACCCATTTATCTGTAATAATATAAAAATAAACGATAACTTTGTGTGTTGAAATTATGACATTGCCACATTATGGCCACACAGCACCATCCCATTGAAAGGATTTGTGCCAAAACCGTGGAATTGATGAGAATATGGACAGCAACAGGATTGTGGAAATTGCAAACCAGATATTTTCGGAATATCTGAAAGAGAACAGATGCAGACGCACACCCGAGCGTTTTGCCATCCTCGATGCAATCTATTCAATCAACGGAAGCTTTGAGATAAAGCAGCTCATGGAGTATCTTGAGGAGAACCTCAAGTTCCGCGTTAGCCGTGCTACGATATACAATACCATAACAATGCTCATAAAAGCCAACCTGGTAACCCATCACCAGTTCGGGGCCATATCGAAATACGAGAAGTGCTACGGAACTGCAAAGGCCTACACCATCTGCACAAAATGCGGCAAGGTGACCGAGTTGAGCAACATAAACATAACCGATAACATAACAAAGAATATAAAGAAATTTCATTTAACCCATTACTCGCTGCACCTTCACGGACTCTGCAACAAGTGCAACCAGGCAATAAAGAGACGTAAGGCAAAGCTGACAAAAAGTATAAAACAATGAAACAGAACATCGATGTACTATTAGGCCTCCAGTGGGGCGACGAGGGAAAAGGTAAGGTCGTTGACGTGTTGACACCCAACTATGATGTTGTCGCACGCTTTCAGGGTGGCCCGAATGCCGGCCACACATTGGAGTTTGACGGAAAGAAATTCGTTTTGCGCTCTATCCCCTCGGGCATATTCCAGGGAGGCAAGGTAAATATCATTGGCAACGGTGTGGTACTTGACCCTGCACTCTTCAAGGGCGAGGCCGAGAGCCTCATCGAGGCAGGCTATGACCTCACCAAGAACCTTTATATCTCAAAGAAGGCACACCTTATCCTGCCGACACACCGTGTGCTCGATGCCGCTTATGAGGCAGCAAAGGGTGATGCAAAGGTGGGTACCACAGGCAAAGGCATAGGCCCCACATACACCGACAAAATCAGCCGCAACGGTTTGCGCGTTGGCGACATCCTTGAGAACTTCGAGCAGAAATATGCTCAGGCAAAGGCTCGTCACGAGCAGATACTCAAGGACATGAACTACAGCTACGACATCACAGCTATTGAGCAGGAGTGGCTTGCAGCAATCGAGTACCTCAAGAATTTCCGCCTCATTGACAGCGAGCAGCTCATCAACGACCTGATGAACGAGGGCAAGTCTATCCTTTGCGAGGGTGCACAGGGCAGCATGCTCGACATCGACTTCGGCAGCTATCCGTTCGTTACATCATCGAACACCGTTTGCGCCGGTGCATGCACAGGCTTGGGCGTTGCTCCAAACAGAATCGGTAACGTATACGGTATAACAAAGGCATACTGTACACGCGTTGGTGCAGGTCCGTTCCCCACAGAGCTTTTCGACGAGGACGGCAAGGAGATGCGCGACCGTGGCCACGAGTATGGTGCCGTTACCGGCCGTGAGCGCCGTTGCGGATGGATTGACCTTGTAGCGCTCAAATACACAATCATGATTAACGGCGTGACACACCTCATACTCATGAAGAGCGATGTGCTCGACACATTCCCAACAATAAAGGCTTGTATTGCATACAAGAAGAACGGTGAGACACTCACACACCTGCCATATGACATTGAGGGCGTCGAGCCTGTATACACCGAGGTAAAGGGTTGGATGACCGACCTTACAAAACTGCGTAGCGAGGAGGAACTGCCACAGGCATTCAAGGATTACATCGCGTTCCTTGAGAAGGAACTTGGCGTACCCGTGAAGTATCTCTCGATAGGTCCCGACCGCGACCAGACAATCACACGTTCAATCTAAAAGAAGCCTATGTTTTCAACAGCAATAAATTTTGCACAACAAGTTACAAACGGCGGTGTATCGCCTAACCTGATATACTGGATACTCTTTATCGGTATTGCAGTAGTGAGCTACGTTGTGCAGGCGAACCTCAAGAGGAAATTCGAGAAATACTCGAAAATACCGGTTGCAATGACAGGACATGACGTTGCCGTGAAGATGTTGCACGACAATGGCATATATGACGTAAAGGTCACATGCACACCTGGCACCCTGACCGACCACTACAACCCGGTGACAAAGACCGTGAACCTGAGCCAGGGAGTATATAACTCGGCAAGTGTTGCTGCTGTTGCAGTAGCCGCCCATGAATGCGGCCATGCCGTACAGCATGCAAAGGCATACGCACCACTCAAGATGCGTACTGCACTTGTACCTATCGTATCATTCTCATCGGGCATCATGAGCTGGATTCTGCTCATCGGCATCCTGACCGTAAAAATCTTTCCCGGACTGTTGTTGGCCGGTATAATACTGTTTGCGACAACAACAATTTTCAGTTTCATAACACTGCCGGTTGAAGTGAATGCGAGCCAAAGGGCACTTGTCTGGTTGCAGACATCGGGCATTACAAATTCACAGAACCACAAATACGCTTGCGGGGCACTTCGCTCGGCTGCATACACATACGTCGTTGCAGCACTGTCGTCATTGGCAACACTGCTCTACTACGTTATGATTTTCATGAACAGACGCGACTAACAGACACATGGCAACAAAACCATCAATACCTAAAGGAACAAGGGATTTCTCACCAATAGAGATGTCCCGCAGAAACTACATCTTCGATACAATACGCAAGGCATTCCATCTGTTCGGTTTCCAGCAGATTGAGACACCGGCAATGGAGAACCTCTCTACGCTCATGGGAAAATATGGCGAGGAGGGCGACAAGTTGCTTTTCAAGATACAGAACTCGGGCGACTACTTCAAGGGACTCACCGACGAGGAACTGCTGGGCCGCAATGCAGCAAAGCTGGCATCAAAGTTCTGCGAGAAAGGCTTGCGCTACGACCTTACCGTGCCTTTTGCACGCTACGTGGTAATGCACCGCGATGAGCTTACATTCCCATTCAAGCGCTACCAGATTCAGCCCGTGTGGCGTGCCGACCGACCACAGAAAGGCCGTTACCGCGAGTTCTACCAGTGCGATGCCGACATCATCGGCAACAACTCGCTCATCAACGAGGTGGAGCTCATTCAGCTCATTGACTACGTGTTCGAGAAGTTGAACATACGCGTTGCCATAAAGCTCAACAACCGCAAGGTTCTTGCCGGCATTGCCGATGTCATTGGCGAGCCCGAGAAGATTATCGACATCACCGTAGCCATTGACAAGATTGACAAGATTGGGCTCGATGGCGTGATAGCCGAACTCAAAAGCAAGGAAATAAGCGACGAGTCAATAGAAAAGCTGCTGCCAATTCTCAAGGCACAGGGCAACAACGAGGAGAAGATGCAGATTCTTGCCCAGACACTCAGTGGCAACGCAATAGGCGAAAAGGGTGTTGAAGAACTGCAGTTCATCCTTGACACAATAAAGAGCGTTGGAATAAAGAGCACACTTGACATTGACCTTACCCTTGCACGCGGTCTCAACTACTACACCGGTGCAATCCTTGAGGTGAAGGCCCTTGATGTTGCCATTGGCAGCATCACCGGAGGCGGACGCTATGACAACCTCACAGGCGTGTTCGGAATGGACGGAATGTCGGGTGTAGGAATCTCTTTCGGCGCCGACCGCATCTATGACGTAATGAACCAGCTCGACCTCTACCCACAGGATGCCATCAGCACCACAAAGGTGATGTTCGTGAACTTTGGAGAGAAAGAGGCAATGCGCTCATTGCAGATTATCGGCGAGCTGCGCAAGGCAGGCATATCGGCCGAACTGTTCCCAAGCAGCGACAAGATGAAGAAACAGATGGGATATGCCAACAACAAGGCCATTCCTTTTGTTGCCATCATTGGCGAGCAGGAACTGACCGACGGCACCGTTGCACTGAAGAACATGGCAACCGGCGAACAGAAGAGCGTTACCGCTGAAGAACTGAAAGAGTTGCTTGCATAAGCAATACATCCATAAGACACAAAGCGACAGTCTCCTTTAAGGGTCTGTCGCTTTTCCTATACCTCCACTATCTCATCAAACAGCTCTTTCCACCCCATGTCGGCGGCATAACCTATTTTAAGACCATAGAACCTTGTGCCTTGGTGGCGTAATGCAGCAAGACGCTTGCGTTGAGCGATGCCACACACGGGTATTATGAAATCCGTGCACCACAGCACATCGGCCGACGCGTATGTTCCCTTCTCAAGCAATGAAAACACAATATTCAGCATCTGTACTGCATCTGTACCGCCCGCAGACCTTTGCCTGAAGAAATCCAACAAAGCAGTGCGGTTGCGTTTTAAATCTATCGGTTGCGCATCCACCGAGAAGGAGACAAGAAACAAATCCCGTTTCTGCCGCTCGGCAATGAGCAGCAGTTTCATCATCAGTGAGTTCACCAACAGTTCCGGCTGCCCCTCCATACTACCCGAACGGTCAACACATACTATCATGGGACCCTTTAGCCTTGCCGGCCTACGATTAAGTCCCCTTGATGGTTTCAGAAGTTCACTTTTATGCCGGAAACTCTGCAGACTATTGGTTGCATATCTGTACAGGAAAACGTCGTATAATGTTTCATCGCCACAATGAACACACTCGAGCGGCAGCATTGACCTTATATCGTGTCCTAATGTCACACCCAAAATATCACTCTTTGAAGCATGTTCAACAGCCATAGCTCCACCATATGACACTGCCATGCGCTCTGTGCCGTCGTCATCGGCAATGCGTCCCATTCTGTTTGCTATATACTCCAGTTGCGGATAACGTTTTTGCACCTTTACGATACGTAGGAAATTCTCAAAAATGAGCGTATTCCACTGTCCTGCCATCATTCCCCAAGCCTGGAAGAACATCTCCTTTTCGACACCGTTCTTCTTCAGATATTCGGGAATGCTCTCTAGATTCTGTTTAAGCGTTTTGCTGTTGCGCTCCTTTATCTCATCGACATCGCGCCGTTGCTGTTCCTGCCTACGGCGGTCAAAGGCCTTGCTCCAATCATCAATCATCCTTTTCCATACACTCTCGTCGGCAAGCCCCCCTTCGTTCCCGAATTTATCCCTATAGTAACGCTCGTCAAAACCGAACTGCCGGAATTCGTCACTTATCTCCGAAAGAAGCCTGTTCCAACCGTCGCGTTTTTTACGCTCGCTCCACAAGAGTGCGTTCTTCATACCCTGCAACTGCCCTTGCGCACATGAATTCCTGAATTTCTCGCGCGTGACAATCTGTTTAATGAAAGCGAGCATGTTGTCGTAGAACACACGTGCCTTGACATCATCACTCAACACACTGTATATGACAAAAGGGTCACTCATCACCTCGTAAAGATAATTCTCGAGATAGTCAGTGATGTATTGTCCGCTCCTGTCGGGCAGGATACCGGTCTTCACAAAAGCATCGAGAATATTGACATAGTGCCACCCTTCGGCATAATTTTCACTTATATCAGCCATAGAGCAACTCACTTATATCCGCTCTTGTCAGAGCAATCTGCTTCATTATTTCAGCTGCCACAGAACGTATACGCTCCGCGTCACTAGGGTTTATGAAAATATTATCTGCAAGTGCGCTGTTTATTCCGTTAAGTTCGGCAGCACATTGCTCAATCCCGGTCTCGTAGTCATACTCCTCGTTCTTGAACAGAAAGCCTTCGTTGCTCTGCAAGAGGCTCATCTCGCGTGCCGAATAGCGTTCCAATTCACATCGTACTCCGTTGATGTACAGAAACTCCCTGTCACGCATAAGTCTCACCTTCTCTCCTGCATTATGGTTTGTACTGTTTCCGAAGGCTCTGATGCGCTCTTTCACCGGGTCGGCAGGGTCTGTATACAAATGTGCCGACACAGGATTACGTTCCGTTATATTTGGCAGGCGATGATAATCCGAAGCAAAGATATACGTGTTGCCGGTATTATATGTGCTTAACCTATAATAGAAATCGTCGTACAATATCAGGTTGGCATCCTCGGGCCTTGCCTGCTGTCTCGACTCCTTGAGCGCTTCGGCCGCCCTTTTCATACGTACAGCCTTTGCCACTCTCTGCTGCAGTTGGGTGCGACGCCTGTTCACTGCCGCAAACAAAGAGTCTGTCACCACCTCGCGCACTACTGCACACTCTACAGGCTCGTTCCATAGGCAATATGCAAGCACAACAATATCCGACAGGTCGGTCTTCCTGCGCCCGTGCACAAAAGCCGATGCCCTCAACAGGTTCACTGCCTTTTTCCATCGGCGGTCGCTCACATATATGCTGTACACAGCACCGGTCTGTTTGTCCGTTATCTTCCCCAACTGCTCACGTATGTAAAGGATGCTCTCCTTGACACCGTCATCAACCTCAACGGCAGCTATCTCTTTCTGCCATTTTTCATATTCATCACCGGTTATCTGCAACTGTTCCAAGCGTTCCGAATAACGTGCCTCATCGCAATCAAGTATCATCGCGAGAAAAGCCTTGTCATCCTTGACACCTTGTGACATATACCGCACAAGAAACCTGTCCCACAGCGCCTCCAACCCCTCACCCTCGGCCGGCAACTCATTACTTGCCGCCACCAACAGTTTCAGAGGCAGTTCCACCTCGCTGTTTCCATTACGGAAAACCTTTTCATTGAGAGCCGTGAGCAGAGTGTTCTGAATGGCCGGCCCAGCTTTCCATATCTCGTCAAGAAAGACGACATCGGCGGTTGGCAGATAGCCGTCAACGACACGCTCATAGGTATCACTCTCCTTTAGTTTACTGATGCTCACCGGACCGAAGATATCATCGGGGGTACTGAAACGGGACATCAGGTACTCAAAAGAACGTGCACCGGCAAATGCATCCTTCAACCTCCGCGCCACCATGCTCTTAGCCACTCCCGGAGGGCCAAGAAGAATCACACTCTCACCGGCCAATGCTGCCAGCAGAGCCAAGCGGAGTTCTGTCTCCTTCTCATACACACCACGGCCTATCTCGCCAAGCAATTCCAATATTCTATCCTTGATACCCATTTTTACATTTTTGTTTACGCGAAGGTAGCTAAAAGTTGCATAAAATCAAACGCCACAAAGATGCGGAGCCTACAAAAAGCACCTCCTATATAAAAATAAACAGAATTTATTTTGTCAACAATTGGGTTTACACTATTTTTGCATATAGTATGCCTGCGTGATAACACTCCACAGACAGAAAGATGAAACCTAACAATTAAAACAGATACACTATGGATGTTATTAAGAATTTGATTGAGCGCGCCCAGCAGAACAAGCAGCGCATCGTTCTCCCCGAGGGTACCGAGGAGCGTACATTGAAAGCCGCAGACAAGGCTGTTGCCGACGGCATTGCAGAGATTATTCTTCTTGGCAACAAGGAGGAGATTCTTTCACTTGCACAGCAGCATGGTCTTGCAAACATTGAGAAGGCTACAATCATCGACCCATGCAACAACCCCGATGCCGAGAAGTATGCGACACTGCTCTTTGAGTTGCGCAAGGCAAAAGGCATGACAATGGAGGATGCGCAGAAGCTCGTATGCAACCCATTGTATCTTGGCTGCCTCATCATAAAGAACGGCGATGCCGACGGACAGGTGGCAGGTGCCCAGAACACAACAGGCAATGTATTGCGCCCGGCATTGCAGATTATCAAGACCACTCCGGGTATCAGCTGCGTAAGCGGTGCAATGATGCTCATCACAAACGCAAAGGAGTATGGCGAGGATGGCGTTCTCTTTGTTGCCGACGTTGCCGTTACTCCACAGCCCGTTGCAAACCAGCTCTCACAGATTGCAGTCTGCACAGCACAGACAGCAAAGGCCATTGCAGGCTTTGAGGAGCCACGCGTTGCAATGCTCAGCTTCTCAACAAAGGGTTCGGCAAAGCACGAGATGGTAGACAAGGTTGTCGAGGCTACAAGACTTGCACACGAGCTTGACCCAGAATTGTCACTCGACGGCGAATTGCAGGCCGACGCGGCACTCGTTCCATTCGTAGGCCAGAGCAAGGCTCCGGGTTCAAAGGTTGCAGGCAAGGCAAACGTTCTTGTATTCCCCGACCTTGGTGCAGGTAACATCGGTTACAAGCTCGTTCAGCGCTTGGGTCATGCCGAGGGTATCGGCCCCGTACTCCAGGGTATCGCACGTCCTGTAAACGACCTTTCACGCGGTTGCTCAATCGAGGACGTATACATGATGATTGCAATTACAGCAAACCAGGCCATTGCAGCAAAGAAGTAATACCTATCAATTGTCATTATCGACGAAAGTGAAGAATCACTAAGGTCTCGTTCGGTATGACACATTAAAAGAACATTTAAACCAGACATTAGGATATGAAAATTCTTGTATTGAACTGCGGTAGTTCATCAATCAAATATCAGTTGATTGACATTGAGTCAAAGGACGTTCTTGCAAAGGGCGGTATCGAGAAGATTGGTCTCGAGGGCTCATTCATCAAATTCAACCTTCCCAACGGTGAGAAGGAGACAATCTTTGCGTCAATCCCCGAGCACACAGTGGGTGTACGTCTCATCTTCGACATCCTTACAAGCGAGAAGTTCGGCGCTGTAGGCTCTATCGACGAGATTGATGCAGTAGGTCACCGCATGGTACACGGTGGTGAGAAGTTCAGTGCATCTACACTGCTCACCGACGAGGTTCTTGAGGTATTCGAGGCTTGCAATGACCTTGCACCACTCCACAACCCTGCAAACTTGAAGGGTGTGAATGCCGTTAAGGAGGTAGCTCCCGAGATGCCACAGGTTGGTGTGTTCGACACAGCTTTCCACCAGACAATGCCCGACTACGCATACATGTATGCTCTCCCATATGAACTTTATGAAAACTACGGTGTACGCCGCTACGGTTTCCACGGAACATCACACCGCTACATCACAAAGCGTGCTTTGGAGATGTTGGACATGCCTGCCGAGGGCAGCAAAATCATCACTTGCCACATTGGTAACGGTGCTTCAGTTGCAGCAGTAAAGGACGGCAAGAGCGTTGACACATCAATGGGTATGACTCCGCTTGCAGGCCTCATGATGGGTACACGCAGCGGCGATGTTGACCCGGGTATTTTCCCATACGTTATGGACAAGACAGGTCTTGACCTTCAGGGCGTGATTGACATGCTCAACAAGAAATCAGGTGTTGCCGGCATAACCGGCATATCATCGGATATGCGCGAGGTTAAGGCCGCTGCCGACGAGGGCAACAAGCGTGCTCAGCTTTCAAACACAATGAACTTCTACCGCATAAAGAAGTACATCGGTGCCTATGCAGCTGCAATGGGCGGTGTTGACGTAATCATCTTTGCCGGTGGTGTTGGTGAGAACCAGCAGGATTGCCGTGAGGCTGCACTCGAGGGTCTTGAGTTCCTTGGTGTGAAGCTCGACAAGGAGGTTAACAACAAGATGCGTGGCGAGGAGGCTGTGCTCTCTACTCCCGACTCAAAGGTTAAGGTATTGCTTATCCCGACAGATGAGGAGATGATGATTGCAAGCGACACTTACGAGATTGTAAAGAACATGAAGTAATCATTACAAGCATCTATAATTACAGAAGAAGCCTTCCCGGACGGGAAGGCTTATTCTGTAATATATATCAATTGTTTTTTTACACTTCACCGACAGCAGGGACAGTATCCTCGACAACAGCCGAAGAACGTGCCTCGCTCTTTTTAAGGAAGTTGAGTTTATAACGTGCCTCGCCAAGCATATCCTCAACCTTTTTCACAGCATTGATGGCCTGTGAAAGCTCGAATACCTTGCGTATGGCGGCAACATCGGCGGGGCGCAAGGTGTAGTTGACCTTGCCATTGGAGCCCGATATTTCGACCTCTATCGCGCCTTCGGCCATAAGGACAAAATCCACAAGACCGGCATCCTCGCCATACTTGTAGTCGCGGCGCTCGTTGTTCACTCCCAAATCCTTGTAGTTCCTCTCAAGGAACGGCTTGTCACACTGCACGTATGTATCGCCGGCCGACAACTTGACACTCTTGTGCCTTATGCTCTTTCCGCGGTAGAACGATGTGAGATACATTGCACCATCCTCGTGCACACAGGCACGAAGAAAATTATTGTAGACATTCTGCGACATTGCCTGCGAAGAGACTGTATAGTAGCCCTTGTTCTGGTATCGCTTGTCGAAATTGAAGTCAAACAATGCAGCCAAGGAGTCACGAGCGGCAATCAGCGACTGCAGCTCGGTCTCATAGAAGACCACATTACGCTCACACTCCTTTTTCAGAGCCTCGCGGCGCAGTATCTCGGCCTGGCGCAGTGTCTTGTAGGCCTTTGGCGATACAATCTTTATACTGTCGAGCAGCACACGTGTATTGTTGTACTTTCCGTTTTCATATTCCACTCTCGCACGTGAGAGAAGTGCCTCGGCCGGGTCCTCGACCTTTGATACACAAGAGAAAACAGTAAGTGCCGAAACGGCAAACAGAATGGCTTTACCTGTTTTTGTCAAAATCCCCATAATTGTTATTTCATGTTTCTACAAATGTAGCATTAATTATCGTTATTTGCGGTATACTGCTCTTTTTTTTGCCCGTTCGTGGCATTTATTGAACAGTTTTAACGACTATCCTTTTATTTATAATGCCAAATTGAGTATCTTTACAAGCACAAAATTCACGAAAATAACCAAACGATGTATAAGCCGACAAGAGAAGAACTTTGCAAATTGCTCGACACCCCGATATTCCGCAAGATTTCGGAAACTGCCAATGAACTGGGCATGGAGTGCTACGTCGTTGGCGGATATGTACGGGATATATTCCTTGAGCGTCCATCGACCGACATTGATGTGGTAGTCGTTGGAAAGGGCATAGAGATGGCACGCGCTTTCAGCAAGAAACTGGGCAAGGGAGCCCACCTTGCAGTCTATGCAAACTTTGGAACGGCACAAGTAAAATACAAGGAGCACGAGATTGAGTTCGTAGGGGCACGCAAGGAGAGCTACAGCCACGACTCGCGTAATCCCATTGTCGAGGACGGCACCCTTGAGGATGACCAGAACCGCCGCGATTTCACCATCAACGCAATGGCAATATGCCTAAACTCCGCCCGCTTTGGCGAGCTCATAGACCCGTTCGACGGCATGCTCGACCTTGAGGACCGCATAATAAGCACACCGTTGGAACCGGGCATAACATTCAGCGACGACCCGTTGCGCATGATGCGCTGCATACGCTTTGCCACCCAGCTGAACTTTCACATTGAAGAGGAGACATTCCAGGCACTGTGCGACAACAAGGAGCGCATAAAGATAATCTCACGCGAGAGAATAAATGACGAGCTCAACAAGATACTGCTCTCGCCGGTTCCGTCAAAAGGATTCATTGAACTCGACCGTTGCGGCCTGCTTGAGATAATATTCCCGCAACTGGCCGCAATGCAGGGTGTAGAGACACGCAACGGCTACAGCCACAAGGAGATGTTCTACCACACACTTGAGGTAGTCGACAACATTTCCAAGCACACCAATGACCTATGGCTGCGTTGGGCCGCACTTTTGCACGACATTGGCAAACCCAAGACCAAGCGTTGGGACCCGATACTCAAATGGACATTCCACAACCACAACATCGTGGGCGAGAAGATGGTGATGAAGCTGTTCCGCGACTACAAGATGCCACAGAACGAAAAGATGAAGTACGTGGCAAAACTTGTATCACTGCACATGCGACCCATTGCCATTGCCGATGACGAAGTGACCGACTCGGCAGTGCGCCGCCTGCTGTTCGATGCCGGCGACGACATCGATGACCTTATGATACTTTGCGAGGCCGACATAACATCCAAGAACGAGGTGCGCAAGAAACAGTTCCTCAACAATTTCCAGATTGTGCGCCAAAAACTCAAGGACATTGAAGAGAAGGACCGCATACGCAATTTCCAGCCACCGGTGAACGGCGAGGAGATAATGCGCATATTCAACCTGGCACCATGCGCCGAGGTGGGTACACTCAAAAGCGCAGTAAAAGATGCCATTCTTGACGGAGTAATTCCCAACGAACACGATGCAGCACTGCAATATATCTTTGAGTGCGCCGCAAAGATGGGAATTACACCCCAAAACAGCTAACCATATAAGAAAGACTATGAAAAAAGCACTTTTCCTACTTACCATTATATTTTCCGCCATCCAAATTACGGCACAGGAGATATCATACAGCCGCTACATGGAGCGTGTGCTCAACAACAACATTGCTCTTACAGCCAAACGGATGGATATCGAGATTTCCGATGCAGCTGTAGAGAACAGCAGGGTGTACAACGACCCGAACGTTGCGCTCACATATACCAACAACGAGGACTGGAGCAAGGGATTGGGACAGGGCATTGAGCTCGAATTGGGCCGCACCTTCACCTTTGGAGTGCGCCGCAGCCGCATTGACCTTGCCGAGAGCGAGCGCCGCCAGGCAGTTGCACTGTTGGAGGAGTACATGCGCAATTTCCGTGCCGATGCCACCATAGCCTACCTTGAACACCTGCGTGCAAAGATGCTGCTTACCGAGGCAACTGAAATACACAGCGACCTTTGCGAGGTTGCCGCAAACGACAGCCTGCGTTTTCTGCGTGGTGACATAGCAAAGAGCGACTGGTTAGAGAGCCGCATGGCACAGGGAGTTGCAAAGAACGCAATGCTTGCAGCCGAAGGCGAACTCAGAAACAGCGCCATAAAACTGGGCTATTACATGGGCGACGTAAGTGATGCAGCACAACTTTGCGGCACAGGTTCACTTGAAATAAAAGGAGAAGCCATGACACAGGAGCAATACACGCAGAGCGCATTGCAGCACCGTGCCGACATTGTGGTTGCACTTGGAAATGCCGAGATTGCCGTTGCAGCGCAGAAATTCAACAAGGCACAGCGCCGCCCCGAACTCGATGTGGTGCTTGGTGCGACATACAACATTGCCGACCCCGACTTCACAACCATAAAGGCAGGAGTTGCCGTTCCGCTCAAGTTCTCGAACCTGAACAAAGGCGCACGTCTTATGGATGAGCTGCTGGTAAAGCAAGCAAACATAGACATTGAAGAGGCACGCCTTATTGTGACAGCCGAGGTCATGCAGGCATACAACAATTTCTGTTATGCCACAAAACAGAGCGAGACCTTTTCAAGCGACATGCTCAACGACATGCAGCAGGTTGTTGAGAGCAAAAGGAAGGCATACGAAATGGGCGAAATACCATTCCTTGACTACCTTATTGTACAGCGCAACGAAAGCGAAATGCGCGGCGAGTATATCGATGCCCTCTTTGGCAAGGCCGTTGCCTGGGTGGAACTGCAACGCTCGGTTGGCATTGAACTGAAATTCGGAGCACAACAGTAAAGCTTCACATAGATATACAATAAATGCGACACCGATGGATGTCGCATTTATTGTATATGCACTACTTACACCGTTTCAGAGGTTCTTACTCTCTCCCTCGATAAAATATTTGCGTTCTATCGTCTTTCCGTCAAGGACAACGTATGCGAATGTGGATATCCAGTCCCCGAGGAATATGCAGCGCGAGTTCTCGCCAAGCGGAATATCAACATCTATGTGACGATGACCGAAGATGAAGCAGTCGACCGACGAATGTTTCTTGAGGTATTCACGCGCAAAAATCATGCAATGCTCCTTCTCCTCGCCAAGGTATGGCGTATCGCCATTCTGTTTGTGTTTCATCATGCTGTACTGTGACCACTTGTGTCCCATCCACAAGCCCCAACGCGGGTGAAGCATTGAGAAAGCCATACGTGTCAGGCGACTACGGAACATTGAGCGCATAAAACGATACCCCCTCTCCTTTGAGAACTCATCGCCATGAGCAAGGAAGAACTCCTTGCCATACAGCTCCACAAGACAAGGCTCGCGGTGAATTGTCATACCACACTCCTTCTCAAAGTAGTCGAGACACCACTGGTCATGGTTGCCGGTAAAGAAATGCACCTCCACTCCCCTGTCTGTGAGTTCTGAGACCTTACCTAAGAAGCGTGTGAAGCCTTTGGGTACAGCATAACGATACTCGTACCAGAAATCGAACACATCGCCAAGCAGATACACGGCTGCAGCCTCGTCCTTTATCTTGTCAAGGAACGAAACAATGCGACGCTCATGGGTACGACGGTGCTCAATGGCCCAAGAGCCAAGGTGCACATCGGAGAGGATATATATCTTTTTCATAACAAGGAGAGGTGTTTATGAATTATCCTTAACTTTTTTTAAAGCAGACCGAGTTCAAGTTTGGCCTCTTCGGTCATCAGTTCCTGGCTCCACTCGGGTTCAAAGACAAGGTTAAGGTTCAATGCCTTGACACCCTCTATGGACTCCACCTTCATCCTCACGTCCTCCATCATAAAGTCGGCAGCCGGACAGGTGGGAGCCGTGAGGGTCATGTCAATATCCACAGTAAAATCGTCAGCAACCTCAATACGGTAGATAAGACCCAGGTCATATATGTTGACAGGTATTTCGGGGTCATACACTGTCTTTACCATCTCCACAATTTTCTCTTCTATTTCAAACTTTTCCATATCATCAACACAATTTTCAGAGGCGAGCCTCATCGTTATAACTGAAATATGCTCCGTCGGTGAGCACTATGTGGTCAAGCAGGCGTATGTTCATCACCTTGCAGGCCTGTGCAAGCGACTCGGTGAGCCTGTCATCGTCGCGGCTGGGTTTTGTATTGCCCGACGGGTGGTTGTGGCACAACGCGATTGTAGTGGCACGCTTCATCAGCGCTTCACGGATTACCAGACGTATATCCACCATAGTTGCCGTGAAGCCTCCGGTACCGATGAGCACGTGGTCAATGACACGGTTCATGCGGTTGAGCAACATAACATAGCAACGCTCCACGGGCGAATCGCACAGGATTGGGTGAAAGTAGCGGTAGAGGTCGAGAGAAGATGATATACATGGCTGTTCGCCCTCGTTGGCTTCGCGACGTTTCCATAGCTCACAGGCAGCCATAATGCTTATGGCCTTGGCAGGACCAATACCCCTAAAGGTACACAAGTCATCGACCGACAGCCTTGAGAGTTCCGATATGCTGTTGCCGCACGAAGCAAGGACGCGCTTCATAAGGTCAACGGCGCTCTCCTCGTCATTGCCCGAGCCTACAAGGATAGCCAACAACTCAGACTTGCTGAGTGTGGAGATACCGTTCTTTATGGCCTTCTCACGCGGACGGTCATCCACAGCCCACTCCTTGATACTCTTCTTCTGCTTTGCCTCTTCCCCGTTCATCAACCTCTGTTATATATTTTTGTAAGACTCTTTTTTGTTTCAAGCGGCTGTTTCAGAATCACCTTGAACCACAAAGCCTTCAAGAAGCCTGTTCCATAGCCGGTTATCTGCACCGCCGCAGCCACCACAGAGAGCAATGCAACCTTCATGCTCCTGTTCTTGAGCAACGAATCGAAGAAGATGAGCATCGCATAGAGCAACGGCAGCAGCAACAGCCAAGGAGAGAAAACAGATGCCACAAGCAGCACCACACCAAGTAGGAGTAAAAGCGCAGGCGCTGTATGCACAATCTTCAACGAGCCGGGATGCAGTATCTGCAACCATATTCTTGCCTGGCCGAAGTTATTCACCTGCTTGTAGAAACGGCTCATGTCAATGCGGCGCTTATGGTACACAAAAACAGGACGTATCAGACGTATTTTGAACCCTGCATTGCGTATGCGTATGCTCAGGTCGATATCCTCGCCCATCATATCCTTGAAATCACCCACCGTCTCATATACCTTCTTCGAGAAGCCCATGTTGAACGTGCGAGGACAGAACTTCTCCATCACCGCCTTGCCGCCACGTATGCCGCCGGTTGTCCAGAACGATGTCATTGCATGGCTCACTGCCTTCTGCATGTCCGAGAACGAGTCGTCGGCAGCATCGGGTCCACCAAAGCAATCGGCATAATCTGCTGCCATCTCTGCTTCCAGTTTCTCGAAATATGTCGGGGGCAATATAACGTCCGAGTCAAAGAAGAGCAGATAGTCGCCATTAGCCCTTTGCATACCGTAGTTGCGTGTCTCGCTACGGCCTGAGTTCTCTTTATAGAAATAGTGGATAGTAAAAAAAGAACGATAGTGACCAAGCAAATGGTCACATCGTTCTTTTGAGCCATCCTCTATAATAAGCAACTCAAAAGGTTTTACCGTCTGAGCCATCAGGCTGTCAAGCAGTTCCTTAACCTCGCCCGGCCTGTTATAAACAGGAACAATTATAGAGTATAACAAAACTTTATATTTTATTAAAAGTTAAACTTGTCCATTAAAAAGTGGGAGAACAAGGCTTGCGGTAAAGGCGTAACACCGGAGTTTACTTTAGTAAATGAGGATTTACGACTTCCCGTATAACGCAGTTATCACCTTTTTAATGAGTCAAGATTATGCCTTTACGCGACCTACGTAAGAACCGTCACGTGTGTCAATCTCAACAAGCTCACCCTCGTTGATGAAGAGAGGAACGCGAATCTCGGCACCTGTCTCCACGGTTGCAGGCTTTGTTGTGTTTGTTGCAGTGTCACCCTTGAGGCCCGGCTCTGTGTATGTGATTGCAAGAACAACCTTCACAGGCATGTCGGCATAAAGGATAGTCTCAGTTGAAGCATCGGTAACAACCTCAAGTGTCATACCCTCCTTCATGAAAGCAACACCGTTAATCTGCTCTGATGCGATAGTCACCTGCTCGAAAGTCTCCTGGTTCATGAATACATACTCCTCGCCCTCCTGATAGAGATACTGGTATGGACGGCGCTCAACGCGAACATCCTCGAGCTTCTCACCGATGTTGAAACGGCGATCCAATACATAGCCGTCAACAACGTCCTTAAGCTTTGTACGCATGAAAGTGTTACCCTTACCCGGCTTTACGTGCAAGAAATCGATACAGAAATACAGCTTGCCATCCATGCGGATTGCTGTACCTTTTTTAATGTCTTCTGCATTAATCATAAATCTACTATTTTTTGAATTAAACTATTACCTTCTCGAAAAACTTTGCAAATATAGCAAAAACGAGCGAAATAATATCAAGCTTGCTTGAATATTTCACAGCGAGTGCCAATTATATTGGAGCTTTAGCTCAAATATAGTTCAAACGAGCGAGAAATACGAAGCTTGCCTCAGTATTTTTCACAGCGAGTGCAGAAAATATTGGAGCTTTAGCTCAAATATACGAATAAACGAGTGAAAAATATCAAGTTTACTTGATTATTTCACAGCGAGTGAGAGTATATTCGCGATTTATCGCAAATATAGCAGCATAAACGAGCGAAAATTTTACACAAACCAAGTTATTTTTTACTATTTTTGCCGCGGATAATAAAGAAAATCGTATCTAATTGAGTGACAGAAGTCAATAAAGAGGTCAAAAGTTGCTGGTAACGATTTAGCGACATTACCACCGCACCGATACGCTGTGCTTTGCTAATATCAAACAACTCTTTGTGCAAAGGTAACTGGTATTTTGCAAATAACCAAAAGATTGAACTGAAAACAATATGAGGTAGCGAAGATTAAATCGTTACCTCATATTGCTTATAAATCTTTTAAGCGTTTTGCCAAGTTTAACATATCCCGTTCAATAATGGTATTACTTGTTTGGGCATATATCCTTGTCGTTTTCACATCCGTATGTCCTAACATTCTACTGATGGTTTCTATCGGAACGCTGTTCCTTAAACATATTTCGGAAGCGAAACTATGCCTACTCGTGTGCCACGAAACCCGCTTTTCAATATTGCACATTTGGACTATACGTCTTAATGCAGAAATCATAGTTCCGTAATGTGGCAGTTCAAACAATGGTACCCCTTTTTTCTTGTGTTTGTATGAGACCAATATCTTTTGGGGAGTTTTAAGTAATGGAATATTGCACCACACTCCTGTCTTTTGTCTTTGAAAACTTATCCATTGACCGGAAACTGTTTCTTTTATATTGTCATACGTTAATCCTTTCAAATCAATGAATGAAATTCCTGTGAATGTGCAGAATATGAACATATCACGAGTAAGTATTACATTCTTCTTTTTAGGCGGTATTTCCAAATTCATGATTCGCTCAATTTCATCCATCGTTAAAATTTCTCTTTCATTCCTCTGCAATGGTATATGATAGTTTGCAAAAGGATTATAGTCCAACCAACCGTTGTTTTGAGCTATCGAAACCATCTTTCGGAGCGGAGTGATATATACACATACAGTATTATTACATAAATTCTTTTTAGTTCGTAAAAAACTCTCAAAGTCCATAATGAAATTTGGTCGCAAATCAACAAAGGCAATATCTTTCAACTTATATTTCTTCATCATAAATTCTTGTAGATGACGAAACACCATTTCATAACGTTCATAAGTGCTTCTCTGTCTTATACCATTCTCTACAAGCCGTGAATAGTCATTATTATGACTTTCAAATACCTGTAATAAAGTTCGGCAACTTCTATCAAATCCGAGATACGAACTTTTAACTCTATCGGCAGTCATAGGCCCAATACCGTTAAAAATCTTTTCATAGTGAAACCGTAGCCCTTTACGTATTTTCTCTAATTCACGGTTGATTTGTTTGACCTCGCGTCCTTTGCCTTCCGCCATATTTTCCCTTGCATTCCACATTTCGGGCTTAACATACAACTGACAAGAAAAAGCGACAGCAGTCCCATTTACTGTAATACGGCACAAAATGGGCGCTCTACCATCTTTTCTTAAAGCCTTTCTTTTGATTACAAACAATGTACTAAATGTTCTCTTCATATATTTAAGTGTTTTGGTGATACAATCCATAGGAAGATAGGGAATCATAAATGACTGCAAACAATATCCCAAAGAAAATTTTCCTTCCTCCCACATTTTGGGTAAAGCCATTGTTGGCAGTCCGATAAGTGTAACCTGAATGAATCCAGACAAACACCCATCGGACTTATGACACAACCGAAACAAATATCTCCGTTTGCCGATGGTATGAGGACATACCGTTAGCAGGCGGAGATACTTGTTTTTATTCGGCTGTGTAAAGAGGTAGGCTTTACCATATTCCTACCACGAAATTTTCTTTCCAGCATCATAGTTCCGTTGTCGGCATAAATGCTGACAACCAAACTCCGATGATTACATAAGCGAAGGAAAAAGTCTTCCCGTTTCTGTCAAAAGCAGGCTTCCGACAAAGACGTGAAAACACATTCCTATTTTCGCTTATGGGCAAGTTCCTATCTTTTTAGCCGTCTTTAGCCGGATATTCTTTTCTATTTGAATCTGCCACAATCATGCGTTTACCTCCATACATGTCTTCTCACATTCGCATCAGTAGTAGGGCATTCGCGTTTCGGTGGCGAAGGTATTTTCGGGATTTTAACCCGATAGCAAGGACAAGCCTCCTGTTTTCCGCAAAAATCTCCACACCTACGGGTAGTATTTTTCCGAAAATCCTTGCAATCGCTAATCCCTACACCTTTGATAGCCACAGAAACGAAAACGACCGATGCGAC